>JAFWBV010000012.1 GCA_017506895.1 Candidatus Saccharimonadota bacterium | reverse complement strand
TATTAAAAGTTGATACTGGTCACCACGGTCGTAGACGTTTTTGAACATGTCAAATGATGCTGCAGATGGTGACATTAAGACAATAGACGGGGCAATGACTTCAGCTGTTTTTTTGGCGGTGTTGATAGCTTCTTTTAGCGATTCTACTACGATAAAGCGATCATCGTGATATTTTTTGGCTAATTCGTGGCCAGATTCACCCATCAAAATAATAGTTTTAATCTGGCTTGCTTGTAAAATTTCGTAGATTTCGGGTAAGTCTTGATTGTCAGTTTTATCGCGTCCACCAACAATAACCACGAGATTGGTATTTGGAAAAGCGTTAATAGCTACTCTGGTAGATGACGGATTGGTTGAAAAATTATCGTCATAGTATTTGACATTATTTAATTCGCGTAAGAATTCGAGACGGTGTGGTAGCCCTTTAAAATTGGTCAGACCTTTTATAATGATATCTTTTTTGTCTCTTAAATATTCGTCTGGTGAGATATTTTGATAGCTCGCAACTGCGGCGATGGCTGCTATAGCATTGTTTAAATTGTGTTCTCCAGGAATGTTAACAGCATGCTTGATTTCATCCGGAATTTCAAATGGATATCCGATTTTTTGAGCTGAGCTGTGACTAGCGATTTTGACAGATTCTGGATTGTCTTGATAGAAAATAACATAATCGTCGGCGGTCTGATGGCAGCAGATATTAGTCTTGGCATTTACGTAATCATCATAACCATCATGAACGTTTAGGTGGTCTGGTTCGATAGTTCCAACTACAGCAATATGTGGTGATTTTTGAAGATCCCAGAGCTGGAAGCTAGACATTTCGTAAACTACAACGGAGTTTTGATTAAGGTCATCGAGAATATCTATAGCGGGTACACCAATATTACCAACAAGATAGGCATCTTTAGAATCGGCATCTAATAGTGATTTGATAAACGAACAAGTGGTACCTTTGCCTTTCGTGGCGGTGACACCGATAATATCACAAGGGCAGTTGTTAAAAAAATACTTAGTGACGGAAGATTCATTTTCTAGATGCAGCGGTGGTACCGATGGGCTACGAAATACATAATCATATGAACTGAAATTTTTGGTTTTAATTTCTGCTGGTGTAAAGTTTTCAAGTATATCACATTTTAAATCTTGATAGTGTTTTTTGAAATAATTTTCTATGGATTTACCTTCTTTACCATAGCCGAGTAATGCAATTTTCATGATTATATTATAGCACGTTTTTTGGAGTGTTTATTGGGTAGAAAATATCCCCGATTGTGGAATCGGGGACAATAACTAGACTTTTAATAATGATCTGACTTGGCTCAAAATTGGTTTTGCATTGGCTAAAAAGCTGATGATACAACTGTTTCGCGTGTCGATGTCTTGGCTCGAAAGGATGATGTATCCAGTCTCTTGATGGTGGAGCCACCATTCCATAAATTGTTTTTGGGATGGTGTCAAAAAATTAGTAAAACATTCGAAGATATTTTCTGATGTGTTTCGGTTGAATGTTTCGTAACCTTTTCGAGTTTTAAGGCTTTCCGTATAGTAGATTCTGATAATTCTTTCGAGACGCTGGAGAGTTTGCAAACCTTCTTCTAGAGTAGTTTGGAAAAAGATGTGACCAAACTCTTTTTCCCAGGTGTTATCGATTTCGTATCCGGCAAATCCGACTGTATTGATGCAATAATCCATAACGACATCATTATAGTTATTGTTGTGTCGGTTTTTTAGGTAGCACAAGAAGATTTCGAGATTGTCTGAGTTCCAATTGAAGAAGTTTACGAGTCTATGCATGGTGTAATCATATACACCATCATAGATAATCGGCAGGTCGATTCTGATGAAGCCGGCATCGGCTAGGGCATTTTGAATGACTCTAATAATACGATTGACGTCCTCTCCCCAGATTGCTACTTTTTTGCCATTTTTAGAGAGTTTTTCTGCAATATGTTTTCTTAAGTTCCTTTCACAGCGCTGATCGCCAAAATGTAAGCTTTTTCTAATGGTGTCAATCACACGTGGATGATTTAAATCTTGAGTGAGTTCGTAGGTCTTGTGATCGAGCTGCAAGGCATCCCATTTTACGTCTTTTGCTCGTTTACAAAAGTACATTTCCATCACCTCCTTAAAGTCTAGTTTTTAAAATGCACGATTAATGAGAATTAATCGATTTATGCATGCAAAATTACCATATTTTTTATAAATAATCAAGTGTTTAGAGCTTGTCGATAATGTTTCGAGCTTCGGCGACAGAGTGGGTTTCCATTAGCTCGGCTCGGATTTCTTTGGCGCCAGGAAAATTATTAATGTAGATTTTGAAAAAATGTTTTAGGGGTTCATATGATGGAGCACCTGAATGGCTATTTTCGAAACCGCTTCGCTCGCGCCTGTCGTCACAGGGCTCGCTCGCTAGCTTGCTCCCGTTGTCGCAAATGTTTCTCAAATAGCCATTCATGTGTTCTTCGTATAAGTCTAGGTGCATTTTTAGAAGCTCTAAGAGTTCTTCGCGCGAAGGAGTGTGGTCGGTGAAACAGTAGGGATTAGCGAATACGCCACGGCCAATCATAAAACCGTCAATTTCTGGGTATTTTGCATAGAGTTCCATAGCGTGAGCACGATCTCTAATGTCACCGTTTATGATGAGTTTAGTCTCTGAGCTGATTTTGTCACGTAGCTTAATGATGTCGGGTATAAGTTCGTGATGGGCGGGGACTTTGCTCATTTCTTTTTTGGTACGAAGATGAACAGTTAGGGCTGTGGGGTGTTCTTGTAAAAGTGTGGGAAGCCAGGTTTGGTATTCTTCGACTTTGCTCCAACCGAGACGGGTTTTGATAGATACGGGAAGAGTGGTAGATTTGACGGTGTTTCTAAAACATTCTGCGGCTAGCTCGGGAGTTTTAATCATGGCAGCGCCGCCGCCGGCTTGATTGACATGCTTGTCTGGACAACCAAAATTAAGATCAATTCCAGAAAACCCTAGCGATGAAAGCGCGGATGAAACTTCCGAAAAATGTTCAGGATTTTTGCCCCATATTTGGGCAATAATAGGGGAATCGGTAGGAGCGATTTGGAATCTTTCTAGAGCATTTGCGCGGCCTTTTTCGGAAGCATAGCTAGATACGTTGGTGAATTCTGTATAAAATAAATCTGGACGACCAGCACGAGCGATGACTTGACGAAAAATAATATCCGTAACGCCTTCCATGGGCGCCAGAATGAGAAAAGGTTTAGGTAATTTTTGCCATATATTCATAAGATTATGGGACGATATTACTATATTATGAGCGGAAAAACAACCCGCTGACGCCGATAAAAGTGGTCGGGGCTGTCAGTTTATGGGATTTGAGCATACAGGTGTGTTATAATTAAATTACTCATGTCATACTTCGGTCACTGGCAATGAGAAAAGTTTAAGGTTGCGGGTGTTTGTCATTTACAGCCGTAACTATGAGCCAATAAATTAGGCTCACATAAATGACTCTATTAAATCTAATTTAAGGAGTCTTTATGAAAAACTTTAACAAAAACAATCAAGAACAAGTCGAGGTAATGGCTCTGTTCGGTTACGAGATGACACCATGTCAGCCTCTTACTTTTAGGCGACGCGGTGAATCAGAAACCGAGGTCACAGAGCTTCTTCGAACGCAAATTCGTTTTGCGGGCGGAGTGGCACTTCATATCTTCGACATTCTGGTTGGTCGGGAACAAATGACGCTCGAATTCAATTCGCGCGATCTTTCCTGGCACCTCACACAATAGAAATAGCCCCGTAATGGGGCTTTTCTATGTTATAATTTTTACATGCAAGAATTACAAAGACGGCTGGACTCTCTTAGAGATACTTTTGTGAAATTATACGAAAAGCTGGAAATTGATGAAAAACTGAAGCAAATTGCTGATTTAGAAAAACAGGTTGCAGAGCCGGAAATTTGGCGTGATGTGAAGCACGCGACTGAATTAAATCAAGAATTGGCAAAAATGCAGGGAGAAACTGAGCCATATTTGTTATTAAAAACACAGATTGATGATTTAGGCGAATTGATTGAGATTTCTGATGACAGCATGCAGGATGAGTTTAATGAGCAAATTGGTGCGATGGAGATGCAGCTCGATGAACTTAAAAAAGTTTTGAGATTTCAAGGTCCGTATGATAAAAACGATGCAATTATGCGAATTACTTCTGGGGCTGGTGGGACCGAAGCGATGGACTGGGCTGGAATGCTAGAACGAATGTATCTAAGGTTTTTTGAGAAAAAAGGCTGGAAATATGGCTGTCTAGAGCGAGTGACGGGCGAAGAAGCGGGAATAAAAACCGTAGTTTATGAAATATCTGGTGCTAATGTTTTTGGTTTTTTGAAATCTGAACATGGTGTGCATCGGTTGGTTAGATTGTCACCGTTTAATGCACAAAATTTGCGCCAAACTTCTTTTGCGCTAGTTGAAATATTGCCCGTAATTAAAGCGGATACTGATGTCCAAATCGATGAAAAAGATTTAAGAATTGATGTCTATCATAGCGGTGGTCATGGCGGGCAGGGAGTTAATACGACCGATTCGGCTGTGCGGATTACACACTTGCCGACCAATACTGTGGTGGCGATTCAAAATGAACGAAGCCAGCATCAAAACAAAGAGAAGGCAATGGAAATTTTGCGTGGTAAGTTGGCGCAAATGAAACTAGAGCAACATGCGGCGACGATTGGAGAGCTTAGAGCTGGCGAATCTGCTGGTTGGGGACAACAAATCCGAAATTATGTCTTGCAGCCGTACAAACTTGTGAAAGATACTCGTACGGGATATGAGTCTACTGATCCAGATGCGGTGCTGGATGGGAAAATTGATGAATTTATTGACGCGTATCTGGAAAAATAACCATTAACATTGACTAAAATAGATATTTGTGATATAACGAAAAGAGTGGGTTGTGAGACCCAAGTATTTTTAGGAGGGCAAAAAAAATGGAAAAAAATAATAATCCATTTTACGGTGTTAGAGCAAAAAGTGCTCTGATGAATTTTATTAATGTAGGTATCGACGACGTTATGTTGATCGAAGGTCCGATTCGGATTATTGCAGTCATAGATGGAGATGTTAATAAATTTCTCGACCTGTCCGATTATGAGTCTGATAGCCTTACGGCTAAATTCTTTCAGCACAAAACGATCAATAAGGTTTTGCTTGGTGAAGACCCGGATATTTGGCCGGAACGATTCCTGCTCAATGAAACGCGTGGAATTGCCGCTATCAAGTTTGGCTCGACTAACGCACAGATCGATAATTTCTTCATCATTAAGACGAAGAAATACGGACTAAGTTTCATAATTCAGCTCGTAGATGACAACTCACATTTTTACGAAGTAGAGTGTGAAGGGCATAAGTTTTCAGTTATGCCAAGGTCCTGCAATCATTAAACTTTTCCCAGCTTAGGCTGGGAATTTTTTATTTTAGGGGTTGGCAAGAGAAAACAGTTGTGATATAATTAGGTAGTTATCTAGACATAAGGAGAGGTCCAAAGAATGTCAAGCATGGAAACCAGCCTAAAAGTCTAGTTTTAATAGTGTATTTTGCTTGGTGTACAGAAGTAAAATGCTCTAATAAAATCCTACTATAGGTAGGAGAAGTGGTTTTGCCTGTTGTACAGAGGCAAAACTCTAAAATAATATTAAACGAAAGGAATAGGATGCAAGTCATTCTCGGCACCAAAATTGGTATGACCCAGATTATCGGTGAATCGGGTGAAGTTACGCCAGTAACGATCCTGCAAGCCGGTCCGTGCACGGTGACTCAGATAAAAACTGTCGACACCGATGGTTATAATGCTGTGCAAGTGGGCTACGGTCAGGGTAAGAATCTGAGCAAGTCGGTTTCCGGCCACGTTAAAAAGGCTGGTGAAAATATTAATCCTAAAGTCTTGAAGGAATTTCGTCTTGACACGGTTCCGGAAGGTATGAAACTTGGAGACACTCTTACGGTCGAAAGTTTTAAATTAGGAGATAAGGTATCGGTTACAGGTACGAGCAAAGGAAAAGGTTTTGCTGGTACAGTTAAACGACACAATTTTAATGAATCACGTAATACGCACGGTTTTAAGGGTAATATCCGCCGTGTGGGTTCGATTGGTTCGATGTACCCACAGAAGATTTTTAAAGGCAAGAAAATGCCTGGTCGAATGGGGCATGATACAGTAACAGTGAAGAATTTGGTGGTTTCTTACATTGACGTTGAGAAGAATTTGATTGGACTTAAGGGCGCTGTGCCTGGTCCAAACAAAGGAATTGTAAGCGTGGAGGGAAAGGAGTAATATGGCTACACTAAATAAAAATGTTTTTGGTTTGACCGTAGAAAATCATGAACTCGTAAAACTCGCTTATGATGCGTATCTTGCTAATTCACGTTCATCACACGCAAAAACTTTGAAGCGTGGTGAAGTACGTGGTGGTGGTAAGAAGCCATGGAGACAGAAAGGTACCGGTAGAGCTCGTTTTGGCTCAACTCGTAACCCAATCTGGCGTCATGGTGGTGTGGCATTTGGTCGCACTGGCAACGAAAATTTCACTAAGAAAATTGCTAAATCATCTAAACTATTAGCTGTGCGTCAAGCATTATCGATGAAAAATGCCGACAAGGCCGTGTTGATTTTACCTGCTGATGTAAAATTAACTGGCAAGACTAAAGACGCAGCAAAAGTCTTAAAAGATATGAAGCTTGAAGGTAAAAATGTATTAGCTGTGGCAGCAGAAAAAACTCCTGAAGTTTTGCGCTCAACTAATAATTTGCCAAATGTAAAGCTAGTGCGTGCTACATATTTAAATGTCTTTGACATTATGAATGCAGACGCGATTGTCTTTTCTGAAGCTGCACTAAAGGTAACTGAAAAATGGTTGATGGGAGAGGAGAAGTAAAATGGCAAAGAATGACAATACCAATATTGAACTTCATCTCATTGAACCACGTGCAACTGAGAAAAGTTATCTAGAACAGACCAATCGGATCTATGTTTTCCCAGTGAAAAAATCAATGAGTAAGCAAGAAATTGCCAAGATGGTAGAAAAAGAATTCAACGTAACCGTAACTGATGTTAGGACGTTAATTCGTAACGGAAAGAAAACCAAATTTAGTAAAGGTAAGCACGCTTATCCTGGCATTACAACACGCCCAGACAAGAAGTTTGCTTATGTAAGATTAAAGCAAGGTGATTCAATCAGAGTATTTGATGAGCCTGAAGATGAAAAAACCAGCGCAAAGGAAGCCAAAAAAGCTGATAAACCAGCTAAAAAGGCAGACAAGAATGCAGGGAAGGAGAATAAATAATGGCTATTAAGGCATACCGCCCAATCACTCCGGCGCAGCGTCAAAAAACAACACAGGATTTTGATCAAATTACGACCAAAAAGCCTATGAAGTCTTTGACTCTTGCCAAGAAGCAACAAGCGGGTAAAAATAATCAAGGTCGTATTACCGTACGACATCGTGGTGGTGGCGTAAAACGTCATTATCGCATTTTGACTTACAAATTACCAGAAAACTTGACTTTTACGGTTGAAGAAATTGAATATGATCCAAATCGTTCGGCTCGTATCGCAAGAGTTAAGGATGAAAATGGTACATATTATTATGTATTAGCTGACACCAAGATGTCTAAAGGTTCAACTTTTAAAACTGGTAAAGAAATAGAAGTCGAAGAATCCAGCAGAATGCCACTTGAAAATATTCCAGTTGGTACTTTTGTCTATGCTGTAGAATTAACTCCAGGTCGTGGAGCACAAATGGTGCGTGCGGCAGGAGCTAGTGCACAGTTGATGGCAAAGGAAGATGGCTATGCAACTTTGAAGATGCCATCTGGAGAAGTTCGCAAAGTTTTGGTAAACTGTGAAGCTTCAATTGGTACTGTTTCAAACGTTCAGCATCAGAATGTGAAAATCGGTGCAGCTGGTCGACGTCGCCGCAAAGGCATTCGTCCAACTGTGCGTGGTGTTGTAATGAATGCTACGGATCACCCACACGGTGGTGGTGATGGTGGCCGTCACGGTTCTGGTAAAGCTCCGCGTACTCCGTGGGGTCAGCTCACTTTGGGTTACCGAACTCGTCACAATAAGAAAACTAATAAGATGATCGTGCGCAGTCGCCACGAAGGAAAGAGGAAGTAATGTCTAGGAGTCTTAAAAAGGGTCCATTTGTGGACTATAAACTCGCAAAGAAGATTGCCGCACTTTCCAGTGAAGATCGTACCATCGTAAAGACTTGGGCAAGACAATCTACAATTTCTCCTGAAATGGTAGGAAGAACAATTGCTGTGCATAACGGTAAAGTTCATGTCCCAGTGTTTATTTCAGAAAACATGGTTGGTCATAAGCTTGGTGAATTTGCGCCAACTCGTAAGTTTAAACGTCATGGTGGTAAAAAAGCTGCTGAAGCTGCAGCTGCGAAAGGGAGTAACTAATTATGGCGGAAACATATTTTGCACATGCATATGAAAAAGGTATCGATTCGCAGCCAAGAAAGACTAGTATCGTAGCTTCTCTAGTTAGAGATCGATATGTAGCCGATGCAGTAGTGATTTTGGAAAATACTCCACGACGTGCTGCAAGGGCAGTACTCAAAGCTGTCGAATCAGCAAATGCTAATTTGCTAAACAACTCAAAGGTTTCAATTGATCCTAAGAGTATTAGAATTGCTAGAATTTTTGTAACTAGTGGTACTAGGATGCGCCGTTATAAACCAGCTTCACGCGGTCGTGCGCTTCCTTATGAGAAGATTAGTAGTAATATATTCGTCGAGGTCGCAGGCGAAGAAAAAGTTAAAAAAGATGCTAAAGCAGGCGCGGATGAAAAATCCGAAAAGTCAGAGGTGAAAACCACTACTAAGCCAGCTAAAGCAGAAGCGAAGAAGGAGAAAAAGTAATATGGGTCAGAAGGTTAATCCCATCTCTTACCGTCTCCAGGTCAGCAAAGATTGGTCTTCAAAATGGTTTACCAGGAAGAGCGATTTTCGTAACTGGCTAGTGGAAGACGTCAAAATTCGCGAATTTATTGAGAACAGATATAAATCTCGTCCAACGATTGCGCGAATCAAAATCGAGCGTTCTGCAAATCTTACCACGATTACCATCTTGACAGCTAAGGCTGGTAGCGTGATTGGTAAGCAGGGTGCCGGTATCAATGAACTCAAGAAAGAGCTTGAGAAAATTATTGATGGTCCAATTCGTATTAATGTCGAAGAAGTTAAGAAGCCAGAGCTTAATGCAAAATTGGTTGCAGAAAACATTGGTTTCCAACTTGGCAAGCGTATGAATTTCCGTCGTGCAGTAAAAATGGCTCTTCAATCTACGATGAATGCTGGTGCTAAAGGTGTTCGTATTGAAGTAGCGGGTCGACTTAATGGCGCTGAAATGAGCCGTCGTGAGAAGTTCATTGAAGGTTCAGTGCCACTACATACATTGAGGGCAGATATTGATTTCCATTGTCATCATGCACCAACCATTGCTGGCATCGTTGGAGTAAAAGTCTGGATTTATAAGGGGGAGAAATAATATGGCGATTTTACTTCCAAGAAAAACTGCTCACCGTAAGGTGCGCAAAGGCAAAAATGAAGGCGTAGCTACTCGTTGCAATACTGTAGCGTTTGGTGACTATGGACTAATGTCACTTGATAACGAGCGTATCACTTCAAAGCAAATTGAGGCAGCTCGTCAAGCTATTACACGTTATATTAAACGTGGTGGTAAGATTTGGATTCGAATTTTCCCACATACACCTGTAACTAAGAAACCACTCGATGTAAAAATGGGTTCTGGTAAAGGTGAACCACAGTTTTATGTAGCTAAAGTTAAGGCTGGTACTGTAATGTTTGAGATCGCTGATGTAACTGATGAGCAAGCAAAGGAAGCTCTTCGTCTTGCTTCACACAAGTTACCAGTGAAATGTAAAATTATTAAGAAAGAGGAGTTTTAAGATGGCACACACTTTGATTGGCACTGTGACTAGTGCAAAGCGCGATAAGACCATTACTGTCTCTATCGTAAGTAGAGAGACTCATCCACTTTACCGCAAACAGTACACGAAAACTCGTAAGTATACTGCGCACGATGAGAAAAATGAAGCTCATGAAGGTGACAGAGTACAAATTGCGATGACTCGCCCACTATCCAAGACTAAGGCATACACTTTAGTTAAGATACTTGAGCGTTCTCATGGTAGAGTAGAGCTTAAGGATGATGTCAATAATGTTGAACTTCCTGAAAAAATTGGCGCTGATAAAATTGCTGAAGCAGAAAAAGTTACTGAATCAACAAAAGAAGGGGAGGAAGCGTAATGATACAACAGGAAACTAGATTAAAAGTAGCAGATAACTCTGGCGCTAAGGAACTCGGAGTGATTCGTGTGCTTGGTGGCACTAGAGCTCGCTATGCAAAAGTCGGCGATATTGTGACTTGCTCAGTTAAGGATGCATCGCCAACTGGTAATATTAAGAAGAAAGCCGTAGTTCGTGCAGTAATCGTGAGAACTGTAGCTCCGATTCGTCGTCCAGATGGTTCTACCATTAGATTCGACGAAAATGCTGCCGTACTGGTAAACGAAGATAAAACACCTAAAGGCACGCGTGTCTTTGGTCCGATTCCTAGAGAGCTTCGTGATCTTGGCTTTTCTAAGATTATTAGCCTAGCACCGGAGGTACTCTAATGAAAAGTTTGAAGATTGGTGACAAAGTCAAAGTCATTGCCGGTGAGAATAAAGGTAAAACGGCTAAAATTGTAAAAATTGAACGTGGTTCACATAAGGCATGTCTTGAAGGTATCGGTGTAGTTGAACGCCACATTAGAAAGTCGTATATCAACCCGACCGGTGGCAAAAAATCTATACATTTAGGTATCGATATATCGAATTTGAAGTTGGTCGAGGCTTCAAAATACGTGAAGTCAGATGTGAAAAAAGTTGACAAATCAAAGAGTCAAACTAAGAGTCGAGCCAAGAAAGGAGCTAAATAATGGCGGAAAAGAAAACGGCTGCCGAGGCAAAAGCCACAAAAACTGTCAAAAAGACAGCTGTAGCTGATGCAAAAGCACAACCACGCCTGAAAGCCCTATATAACAATGAGCTGAAGGCGAAACTTCAAAAGGAACTTGGTCTTAAAAATATTAATCAAGTTCCAGAATTAAAAAAGGTAGTAGTATCTTGTGGCGTCGGTAAGAAACGTGAAGATAAGCGTTTTACTGAAACAGTTGCGCTAACTCTTGCTAAGATTACTGGCCAAGCGGCTACTTCTAGACTTGCAAAGAAATCAATTGCAACATTTAAGATTCGAAAAGGAATGGGTGCGCCAGTAGGCTATCTCACTACTCTTCGCAATGATAAAATGTATGAATTTGTTGATCGTTTGATAAACATTGCCTTACCACATGTGCGTGATTTTCATGGTGTATCTAAAACAGCATTTGATGTACAGGGTAATTATAACTTAGGGCTAAAAGAACAAACCGTATTTCCAGAGATTACCTTTGAGGATGCGTCGGTTCTACATGGTCTCGAAGTGACATTTATAATTAAAAATGGCTCAAAGGAAGGAAGTCTAAAATTGTTAGAACTATTCGGAATGCCGTTTGAAAAGGAGACAAAGTAATATGGCTAAGAAATCTGCAGTTCTCCGTGATGAAAAACGACGAAAGATGTATAACAAGTACAAAGATAAACGCGCAGCGTTGAAAATGGCTGGTGACCTAGAAGGTTTACAAAAGTTGCCACGCAATTCTTCGCCAACGAGACTAAAAAACCGCGATATGTTGGACGGTCGTCCACGTGGTTATATGCGTCGATTTGGTCTATCGCGTATTAATTTCCGGGAAAAAGCTTCCAAGGGCGAAATTCCTGGTGTAACTAAGAGTAGCTGGTAAGAAAAGGAGAAATATGTCAATACAATCTACTGATCAAATTGCCGATCTTATCACGCGAATTCGTAATGCTGTGATAGTTGGCAAGAACGAAATATTAGTGCCGACTTCCAAATTAAAAGTTGGTTTAGTTGAAGTATTAGCAAAAAACGGTTATGTAGCAAATTTTGAAGTGGTGGATGGAACTCCACGTGGTATGCTTCATGTTGTTATTAACGAGCCGGGTGCTAATGCTAAGATTAACGAGATTACCAAAGTATCAAAGCCAGGTCGTAGAGTATATTCATCCGCGGATGAGTTACCAACGATTAAATCTGGACGTGGTATGGTGATCGTATCGACTTCAAAAGGTTTGATGACCGGACGTGAAGCAAAGAAAAATCGTCTTGGTGGTGAAATCTTGGTGAAAGTTTGGTAACAGATATATATTTGACAAAATATTATATCTGTGATATAATAAAAAGATAACCCTTCGGGGTTATTTTTTTGTGTTTTTTGGAAAGTGCTTATCGTTGCCCCTGTTTGACAGCCGTGATATAATGGCGGCAAATAAAAGTGAAGGAGTAAAAGGTGAAAAAACTTAAAAAAATAGTGTGTGCAGTTTTTGCATTTCTACTGGTGGGCTCAAATATTGGCGGCAGTATCGTGCCAGTTTTGGCAATTGAGGGCGATAGTGCTACGGTAAAAAATGACCCAAACGGCCCAACGGTTTTGGAAGATGGCGTTAGACTACACAAGACTGCGCGAGCGGTGCCGGGCTATGCAAATGAATGGGAAGTGACGCTAAAAATTGAGGCGCCAGCAGTAACTGTGACTTCCGATACGGTCGTTATAATTGATCGTTCGAACAGCATGAGCAGTACGATGCTTTCAAACGCAAAGGCAGCGGCGACATCTTTGGCTGAAGAGCTATTGCCTGAAGGAAATAGAGTAAACCGAGTGGCGGTGCTTTCTTTTGGGACCGATGTGAGAAATAAGACGAATGGCTTTTCAGATTCGTTTAGCGTAGTTAATAATGCGATTAACGGGACTTCGGGAATTGCTGCTAACGGTGGTGGCACTTTTACTCAGGGGGCAATTCATGCAGCAGCGCAGCTTCTGGCTGGTTCTACAGCAACGCACAAAAGTATAGTTCTGCTTTCAGATGGTGTGCCAAGCTATAGCTATGATATTAAAAACGTAAGTGGTAGCGATTTTGAAACAGGCCACACTATGATTGGCACTGGTTCTAGACAATTTAAGGTAATGTCTTCGGCAGATAAATTTGATTATAACGAAAGGGTAGGCGATGGCAGTAGGTATACTTGGGAACCAGATGGTCGCGAAATGTGGGATGACTATGATGATGTTTGGATTGATGGTAGACGATATAATGCTTATTATGACCACGGTAATTCAGCAATTGCTGAGGCGAATTTCTTTAAGGCAACCGGGGCGACACTACATACGATTGCTTATAACGCTGGTACGCTTGGAAATAGCGTATTGAATAGTATGGCTACTCAAGGCAAGAGTCATACTTCAAGTGGTGATGATTTGGAAGATATTTTTGATGATATTGCTGGTGAGATTAGTTCTCTAGTGGGTAATTCACATGTGCACGATGTAATGGGTGAGGGTGTTTATGTAGATAATGCAACTCATGCTGTGGATCTAGACTGGGATCCGGTGTTTACGTTTAATAGTACTACTAATATGTACGAGGCGTCTACAACTTACCGGGTATCAGCAAACGAAGCTATGCTAGAAGATAGTGTACATGAAACTGCGGAAGGTTTTCATAGATTGAATAAATCAGCATCTATAACTTATGGAGATAATGTAACTGGCTATTTCCCTGTACCATACGTGAAGCCATTTTTCGTGAACGTAAAGAAGGAAATTGAAGGGCAACAGTGTGCAGAAGGTGAGTGTATGTTTGATTTTAAGATCGAACACCCACAGGGGCTAAAGGAAACATATTATTCGGTGGAAGCAGGTAAAACACATCGCATCATGGAGCCTTTCCCAATTGGCGATTATACTTTGACGGAACTTGGGGAAACTGCTGGTAGCAATAACCCGATTGCGTTTGAACATTATACAACTACTTATACCGGTAATCAGTTTACAATTAGTGAAAATCATGCTGATCATATCGATGTGGTAATTAAGAACACTTATGAGACTGTAGATTTGAGTGCATCTAAAGTATGGCAAGATGATAATGATCGTGATGGTTTGCGCAAGAATTATACTAATTTGTATGTAGTGGTGAAAGATGGCGATAATTATGTCGCTCATGAGAAGGTAACCGGTGCAACAAATCAAAGTTTTGAATTTAACGGTTTGCCAAAGAATCGAAATGGTTCGGCGATAAGATACACTTTAGGCGAGGCGACGTGTACTAGTAGCGGAACAACTTTGAACTGTAGAGATTTTAACGACAATAGTTACTCTAGCACGGTTGGTATAGGGAATGTAATTACTAATGCACATACGCCAGCAAAAACACAATTAACCATTAAGAAAAAATGGGATACGTCGGCTGGAACTTTGCCATCATCAACGCCTGGTTTTGTGACCGTGGAAGTGTCGAACGATAAGAATGATACTGTGAAGACTGTGACTTTGAGAGGCGAAAACTATGCAGAATGGACGGGTGAATTTGAAGATTATATGTATGAGAACGGTGAAGAAATACACTATTCGGTAAAAGAAAAGGATATTGCCGGTAGTGCATTAAATGGCGATAATACTTTATATGTTTATAAGGACAATGCATTGGAAGGTAAATGGGTTGCTACCAAAAACGGTGTCGAAATCACTAACACTTGGACACCAGCCGAGACAGTTTATACTGGCGTGGGAGAATTCAATATTAAAAAGGTTGATCAAGATAACGCGCCGCTTGCTGGAGTTACTTTTACAGTTGGCAATAAAACTTATACGACTGGGAACGAAGGTACAGCAAAAGTGGAATTTTCGGGAGCTACTGAAAAACCAGAAAATAGTTATACCTTTAATATTACAGAAACTAGTGCGCCAGAATTCTATGATATAGTTACGGGTACGGAAGTTTTGACGGCTACTACTAATTTGGAGCTTTCTGTCGATGAAAAGAGTTTAACTAATACTTACACAAAGAGCTTTGGGTTTGCAGTAAGAACTGCGGTGGATGGCTATGTTTGGCAAAAAAATAATTCGACTTTGCTTGTGACAAACCAAGCACTTGCGGATGAATTAAAAATCGAGAAGACTTTTGAAGGCATTTCTGCAAAAGCCTTTGGAGAAAAGAGCCAAATTAAGTTTACCATTACTGGTCCGGATGGATTTACCGAAACGACTATCGGAAATGGTGACAGAGAATGTACAATTTCTGGCAGCAAGCTGACTTGTATAATTGACGGCGATAATGTCTTAATTCCAGTTGGTGAGTACACGGTTACTGAAAAAGACGCAGATATTACTAACTTTACTTATACTAGCGAACCAACAAGTAAGAGAGTAAAGGTGGCAGTTGGTGTGGGTGAAACTGCAGAGTTTAAGTTTAAGAATACTTATAATTCGGTTAATACTGCTTCTTATAAAGTTAAGAAAATTTGGAACGATGATGATGATCGTGATGGTCTTCGTCCAGATACTTTGGCTATTACACTACTTGCAGATGGAAAAGCTTATGGTGAACCGGTTGAATTAGAAGGTGATGATTGGGAACATGAATGGACTGAATTGCCACTCATGAATGAAGATGCTGAAGAAATTGAATATACGGCTATAGAAGAGAATCTTGGCGATGAATATAGTTCTGATAATGGCGTAATGAAAGACGGAGTGTTTACTTTCACAAATACCCATGAGCCTGCAATGCATGATGATATTGTTGCACAAAAGGTTTGGGCGGGTGAAGGTAATGAACTAGTGCGTCCTGGTTCAGTCTCGGTGGAACTATTAGCAAACGGCGACGTAATTGATAGAGCTGAAATTATGGCTGGCCAAAATAATGAGTGGACTTATACGTTTACTAATCTTTATGCAAATGAAGATGGTGAACCGATTGAATATTCAGTACGTGAATCAATGATTGGCGAAACGGCATTTGGTCAAGGTGAGAGTGTAATTGTTATTCGTTCGAACGACGGTGCAATTACTGGTAGTTGGACCAAGATGGAAGAAGGGAATACGGTCACTAATACTTGGAAGAAAGCGAAAGATGAGATTGTCTACGAAGGTGCAACTAAATTCTATATTAAGAAAGTTGATGAAGATTACAAACCGATGGCTGGTGTGACGTTTGCGGCTGAAGGTTCTGTTGATCGACAGACGGATGCCGAAGGTATGACATTAAAGAATGTCTACATCTCGTCTACTAATAAAGAAGATAATCTTAAGTATACGATTAGTGAAAAAGCTACTTTGGATGGTTATGATTTGGTGGAAGGTTCGGCGACGGTTTCAGTGATTTGTAGTAGTGTGCTAGCTAATACTGATGCGACTACTCTAGTGAATACGTATACTAAGACTTGTGAGTTTACAAAGAGCGGCAGTGATAAATATGTATGGGACGCAGAAACGTTAACTATGACAGTAGTGAACAAACGCAGCTTAGCGAAATCATTAACCATTGAAAAGACTGTGAAGGGCTTAAAGGCAGAAGTATTAGCTGATTTGGAGTTTACTGTTAAAGGTCCAGAAGACTTTGGCGAGAATGGCACGATAGTTCTAGTGGCAGGCGATGATTGTGCAATTTCTGACGAGTTAATTACCTGTAAAGTAGAAGGCAGAATTCCAACTGGTAATTATACAGTGACAGAAGGTAATGCCGATGTAGAGAACTTTGAATTAACTGTCTCAGGTGATAATGATGTAGAAAAGAAGGTTGAAAAGGACGATGAGATTGTATTTGAAATTACGAACGAATATGAAGTAGACAGAATTATGTATTACGTGGATAAAATCTGGGAAGATGCACATGATAAGGATGGCGAACGTCCAGAAAAACTGACGATTAACCTACTTGCAAACGGCGAGATAATCGATACGATTGATTTGACGATGAATGATGCTTATATCATCGACGAAGAAGATGAAGATTATGTGACTGGAGATATCTGGGGTTTTGTGTGGGAAGGATTGCCGTATGCGGATGAGTATGCAGAAGTGATTGTTTATACTGCAGAAGAGATTTTGGAATCGGATGAATATGAACAATTAGAAATGTATAACGACGAATATGGAACATTATTCATAAATTATCATGAATTAGACGATCCATGTGCGGAAGGTGGATGTGGTGGTGATATCATTCCACCAGCACCGGAGACAGGTAGATTTACTGGTGTGCGTGGTGGTGGTAATGTGACTTGCGAAAACACATTGGCGGCAGGCTTAGCTGTGGTGATGATGACTTTGATCGGAGTGCCAATTCTAGTAACTGCGGCAATCAGGCGTAAGAAGTAAATACTAAATAAAATTTTAGTCGGTGACGATTAGTGGGGTCGTTGCCGGCTGAATTTTGGTATAAGCATAATTGACTTTTGGGGGGATAACATATATATTATATATAGTGGTATTTTTATACCGTGGAGTAATATGCCAAAAAATAATGCGAGAGAAACTATAGATAATGCTAATCTTGCGGCAAAAGCAAAGAAGTTTTTGATGGTTGGCCCTAAAACTAAAGCAGTGGTGAATTTTCGCGGTGATTTGCTTTGTGATATCAAGAAAAAAGGTTATGAAGTTGTCGTAGTGGTTCCGGAAAATGTGGACAAGAGTTTTTTTAAGCAAAATGGCATAAAAGTGCGTTTAGTGAATTTAAATAAGAATTCTTTATCAGTATTTGGTGCGTTTTCGTATTACCGTAATCTCAAAAAAATTATAAAGGAAGAAGCACCAGACAAAGTCTTTTCATTTACAATTAAGCCAGTAATTTTTGGCTCCATTGCCGCAAATCGTGCCGGAGTAAAAGAGATTTATTCATTGATTTGTGGGCTGGGTATGATTTTTTCTTCTGATACATTGAAGATGCATATTTTAAGATTCGTTGGTAGTCATTTATATAAATATGCTTTGAAGTATAACAAAAAAGTAATCTTTCAAAACCGTGACGATATAAATGAATTTGTGGCTAGAGAATTAGTTAAACGCAGTCAATGTGAGCTCGTGAATGGCTCGGGTGTGAACTTAAAGAAGTTTTCTCGTAACAACTTACCTAAGGATAAAGTTAGTTTTTTGATGGTTTCGCGCGTTATAAAAGAAAAGGGCGTAATGGAATATTTTAAAGCCGCGAAAATTGTTAAGGAAAAATACCCAGATGCAGAATTTGCCTACATTGGCGCAATTGATAAGAACAAAAACGCAATTAATATGGAGGAATTAAAGCCTTTTATAGATGAAGGAGTAATTAAATATATTCCCGAAACAAATCATGTCGAAAAATATGTTGGCGAGTGTAGCGTATTTGTATTGCCAACGTATTATCGTGAAGGGATTCCTCGTACATTGCTCGAAGCGATGGCGATGGGGAGGCCAATTCTTACAACTAATACGCCGGGTTGCCGTGAAACTATTGCAGAAGGAGAAAATGGCTATTTCGTAAAAGCTAAGCGCGCTAAAGATCTTGCCGATAAAATAATTTACATGATAGAGCATAGGTCTGATTTACAGAAGATGGGTGATAAATCGTATCAAATGTGTTTGGAAAAATTCACGATTGAGATTATTGATGAGCGGATGCTTGAAGTGATGGGGGTGGAGTAATGGTGGATTATAAAAAAATACTAAAAAGTCGAGAACTTAGATTGAGGATTTTGAGTTTATTAAGTTGGGTACCAGATAAAACGATGGTAAAAATTCAATATCGTATCAAGACAGGACGAAAACTTAATCTTAAAAATCCGCAACGGTTTACAGAAAAACTACAAAAATATAAGCTAGAATATCGTGACCCTGTGATGAAGCAATGTGTTGATAAGTACGAAGTAAGGAATTATCTTGAAAAAAGGGGTTATTCAAAAATACTGAATCGACTGTACGCTGTATATGAAAAGCCGGAAGATGTTGACTTACATAAACTTCCCGACAGATTCGTAGTTAAAGACACGATTGGTGGTGGAAGTAATGCTGTACTTATCGTTGATAAGAATAATAGAAACTATGATGAAAAAAGAATTGAAGAGACAATAAAAAAATGGTTAAGAATGAAGCCAGGTAAATCTGTCAGTAGGGAATGGCCTTATGACTTTCTTCAGCATCGTGTAATAGTCGAAGAATATTTAGAGCAAGAAAACAAAGATTTAGATGATTATAAATTCTTTTGTTTTAATGGTAAAGTTGAATATTTTTACAAGAGGTCTGGTTATGCTAAAAATCATAATAATGGAGAAATGAGTTTTTATAGCCGTGATAAGAAATGGTTAAAAGGTGTTGGGGTGGATTACTGCGATATCTCTATTGCAAAACAGGAATTATGTAATAATATCGATGAAATGATTGTGTTAGCGGAAAAACTTTCGAAAAGCTTTCCGCATGTTAGGGTGGATTTTTATAACGTAAACGGTAAGATTATTTTTGGAGAGCTAACATTTTTTAATGCTGGTGGATATATGGTTTTTAAGCCGGATAGTTTTGATTTTGTAATTGGGAAAAGATTTAAAATAGGGTGGAGATGAGTATATGATAAAGAATAATCAAGTTGCCAGAAGGAATAGGATTACTTTTTTCATTAGTAGCCTTTCTGGTGGAGGTTCTGAAAGAGTAACATGTAATTTAGCTAATTATTTTTATAATAAAAACTTTGACGTAGATGTAGTGACGCTATCTAATAAAAATGATACATATGAATTGACTAAAGGCATTAATAGAATTAATTTGTTAGATGAGAAGAAACGGGCTAACAGAATTAAAAATATTATGATTGAGTGGATAGGCCTAAAGAAATATGTAAAAAATAATACTAGCGTACCTTGTTACGTAACAATGTTACCGCTAAACGCGTTTCTCCTGACAAGATTAAGAAGATATATCAAAGGGAAGATAATTATTTCGGATAGAAATGACCCTACAACCTATAATATGATTAATAGGTTTTTAATGAAATTTGCGGTTAAAAGATGTGATGGATTGGTGATACAGACAAAAGATATTTCTAATTATTATAGAAATATAAGAAATAGAATTGTAATTCCAAATGCAATTAATACAGATATAATTGTTTCAAAAAGAGTTAAAGTTGAAAACAGAATAGTGGCTGTGGGTAGACTCAGAAAACAAAAAAACTACCCAATGATTATTGAATCATTTTATAAGTTTCAAAAAAAACATCCAGATTATTCTTTGGAGATTTATGGGCAAGGATGCGAAGAAGAGAGTTTAAAAAAATTGGTAGCAGAATATAATCTTACGGATAAAGTCTCTTTTATGGGATATGTAAAAGATGTCCCTGAGCGCATATCGAATGCTGCATGTTTTTTGATGGCTTCTAATTATGAGGGGATGTCGAACTCTTTAATTGAAGCTATGTGTATTGGTATACCATGTGTGGTCACGGATTGTGATGGTGGTGGAGCTAGGGAGCTAATCAATAATATGGAGAATGGAATACTAGTTAAAAAGAACGCCGTTGACGAGATGGTACAAGGATTGAGTCTAATAATTGAAGACGCTAAGTTTAGTAATAAGATTTCTAACAATGCCATTAAATTAAGAAAAAAATTGAATCCAGAAAAAATCTATAACGAATGGCTAGATTTTGTAGAAAAAAACGCTTATCAAACGAAGGAAAAAAGTAAATGAATTCATCAGAATATGTCATATTGCTTATAGTTATGATTATTTTTGTGTGGATTATTCTTGCCACAATTCCGCGTCTAAAGTGGCGAAATGAAATATTTCTAATTATTTCGTTTGTTTTATTATTGATATTTTTATGCATAAGAAAGCCATATTCTGATATGATCACATACGAGAATTTCTTTAATAATATCGATATTAATCATATCGAAAAACTGTTTGAAAATAGGTGGGAAGTATTATTTAAGATTCTCCTATATGGGATTAGATTGGTTACTAACGATTCGCACATTATGCTATGTATAGTTTCACTTATTACTCTTATCGGTCCATTCCTTTTTATAAGACGTTATTCTAAGAACTATTTATTAAGTATCGTAATGTTTATTACGATAGGTACTTTTCATATAGAGTTTTATGTCTTACGTCAGGCTATTGCTATATCAATATTTTTGGCTTGTTTTTATTTAGTTGATAATAAAAAATTCTTCAAATACTTATTGGCTATAATTGTAGCCTCACTATTCCACAAGACCGCCTTAGTTTTGCTATTGGTTTATCCGATTGTGAATATACCGCGATCTAAATATAAGAATGTATTTCTAACGGTTATTACTATCTTGTGTTTAATGTTTAGTTCACAGATATCCAATTTATTAATGAACGATTTTTATGATCGATATGCTGACAAAGTATTTTCTGGAGGGGGGATTAAACTATTATTGTTTTATATAATATTGTTTATTGTGTATTTAATTTTAAAAAGGTATTCACGAGACAAAGAAAAAGAAAGCATTGTCAAAATATCTTTATTTACAATAATAATGCAGTTTTTTGCTGTACAGAATAATGCGTTTAGTAGGATAGCTGCCTATACTCGTGATTCTTTCTGTTTCATAATTCCTAACTCAATCCAAGAGCTTAACGCCAAAAATAGATTATTATCATCAATCCTAATTATAGTAATGTGCATCTGTTATATATTAGTGACTAATATGTTTTCTGATTACAGTATAATTTTTGTAAATACTTGATGGTATAATATATAGCATAATGGAGAAGATATGAATATAATTAAAAAGTTAGAATATAAATTCTGCGGTTTTAAAAAAAGAGAAAAACTGGTACGCGAGATGGGTGTAAAAATTGGTAATAATTGTGAGATATATTCCAATGTGAGCTTTGGTAGCGAACCATATTTAGTTGAGATAGGTGATAATGTTAGATTGGCTATGGGCGTAAAAATCACAACACACGATGGTGGTTTATGGGTATTGAGAAACAATGGTAAACTAAGGAATGCTGATAAATTTGGAAGAGTTAAAATTGGTTCTAATGTCCATGTCGGGCTAAATACTATTATAATGCCAGGAGTTACTATCGGCGACAATGTAATAATTGGGTGTGGAGCAGTTGTCACTAAAGATATACCTTCTGAAAGCGTTGCGGTTGGTGTGCCGGCGAAGGTCATAGAGAGTATAGACGAATACTATAGAAAGGTAAAAAACAAAGTGATTTATAGTAAAAACTTGGCCGCTAGTGATAAAAAAGACTTCGTTTTAAAAAACACTTAATGTTAAGATGCAATGGTCGCGTTTCGTTATGGGTAAGAGAAAGCCGAAAGAAGTTGTAATAATTAGTAATAGCCATTTGTTTCTTGATTGGCTAGATAATGTATTCACGTTTTATTCTGATAAACTAATATTACGTATTGCCAGAAAAATAATCGTTAAACTGAATATTGTTAATGTTGACCCTATTTTTTACGGTGGTTGGAAAAAACATATAACTAGGAAAGAATGCAGACTCGTCATAATGTTTGATAGCCATATCAGAGATTATAACAAAATAGTGCATTTTGTTAGAAATAACACTAAAGCTAAAATCGTTCTCTGGCGTTGGAATTTGGTGGAGCTTAATAAAACCAATATTGATAGTAGATTATTTGATGAAATCTGGACTTATAGTCGTTTTGATGCAAAAAAATATAAATTAAAATATAATTCTCAATTTTACTATAAATTGCCAAGTCTAAATAATGATAAGCATAAATTTGATCTAGTTTTTATAGGAAAAGACAAAGACAGAGGAGAAATTCTTTCTAGAATAAAAAAAATAGCAGAAACTGCTAACTTAAAATGTTTTTTTAATATTGTGAACTCTAAAGAGGATAGAATCGATTATATAGACTATTTAAACTATATAGCTAGCTCTAAATGTATAGTAGATATTGTTCCTAGCCAGTTATGCGGACTAACTTTGAGACCGCTTGAAGCATTGTTCTACAAAAAGAAGTTGATAACAGATTATAAAGATATAGTGAATTATGATTTTTACGACAAGCAAAACATTTTTGTAGTTGGAATAGATGATTTTAAGGGGCTTGCTGAATTTATGAAAGCTCCTTATAAAGAAATAGATAAAAAAATAGTCGATTACTATAGTTTTTATAATTGGCTAGATAGAATAGAGAAAGGTGAGAGTGCAAAAAATGAATAATAAAAAGGAGGCATCGCGTGCAACTATTAAAGACGCTAAAAAGACTTCCGGAACTAGTATCAAAAAAGGTATTGTGTATGTTTTTATAGCAAACGTCGTCAATCTTATTATCAGTCTTTTTACGGCCTTTATTCTGCCAAAAATTCTTTCCGTTGATACATATGCCAATATAAAGCTATTTACCTTGTATGTAACATATTTAGGTATTTTGCATTTAGGGTATTCTGATGGTATGTATTTACGAGTAGGAGGGAAAACCATTGATACAATAGATAGTAAAGCGGCGAAAACAGAATTTGATACATTTAAGATATTTCAGATCGTAATGTGTTTTCTGATGATGGGCGCTTCGCTCATTGTTGGGAATCAAATATTACTGCTGTGTTCTTTGGTTGTTTTGCCGGTAGGTGTGTCTAATTACGTACGGAATCTTTATGTTGCCGTCGGAGAATTTAAAAAGTATTCTAGATATACCAATATCCATACGATAATGACTTTTATTGTTAACCTAATTCTTTTATTAATTATAAAAACAGACAATTACTTATTTTATATTATTGCTTACGTAGTAGTATATTTCTTGTATTGGGTATTCATTGAATGTGAATTAAGAAAAATTCTTGGCAAACCGAAACGAAAAATAAAATTTGAAAAAAACTATCTAAAAGAGAATATAGGCTCTGGTATATTTTTGATGACTGGAAATTTTTGCAATGTGATTTTTACGTCAATTGATAGGCTTTTTGTTAAAAATCTGCTCGGTATGGTTAACTTTGCATATTATTCTTTTGCGGTTGGTGTAGAAAATTATTTAAATATTTTCATTACTCCAATTTCTACTACAATGTATAATTATTTTTGCAAACAAAAATCAAAAGAAAGAGTAGTAAGAGTAAAAAGATATTCATTATTATTGGCAGCCGCAATAGTGGTGTTTGCCTTTCCGGCGAAATTTGTGATAGAATTATGGCTAAATAAATACTTAGACTCGGTTAGTGTATTGTTCTTTCTTGTATCTGCACAATATGTTGCTATAATGGTAAAAACTGTACATGTTAATCTATATAAATCGAACAAGCAGCAGAAAAAATATTTTAAAATAATGCTGTGCGTTATAGGAGTCTCTGTATTACTAAACACTATAGGATATTTGCTATTTAAAAATATGATTGCTATCGCTGTGGCAACATTGATAACGAACTTTATCTGGTTTATTATAGGTGAGATAGATTTAAGGAAATATGCACTTAATTTAAAAGATTATATATATTTCATAATAAACCTAGCTGCCTTCTTGTTTTGTGGCTTGCGGTTTGGTGCTATTGCGGGCATTATTGTATATTTAATAATTGTGTTATTGAATTCGCTTATTTTTGAATTCGAAACATGTAAAAAATTAATGTCTGAATTTAGAAAAATCATATCGAGATTTATGAAGCGCAAAAAATAATTGGTATTTTTGTATCAGGTCTCGATATAAACTTAATATTGTGGGGTAAGGGTTGAAAAAGTCAGCGCTATAAAGTAAGATATGAGTATGAGTAATATGATTGATTTTGATGAAAAAACTATTTTGATTACCGGCGCAGCTGGGTTTATTGGTGCAAATCTCGCGAAGCGAGTTTGTGGGGAAAACCCGCGAGCGAAGGTAATTGGCTTCGATAGCGTGAACGATTATTATGACGTGAAACTAAAAGAATATCGCCTAAAAGATTTAGAGCAGTATCAGAACTTTATTTTTGTTAGAGGTAATTTAGCAGACAAAGAAGCCGTTAATAAGCTTTTTGAAGAATATCATCCAGACATCGTAGTAAACCTAGCGGCGCAAGCTGGCGTAAGATATTCCATTGATCATCCAGATGCCTATATTGAGTCAAACCTTATTGGCTTTTATAACATTCTCGAAGCTTGTCGACATTATCAGCCGGAGCATCTAGTTTATGCATCATCGTCATCAGTTTATGGTGGTAATAAAAAAGTCCCGTTTGCAGTAGATGACAAAGTCGACAACCCCGTGAGTTTATATGCTGCGACCAAGAAATCAAATGAGCTACTTGCACATGCGTACTCCAAACTATACAACATCCCCTCTACTGGATTACGATTCTTTACTGTTTATGGTCCGGCCGGTCGGCCCGACATGGCCTATTTTGGCTTTACTAATAAGTTAATCAAAGGCGAAAAGATTCAAATTTTTAACTTTGGCAAATGTAAACGCGACTTTACTTATATTGATGATATCGTAGAAGGTGTAATGCGTGTAATGGCGAAAGCGCCAGAAAAACAAAACGGTGAAGATGGCTTACCAATTGCGCCATATAAAGTTTATAATATTGGCAATTCAAATCCAGAAAACTTATTAGACTTTGTTCAGATTTTGCAAGAAGAGTTGATTCGCGCCAAGGTCTTGCCAGAAGATTATGATTTTGAGGCGCATAAGGAATTAGCGCCTATGCAGCCAGGCGATGTGCCGGTAACTTATGCAGATACTAGCGCGTTAGAAAGAGATTTTGGTTTTAAACCACATACTTCGCTTCGCGAAGGTTTACGTAAATTTGCTGAATGGTATAAAGAGTTTTATAGCTAAATCTTTATGTTTAATTGACGTTTTAAAGTATTACATATATAATATATATAATTATCATAATAATTTGGAGTTTTTTGAATGAAAATAGCAGTAGCTGGAACTGGTTACGTTGGACTATCACTTGCAACGCTTTTGGCTCAAAACAATGAAGTAGTCGCGTTAGACATTATCCCAGAAAAAGTTAAAATGGTGAATAAATTTGTCTCGCCAATTCAAGATGAATATATTGAAAAATATTTTAATGAAGCGGCTAATGGCGAGAGAAAACTAAATCTAAAGGCGACTCTCGACTGGGAAGAAGCATTTCGTGATGCAGATTATGTGATTATTGCGACTCCGACAGATTATGACTCTGATAAACATTTTTTTAATACTAGTTCAGTGGAAGATATTATTGAAAAAGTGATATCGCTTGGGAATCCAAAAACTACTATGGTGATTAAATCTACGATTCCGGTAGGTTACGTCGATGCGGTAAGGCTAAAATACAACATAAATAATATTTTCTTTTCGCCAGAATTTTTGCGTGAAGGTAAAGCGTTATATGATAATCTATATCCATCACGAATCATTGTAGGTTCTTATTCAGAAGAAGCGGTTAGATTTGCAGAATTATTGCGAGACGCAGCTTTAGCTGACAATGTGCAAGTTCTGACTATGGACAGTAAAGAAGCTGAGGCGGTTAAATTGTTTGCTAATACTTATTTGGCACTGCGCGTTGCTTATTTTAATGAGTTGGATACATATGCAAAGGTGAAGGGAATTAATCCGAAGAGTATTATCAATGGCATTTCATTGGACCCGCGTATTGGTACACATTACAATAACCCTTCGTTTGGATACGGTGGTTATTGTTTACCTAAAGATACTAAGCAATTGTTGGCGAACTATAAGGGTGTGCCACAAGATTTGATTAAGGCAATTGTGCAGGCAAATATTACACGCAAGCAGTTCATTGCGGATGAAATAATTGCCGAAAATCCGAAGTTGATTGGTATATATCGCCTTACAATGAAAACTGATTCAGACAATTTTCGTGATGCGGCAGTCCATGATATTATCAAAATTTTAATTGAAAAGAAAAAGAAAGTTTTGATTTATGAGCCAACGCTTAAAGACAAAGAGTTTAATGGTGTTGAAGTGACTAATGACCTAAAGAGATTCAAAAATGATTGTTCGATTATTGTAGCAAACCGAATGATGCCTGAGATTGAAGATGTTAAGGAAAAAATTTATACACGAGATTTATTTGCGCGCGATTAATGATAAAAAGGAGTAAAAGTGAAAGAACGAAGCCAAAGTAAAAAAAGTTTCAAAAAAAATCTGTGGTTTGGTGTTAAATTGTTGTTGGTGGCTATTCAGTTAATGGTTTCGCTGCTTTTAATTATTTCTTTAATTAGAATGGAGATTGTCGAAAAATGGATTATCGTAGTTATTAGTTTAATATTGGCAGTTCTTTTAGTTTTAAACATTATAATTCTATTAGTATTTCGTCGTTCTAAAATATGGGCGCAAATTTTGTGTTCGATTGTGGCGATAGTCTGTGTAGTTGGTGGTATTTTTGCTTTAAAATATACTGATGCTTTTAATGGTTTCTTAAACAAAATAACCGTAAAAGAACCGGAAACAAAGCTTTATGATGTATTAGCAATCAATGATGAAATAAAAGATTTAGGACAATTAAATCATAAAAGCGTGGGTTTCTTGAAAACTGATCCTGAAGTGGGTAAAGCAGAACAGCTTCTTGAAAAACTTGCCACAATCAAAATTGACCATTATGATGATGTCGGTACAATGCTTGAAGTTTTAAGAAATGGTTTGACGGATGCAATTGTGTTGGACAATAGCTGGTCGGATGTGATGAGCGATGACAGTGAAAACGAAAATTACTCAATTGAAGATTTGCATGTGGTTTATTCTTTTAAGATTACGATTGACGGAGACGAGGTTGAAATTTCGGATAAAGATATTACTTTGGAGCCTTTTATAATATATTTATCAGGTAGTGATTCTAGAAATGGGTTGAAGTCTGTGGGACGTTCAGACGTAAACATTGTAGTGGTCGTAAATCAAAAACAAGGCAAGGTTTTATTGGTTTCGATTCCACGTGATACATATGTGCAGCTCCATGGGACTACTGGGTTAAAAGACAAGTTAACCCATGCGGGCGTTTATGGAATTGAAAAAAGTAAAACAACTATTGAAGATTTTCTCGGTATTAATATTGATCATACTATAAAAGTGAGTTTTGATACCGTTGTAAGGGTGGTCGACGCACTAGGTGGAATTGATATTAATTCAGATATGGACTTGACACTGAGTGCTTCAGGTGAAAGATGTCATTTTGTAGAAGGTAAGCAACACGTCGACGGTAATTGTGCTTTAAGGTTTGCGCGTGAACGAAAATCATATACGCTTGGAGATCGGCATCGTGGGTATAACCAGCAAGAAGTAATCAGGGCTATTATTGAGAAGTTTTCAGGTTCTAAAAATTATCTTCTAAAAGTGCCAGAAATATTAAATATAGCGGCAGACTCGTTTGAAACATCTCTTGGCCGAGACGATATTATCGAATTTGTACGTTCACAAATTATTAATCCAGTAAATTGGGAAGTTGAATCAATTTCGGTGGATGGTCGTGGCACAATGGAGCCAACATATAGTATGGGTGCAAATTTGCCTTTATATGTCATGATTCCATATGAAGATTCTGTGGTGAACGCTGTTAATAAAATTAATGAATATTTGAAAGTCGAGGTCGAAGAAGTGGTAGATGAAGTAGTGGAAGAAACGCAGGCTGAATAAATGATAAATTGCAAACATAAAAGCATTTACAATCTACCCGCTTATGTTATAATGGGATGTAGGAGTTATTAATGGAAGAAATAAATATAAAAGATTTTTTTAACTATTTAAAACGCTATATTGTATTGTTTATTATTGCAATTGTTGCTATCGTGGTTGGTGTTTTTGTTTATGATAAATTTTTTAAGAAACCGATTTATCAAGCTCATACCACTGTAGTTATTGCAAAGTCTGATAGTATAGAAGGGAATGCGGTTTCGCTAAATGATATTAATGCTAGTCAAAAATTAGCTACGACTTATAGTGAGATTGCAAAAAGTGAGTTGGTTTTAAACCAGGTGATCGAGAACTTGGGCTTGCATTTTACTCCAAAAGAATTGAGTAAATCGCTTACTATTAAGCCAGTTGATGATACTGCGATTTTGAGTATTTCTGCAAAAAATCTAAACCCGAGATTGGCGGCACAAATTGCGAATGAGATTGCGACGGTATTTGCAAAACAAGTAACGGATATTTACAAGATTGAAAACGTTAAACAGTTGTCAGTGGCAGTGGCTCCGGAAAGTCCAGCTAATGACACCTTGATGCGTGATTTGGTTTTGGGCGTAGTGATAGCGATTGTCGCGGTAGCTGGCTTTGCTTTTCTTAGATACTATCTTGATGATACTCTCAAAGACAATGATGATATTGAAAAGATGATTGGCCTTCCGGTAACTGGTTCAATTGTTAAAGGTAACGTAAAATCAAAGAGGCTTGGAAATGAGTTGATTGTAGAAAGTTCGCCAAAGGCGGTCGTGAGCGAGAATATTAAAAGTTTGCGTACCAATCTTCAATTTACGTCAATTGATAAAGAGTTAGAGACTATCTTGGTGACGAGTTCGAATGCAGCAGAAGGGAAAAGCTTTGTGTCTTCTAATCTAGCTATTTCATTCGCGCAAGCTGATAAGCGGGTTCTTTTAGTTGATTGTGATTTAAGAAAAGGACGTCTCCATAGAGTATTTGGTATCCCAAATACTGAAGGGTTATCGAATCTTTTGGCGAGCGACTTAAGAAAACTGGGCTCTTATGTGCACGCTACAAAAATTAAAAATTTAGATTTAATTACTTGTGGAACTTATCCACCAAATCCAAGTGAACTTTTGGCGTCTCAAAAGAATAAACGTTTAGTCAAGATTTTGAGTGATCATTATGATATAGTCATTTTTGATGGCGCTCCGGTTGGTGGCTTGACTGATTCAGTGATCCTTTCAAGCTTAGTTGATGAAACTTTGATTGTAGTAAAGGAAGGTTCAACTGCAAGAAATGAATTATTGGCAGCAAAAGATGCGCTTGATAAAGTTGGTTCACGGGTAGCTGGTATAGTATTTAATATGGTGAATCGTAAGTCAACAAAGTATTATAGTAACTATTATTATTACGGTGATTCTAAATAAAAATGATTGATATACATTCACATATTTTGCCGGGTGTGGATGATGGCGCAAGAACACTGACTGAAAGCGTTGAGATTGTGCGAGTTTTAACTGAAATGGGTGTAACCGATATAGTGGCTACACCGCATTTTATTGCCGAGTCAAATTATGAATCGTCTCGCTACGACAATATGCGAAAGCTGATGGAACTTAAAAAAGCTTTGGAAACGGAAGCGATAAATGTGAAAATATATCTTGGTAATGAGATATACATCGATCGACGAATTAAGGATTTGCTAAAAGCGGGTAAAATTGCAACTTTAGCTGAAAGTAAATATTTATTAGTGGAAATACCGCTGAATGAAGAATATGCAAATTACGAGGATATTTTGATGGATTTGATGAATTGTGGTTATAAAGTGGTTTTGGCGCATCCTGAAAGGTATGCGATTATTGAGAAAGATTTTGAGATTGCGAGAGAATTATACAGAAATGGGGTGTTATTTCAGTGTAATCTGTATAGTATACTCGGAAAATACGGTAGAAATGCCAAGAAAGCAATAAGGAAACTTGCAAAAGAGAAACTAATCTTTACTTTTGGGAGTGATATCCATCACCCGGGTGATGTGGAGAAAATGAAAAAGCAACATTCATTGGCCATAAAAAAATATTTGAAGTATTATAATGAGGCCGAACTAAAAAAGCTGCTAGTGGGAAATCCTGCTAAAATTATCGGTGGTTAAAAGGTTTACTTATCTAAACAATTATGATATAATGATTTTGATAATAATAATTTAACAAAGGGAGACAAATGAGTCGTATCGGAAAACAACCCATCGAGATTCCGGCGGGAGTGACAATCACGGTCGGCGACAGCGAAATTACTGTTGCGGGACCGAAGGGTTCACTCGTTGTTCCAGTACAACCTAAGACCAAGGTTTCTGTCGATGGTACTACTTTGACCGTCACTCGCGAAGATGATGAGCCAAAGTCTCGTGCTTGGCACGGCCTTCAACGTGCATTGATTAACAACGCCGTTATCGGTGTCACTAAAGGCTATGAGAAAAAACTAGAAATAAACGGTGTCGGTTTCCGTCTATCAGGTGGTGGACAAGAAATTGAAATGGCGCTTGGTTTTTCGCACCCAGTGAAATACAAGGCTCCAGAAGGCGTCCAACTTGCCACCAATAAAATGGAAATCACTGTTTCTGGCATTGACAAACAAAAAGTTGGTCAGGTTGCCGCAGAAATCCGTGCACTAAAGAAGCCTGAACCTTACAAGGGTAAAGGTATTAAATATGTCGATGAAGTAATTCTTCGTAAGGCAGGAAAGGCGGGTAAGAAATAATGCTAAAGGAATATAGAGCGAAAAGAACTCGCGCAAAAATACATGGTACCGCTGAACGCCCAAGATTATCTGTGCATTTCAGTAACCAACATATTACTGCACAGATTATTGATGATGATAAGAAGGCTACACTTTGCTATGCAACTACAGTTGGTGGTAAGGTGACTGGTACTAAGACGGAAAAAGCTGCTAAGATTGGTGCAGAAATTGCTAAAAAGGCGAAGGCTGCAAAGATTTCCAAAGTAGTCTTTGACCGTGGTTCTAAATTATATGCTGGGCGCATGTCGGCGCTAGCTGAAGCAGCTCGCAAAGAAGGATTGGAGTTTTAATTATGGCTGAAACTGATAAAAAAGCCCCAAGAGTAATCAATAAATCCGGCACCCTAAAGATGGAAGATAAGGTTGCTGCGACCAAGCAAACTCGTGATATTTCTGGTAAGCGTATGGATCGCAGGAATCGTCGTGATCGCGTGCGTGCAGATGCGGGCAAAAAAGAATATGATTCGATTACCATTGCAGTCGATCGTGTATCCAGAACAGTGGCTGGTGGACGCAGAATGCGTTTTAAAGCATTGGTCGCAATTGGTAATCACAAAAACAAAGTTGGTATTGGTGTTGCTAAAGGCAACGATGTGACGACGGCTGTTTCAAAGGCTGAACGCAAAGCAAAAAAGTCGATGATTACATTTAATATGGATCGTGAGACTATTTGTCATGAAACTCGTACTAAAATTACTGGCGCTGATGTTTTAATGAAACCAGCAGCTCCTGGTACTGGTATTATCGCCGGTGGTACAGTGCGTTCAATTATGGGCCTTACTGGTGTAAAGAATTTGATTTCTAAATCGCTTGGTTCGACCAATAAGGTCAACATTGCTTATGCAGTGATTGAAGGTTTGAAACAACAAACACCTAGAAATGAGTGGGTTAACAATGAAGGTAAGGCTAAGATTCGGAAGACTGAATCTGTAAAAAAGACTGAGGTCAAGGAGCCTAATACTAAGAAGGTTGAAGCAAAGAAGCCTGCAGCTAAAAAAGTTGAGACTAAGAAGGTTGAAACCAAGAAAGTTGAAACCAAGAAAGTTGAAACCAAAAAAGCTAGCACAAAGAAGCCTGCAGCCACTAAAAAGGCTACTACGGCTAAAAAGACGACGGCCAAGAAGACTTCTGCCGGAAAGGATAAATAATGAAATATAATGATTTGAACGTTACCAAGAACACGCGTCCATCTCGTAAAGGTCGTGGTATTTCAGCTGGACAAGGTAAAACTGCTGGACGTGGCACTAAGGGTCAAAAGTCTCGTACTGGTCATTCAAAGATGCCAACAGGATTTATGGGCGGTCAGCGCGCCATTATGCAGGCAGTGCCTAAGCTAAAAGGATTTAAATCTTTCCATCCAAAGGCTGAAGTGGTCTATACTGATAGACTAAATGAGCTTTCTGGCAAGGTTGATAATAATGTGATGGCGGATGCTTCATTGATATCTTCGCCTTTTGTGAAGGTAAAAGTGATTACCCGTGGTGAGCTTAAGTCAAAGATTGAGCTAGAAACGCAATTTGCTTCAAAGTCGGCTGTCGAAGCGATTAAGAAAGCAGGCGGTTCGTTTAAAAAAGTTGCAATCTTAAAGAAACCTGAGAAAAAAGCTTAAATCAAAAAAATAACCCCTTAGGGGGTTATTTTTGTGCTATAATAGATAGAACAAATTAAGTGGAGTAATCTGTATGGACCAAAAAGAACTGAGAACCAGTCCGAAACAAAGAGTATTCATTATTATAATCGCAGTGATTATGCTGGGTTCAATCATTGCGAGCTATGCTGCGATAGTATTAAATGGGGGCAAATCTGGCGATTCGAATGAAAATAAAGTTGACCCAGCAAAGGTAGCGCAATATCAAGAAGCCTATAATGAAAAAGTGAAGGAATTTAGCGAGGCTACGGCGGGAGATTTTGCAAAATTTATAGCTCATAAGGGCGAAATTAAAGCTTATAATGAAACATCGGCGAATGAAAATGGTCTTAAAACTAGAGATTTAGAAAAGGGCTCTGGACGACAATTGACCGAAGAAGACACCAATTATTTGGCTTATTATGTGGGTTGGTGCGCCGATGAGTCGATTTTTGATTCATCCTTTGATGATAATAATGATCCGAAGGCTTTCTCTAAAATTCTCGATGCATCGCTAGGGATGATTGAAGGATGGAATATTGGCATAAATGGTATGAATTTGGGTGGTATTAGGGAAATAACGATACCAGAAGAATTGGCTTATAGCGATTCGATGGAAATCTGTGGTGGTCTAAATAAACCTTTGAAATTTATGGTGATGCCAGTAGCAAATGAGGACCCCCTAAAAACTATGGCGAAAGAGCTAGATGATGCCTATATGAGACTCCAATATGCTAATTATGGCTTAGATTATGATGAAGTCTCTCCAGAGGTGGATGAATAATTTACTGGGAAGTTTTTTGGAGATATATAAATAGTTCACAGAGATGCTTTTCTGTAATCCGATGGATAGTCTATAGGGGGAGCGAATTGATGTTTTTTGGTGTAGACTGTGGTTTTTAAGGTGTTGATATTGACATTTTAACATAAGTGTGATATAATTAGGTCAAGATGTTTTTCTGGGGGGAAAGCGGAGAACATCTGGCACATAAAACTTATATACCTACAAGGGGGGTAAAAAGAAATGATAAGTAATTATCGTGGAGTTTTAGTTTTAGGATTTAACAGTTGGATGCTTGTTCTGCCGGCAATGCTGATAATGGCAGCCATTATCGGTTGGAAGCGGTATGATCTTAAACACCTGTCGATTCGGTGTAACTTTACCGACGGCATCAAAGATCTCATCTCCATTACAATGGGGGTTATCGCCGGACTCATGGTAATGCTTGAGTCCTTTTGGGGGATTGTCCAGTTTTCGGACAATCATCTGGCAGACGGCGATTCCGCTGTGTGGAGTCTTCTGGCTCCATTCGGGTTTGGATTCACTGTTGCTTTGGTGATGGGCATTATCATTATGTTCACAATAAGCGTTGCATCTAGAGTTAAATACAAGTGGTTGTCTTCCGAGATCGAGGAGATTAAGGCGGAAAGACGGAAGAAAAGCCGTCACAACCACAACAAGAGACGGTAATGTCTTTTCCCCGACCAAATGGTCGGGGATTTTTCTTGTTTTCAAAATATTTATGCTATAATGGGTTTATGAAGAGAGCATTTTATGTTTTGTTGCCTGTCTTGGTATTGGGTTTACTATTGGTAGGGAAAACATCTGCTTTATCTTTTTCTACTGAAAAAAGAGTTAGTTTTACTTTTAATTCGATGATTAGTTTGAATTTATCTTCTCCTGAGCTGATAATCCCGAATTTAGCTCCTGGTAATGTGGCTGATAGTAATATAATAAGGGTTGGTGTATCTACGAACTCTTCGACTGGCTATACTTTAAACGCAACGGTTGGACAAGAGACAAAT
>JAFWBV010000011.1 GCA_017506895.1 Candidatus Saccharimonadota bacterium | reverse complement strand
TTTTAATTAGATAGGCGAGTGCTCCATAGAGTTATGGGGCACTTGTCGCAAAATGGACTAGCAAAATGTATAAGCAAATTGCAGAAAATAAACGTAGGACGATTTATATTATCGTTGGTTTTGTTTTATTGGTAGGCGTAATTGCGGCGCTTTTTGCGTGGTATTATCATGATGTGTGGGTGGCGGTATGGACAATAATAATCGCGATTATTTATGCTGTTTTCCAATATTATGCATCTAGTACGTTGGCTATGGCAATGACTGGCGCACGTGAGATTTCAAAGAAGGATAATCCTAGACTATATAATATAGTAGAAAATTTGTCGATTACAACTGGTTTGCCGATGCCAAGGGTTTATATTGTTGACGATAATGCTCCGAATGCATTTGCTACTGGACGTGATCCAAAACACGCTTCAGTGGCGGCAACAACTGGACTTTTAGATATCATGAATGATAAAGAACTAAATGCTGTAATGGCGCATGAAATGTCGCATGTCAAAAACTACGACATCAGAGTTTCAATGATTGTATTTGGACTAGTGTGTGTAATAGGTTTAATATCGGATATTGCATTCAGAATGATGTTTTATGGTAATCGACGACGCGATAACGAAGGAAGTCCAGTGGGTTATGTTTTAGTTTTAATTGCTGCAATTTTATCTCCATTTGTAGCAACAATTGCTCAAATGGCTGTAAGTCGTCAGCGAGAATACTTAGCAGATGCTTCTGCGGTAAATATTACGAGATACCCTGAAGGAATGATCAATGCGCTGAAAAAATTACAGTCGCATAGTCAACCGATGAAGAGTCAAAATATAGCAGCAGAATCGATGTATATTAATAATCCTTTGAGAAAAGGTTTTTTCAGTAATCTATTATCATCGCATCCGCCACTAGAAAAAAGAATTGAGAGACTTGAGCATGGCAAAAAGACGTTCTAAAACTAAACAGCTAAATAAGGCACTAGGCAAGGTACAAGACGAACAGATTGAAGAATTGCTGAAAGTAAAAAAAATAAAAAAAACTAATAAAACAAAGCACGAGAAAAAAGGTTTTCGCGTGAGATTTTTGGAGCTAAAAGCTTTTATAAAAGAAAAACGCGCGAAAAGAGTGATTTTACACAAATCGTTTAGACGTAGCTATCGCGAAGATTATCATAGAGACTTAAATGTGCCAGGCGTGATGTATCATATTATGGCAAGTTTTAGGATAATTTTTAAAAATTGGAAATTGTTTTTACCATTATTAGTTTTAACAGTTGTTTTGAATGTGGTTTTTGTAGGGATTATGAGCGAGTCAAGCTATGTGCAGTTCCAAGATATTATGGACCAAACAAGTGCGGAAGTGACGGGTGGGGATATTGGAAGTGTTGCAAAGGCGGCCCTACTTTTGATTTCGACTATTACATCAGGAGGTTTATCCGGAGAATCAAGTGAAGCGCCGGTGGTGTTTGGAGTTTTAATCTTTTTAATTATTTGGCTAACGACGATATTTTTGCTTAGACATTTATTAGCTGGCCATAAAGTTAGCCTTAGAGATGGATTGTATAATGCAATGACGCCACTTGTATCCTCTTTTGTGGTCTTTGCGGTAGCGGTTTTTCAGTGTATTCCGATTTTTCTTTTGATAATCGTGTATTCTTCGGCCGTGCAAACTGAATTTTTGGCAACACCTTTTTATGCTTTAGTGTTCTTTATATTCGCTGCGTTGATGATTCTATTGTCTGGATATTTACTGTCGTCATCCTTGATGGCTTTTGTAGCGGTCAGCGCACCAGGAATGTATCCTTTGAGAGCCTTAAATGTTTCTTCAGATTTGATGGCGGGAAGAAGGACACGATTTATATTGCGTTTAGTCGCTTTAGTTTTAATGCTTGCAATAGTTTGGGTTCTCGTAATGCTGCCGTTGATTTTATTTGATATGTGGATGAAGCAATTTGAGTGGACGGAAGGTATTCCGTTTGTGCCAATTTGTCTTGTGACTATGACATGTTTTTCTGCCATATATATTACTACGTATTTATATATGTATTATCGTTGGATGCTTAAAGGATAGCTAATCTAATATATGCTACAATATAACTATGACAAAAGTTGAGGCGGAAAAACGAATTCTTAAGTTACGTGAACTGATAAATGATTATCGGTATCATTATCATGTACTTGACGAGTCAATTATGAGTGAAGCGGCGGCGGATTCGTTGAAACATGAATTAAGTTTACTAGAAAACGAATTTCCAGATTTAATAACACCAGATTCTCCTACACAAAGAGTGGCGGGAAAGCCGTTAGATAAATTTACAAAAGTTACACACGAAAAACGTATGATTTCGCTGGCTGATGTGTTTTCGGAAGAAGAGGTGCGAGATTGGATTACGCGAAACGAAAAATTAATTCCTGGTGGGAAGATTGATGAGTTCTTTACGGATATTAAGATGGATGGATTGGCGTGTTCGTTAAAATACCACGATGGAATATTTGTACAGGCAGTGACGCGTGGAGATGGACTGGTCGGTGAAGATGTAACGTTAAATGTGAAAACTATTGAAAATATTCCTCTCAAAATTAACAGTGAATTCCAGTTGAATTCCGGGGCGGGTTCGGCCGGCCCGTCGCCACGGGCGGCCGGCGCTCGTACTCGCGCTGCCGCGCTCCGTATCCCCTCGATTTCAACTGAAACTTCATTACCTTCTGAAATCGAAGTCAGAGGCGAGATAGTTATATTTAAAAAAGATTTTGAGCATTTAAATGAGATTCAGCGAAAAAAAGGTGAACCGGAATTTGCAAATCCACGAAATTTAGCGGCGGGTTCAATTCGTCAACTTGACCCTAAGATTGCAGCAAGTCGTCCGTTGAAATTTATCGCTTATGATTTAGTGACGCCAGATTCGAATACTTGGCATAATGCATATGAAATGCTACGTGCACTTGGTTTTCAGACTTCGAATGAAGATAGAGTGTTTAAATACTCTGAATTGAAAAAAATGTTCCAATATATTCATGATTTAGATGAATATAGAAAAGGTCTAAAGTTTAATACAGATGGTATGGTAATAAAAATCAATGATAGGTCAGTGTACGATTCGTTGGGGATTGTTGGCAAGACTCCGCGTGGAGCAGTAGCATTTAAGTTCCCAGCGGAAGAATCTACAACGGTGGTCCGTGATATTGTAATTTCAATAGGTAGGACAGGTGCAGCAACGCCAGTCGCAATTCTTGATCCAGTGTCGGTGGCGGGGACAACGGTTCGACACGCGTCGCTTCATAATGCCGATGAAATTGCAAGGTTGGATGTAAGAATCGGTGATACTGTGATTATTTATAAAGCCGGTGATATTATTCCACAAATCAAGGAAGTTTTGGTGAGTCTACGGCCGGAAGGAACAAAACCGTTTGATTATGAAGATGCGTTGAAACATCAATACCCAGAATTAGAGTTTGAACGACCGGACGGTGAAGTGGTTTACCGAGTTAAAGGAGAGTCGAGTGATTTGATACTAAAACGGGCAATAGAGTATTATGCAAGTAAGCCGGCATTGAATATTGATGGTTTAGGCGAGAAAAATGTAGTTGCATTAATTAATGCGGGGCTAGTGAAGTCGATTGCGGATTTGTATAGGTTGGATGAAATTAGAGTTGCTAAATTAGAGAGATTTGGTGAGATTTCAGCGCATAATTTAATAACCGCGATCAATAATTCAAAAACGCCGGCGCTGGCTAAGTTTATTACGGCACTGGGAATCCGGCATGTTGGAGCACAAACGGCAGTGAGTCTGGCACGTGAATTTAAAACCTTAGATAATTTAGTAAATGCGACTGAAGATGATTTATTAAAGATTTCGGATATCGGTGAAGTGGTAGCAGAATCGATTTTGGCATGGTTTTCGGATGAAGATAATTTGGGGTTGTTAGCCGAATTAAAAGAATTAGGGGTTGTGCCACTTGAAGAAAAATTTACGGGTTTGCCCTTGGTGGGAAAGTCGTATATCGTGACGGGAACTTTAAGTTCAATGGGGCGAGAAGAAGCAGAAGACAAGTTGCGTGCATTAGGCGCAACGGTGACGTCGTCGGTGACAAAAAATACAACGGCGTTGATTGTTGGGGAGAAACCGGGTAAATCAAAAACTGATAAAGCTGAGAAATTAGGCATTACGACGATAAATGAAGATGAGTTTTTGAAATTAATAAATTAATGTCATGTTAAAATAAACTTATGAATATTGAAATGTCTACTTTTTATGTGCGATTAGCAGCAATTGGACTAATTTTAATACTGGGATTTTTGCTTGGTAAGTGGAAATTGATTAGCACTGGCACGAATAAAGAATTGACGAATCTTTTGCTTACGGTTTTTATGCCAGCTTCGCTTTTTGTGGCGTTTCCGTCGGAATATGATGAATCTACATTAAACTTGTTCTTTTCTGGTTTGATGGCGGGTGTGATTGTAATGCTAATGCTGATTGTGATTTCTAGAGTCGTGTTTAATGAATGGTGGTTTAAAGGAGGATTACGCTTTGAATCGCAATTTGCTTTTATTTTTAATAACGCTACTTTTCTTGGTTATCCGATAGTAGTTAATACTTTTGGTCCTAGTGGCGTGATTGCTTATTGTGGTTTCATTATTGCATTTAATATTGCATTGTTTTCGTATGGTATTTGGTTGTTTGAACATAAGGTTTCGTTAAAACTCTTAAGGAGCATTGTGATTAACCCTAATATTATTGCCGTAATACTAGGAATGATTGTCTTTCTTGTGGGAATTAAACTTCCTAGTTTTATTACTGATGCGGTTGGTTATGTTGGTGGAGCTACTACTCCGCTTTCGATTATATGTATTGGATTTATGTTGTCTCGTGCAGACTTTAAAACTATTTTAAAAAAGTGGCGGCTTGTGGTGGTGGCGTTAGTGCAGTTGGTATTGGGACCACTAACTGCTTGGGGCTTGCTTACGGCGTTACATTTCCCGATTGAAGTAATTCAGGTTTGCACTTTGATTCAAGCGTTGCCCACGGCTACGTCGCTGGGTCTTTTTGCAACTAAATATGGCGGGAATAATATCGAATCGTCGGAACTCGTGGTGGCTTCTACGCTTCTTTCGGTGGTAACTATGCCAGTGATGATTTTGATTTTCTTTGGATAAAAATAAGACCCTTTGGGTCTATTTTTATTTCTTGGTAATCTCGGCGGGAGTTTGTTTTCGCTAGCGCGAAAACAAATCGTGGGGCGTCGTCTCAAAATATCTAGAATAAATTCTAGATATTTATTCGACTCCTACCACGAGCGAACCCTGCGGGTTCTTCTCCCGCTTGAAATATCAAGAAATAAATAAAGAGCCTTTGGCTCTTTCTTTATTTCTTGGTGATCTCGGCGGGAGTCGAACCCGCATTGTCGGGATGAAAACCCGATGTACTAACCGCTATACTACGAGACCGTATTATATATATTATAACAAAATTGCTAAAAATTACAAGAGTAGGTGAATTTTAGATGATAGGAAGTTTTTTCGTAAGGAGGTTCTGGGTAGATTTGGAAAAACGTTGAATTTTCGTCGCAATACTCACGTAGATAGCTGGCGGTTTTGGCATTTTTGGCATTGTCATGCAACAATAATTGGCGTAAGGTGATAACTGAAAGACCACGAGAAGTGTGTTTGCTGAGTAACGCTTCCATGTCTTGGTTTTGGCTTGAATTTTTGAACGAATCATATAAATAATTTTCATAATAATCACGTGCAAGATGATCCAGGTCAGCTTTGACTAAGTTCTCGTTTTTGAAGAAGAGCGCAAAAAGTGTAAAGGCAGTGATAATTATAATAACAAGAAATATTATACATAGAATAATACGTTTACTAAAAGATGACGATTTAGAGGGTTTCTTTTTGGGAACTGGAGTATGGAGTTTTTGACTGCGAATGGCAGTTTTTGTTTGATTCTTCATATATAAACATATTATCATATTATTGAACTTATGGTAAGATAATATTATGAGTAGACTATTTAAGAGAACAAAAATTTTAGCAACTATTGGGCCATCTACCAATTCGGCGGAGATGGTCGAGAGTGTTATTATGGCTGGCGTGAACGGTTGTAGGTTAAATTGCTCACACGGTTCAAATGAAGAAAGAGACCAACAAATTAAGTGGATTAGGGAAGCAGCAGCAAAAAAAGGACGTAGCGTGGCAATTTTGCAAGATTTGCAGGGTCCAAAAATTAGACTCGGCGTTTTGAAAGATAACCATTTAGATTTAAAGAAAGATGATGAGTTGGTATTGAAATATGGTGCATTTGAACATGATGGCGGATTAACTGTGCCAGTGCAATACAACTTAGCGGAAAAAGTGAAAGTGGGTGAGTCGCTTTCAATGTTTGATGGTAAGGTTAAATCAGAAGTTATTGAAATAGTTTCCGATGATGCTATTAGAGTTCGAGTGTTAAATGATGGCTTTATTATGTCAAATAAAGGATTGAATTTGCCTGATACTGATTTTGGTGGAGACATTTTGACGGAAAAAGATATTGCCGATATTGAATATGGAGCAAATTGTGACTATGATTATGTGGCGTTAAGCTTTGTACAATCTGCTTCCGATATTGTTAAATTAAAGCAACTATTATTATCGCTTGGTTCAACGGCTAAGGTAATTGCAAAAATTGAGACAAAAAAAGCAATTGCTTCTGATGAACATTTGGAAAAAATAGTTGAAGAGTCTGACGGAATCATGGTAGCGCGTGGTGATATGGCGGTGGAAGCTGGCGCGGAAGTAGTACCGATTGTGCAAAGAAAACTGATTGCAATGTGCCGGGCACATGCGAAACTATGTATAGTAGCGACACAAATGTTGTCTTCGATGGTGGATTCGCCAGAACCGACAAGGGCAGAAGTGTCTGATGTGGCAACTGCGGTGGTTCAAGGTGCAGATGTAGTAATGCTTTCGGACGAAACTGCCAATGGTTCATATCCTTTAGAGACTGTGAAAGAAATGAAGAAAGTGATTTTATATACACAAAATCATTCACGTATTGCTCCTTTATTTAGGGAACCAGAAGGTGATTCTCAGACATATGATGCAATATCTAATGCTACAGCGAGACTAGCGGAAAAGATAACGGCGGATGTAATAATTTGTCAAACAGCTTCTGGTGCAACGGCAAGGATGATGGCGGCACAGAGACCTAATTTGCCAATAGTTTCCGTTACTTCAAATCCAAGGGTCGCAAATCAACTTGCTTTAATTTATGCTAATTCAGCTTTTGTGAGACCATATAGTGAAGAATTTGGATATGATTTAGCAAAAGAATTAAAAGCATCCGGATATCTACAAACTGAAGAAGGTGTTAAAGATTTAACTGCGGTGATTGTGTCGGGAGATAAAGACAAAGTCGGGACGGACACAATTCGAGTAAGAAAGGTTTAATTATTTACTAATTGCTTCTAGGCCGGGGAGTTTTTTGCCGACGAGATATTCCAGTGTAGCTCCACCACCAGTTGAGACAAGTGAGTATTTTAGATGCGGATGAGTTTCTATTAAGGTTTCGACAAAACCTGTAGTATCACCACCACAAATAATGGTAGTGGCATCTTGATGTTCGCCAATTAATTCGGCAGTAATCGTAGAAGCAGTAGCATAGGCAGGATCTTCGGCGTAACCTAAAAGTCCATTCCAGATGATGGTTCTAGCATCCGTAATGAAACCAGCAAGTTTGGCAGTAGAAACTGGGCCAACGTCTAGTTTGTGGCCTTCGGTGTCTTCGTCAAAATCTTCAGCAACAAAGATTTTTGAATCTTTGGATTTGTAGCCATCAGCTGCAATTTTGCCGCCCACTACGATTTGATCGGCAATTTTGCTGAATTTATCAATCAAAGGTTGTTTATCGTCAACCTTGGCGCCACCAATTATTAATAGCACTGGTTTTTTGGGATTTTTTGTGGCTGTTTCTAGATTGATGATTTCTTTCTCGAGAAGAAGTCCAGCATAAACTGGTAAAAAATGTTTAACTGCGTCGGTAGAAGCATGGGCGCGATGAATAACAGCAAAACCATCTTGCACGTAAATATCTGCATCGGTGGCTTTAATGATATTTTCAATAAACTTTTTGTCGTTAGCTTCTTCTCCTGGATCAAAACGTAAGTTTTCGAGAAGAATAACCTGGGCATCTTTTGGAATATCGAGTTTGGCATTATTTGATGGTAAAGGACAAAAATCTATTTTAACTTTTGGGAGAAGTTTTTTTAGTGCAGTAGTTGCGATAGAAAGGGAAAGAGATTTATCTGGTTTTCCTTCTGGACGACCAAGATGTGAAATAAGAATAATTTTTTTAGCACCATGTTCAAGTAAATATTCAATTGTTGGCAAACTAGCACGAATACGAAGGTCACTTTCGATTTTGCCGTTTTTAATTGGAACGTTATAATCAACTCTTACTAAAATGTTTTTGTCTTTAATAGCTAAATCTTTAATTGTTTTCATGAAGCAATTATAGCATATTTCTGAGATGAGTTTTGCCGACTCTTCTCTCTTAAGTTTTTAAGGTAAAATATTTTTGGGGTCTTTTCTAAAATTGTTACTCGTCCAAATATTATTTACAATTATGCATACTATGATATAATGGTTAGTATGAAAAAGAATAAAACTTACCAGCAACTGATTGGTGAAACAATAGAACATTTAAGAACAGAAAAAGGATGGACGCAAGACGAATTGGCAAAGATGGTGGGGTCGAGCCAGTCGGCAATTCACCGAATTGAAAAAGGTGGGCAAAATATTTCACTTGAAATGGTAAAGAAACTTTCTGAAGCCCTTGGAAGCCAGATTCTCTCTATAAATGATTCAGTTTCGCAGAGTTTTAGAATTCGAGGCGGTAGAGAGTTACATGGTGAGATAACGGTGAATACATCGAAAAATGCGGCAGTGGGGCTACTTTGTGCGGCACTTCTTAATACTGGGAGAACGGTGCTTCGAAAGGTGGCAAGAATTGAAGAAGTATTTAGAATTATTGAAGTTTTGGAATCTATTGGTGTAAAATGCCACTGGCAAAACCGTCATAGAGATCTAGAAATTATATCACCACGCGAATTAAAATTAGATGAAATGGATATTGAAGCGGCCAGAAAAACACGTTCAATCATTATGTTTTTGGGGCCTTTGCTACATCGTTATCCGAAATTTAGGATACCGTATGCGGGTGGATGTTCGCTTGGTACACGAACGGTGGAGCCGCACATTCAAGCTTTAAAATCGTTTGGGCTTGACGTAGATGCGACTTGCAATAGTGGTTTTTATGAAGTAAGCGTTAAACAAGAAACTTTACGCAAATATCGTGATAGATATATTGTGCTGACCGAACGTGGTGATACGGTGACTGAAAATGTGTTGATGGCGGCAGCGTTAGCGCCTGGGCGTACAATAATCGTGGGTGCTTCGCCAAATTATATGGTGCAAGATGTCTGTTTCTTTTTGGAAAAATTAGGTGTAAAAGTGAGCGGAATTGGTACTACTACTTTGACTGTAGTGGGACGTCCACAGATTGATCTTGATGTAGATTATAGTATTTCAGAAGATCCGATTGAAGCGATGTCGTTTATCGCGGCGGCTTTTGTGACAAAATCGGAAATTACGATTACGCGTGCACCAATAGAGTTTTTGGAAATTGAGTTGGAAGTTCTTAAGAATATGGGAGCAAAAATTGAACGATCGGCGGAATATGCGTCGGCAAATGGTCGAACTAGGTTGGTAGATTTAGTGATACACAAATCAAACTTAGTGGCACCGGTCGATAAGATTCATCCGATGCCGTTTCCGGGACTTAATATTGATAATTTGCCATTCTTTTCCGTAATTGCCGCGGTGGCAGAAGGAAGGACATTGATTCACGATTGGGTATTTGAAAATCGTGCAGTTTATATCACGGAGCTAGCAAATTTAAATGTGAAAGTGGAGCTTCTAGATGCACACAGAGTGTATATTGAAGGACCAACGAATTTTCGTCCAGCTGATTTGACGGCGCCACAAGCATTACGCCCAGCCGTAGTGGTACTTTTAGCAATGTTGGCTGCTCCGGGGACTTCGATTTTGAGAAACATTTATACGATTAATCGTGGTTATCAAGATTTTGCGGCGAGACTAAGGCATCTAGGTGCAGACATTGAACCATTAACTGGAATATAATTCTAGTATTTTGATATAATGGTGAAATGGATAGAATTTTAGACGGTTTAAATGATAGGCAAAAAGATGCGGTTGAAACATTGTCTGGTCCACTTTTGATTTTGGCGGGTGCTGGTTCTGGAAAAACTAAAACTTTGACACATCGAATTGCAAATTTGATTGCGCATGGAGTGCAACCGAATCATATTCTTGCTGTAACGTTTACAAACAAGGCTGCGAAAGAAATGCGTGAGAGGCTCTGGAGGCTGCTTGATGGGACATCATCTATATCCCATTCGGGGTCGCGTCGCTCGCGCCCGTCGCCACGGGGCTCGCGCGCTAACTCTCGCGCTGCCGCGCTCCGAAATCCCCCGAATTGGGATATAGATGATGCTCCTGAAAATTACTCAGAGCCGACGCGTTCCTTTATGCCTTATATGGGAACATTTCATGGAATTGCAGTGAAGATTTTAAGAATCGAAGGCGAAAAAATGGGGCTTGATAATAATTTTGTCATTTATGATACAGATGATCAAATTTCTTTGATTCGCCGAATTATTAAAGATTTAAAACTGTCGGAAAATAAGCAGTTAAAACCGAAATCAATTCAGTCAATTATTTCAAGCGAGAAAAATCAAGGAAATGGACCGGAAGATTACGAAGCGAAAGCTTTATATCCGAATCAAAAACAAATTGCAAAAGTTTTTTATAACTATGAAAAAGAAAAAGCAAAAGCACAGGCTTTAGATTTTGATGATTTATTATTAAAAGAATTAGAGTTGTTGCAAAACTATCCAGAAATTCGAAAAAAATGGCAAGAAAGATTTGAGCATATTTTGATTGATGAGTATCAGGATACAAATGTCATACAATATAATATTGTGAAACTTTTGGTGAATGAAAAGCAAAATATTTGCGTGGTGGGCGACGACTGGCAATCGATTTATTCTTGGCGGGGAGCAGATTTCACAAATATTTTGAATTTTGAAAAAGATTTTCCTGGTGCGAAAGTGATAAAGCTAGAACAGAATTATCGTTCGACTGGAAACATATTGGATGCTTCGCAAAAAATTATTAATGAAAACAAGACTCGAACAGAGAAGACATTATTTACAGAAGAGGGTAAAGGCGAACCGGTAGAGATTGAATCTTTGCAAGATGAAACGGCGGAAGCGAATTACGTGGCACTCAAAATATTAAACATGCAACGTGATTATTCGAATTATAGTGATTTTGCGGTTTTGTATCGGACAAATGCGCAATCGTATGCGTTTGAAAAAGCATTTATTGATATGCGAATTCCATATAAGATTATAGGTGGTGTAAGATTCTATGACCGTAAGGAAGTAAAAGATGTTTTGGCGATTTTGCGTTTGGTTGTTAATCAACGCGATAAAGTGAGTTTAGCAAGGGTAGTTTCGAATGTACTGATGGGTATCGGCGATGCGTCGTTAACTAAGATTTTGATGGCTATGGACGCGATTGACGATACGAAGCCATTATTTAATGTAGATTTGCCAGAGATTTTAAAAGCCGGTAAAGCGCGTAATGGATTAATGAAACTAATTAATTTCTTAAAAAAGACGACACTAGATGAAAATGTCGGAGAGATTATTAGGCGTGCGGTGGAATATTTTGATTTTAAAACTTTGACTGATGACGGTACGCCAAGCGGAGAAGATAGAATGGGGAATTTGGACGTGCTGGCCGCAACTGCATCGGAATATTTTAGTTTGGATGAGTTTTTGGCAGATGCGAGCTTGATGTCTTCGGCGGATGAAGCTACTGGTAAAAATTCTGTGACTTTAATGACTTTACATGCTGCTAAGGGACTTGAATTCCCGGTGGTATTTATTGTGGGTATGGAAGAAGGCTTATTCCCGACATCGCGATCGAGTGAAAAAGAAGAGGATTTGGAAGAAGAAAGAAGATTGGCTTATGTTGGTATGACTCGTGCAATGCGTAAATTGTTTTTGACATATGCTGGTTCAAGATATTCGTATGGAGCGCGTAATTATAACATGCCGTCGAGATTTTTGTTGGAACTTGGCTACAATCCTTATGGTTCAAGTGGATATCGTGATAGTGATGGTGACGGGATGATGGATTTTGATGATGACGGCTTAGGGCTCGACGGCTCGGAAGATTTTAATGGTTTTCGCGATGAAAACGGAGATGGATTCAATGATTTTGGTGAGTCTGATTTTGACCCATTTCCGGATGATGGGCCGGTGTTTTATTAAGAGTTTTTTTGTTAGATTATTTATTGAAAAAATGTGATTTTTGTTTTTGCTTATGCTATAATTAATACATGGATCCGTCGACTGGAAATAATTTTAATGGTGGTAATACTACTGGACAGGGTAGTGCACCTGGTGGTGGAGCGCCAACGGGTGGAATGCCAGTGAATGGTGGAACAACTAGTGGTGGAATGCCGATGGGTGGGATGCCAGTAAATGGTGGGGTGCCAACGGGCGGAATGCCGGTAAATAATGCGGTGCCAACAAATAGAACATCAATGGATGGTGGAGTATCTGTAAGTGGTGGAACGTCAGCTAGTGAAATGCCAGTAAATGGTAGAGCTTCGGTTATTAATAGAACACCTACTAGTAACGTAATGTCGATGAACGGATCGACAGCTAACTCTGGAATGCCAGTTGGTGTAGGTAGGGCTCAGAGCAACGAAGGAGATATTGTGCTAAATCCTAGTTCAAATAGGCGCAAGAAGTCGAAGTTGTTTGTAGCTATAGCCATAATAATGGTTTTAATTATTGTCAGCGTTGGTGTTGCGGTGTATTTTGTTAATGATAATAACTTGAAGAGCAGTATAAAGGTAAGATGGGCTAATTATTATAATATGTTGGTTTATGGTTCGATTGAAAAACCAGAAGACAGTAGGGATTCGATTAGTAATGAGTCGGATAAATGGTTTTTGAGAAACTTGGATAGTAGCTTGGAGAAGAAAGGTTACGATTCGTATGAAAAGTATTATAGCGACGTAAAGGATGCCTATATGGTTTTTTATAATTTAGTTAAAGATAGAGCAATTATTAAGGACGGTGTTTATAATAGTCAGGTCCGATCTTTTCTTAATTATAATTTACGAGATGATATCGTTGATGATTTGGAAGAAATGTATATTGAAAAAGGATTTGATGAGACTATGAGTTATGTTAATACTATGTTTGGTAATAATTCGAATTCGATAGACAATTATTTAAGGATTTATTTTGAGGATTACGTTGGGCTAATAAAAGTATATGATTCTAATGGTTGTTATGATGGACTTAGTAGCGAAGAATCGAGAATTTGTAAGTCTACTTTGAATAATAAGGAGACTTATTATTACTATGGTCTGATAAATAATATGAATAATAGTTTATCGTATTTTTATGATAATTTGTTTTTGATTAGTTTTTGTTCTCGAATGATAGAGTTAAATCAAAAGATGGGAGTTGAATTATGAGGAGTTTTGTTAAAAAGGTTGCATTGGTGACGCTATTAGCGTTTGTTTTTAGCTTGTTGCTGGTTTCAAAGTCGGCCATGGCGTTAGATGTAGGGACTATATATAAGAAAACATTATTGAATGCATTGCAGCAGTGTTATGGTGATGAATTTATGGTACCTAATTTGAGCGATGTTTCCAATTTTGATAATTTTTTTACTAAGGTGGGGAAAGATACTAATGAAACGGTTAAGATACCAAATAATAATCTTGGGAATACGTTACCTAATACTGCTGCTAGTTTGTCTTGTAGGGCATTATTTAGTGGCAGGGATTATAAAAAAGGTCATGCCAATGGTTTGTTTGCATTATTTGAAAAAGGAAGTTATAACGGTAATGCGAATGACTTTGGCTATGAGGAGATACGGGATGGTGAATCGGCTACAGACAAATGTATATACTTTAAGTACAGTTATAATAGATATCCTAGGAATGTTGTCAATGAATCTGATAGATTATGTTTTTCGTTGGACAAAGATGGATATTTTATAGTTGATGGGAGTTTTCCCAGAATGAGTTATGATGTGAAAGTATATGAGAAAGGGAATAGCGAAGAAAATGAAGGATTTCTGTACTATGATTTAGAACCAATTACCTTAAATTATAAGATTTGGTATGGTGTTAGGACTGCAGTCGCTTTTTATCCTCAAACAGTGGCTAATCCTCTTGATGGTAGCACGATGAATGGTACTCCTATAGGATGTAGTATATCAAGCGACGTGATGTTTTCTAGTTTTGTTAATTGTCTAAATAATAATGTGGGTAGTAGTAATCATTTATTTACAGTCTTTTTCGGGGGCGATGAAGATTTTACTCCGGTAACAGTTGAGAGTTTTTTCGAAGATAAGGTAAAATCTGACGAAGAAAGTTCTCAGTTGTCTGGGAATTGGTGGAAAGGCGTCAATAATAAAGAGAAGCCTGAACAATCAACGCCTGAACAAAGGGTAAAGCAAGCATCAGAAAAAGCGCTTAGATTTTTTACTGGTGATCCGAAAGGGTCTTTTGACGAGTATGTTTTTTCTCCACAAGAGAAATACGATATTATGAAGTATTATGTTGAACTGACTATGGATAATAATAAAACATTAATCGGTATATCTACCGAATCGTGCTACGATGATGTTGGAGAATTAGGTGATAATTATGGTGTATTGCAAGGCAATAAGTGGTGCAAGATAGATGGGGTTGAAAGGATAACAGATTCTTATAACATTGTGAGCGACGATAATAGGCTGTTTGAGACTGTAAATTTCGGAGAGTTAATAAAAAGGATGATGACGACTGATTTGTCGGAAATCAATATAGATGAGAGCAATATTGATGGGAGCAGTTTGGTCGAAAATCCTGGTGAATCAGAAGAGCCAACATGTCTCAATACTGGAGCAGCTGGATCGCTTGGGTGGATTATTTGCCCAATCTTGAGCGGGTTATCTTCGGCGGCTAATGCGGCTTACGAAGATTTTATTGAGCCGGCACTTCAAGTTAGTCCAAAATTGTTTACGGATTTTGGCGGTAATACTTGGCAAGCATGGTCAATATTCCAGGGTTTTGCGAATATTGTGTTTATTATTCTTTTCCTAGTTGTAATCTTTTCACAATTAACTGGTGTTGGTATTGATAATTATGGTATTAAAAAGATTTTACCAAAGTTGATTATTGCAGCTGTACTAATCAATCTGTCTTACATAATTTGTGTTGCGCTTATAGACGTATCAAATATAATTGGGAATGCTTTACAATCATTATTTGATGCTCTTAGTCAGCCGTTAGGAATTCAACCAAATGCGAGTATCAATTTAACTGCAGAAGGTATAAAGTCGATTGGTGCAACTGGGCTTACTGGGCTAGCTTTGCTTGGTATTGTCGTAGTTAATATTTGGGCAGTTGTAGCCGATGGAGGCGGAGTAGAAGCTCTTGTTTTGGCATTATTGGTAGCGGCTATTGGTGTCGTGATGGCAATTTTCTCATTGTTCTTGATATTGGCAGCAAGAGAAGCGGCGATTGTGGTACTGACTATTATTTCGCCATTAGCATTTGCTTGTATGATTTTGCCAAATACGAAGAAGTTATTTGAAAAGTGGGTTGGTGCTGGAAAAGCGCTACTAATGCTCTATCCGATATGTGGTTTACTAGTGGGTGGCGGAAATTATGTTTCGAAACTACTTCTTAGTAGTGGTATGGCGGCTCAGGGTTTTTCTGCTGCATTTATGGCGATGGTAATTGGCGCGGTTCCGATATTCTTTATCCCATCATTAACTAAAGGTTCAATCCGAGCTTTAGGCGATATAGGTAATAAGATCTCTGGAATGGGTAAATCATTTGGTAATAAACTACAGGGTAATGCTGACAAGGCTTGGAAGGGTTCGCAAGGATATAAGGAAAGAGCGGAGGATAGAAGGAACCAAGAAGCATTTAGGAGGGCAAGAAGGATTGCGAACGGATTGGAGAGGAAGAGAGCAAGAAATGGCGGCAATTTGTCAGAGAGAGATATGCTTCGTTTGAGCCGTGCATATGGAGCGGTTGAATCCGAAGCCGATAGGCGATATCAGGCCAAGCTTTATTCTAAGAAAGACTTACATGATGCAAAAATGAAAAAACAAGAATTCGATGCGTATAGTTCATTTTCAAATACGATGTTGTATGGTGACGATGATTATTTGACTGGAAAAAAGAAGGAAGTTGAAATACAGGCGGAAGGCAATCGTGAAAGGGGGGTTTTATACACGAGACAAGGTGTCGCTGATTCTAAACGAAGTCAAATGCAAGCTCAGATTAGGAGCGAAATAAAGAAAGCGCATAGCGAGAGACTATCTAATGCTAGCAAAGTAGATAAGGAAAATGCTTTAAGTGATGCCATTTATTATAACAATGGTATTTCACATGAGGATGCTGTTGAACAAATGGATGCGGCATGGGATGCATTAGCGAGTAGTGGGGATACAGATTTATTATTGAGAACGTTGGGTAGTTTTAATTTAAATAGTGTAGATCAAGATATGAGAGATCGTATTGTAGCAAAAGCAGCTTCTTCTGGGAATACGCTACTAAAGGGTTGGAGCAAGAATCCGAATATGACCCTCAACAACTATGCTATTTCTAGTTTCAATGATTATTTAAAAGATCAAGCTGGTCTAAATGCTTTAAATACTGCTGATAAAGAAACACTTGAGTACTTGCAAGGTCATGGTGGCTCATCATTGGATGCTGGAGTGATTGCAAATATGGCTACATCGGCGGCCAATGATAATGAGCGTTCGGCTAGAGCGGTTGCTGCGATGGTCAATCGATCTAATGCAGCTGCGATTGGCAAAGCAATAAATGCTGATGGCTTGACAAAACTAAATGAAACGATGGTGAATGCTATAGGGGCCGATAATCTAAAAGCTGCATTTGATGAGATTAGAAAACCTGGTAATGAAGCACTAATGGCAAAATTGGATAATAAGGTAAAAGCGATATTTGAAAAAGCATAATAATGAATGATAGAAAAGATATAATGAATGAGCATAGTACGGCAGAAGAGAGCGTCAAGCCTGGTTTTTTGGGGGGTGCTGGCGGTGGAGAAAAACCAGCCGGTTTAGTAACTGATGACAAGAAAAAAGCTAGCAATAATGAGGCGGCGAATGAATTAGATGATGTAGAAAATTCGGCTAGTCAAGGTGGCTTTTATAAGGGTGGGGGTGGATTGAATAATGCGCGTGAAAACGAAGAGCGAGCTGGCGGCCTATATTTAGGCAGAGGCGAAACTCCAGAGCGGGGAGAGAATAAAAAACAAAAAAAAGGTAAGGACGGATTATTAAAGAAGAAAGGTCCAATTGCTGCGATACTTTTAATGCTTTTTGGTGTTGGGGGGCTGATGAGCGGTTCACAGGCGTTTCTTCCGTTTAGCTTGGTTGAACAATATAGAGAGGGTTTTAATTCGATGCAAGTATCGGCCAGTGTGCGTTCTGATAATTTTTTTAGGATGCAAATGGGGGCTGGTAAGTACAAGAATCCAATTAAAACAAAATTATTCAGCATGGATACTTTTAAGATAAGCGGTAAGCAGAGAGACAGATTAGCTAAACAAGGAATTACTGTTGAAGATGATTATAACAATACTGGTATAAGAGTGTTAAAATACGATGATGGTTCTGGTGAAATGAAGATTGTTGCGGCGAGTGAAGCTGGCGTTAAAGCGTTAAAAGCTGAAGGTATCGAGGCTGATACATTCAAGAACTTGTATGCTACAGATCCAGATTTCTTTAATGGATACAATAAAGGCTCGATGACGTGGCGGGGAAGTATCGCAAACTGGTTTAACTCTGTGACGGCAAAATTCTTAAGTTCCAATAAAATAACTAGGAATCTCTTTGCTGGTTATATTGATAAAGTTAATGCGGCAAATACTGGAAATGCGAAGATAGATGCTGAGAACCGAAAGGCTATAGCACTTGAGATGATGGCAGAAAAAGCTGGTGTTATAGAAGATGGGGGAATTACAAAAGCGGAGCCAAAGAGTCAGGAGGACGAAAATGGAAATCCGACCGAACCAGACCCAAGCGATAAAGAGAAGCCGTCTGACGTTTTTAAAAAAGCAGACGTAGATACGGATGGAGATAAAGCGCTGGATTTGCAGGTTGATAAAGCGAAAAAAACTTCGATTAGTAGAATGAAATCAATATCGGAAGTTGAAGCAAAATTAGACGAAATTGGAAAAAAACTTGATAGTGGTAAAGCTGGTGGCACAATCAATAAGGTTGTTAATTTTTCGTGTTTAGCAATGAATTTTTTGGGTCAAGTAGGGTTACTTGTAGCCGCAAGTGAGGGCTTACAGATAATTAATCTTACTTCTGGTTATTTTGAAGCTGTGGATAAAACTAAGGATGGTAGAGGGGATGACTCTCCGATTAATGAGCTTACCGAGGCGCTTGTTGCAAAAAAGAAGAATACCAATGTCGTGCTTACTGGTTCTGGAGAAAGTATTGCTGATAATGCGGATGATAATATTGCATCAGGTGCAGATGGTGGTTATATCAAAACATTAACGACGAAATCTGCTACTACTGAAAAGAACGCAATTCAGTCAAGTGGGATAGCAGGGATATATGGTGATGAGCGTATTGATTTAAATGATCCAAGCGTAAAAAGTTTTAACTTTATGGGTAGCATTGGTGGAATATTGGGTGGTATAGGTGCTGGCATGAGTGCATTTAAGGGTTGTTCTTATGCAAAGATTGCGGCTAATGTAATAAGTGCTGGATCGGATGCTGCAGAGACCGTTGCATGTGTCGTTGGAGTGATAGGGGCGTTCTTTACGGCTGGCGCTTCGCTTACAGCTTGTGCTCCGTTCTTGACCGATTTGGGTATGGGGATTTTGATGAGCGTTAGTATAAGTATGCTGATTTCTGCAATCATAAAAACTGTTTTGCCAATGGTGTCGAATATGCTGACGAGAGATTTAATTACAGATATAGGCGGAGAGGATTTAGGTAATGCTCTTACGTCTGGTGCGAATATGTATCTTGGAACGACTCATAGAGCTAATGGTGGTTCTTTGGCTAATAGACAAAAGTATACGGAATTTGCTGTGGCTCAAAAACAAGTGATGGCGGAGTATGCTAAAGCTGAGAGACTTGCAAGAAGCCCGTTTGACATCACATCAAAGTATACTTTCATGGGTTCGATACTAAATCAATTTATGACATTTGCTAGGGCGGATTCTAATTTGATGGGTACACTATCGGCGAGTAGTTCGGTAGTGAGTTCTTCCGTTGTCTCATTATTGCCGTCGGCTGTGGCTCTCGAGGTTGAAGGAGATTTTCCGTATACTGATGAAGAGTGGGAAAGGAATTGTCCCTACCTTGCTTCGATTGGTGCTGTAGGTGATGCATATTGTAATCCTTATGCGGTTACGGATATGTCAACCATGGGAAATAATCCCGCTGATGTGATTAATCACCTAAATGATGAATTTTTGGATGGTACGGAACAAGATGAAAATGTGAAGATACGAGAAGATTCTGATTTGGCTAACTACATTTTATACTGCGATAATAGAAATTCATCTTTTGGTATTGCGGACCAGAATGTGGTTAGCAGAGTGCAAGATTTTGCAGATGTTAGGACTGATAACGATGAATTTAATAATGTAGCGAATTCGGCGATTGGAGCTATTCCTGCAGTTGGAGATATCATAGATGTTGTAAATAATAGTAAGGTATTAACCTATACTGGTTATATTAGTGGGGAATCATGTGTGGCGGGAAATGATGTTCAAAACTTAAATGCGCCAAATTGGGAAAAAGCGAAATATTATCAAAGATTTATCGAAGATCAGTCTTTGGCCGAGACGATGGGCCTAGTTGACAAGTCGGCGGTGGCTGTATTTCTTGATGAATACTATGAAAAAAATCCTTTGGATAATTCGTATGAAGGAATTTTGGCGAGATGGTCTGGTCTAGAAAAAGAAGATGTGGTTGCGATTCTTGATATTATAGATTATGGGGTGTATTTAGCCAATTATGACCCAACAACTAGATATGCATTTAACAATAAACTTAATATTGAAGAGCCAATCTTCTTTGAGCAGGATAGTAGATTCGCGGGAATTGACGGTGTGAAGTATGAGAATATCGTCTATTCTGACGTAAGAAATAGAAGCTATGCAGTCTAGATTATGCTATAATTTATAGTATGAAATTCAAAAAAAGCAAATATGTGGTTTTGGTGGCTTTGCTTGCTTTCGTGTGTCTTTTTATTCCGATTATTAGTGTGAATGCTTTAAGCGAAGATAAACTAGAGAATTTTTCACAAAATGGGATTATGTTTTATGAACCAGATGAGCAATGTGCGAGTACGGTAAGATATTCTGGTAATGAAGTAACTTGGGATGATTTGGAGCCTTTGGAAAAGAATGATAGGCTTAAGCTGATAGTAGAAACTTATGGCGAATATGCAATGATTCTACAAAAGTATTATGGTATACCTTGGGAATTACCTTTTGCTATTATGGTGTTTGAAAGTCAGGTTGGTAGTGATTTAAGTTCTGATGTGAATGTTCTTCCAAAAGAAGTTGGCGATTTTAATACAATGGGGATGACGTTGTATTTAACTAGTAAGTCAGGCGATCAATGGATTGATGATCCGTATGATGATCCAGATTATAAGCCACTTTGTGTTTCGAAAAAGGATGCAGCGGGTAATGACCAATATAACTGTTTCAATGCTTATAAAACAATTTCTCAGCAACTTCTGGGATATTTTATTTACCATGGACGAAATGGCCATGCTTATGATGAAGGCATGAAGCTACTAACCTTAGATGGGTATAAAAATAATTTTGATGAAGCTATCACACTACTAATGTCTAGCTATTGTACAGGTGGTTGTTATGATAAGAATATTAAGCCTTTAATTAGAGGAGGCGAGTCAACGTATTGGACTGGTATACTTGATGTAATTAAAGAAAAAGGGTGGATGAATTCGGAAGAATTGGCGGAAGCGTGGAATATCCAGCCAGGCGGTATTGCTACAGAAAAATGGGGTTGGGGAGATATTAGAAGTGAGATTTTTGAAGCTTATGGTGAAGCAGGTTTGCCACAGGAAGAAGCATCACAATTTGGTGCGATTACATCTACCGGTGAGCATGGTACAATAAAAGCTGCTTCTGGTGATGCGGTTTTACATTCACCAGAGAACGATTGGCTAGATAATGTTGGCCTAGAAGGCTATATTAAGAACGAAATAAATACTATGGGGGCAAATGGTTATCCGATTGATGATTATGTCGTTGATGCTAGTGGCAACTATTTGCCATATGCGTCTGACGCTGGTAACGGTTCGGGATTGCCTGGTTTTATTGTATTGCACTTGACTTCAGCTGATAACTTTGGCGCGAGAAACTGGACGAATTATTGCGGCAGTTCAGAACAGCCGTTTTATTGTCCGCCACATTTTACGATTGATGTAGGAAAGAGAGAGATTTTTCAGCACTTCCCGCTTTCGCATCCTTCAGCTGCTATAAAGATGGATGATGGAGTAACGTGGGATAATTATGGCATACAGATTGAAATAGTTGGCCATGGGGACGAGATGGGGAGAACCTGTATAGTTGGCGCTTGTGGAGAAACGACAAATAATAGATACTTATATACTAATTTTTCAAATGAAGATTGGGAGTATATTGCGAAATTATTAATTGCGATTAGCAATGAAACTGGTATTCCGTTAACGTCTTCGGTAACTTGGGCTAAAAATGCGAATGAAGCTGGTGCTTTGAAACTACCTACAAATGAATTAAAGTCTTATATTGGTGTCTTGGGCCATACACACATTAATGGCAAATGGGATCCATTAAATGTTTGGCAATATATCGAAGAAGCGTTAGGTAGACTTGGGTATTCGTACAACGGTGTTTCTTTTGATACTTGTGGTAATAGGCGTGGAAATGGAACTTGTCGTTCGTTGCCGGAAAATGATGGTGGTTGTACGGACGATGGATATACTTATTTTTGGCAACATGGAGATTCCTCTTGGTATAGTACGGTTATCACTCCTTGTACAAAATATGACCCACCAGAAGGGCGGCTAGGCTATGGATGTGGGTATATGGCGACGGCAATGGCGGTGACGAATTTGTCTGGAAAAATGGTAACTCCGGTGGAAATTGTGAAAATGGCTCAATCATTGTCTTCGGTTGGCTTCTACTCTTGTGGGGTGGGGATGTATAACGAAGGCCCAGGAGAGATTATTAATAATGGTGATTACGGCTTAAAGGCTGAAAGCATCAGTAATTATACGGTTGATGCAATTAATGCAGCATTAAGAGATGGTGGTATGGTCATTACTTCCGTAGGTACAGATAGTAATGGGAATGGAGACACTACATTTTCGAGTGGTGGTCACTTTATTGTAATTAGAAGCTTATCATCAAATGGTAAATGGCGTATACTTGATAGTGTGAATAGACCACCAGATGTGAATAATACAGAATGGGATCCAGAGTTTATTGTAAGTCAGATTAGGCAGCACGGGAGCCATATGGGGTGGATTGTAAAGAAAAAATAGGTTTGTAGTATGAAAAATGATAAATTAGAAAAGTTTAAATCAATGATGAAAAATCCGGTCATTTTGCTTGCGGTGATTATTATTGCAATTTTGCTTATAGTTTTGATAGTTTTATCTATCAATATGATAAATAAGCCAGAAGACACTTATTATCAATACTCTGAGTATGATCCGGCTTCTGAAACCGAAGTGTGGTTTGGTGCGCCTACAGGGGCTGGACCGAATAATGATAAAATTGTGTATGCTGGAACATATGAAGGGCTAATAAGTAAAGGCGTAACTCCGGAGCAATACACAGTTTTTCTAGATGCTTTTAATAAATTCGCAGAAACAAATAAGCCGGATTTATATAGAGTGAGTTATCTTAAGGATAGTTTTGAGCTTAAGGCTTCTTATGTGTTCTCTTTTGACGTGGTGTTAAATGTTGATGAAACTAAAGTAAAGGTAATCATTGATTCTTCGGCTGGATGGAAAAATATCGAAGGAATGTATGTCGCGATATTTAGCGAAGACGGTAACGAATTGTTTAGATTAACAGTTAATGAAGAGAATGTTTGCGATTATAGAACTCCATGTAAAAACGTTGATGATGGGGTCTAATTAGATGGTTGCGCTAGATTCTTTAGGTTGTTTTTTGTTCGAATGATGATATAATAAAGGGGTGGTGTTCCAAGTACTTTTAAAGTGTTTTTTTGTTCTCGAAAACAGATTATTGCTGAATTTACTGGTTAAGGGAGTTAACTAGTAATAAAGCAATAATCTAAGAAAAGGGGGTTCACTAGATGAACGAAAAATTTGTATTGCTTAAAGATGACACTAGAAAATTTGGAGACGTCGAACTATATAGAATAAGAGCGCTAAAAGAATTTGAAACGATGGATGGTCGCTTGGTTGAACAAGGCCAGTTGGGCGGCTATGTGCAGTCGGAGCAGAATTTAAGTGAAGATGGTAAAGCCTGGGTAGCTGATTTTGCGTATGTGTTTGGCAATGCAGTTGTCAAAGATGATGCATTAGTTATGGATGAAGCCTTGGTTTCTGATGATGCCGTGATTAAGGAGAACGCGATTATTCGTGACAATGCCAGAGTGTTTGGTTTTGCTATCGTTGAAGGATTTGCCGTCGCCTCAGAGTGGTGTAGAATCGGTGGACGGTTTATTGTTAGCGGGCATAGTGAAATATATGGTAAAGCAAGAATAGGAGGTTCTGGAACTGGTAGAATCGATTCTGTGGCACAGATATATGGATTTGCAAATATTTATTCCGCGTATCACATCGGGATATCAGGAAAGGCACAGATTTATGATTGCGCGCATATCATTGGCGGATGTAAAATCTGTGATTCAGCCAGGGTGCATGGCAAGGTACGTATTTCTGGTAATGGTATTTTGATTCGCGACAATGCTGAGGTCAGCGGAGAAGCGCAGATTCTCCATAGTGCTTATATTGGCGATGAAGCATTTGTATCGAGTATCCGTGCGAATGAAGTTATTATTCGCGATTCTTCTTGGATATGCGGCAATGCTCACATAGTGGGAAAAGAGGACTATAGATTTGTGTATTTTAGTCGTGAAGAGTTGACTTTTTTCAAAAACGACGAAGGACACATAATTGTGTCTTATTTAGACAATCGTGGCGTAAGAGAAGATATGCCGATGGAAATATTTGTCGCAAGACACAAAAGGAATAAAATCTTGACGTCGGAAGTTCATGCTGCAAAGATTGCAATGGAATCTGGGGACAAACAACACTAACTTTTAAACCCACTTTTTAAGTGGGTTTTTATTTGTTGAATGATTCATTGATAGATAGATAATGCTTAAGAAAATACTTGATTTTTTTTAATGTTTAAGTTATGATAAGCATAAGGATAAAATCTAGAAAGGATTTATTTATGGCAAAAGACAATACTAAATCTAAAAAAGGCTTTACCATCATCGAAGTCGTGCTTGTGCTTGCTATCGCAGGTCTTATCTTCTTGATGGTCTTCGTGGCGCTCCCTGCTTTGCAGCGTTCACAACGTGATACTCAACGTAGGAACGACCTTTCACGCGTTGATACATCTTTAGTGCAATACCAAACCAATAACCAAGGGACCAATGGTGGCTCTAATCTTCCTGTTGACGGTGAGTTTAAATCAAATGTGCATTTTTATGCTGATAATACAGAAGACCCTCAGTGTGAAGAATCCGCTTGTAAATTTGTGCGTAATTATATGAATTCAGGAACGTCGGATTCTGTTGCAGAGAATGTTTTCCAAGATCCGGATGGTACGTATTATGGTATGGAAATCTCAGGCTTTACGAATAAGAGCGATTCATTTGAATATACAGACACAGCTATGGATCATATTATTTATATTGTTCGTGGTGCGAAGTGTGATGGTGAAAGAGCTATCCCAGCTGATTCTCAAAATATAACTGGATCTCGCCACTTTGCTGTTATTTATCGTCTTGAAGGTGCAGGTACCTACTGTATCGATGATCAGTAGAATTAGCTAATCAAATAATCGCCCCAAATGGGGCGATTTTTTGGTGCTTGACAATTATTCATAAGCGTGATACACTAAAGCTGTAGAAAGTCATACAAAAATGAAAAACAAAAATAAAAAGTTTAGAGTCATATTATGTATCTTTAGCATTTTTGCTCCGGTTGTACTATTTAATAATAGTTATGCGGTGCATACTATCAGTATTTCGGCGACTGGTTCGGATACTATCACTGTTTCAGGCGCAGGCGACGGAGTGTCCATTGATAAAACAACAATTAACGTTGCAACTACTTGTTCGGCAGGATATAATCTCTCTTTGTCTACTACGGTAAATGATAGTAGTTTGTATTTTGATGGTAATCCTAATATAAACACAAGTGGCACTTTTATTTCGCCGGTAGATGGTTTGAGTAGTCTAGTATCATCTAGCAATGCTTGGGGTTTTTACTTTTCCGATAATGTGATTCCGACTTCGAACAGTGTTTTTTCTCCTTTGCCCACGTTGGATAATTATATACCATTGAAAACGCCGACTGAAACAGCGAGATCTACAACAATTAATGATACGCTATCACTATACTACGGCGTGAAAGTTTCAGGAGATTTACCCTCTGGGTATTATAAAATGAAAGAAGATGATGATGGTGATTTTGGTAAGATTGTTTATTATGCAACTTTACCAGAAGATTGTTTTAGATACTTAGTAGAATATAATCCTACTGGCACAAATCTCGGGACTGCTGTTACTGGCACGGGTAGTGTTCCCAGTCAATATATTTCAGAAGGAATTACGGAAAATTTGACAACTAATGTATATGGAAATCCCGTGATTGACGGTATGACTTATTATTTTATGGGTTGGAATACGGCTCAAGATGGAAGTGGTACTAGTTATGCGAGTGGACAGGCCGTAACTGATTTGGCGGCTGCTGGAAATACTATAAGTTTGTATGCGCAATGGAATGATTGCCCGAGCGAAAAGGTTTGTTATTACAAAAATAATGCGAATGCTGAAGGTTCTATGGGCTTTCAAGATGTGGTTAGTAATTCAGATATAATGTTATTAGCGCCAAATTATTCATTGCCAAATTACGGTTTTGCTGGGTGGAGCGAAGATAAAAATGCTGCAATAAAACTAGCAAATAATGAAGCTGTAACTATTTATGGACCAAATCAAACCATTACGACGGGTGATTTATCGGAAATAGGGCTGCGTTTATATGCTGTGTGGTTAGAATCTTATGAAACTTTACAAGAATGGGATAGTTGTAATGAGTTAGAAATAGGTGATGTGATTGCACTTCGAGATGCGCGTGACAATAATGCATATGCAATAGCAAAGCTAGCGGATGGACGATGTTGGATGATAGAAAACTTAAGGCTTGAATCTGGCAATTCAATTGGGGACAAGAGTTTGCTGTCGCAAGGTTACGACGAAAGCTTTATTGGTCTGGCTGGCTCAGAAGACAGTAATTTTAGTGATTCGGCTATAGCTAATAGTTTGTATAGTACTAATGGGGCTACTGAAAAAACTATTGTAGGTGATTATATTGGAAGCAGATTCCCGCGTTATAATAACTTAAATACTTTATTTGTAGATGAAAAGCCTAATGATGGAGCGATGAGCATTTACAATTATGGTGATTATTATACATGGTCTGCTGTTATAGCTAATACAAATTCGTATTATAGCCAAAACGCTGTAATTGATAGCTCTTCGATATGCCCTAATGGATGGAAAATACCGCGAGGCGGAGATAAAACCATTGAATCAAATAATGATTATTGGGTATTAGTTGTTGACGGAATAAATGATGGGATAAAACCTAATAATTATAATAGCTTTACTCGATCGTATTATTCCGGTTCTGTAGAAGGAAGTCGAATCTCTAATTTGTTAAGAACTTTTCCGAATAATATGATATATTCTGGCTATTATAGTAACATTTCAGCGTTAAATAGGGGTTCAATAGGGGGATATTGGACTTCTGTTACAAGTATCAGTAATAGTGCATATGTCCTTAATCTTGAATCTAATAGAGTCGATCCCGGCACATCGTTCTCCCCAAAATATCGTGGTAATTCTGTGAGATGCTTGTATGGTAGAGATTAAATGCGGACACATTTGTAGATAGTTTAATTCCATTTATTTAAACTTTATTAGTGTCAGATTACGGATTGTTTTTATTCGTATAAATGTGATATAATATAGTTATTGGCTGGGTGTAGCACAGTTGGTAGCGCGCGACTTTTGGGAAGTCGAGGTCGCAGGTTCAAGTCCTGTCACCCAGACCATTTTTTTGTTTTAATAATTGATTTGATTATGATAAAATAAACACAGTAAGGAGATAAAAGTGGCAGATAAAGTACCGAAAAAAACTATAGGACAAAAAAACAATAACACATCCAATACAATTCGTAGTATGCTTTTTATACTCGTTTTGATTTGTTTTGGAGCTTTTTTAATATCAACATTTAATAAAAGTGGTACGCAAAAAACTGAAGTTCCACTTTCGGATGTGATTCGAAGGGCTAACGACCCAAATGGTGATATTGCTAAAATTACTGTAACTGGTCAGAATTTGGATATTACTTTGAAAGGAAAGGATCAGCCTACGGAAACTTCACGCAAGGATGGTTCTGGAACATTGTATGAACAAGGGCTCGTTAATCATTGTATTGACTTAGAAGGTGAAGAATTAAAAAAATGTGAAGAGCAATATCCAAAGATTGAATATAAAGAAGATAGCAATGTTTGGGGAATTGTTCTCGATGTAGCTTTGACCGTTCTGCCATTAATTGCCGTAGTGATTTTCTTTTCATGGGTAATGAGACAAGCTGCATCGGCCAATAACCAATCGATGGCGTTTGGTAAATCTAGAGCGCGTCTTTATGGGCCAGATAAAAAGAAAGTTACATTTAAAGATGTAGCTGGTAACGAATCTGCTAAACAAGATTTGACGGAGATTGTGGACTTTTTGAAAAATCCAAAGAAATACGAAAAATTAGGTGCTAAAATTCCGCGTGGCGTATTGTTGGCTGGTGATCCTGGTACTGGTAAGACTTTAATGGCTCGTGCGGTAGCTGGTGAAGCTGATGTGCCTTTCTTTTCAATTTCGGGTTCAGAGTTTGCAGAAATGTTTGTGGGTGTAGGTGCTAGTAGGGTACGAGATTTGTTTAGTAAAGCTAAGAAAAATGCTCCTTCGATTATATTTATTGATGAAATTGATGCAGTTGCGCATAAGAGAGATGCACGTGGTGGTGCAGGTCGTGAAGATGAACAAACTTTGAATCAAATTTTGGTTGAGATGGATGGTTTTGATAATGATTCCGGCGTAATTGTGATGGCGGCGACCAACCGAGTCGATATGCTAGATAAAGCTTTGTTACGTCCAGGTCGATTTGATAGACACGTAAATGTGACTTTGCCGGAACGTAAGGATAGGTTGGAAATATTAAAGGTGCATTTTAAGGGTAAACCCGTGGATGCGAATGTTGATCTCGAAGCTTTGGCGAAGAAGACAGCCGGTTCATCTGGCGCAGATTTAGCAAACATTGCAAACGAAGCGGCAATTACAGCGGCGCGTGAAGGTCATAAAACAATTTCGAATCATGATGTCACTGAAGCGTTTGAACGTGTAGCGATTGGGCCAGAACGTAAGTCGAAAGTCATGAATGAGAAAGAGCGAAAAATAACGGCTTATCATGAAGCTGGGCATGCTGTTGTGGGGCATGTTTTGCCTGATTCGGACCCAGTACACAAAGTGACGATTATTCCGCGTGGTTCTACTGGTGGTGTAACGTGGTTTTTGCCACCCGAAGATCGGAGTTACAAGAACATTTATGAACTAAAGGATATTTTGGCGAGAGCAATGGGTGGTCGTATGGCGGAAAAGTTGATTTTTGGCGCCGATGCGATTACGACGGGTGCTTCGGCAGATTTAAAAAATGTTGCTGAGTTAGCAAAATCGATGATTGTAGAAGAAGGTATGGGTGCAAATTTAAGAAACATTGTATTCCCAGGAGAAGAAACTGGCTATTATACGATTACGACTGGGAAACCTTATTCGGAAAAAACAGCTGAAGTGATTGATGCAGAGATAAAGAAATTGTCTGATGAAGCAGCAAAACGTGCAGAAGATGTTTTGAAAGCAAATAAGGCGGTTCTTGATAAACTGGCAGAAGAATTACTTGCTCACGAAACACTAGAAGAAACTGAACTAGAACCAATTTTAAAATCTGCAAAACTACCGACAATCGCAAAACTACATTAAAATAATATTGTCTTTGATTTTAGAAAGGAAGCGCAATGGAAAGATTGCTGGATTATTTTATACCAGAAAAATATGTTTTAGATATCGAAATTGATAAACATAAAAAAACGATTGGCGGAAAAGTAGTTGTAGAAGGAAAAGTATTAAATAATGAAATAAAATTTCATGCAGTTGACCTTGAAATATCTGATGTTTTAATTAATGAGAAAAAAACTAAGTTTGAAGTTGCGGATGGATTATTAATTATCCCTAAGATAAATAAAGGTGACACTATAATTACTATATATTATAGTGGGGCATTGAATGAAAACATGGAGGGGGCGTATTTATCAACTTATGAATATGATGGCCATGTTGAAACAATTGTAGCTACACAATTTGAATCGCATTATGCAAGAGAAGCATTTCCATGTATTGATGAGCCGGCAGCAAAAGCCGTGTTTGAAGTGAATATTACGGTGCCAGATAAAGATGATTTAGTTTTAGTAAATACCCCTTCTCCGAGAATGAGTACGTACCTTTTGGCATGGGTGATTGGTAAGTTTCACGGTAAAACTATTACAAATAAACATGGAGTTGAAATTACGACATATTGTTCGTTGGCGCAAAGTATTGACAGTGTAGATTTTGCTAATGAAATTGCAGCACGAAGCCTGGAATTTTATGATGATAATTTTAAAGAACCGTATCCTTTGAAAAAATTAATTCAAGTTGCATTGCCAGATTTTGAAGCGGGGGCAATGGAAAACTGGGGATTAGTAACGTACCGTGAATCGATGATGTTGGTTTCTGATGATGCAACACTTGGTACGAAGAAAAGTGTGGCTCTGACTGTTGCGCATGAATTGTCGCATCAGTGGTTTGGAGATTTGGTAACGATGCGGTGGTGGGACGATTTATGGTTAAATGAATCGTTTGCTTCAGTAATGGAATATTATGCAGTTGATGCAATTCATCCAGAATACAAAATATTTGAAGGTTTTTTTACGGCGGATTGCTATGCAGCTTTGCTTAGGGATGCGTATTCTGGCGTGCAATCAGTACATCAAGACGTGAAAGAGCCAGCAGAGATTGCGACTTTATTTGATTCGGCGATTGTTTATGCTAAAGGCGCAAGATTAATGCTAATGTTAATTCGCTTGATGGGTTGGGAGAACTTTTGTGAAGGGATTCGAGATTATTTTGATAAGTATAAATACCAAAATACAATTGGTGATGATTTATGGGATTGTCTAAAACCCTATGCGGAGTTTAACCCGAAAGAACTAATGCATGCTTTTATCGACAAGCCTGGTTATCCGGTGATTACAAATGAGGGTAAAGATTTTGAAAAATTTAGCCAGAAGAGATTTTTGCTGGATGGGGAAATGAAGAAGTCGGATTGGCCGTTGCCAAAAATAACAGAGGACATGAGTGGCCATTATGTACTAGATTTGTCTGAAGAAGAATTTGCATCGCGACTTAAAAACTTTGATAATTTGGGGCTGGAAGAAAAGCTGCGTCTTTTGATTGACCGTGATTTGATAACTAAATCAGGGCTTAGGGGTGCGGATTCATTGGTGCCACTTTTGCTCAGATTTAAAAATGATTCGGCTCCGGCGGTATGGAATAAAGTTGCTGGATTGGTTGGGAATTTGAGAGTGTATTTTGATTACGGTTCGGAAGGTGAAAAATTGTTGAAACAATATGTTTTGTCTTTGGTAGATGATAAATTGCGGGAGATTGGACTAAAGACGCGAAAAGATGACGAAGAAGATGTAATTAGACTTAGGGCGAACTTGTTGGCTTTGGATTATTTTGCAGAGGATGAGAAGCGTTTTTATGAACTGGCAAAAATGTATGACGCTAATTATAAAAAAATGGATAAAGAAATTAGAGACGATATTTTGTCCGCAAAAGCGTATCTAGAACCAGAAATTATAGATGATTATTTGAAGAAGTACAAAACCGTGGTGGACCCGGACGTAAAGTTTGATTATTTGGCCGCGGCGTGTTTGACAAAAGATGAGAAACAAATTGATAAAATGCTGGCATTGCTTGGGAATACTGATGTAGTGAAGCCGCAAGATCAGATTTATTTGTTTATTTATCTTTATCGGAATCCCAAGGCGAAAGCGCGGACGTTTGAATGGTTGACTTTGAATTGGGATTTTGTCAAAAAGACTGGTGGTGAGAAAACGTTAAGTGACTATCCGATGTTTATAGCAAAATTAGCCAGAAGCAGTGTTGAACTAGATAAATACTTAGAATTCTTTGGTCCGATGCGAAACGAACTAGCTTTGTCGCGAGCGATTGAAATTGGGGAAAATGAAATCCGTGCAAGGATAAAAATGATTGATAAGTATGGTGATGCTGTACTAGCAAAGTTAAAGCAAGTTGTGGAAAACTTTTGTTAATAATGTAGGTTTTTAAATGTTGATTTTTTAGTAAAAAGTGCTAAAATTATAAGCGTAAAGGTTATACAAAATAAAAAAGGATAATAAAAATGAAAAGAAGTTTTTCCATTAATAAAAGGGCACGTTTTATTCTGTGTGCATTTTGTTTCGCGATTGTAGCACTAGCGTTAGGTGCTACTGGTTACCATTTTGTTAGAACAAACGGGGAAGTAAATGCTGAAGGTGCAGGGGCGTATGATGTGGATGTCGTTGCGAGTCCGTCAAATGGTGGAACTGTGACTGGTAAGCAGACTGATGTAGAACCAGGAGATTATGTTGCTATTCGCGCTACGGCAAAAGAAGGATATTCTTTTTCAAAGTGGACTTGTAGAAAGGAAAGTGACAATTCTTTTTTGAGAGATTACAATTCTGCCACTGCAACTGTAACGATGGGCGAATTTAATATTAAATGTACTGCTCATTTTATACTTGAGCAGGAATACACACCTACTTATACTATTACTGTCTCAGCTGACCCATCAAGAGGTGGTTCTGTGTCTGGTGGACAAACCACAACAGCGAATAGTCAAGTAACTATTCGCGCAACGGCTAATGATGGATATTCTTTTTCTAAGTGGACTTGCAGAAAGGTAAGTGACAATTCTTTTTTGAGAGATTACAATTCTGCCACTGCAACTGTAACGATGGGCGAATTTAATATTGAATGTACTGCTCATTTTATACTTGAGCAGGAATTTATTCTATATGATGTGACTATTTATCCTGGAGATGGCGGTAAAGTCAATGTCGATGGTATTTTATATAGTGATGAGTTTTCTAAGACTGTGACTCCTGGAACAACTGTAACTATGGTAGCTGTTGCTGATTCTGACTATCGTTATCGTTTTGACAAATGGGTATGCAATGGTGAAGAATATACTAATTCAAATTTATCTTTGACGGTCAATGAAAACTACAGTTGTACTGCCATGTTTGAACAGGAATATACTCCAGGTGATAATACTGGCGGGAATACATCGGGCGACAATACCGGTGGAGATAATGAAGGTGGTGATAATACTGGCGGAAATACATCAGGTGACAACACGGGTGGAAATACTTCTGGCGATAATACTGGCGGAGATAACACAGGTGATAATACTGGAGGAAATACTTCTGGCGATAATACTGGTGAAGATAACACGGGTGACAATACTGGTGGCGACAATACTGGCGGGAACACTCCAGGCGATAATACGGGTGGTGATAATACTGGCGACAATACGCCAGGCGATGACGATTCGGGAGAAGACGGTAATGGCGATAATAAGGACGATGAAAAAAATGATGAGGAGAATGATAAAGAGAATGATAAGACGGACGAATCTACTGATAAATCCGATGGTGAGGCTATAGCGGTACCTGATACTGGCGCAAATACTAATGGTCCAGATGGTGGAATGGTGAGCATGGTGTTTATACTTCCTGTTCTATCAGTTGTAATGGTGGGTGTGTATTATATTGTCCACAATGTGCACCGCGTCAAGTTTAACTAATAGAAAAATATGGATAATCAGATAGATTATCCATATTTTTGTGCAACTTGCCAATAATTAGTCAATAGATGGTGTATTTATATAACACCGCTAGAAACTATTTTGCCACAAAACTCGAATAGTGGGGGACTTTTGTGAGTTTCCCCCGCCAGAAAAAACAAAGCGGAAGCACAAAAATCATAACGCAACTGATAGTTGGTAGTGTTTTTATTAAACATTTGTAGAATCAATAAAAAAGAAAGGATGATTATGAGAAAGATTGTTCTAGAAAAATCAATTAGTTATTTGCGATATGGTTAAATAGATTGTATGATATAGGTAGGAGATTTGGTATGAAATTTAAAGATAATTTACGAAAAGTTAGAAATTCATCTAAGATTTCGCAGGAAAAATTGGCAGAAGAAATGTCGGTTTCTCGTCAAACCATTTCTAAATGGGAAAATGGCGATAGTTTTCCTAGCACAGAACATATTTTTCAACTTACAGAAATTCTCCATTGTTCTTATGATGAGCTCATAAACGGAGAAAAATCGCAGGGCACCATCAAAAACAAATTATTCATGCCAAAAAGATTATTATTGGCAGGTTTAACAATGATATTTGGTGTAGTATCTGGCGTTGGACTATCTCATTTAATACCCACTAGCCAAACCACCACTATCGAGAATGCAAAATTGGCGACCTTTGATACGCTTGCCGAGAATTTTCTTGCGAATACTAACCTCTTACCAAATGAAGATGCAACCACTGAGATTGTTGGCTATGGAATCGCAGATGAAGATGGCACTTTTTATATAAAATGCGATGTTTATAGCAGCACCTTGCCGGGCAATCATTGTGCCGCTATCATCTATTTTTGCGAGGATAATGGCAATTATTCTTATAAGTGTCAAATTCTTGATGACCCAAACTATCACCCAAGCGGTGAATACTATCAAGTTATCTAAAAGGAGTTTTTATGAAAAGAGTATTATCTGCTGTGGGTATTTTACTCGTGGCGATTATTGGCTTAATAATAATCATAAATAGCACTGGGAATGACGATGGAATTTCTCCCGATTCTATTATTGAGCTCTCGGAACAAACAGGCAACATCCCTGAAAAAATTATCGGTAATCCCGATGAAGCTTCGCTCATAGTTTATGAATACGCCGACTACGGCTGTTCGCATTGCGCCGATTGGAATAGACAAATGAATGAATTGGTTAAAAAGCATGACGGCAAACTTGCCATAGTGTTTCGTGGGTATAACTTAGGATTCCAAAATGGATTAGGTGCCGCCCACGCTGCTACCGCGGCGCAAATTCAAGGCTACTTCAAAGAATATAAAGATTTACTATTCGCTAACCAATCGGAGTGGATTTATGCCGAGAAAAAAGATGCGAATGATTTATTCGTTGAGTATTTTAAAGAAGCGTCAAACGATGCCGGCGACGTCGAAAAGTTCAAAGACGATATGAATAGTTCGGATGTCAAGAAACGATTAGACTTTGAACATAGAATGGGCAAAAAAGTTAATTTACAAGGTACGCCACTATTTAGAATTAACGGCGAAAATGTGTCGGTAGGTGATTTGGTTGAAACTATTGAGGAGCTAATTCCATGATATAATAACAAATATGGCAGACAGCGATACTGAAAAATGGGCATTGAAATCTAAACAGATTGAAGCTGAACGTATGAAAGCCGCTGAGGATTTAATGAACCAAAAACCCGATAAATCAAATCTTGCTTTTTTGGATTCCAAAGCCACCAAAGTCAAAGGCTGGTCGAAAGACCCGGATGTGATTAGCGCGGACGCCGAGCGCATGGGTGATCGCGCGCTGATTTTTGCAATTGCCGGTGTCACGCTTAGCCTCATCGGCTATGTCGGTGGGATGGTGGCGTCGTCGTTTAAGCTTGGACTTGGTGGGGCAATTATCTCTGGTTTGCCAAGCGGCATCGGCTATATATGTCTCGCAATTGCCGTATTGCTCGGCCTAATCGCGATGGGCCAAGAGCTATACTTAAGAATTAAACGCGGTGCCAAGCTAACCTCAGTGTTCTGGACGGGCTTTAGTGCAGCGCTTGTCGTGGTAGCTTATTTAGCAATTCAGACACTATTGATGACGATGCATTGACTTACTTATGTCTTGAGCTCCGCTCGGTGATAAAAAATTGCCCTGCGGGCGAAAAAAATCAAAATTGTCGTGATCTGGTGCCCGAGACAGGGGTTGAACCTGCACAGTATTGCTACCACTAGCACCTGAAGCTAGCGCGTCTGCCAATTCCGCCACTCGGGCATAAAAAAATTATAACATAAAAATTCCCCCGAGACTAGGCTCGGGGGATAAGAAGGGGAGTTAAATAAGATGACAGTTAAGGAGAAGGGGGGCTCCTTACTGTTGTTCTCCTTTGATTGCGTAATTGATTACGCAACCGTTTTCGAAATTCTCGAAAATGGCATTAAGGACCTTCTGTGGGGGGAGTTTTCTTTCCCTATAAATGCAGACGAATGATAAGCATACGTCTACGTAAATGATTTTTTCGACACTGTAGTCTTCATTCAGAACTTCAATGTCATTTGTCACGGTGTTAAAGAGACAGATTGCAAATCTGTTCTCAGACAGCATTTTACGCATTTCAAAGGAATTATCCTTTGAAAGCTGAACTTTAACGTTAATCATTTTTATACCCCCGTATAAATATTATTAATGTGCAGCGTATTATGCTATATTATATCATACTTTCTTTAAAAAAGCAATAGTTTTATTTGTTTTTAAGATTGGTATAATAGAGATAAGATATTGGAGGTGATATGATAAAATTAAATTTTAATTCTGAAATTGATAAAAAAGGTGGTGCTAAACTGCTGAAAGAGATAGCAATGGACCCGATGGGCGGATGGTTAATGCTACCAAAAGAGATTGATACGGGGGAATTTGTGAGAATAAAGGAAGCGGCAAAAGAAATACGAGATTCTTCTGAATATCTGGTTTGTATTGGAATTGGTGGTTCTTATCTGGGGCATCGGGCGATTATTGAAGCCTTGAGACCGCAATCAGAGACCAAGATAATATATGCAGGTAATTCATTATCTAAGCGTGAACTAGATTGGGCTTTGGATAAAGTGGGAGATCATGATTTTTCGGTGAATGTGATTTCTAAATCAGGTACGACACTAGAACCCGCTATTGCATTTGCGGCTTTTAAAGAGAAATTAATTCAAAAATATGGTGAAGAAGGGGCTTATCAACGTATGTACGCCACAACAGATGCGAAGAAAGGGGCATTACATGATGAAGCAGCAGCGTGTGGATATAAGATGTTTGTGGTGCCGGATAATATTGGTGGTCGCTACTCGGTGCTAACCGCAGTGGGGCTTTTACCGATGGCGGTAGCGGGGGTAGATGTAGACAAACTATTAGAAGGGGCTTCGGATGCGATAGAGACAGCGGTGGAACCAGCTCTGCGATATGCAACGATGCGCTTTTCGTTGGATGGTCGACGATATGATACAGAGATATTTGCTAGTTTTGAACCGGCGACGATGTATTTTAACGAATGGCTCAAACAATTGTTTGGCGAGTCGGAAGGAAAGGATAAACGGGGAATTTTACCTGACTCGGTGATTTATTCGACAGATCTTCATTCACTTGGGCAATACATTCAGGATGGAAGGCGTAATTTATTTGAAACGATAATTGATTATCCGACAGATGAGATGAATGCGAAAGTAGTGAAGGCGGTACAAATGGCACATGCTGAAGGTGGTATTCCGGTGCTTACAATTGGTGTGCCAAGTTTTGATGAAAAAGGGTTTGGAGAGCTGATTTATTTCTTTGAGCTTTCCTGCGCATTGTCAGCCAAAATGATTGGTGTGAACCCTTTTGATCAGCCAGGAGTGGAAGCATATAAAACTAAATTGAAAGAATTATTGGCAGAATAGATATAACCATATACTGTAAGAAAAAAGCGTACAAAATCGTTGTACGCTTTTTAATGATCAAAACTATTTTGAAATAATTGTTCCAGCTTTGCCAGTTAAAGCCTCACGGAGATGGTCTATGTCGGTAATAATGCCGATACCGCCTTTTTTGGCGAAAGTGGTGGTGGCTTCAATTTTGGGAAGCATCGAACCAGCCTTAAAACAACCATCATTGATATATTTGGTTATTTCTTTGGTGTTGACTTTATGGATTGGTTTAGCGTTAGGTTTACCGAAATTGATATATGCGTTAGGAACAGCTGTAACGGAAACGAAAATATTCGCCTTAACTTCTTCGGCTAAGCGTTCGGCGGCAAAATCCTTGTCAATGACGGCATCGATGCCTTTGAGTCGCTTGAGAACTTTAGTGCGATAGACTGGAATACCGCCACCACCAGCTGCGATAACGATAACACCGTCTTTGACTAATTCCCGAATAGTGCGTTTTTCGACAATATCAATTGGTTTTGGACTAGCAACGACACGACGCCACCCACGACCAGAATCTTCTTTGACGGTCCAGTGATTGACTTTGGCTAGAGCTTTAGCTTGTTTTTCGTTGTAGAATTGGCCAATGGGTTTTGTGGGGTTTCTAAAGGCAGGATCGTTTACGTCCACTACAACTTGAGAGATAATGGTAGCGACTTTGCGGTGCATTCCCTTTTTGGCAAAAGCATTATGAATAGCTTGAGTTAACCAGTAGCCGATTTGACCTTGGCTCATTGCGACAGCGGTTTCTAGGGGCATCGCTGGGGCTTTATCGGTTGATGCTTGTTCTTCATGAATTAAAATGTTGCCAACTTGTGGGCCATTGCCGTGTGCGACAACGACTTCGTAACGATCAGCTAAATCCGCAACGACGGAGCCAACGATGTTTGCAACTCTTTTTTGGGCTTCGGCTGTGACTTCGCCATTTTTTTGCAAGGCATTACCGCCAAGCGCTAAAACAATTCGTTTTTTCATGCTTTTATTATAACATAAAACACTTGTGCTTAATTTGTTTTTGATATATAATAAGCATAAGCTAAACAAGGGTACATATGGATTTTTATGGAAGAGACTTTTTAAGGATATTGGATTTCAATGAATATGAACTCCGATATATGTTGGATGTGTCTCACATGTTCAAAGAATACAAGCGTGCTGGAAAAGATCATAAATTTTTTCCGAACAAAAATATTGCAATTTTGTTTGAAAAAACTTCTACACGAACGAGATGCTCGTTTGAGGTGGCTGGTTATGATCTCGGTATGGGTGTGACATTTTTGGATCCGACAGGTTCGCAAATGGGGCACAAGGAATCGATTGCTGACACGGCGCGAGTTTTGTCACGTCTTTATGACGGTATAGAATATCGCGGGTTTGACCAATCGATTGTGGATGATTTGGCTAAGTATTCTGATGTACCTGTTTGGAATGGTCTAACTGATGAATGTCATCCTACACAAGCGTTGGGCGATTTTTTGACTATTCAAGAGCATTTTGGTAAGCTAAAAGGTTTAACTTTGGCTTTTGTGGGTGATACGCGTAATAATGTAGCAAATTCATTAATGGCGATGAGCGCAAAAATGGGTGTTAATTTTATTGCTTGTGGTCCGAATCACTTAAGGCCCTCGGATGATATTATAGGTAAGTGCTTACCAATTGCAGAGAAAAATGGTTCGACTATTACAATTACTTCAGATATTGCAACATTAAATGATAAAGCCGACGTGATTTATACTGATGTATGGTTGTCACTAGGTGAGCCGCAGGAAAAATGGGGTGAAAGGATTGAGCTATTGAAACCATATCAAGTAAATGCTGAGATGATGTCAAAAGCAAAGGATTCAGCAATTTTCCTACACTGTCTGCCATCATTCCACGATTTGAATACTTCAATTGCTCGTGATGTAAATGAAAAATTTGGTATTAGTGAGATGGAAGTGACGGATGAAGTATTTAATTCGGAGCGCTCATTGGTATTTGAACAGGCAGAAAACCGTATGCATACAATTAAAGCGGTGATGTTCTTAACTTTATATGAAAGGAATAAAAAATGAAAAAATCGATTAGCAATTTTAGTGAAATAGCGCCACTAAAAAAAGTTTTGATGCATCGACCAGGTGATGAGTTTTTAAATCTAACGCCGAATACTTTGGAAAGATTATTGTTTGATGATATTCCTTATTTAAAACTAGCACAACAGGAACATGATGCTTATGCTAATGCTATGAGAGCAGAGGGAGTAGAAGTAGTTTATATTACAGATTTGGTAGCCGAAGCAATTGAAGCTGGTGGGAGAACGGTGAGAAGAAAATTTTTGGAGCAGTTTATTATGGAGGCTGGCGTAACTTCACCAAAAGTCACAAAGCACTGTTTCGATTATTTAAATTCTTTTAAAGATGCTCGTGATATGGTGAAAAAATGTATTGCCGGTGTGGATATCTCGGAATTGAAGAAACTTGGAAAGATTTCTGGTTTTTATGCAACACGTGATACTGGTAGGATGATTATAGATCCGATTCCAAATATTTTATTCCAAAGAGATCCGATGGCAACGATAGGGCATGGTGCGACTTTGCATAAAATGTGGGCAGTTACGAGAACGCGCGAGTCAATTCTTGCGGAATACGTGTTTAAATATCATCCATTTTACGATGATGTAAAATTATATTATGATCGTTCTGAGCCTTATTGTATTGAAGGTGGCGATATCCAAGTGTTGTCGCCAGAGGTAGTAGCAATTGGTATCTCGCAAAGAACGGAGCCAGATGCGATTGCGACGTTTGCTAAGAATTTGTTTAAAGACAAGAACAATGCGTTTAAATATGTACTTGCCATAGATATTCCAGATGAGAGAAGTTTTATGCATCTTGATACTGTGATGACCCAAGTGGATGTGGATAAATTTGCAGTCCAAGAAGCGATTATGGATATTTCTACGATTTATGAAATTACGGCTGGACGTGGTGGCGAAATAGAGATTGTAGAGATTCACCAAAGCCTTACGAAAGTTCTGGAAAAATATCTACATCTTTCACATGTAGAGCTTATTAAATGTGGTAATGGTCGAAGAATCGATGCTGAGCGTGAACAATGGAGCGATGGCGTAAATTTGATGTGTATTCGTCCTGGTGTAGTGATGGCTTATGACCGTAACTTTGTTACAAATGAGGCTTTAAGAAAGCACGGAGTGAAAGTGATTGAAATTCCAAGTTCAGAATTATCGCGCGGGCGTGGTGGTTCGCACTGTATGGCGATGGCACTCGTCAGAGAGGAGGGAAAATAGATTTATAAGTTGGGAGTAAATCTAAAGGGGGTAAAATAAAGGAGAAAAATGAAAATAAACATAAAGACAAGAGTGCACATTAGCGTTAGTGACGTGAGAACAATTGCCTTTAAAGATATAAAGACAATTAACTTCATGGAAATTAATCGCAAGAATACAGTGGGGGATAATATTAAAGTTAAAAGGATTTAAAATGTTTAGGAAGAAAAATCGAAGTAAGAAACGAACACGTGCGATGCTTTCGGCGTATTCGATTATTATGATTTTGATTATTTTGCTTGGCATTTTGTCACATGTTTTGCCAAGAGCAAAATTTGCTCCGGTGGCTTCAGACACAGAAGAATCTAGTGTTGAAGTTGGTCCAGGAGAATGGGAAGGTGAAGTACCTGCTGAAGGCGAACTTGCTGAGCCAGCTGTTGGTGATGAAGTTACTGGTGAAAATCTATCTGAAAGTAGGATGATAACAAGTGAACCAGTCGCTGATGATGAAATGTCAGTAAAAAGCATTGAAGCTGGTGAAACTGTTGGGGCAGGCGAAGAAGCCACAACCGTTGGTGAAAGCGCAGATACTATGCTAATTGCTTCAGATGAAAACTCTGAAGTTTACGAATCGTTAGAAGCTTGCGAAGAAGTTTATGGTGAAGAGGGTTGTGCAATCGTAGACGGTTCAGGTGTAGTTGGGGCTCAATTACATCAAGTATTAATGGCGCCAATTCTTGGATTTGCGGATGCGATAGATGTCTGTATATTCATTATGATGCTTGGTGGGCTTTTGGCAGTAGTCGCTAGAACAAAGGCACTAGAAAATGGCATCAAATTGTTGGTACAAAAACTACACGGTAAAGAATACTTATTAATTGTACTATTAATGTTTATCTTCTCGATACTGGGTACAACTTATGGGTTCTTGGAAGAAAGTGTTGGGTTTTATGTACTAATTGCGGCAACGATGTTTGCAGCCGGGTTAGATCCACTTGTAGGTGTAGCAACTATTTTGCTTGGTTCAGGCGCTGGTGTACTGGGTTCAACTATCAACCCATTTGCAACTGGTGTAGCGATTTCGGCTTTGAAGGATGCTGGAATAGAGTTTAATCAGGGAACTGTAATTTTAATTGCAGTTGTGCTATGGTTGACAACGCTTGCAATTGCTGCGTTCTTTGTCATTAAATATGCAAAGAAGGTTCAACGCGACAAAGGCTCTACTTTCTTGAGCTTGCGCGAACAGGCTGCAGCTGAAAAAGCCTATGGCAAGTATCTAAAAACACAAGAAGACACAATGAAGCTGTCTGGTAAACAAATTGCGACTTTGATTGTATTTGGAATTACTTTCCTTGTGATGATTGTTGGATTTGTGCCTTGGGGCGAATTCGGAATTACCTTCTTTGATTCGTGGACGGGCTGGTTAACTGGTTCATCACTTGGAAATTGGTGGTTCTATGAAGCAGCTCTCTGGTTCTTGATTTGCGCTATCATTATTGCAATCATTAATCGCCAAGGTGAACATGGTTTTGTAGACGCATTCGTGGATGGCGCTGATGATATGATTGGCGTAATCTTAGTAATTGCGGTAGCACGTGGTGCTTCTGTCTTGATGGCGGAAACTTCAATGGATAACTTTATTATAGTAAATGCCGCAGAAGGCTTAAGAAATTTGCCAGAGATGGCATTTGTGCCTTTGAACTATTTACTACATGTAGTTTTGTCTGTGTTGGTTCCTTCTTCTTCTGGACTTGCAACACTCTCCACACCAATTATTGCTCCTGTAGCGGCGAATTTGGGTTATAGCACTAATGTGGCTGTAATGACGATTGTGGCTGCAAATGGGCTTGTTAACTTGATTACGCCAACTTGTGGTGCGATTATGGGCGGTCTTGCACTTGCTAAGGTAGATTATGCTACTTGGTTTAAGTGGGGAATTCGCGTGGTGGCATGTATTGCGGTAGTTAATATTATCGTACTGTGCCTGTTCTCGCTATAGAACAATAAAAAATACCATTCGGGACACGTGTCCGGCCGACCCGTCGCCACGGGCGGCCGGCACTAATTCTCGCCTTGCCAGGCTCCGAAATGTCCCGAGATGGTATTTTTTTATTGTTCCATGTGATATAATAGGCTTATGGATAGACTACAGTATGATGGGCCTGTGGTGCTCGCAATCTTGGACGGAGTGGGTTTAGCTCCAGATGGACCGGGTAATGCCGTGTCGAAAGCAAGGACATTATTTTTGGGTGAAGCTGCTTCTAAATATTTACACGTGGCTTTGAGTGCGTCTGGAGAATCTGTCGGACTATTGCCTGGTCAGATGGGAAATTCGGAAGTTGGACACAACACGATGGGCTCTGGTCGAATTTATAAGCAAGGTGTGGCACATATCGAGGAAGCTTTTAAAACTGGTGCGATTTTTGAATCTGATGCTTGGAAGGGGGCGATTAATCGAGTTTTGAGTGATGGTGCGGCTAATCTTGACAATTCTAATGAAACGTGGTATAATAGAGAGATAGGGCCTGCAACTTTACACTTTGCAGGTATTTTCTCTGATGGTGGGGTACACAGTCATATTTCTCATCTTGAACAGATGGTTGAAAAAGCATATGCTGATGGTGTTCGTAAAATGAGAATACATGCGATTTTTGATGGAAGAGACGTTTTGCCGCAATCAGAACCAAAATTTATTCAACGATTTGAAAATTTCGTGAGTAGGTTTAAGGACGCTGATATTCGAATTGCTTCGGGTGGCGGAAGAATGGTGTGTGTGGCTGATCGGTATGAAAATGACTGGTCGGTTGTGGCGCGTGGTTGGGATATGATGGTGAACGGCGAAGCGAATTATTATTTTAAGGATGCTACCGAAGCGATTAATATGTTGCGTAGAATTGATCCAAAGGTGCAGGATCAGAATTTGCCACCTTTTGTGATAGTGGATGGAGCCGATAATCCTATTGGTAAAATTCAAAAAGGTGATGCTTTAATTTATTTTGATTTTCGAGCAGATCGGGCGATTGAAATAGCGCAAGCATTTACTTATTATGATTTCCCTTATTTTAATCGTGGTAGCTATTCGCCTGATGATGTGTATTTTGTGGGTATGACTGAGTATAATTCGGACACGCATGTGCCGGAGCATCGTTTGGTGGAACCTGTCTGGATTGATGAAACATTAAGCAGGTTTTTGGGCGAGCGGGATATTTCACAATTGGCAGTTTCGGAAACGGTAAAGTTTGGGCATGTAACTTATTATTTTAATGGCAATAGTTATGATAAAGCTCCACACGAAGAGTTTGTAGAAGTTGAATCGTATACTGAGCCATTTGAGACGAGACCATGGATGAAATCTGCAGAAATTACAGATGAAGTGATAAAGCGTTTGGGCGATTATCGGTTTATTAGGGTTAATTATCCTGGTGGTGATATGGTGGGGCATACAGCGGATATGGAAGCGACGATTACGGCGATGGAAGCAATTGATTTAAGTTTGAAGCGAATCTATGCTAAAGTGAAAGAATTAGGTGGTGTGATGATTGTGCTTTCCGACCATGGGAATGCGGAAGAATTATTGGATGAAAATGGACAGCCTAAAACTTCACATACCACTAACAAAGTGCCATGTATTATTTGTGATGACACAGAAAATCGTCAGCGTTATCGATTAGCTAATTTGCATGAACCGGGGCTAGCAAATGTTGCAGCAACGGTGGCGATGCTTTTAGGTCGGGATGATTATCCAGAACAGTGGAGCCGGCCACTGATTACAACTAAATAGTTGCAATTATTGTCGGGTGCTCTCGAAGTGTTTCGGGTTCTAACTGTTTGGTTTTACTGGCCACAGACGACATTATTGGCGTGAAGCCAGCCTTCAACGGAACCGCCATCTAAGTATTCGCCTTTTGTGGTAGCAATGCGCATGATGCCGCCATTTTTGATGTATTCATCAATTGGGTCGGTGATCATGTATTCTTGATCGAGCGGACCGAAATCGTGTTCGTCGACATATTTGGTGATTTTTTGCAATAATTCAGGAGAAAGAATGTATTTAGAAACGTTGATGAGATTGGATGGAGCTTCTTCTGGGGTTGGTTTTTCTACTACTCCAGTCAATTTGCCGTCTTTTGTAGATAGAACGCCGTATTTTTCAACTTTAGATTTGTCGATTTCGACACCTAGAATAGCAGAATCAGTATCGTCCTTGATGGATTGGATGAGCGCTTCTGCTGCTGATTCGCCACCAGGATTCCAAACAAAATCGTCGCCCATAAAAACTAGAACTGGTTCGTTGATGTTATATTCCTTCATGACTAGGGCAATTGGAACAGCAGTGCCATATTTGCCAGCTGGGTCTTGAACGGTGTAGTGAATTGTAACATCGTTTGGGAGTGTTTTGGCTAGTTTCAAACGATCTTCTTTGCCACGATCGATTAAATATTGGTTTAAGGCTAAATTATCTTTGTAAAACTCTTGAACTTGGCATGGTTCGACATTGGATATAACCATATAGATATCTTTGACTCCGGCCTTGATTAAATCTTGAACGGAATAGTCTACCAACGGGCGATTGCCTACTGGCAACATTGATTTTTCGATAATTTTGGTAATCGGTAGTCTTCTTGTCCCCCAACCAGCTACCGGGATAATAGCTTTTGTAATCATAATAAGAAAATTATAGCATAAAGAATCATAAAACAGTTAGCTAGTTTTATTAGCTGGACTTGTTTATTGTATTTTTCACAACATAAGGCAAGAAAAAATGTCCTTATTTGCTCGTAAACTCGCTGGGGACATTTTTTCATTGTTAAGTTGTAAAAAACACAATAAACAAATCTGGTCTAAATCTCATTATGCTAATAAAACTAGCCAACTGTTTAGAGTTCTTTTGCCATTTTTTCGAGCTTGCGGAAATCGGTTTTGTTTGCACGGGTCAGCGGGAGTTCGTCTAGGAAAATAATTTTAGATGGAAGCTCGTATGATTTAAGGGTAATACGACGGCGACCGATACTGAATGGCTCGCTAGTAGTCTGGAGAATTTGTTTGCGAGTAGCTTCGTTATGGGTAACTCCTGGTTTGGTAACTACAAAGGCATATGGTGCGAGTTTGTAATTTTTATCTGGGCCTTTGACGACATAACATTTGTCAATGAGTTCAGATTTGGAAACTGCGGCGCGTACAACTTCATAATAAACTTTGGCTGGAAGATTATTGATAAAGAAGGTGGCACGGCCAACTAATGTGACATAGCCAGTGGGTGTAACGTAAGCTAAATCGCCAGTATTGATAAATTTTTTGCCGTGAATGGTGATGATTTTTTTGTCGTCTAGTTCTGGGCGATTGTAATAGCGATTTAAAATGTGTTTGCCAGTGGCGTAGAGCAGGCCAGTTTTACCAAAATCTAATTCTTCACCAGTTTCTGGATGCAAGACCATAACATGTACACCAGCTGGGACAATGCCTACGGAATCTGGGTTGTAGGCAGAACCACCGACGGCGGTAGAAATAAGACCGAGAGCTTCGCCAACGCCGTAACCATTACTGATTTTGATATTGGTAAGTCCGCGAGATTTGAAAAAGTCTAGTGCTGCCAGGGAAGCGGACTTTTCTAGACGTTCACCACCAGACGCGAACATTTTTAGATTGCTAATATCGGTGGTCTTTTTGATAGATGGCATGGCTTCGAGTAGCGGTGGTACTCCGAAAATAGTATTGGGATTTTTGCCGATATAATAGTCAAAGTTTTCATCATTAATGTCTGGGGTCAAAACGACTTCGCCACCACCGCAGATCGGTGCAAGAGTAGAAACCACAAAGCCATATGGACAATCAAATTTAACATAATCCATCCAAGTGTGAAGATTTTTATCCCACATTTTGACTTCTGAAGCGACCTTGGAATAAATTGCCGATGCGATAAGATTATTGTTGGTAAAAACCATGGGCTTTGGACCAGAAGTTGAGCCAGATGTAAATGAAATCAAAGCTTCGTTGTGAGGTTTGAAAGTATTTTTAGGTACACGGCCGCGGTATTGATCAGCTATAATAGTAATATTAGTTTTGCCGAGCCAAAAACCATCAAGCGCATGAAATTCGATGTCTTCTTCTTGCTCATCATCTGGACCAGCTTCGTCAACGGTGCGCCCGTCTAAATTAATGACGTACTTAAGATTCTTAACATCATGCTTTAAATCGTGAATGCGTTTTTCGCTATATTTGTAAGTTATGAGTAATTTAGAATTAAATTCTTCAAGATAATGTACTAATGTGTCACGGGCGGTTTTTTCATCTAGAAAACTTACAACGATTCCTAGTCGATTGGCGGCTAGGAAGATAAGAATGTTTTCATACATGGAGCGACCAGTGGCAACAGTGATAATGTCTTTCCTTTTGAGACCAAGCTGTAAGAAGGCTTTGGCAAGAGTTTTTGCATCTTGCTTAAGTTCGCGACGAGTGAAGTCTATTTCTTTTTGGTTAACGACGATGTCGTCCCAATGACGAAAACTTGATAGATTGAATAATGCTGAAATGCTGATTGGCGGGACGAACGGGTCACGCTTTTGGCCTTTGATTTTTAACATATTACCTCGCTTTTTACTAGTTTCATTATAGCACGAATTATAGAATTTCAAGATGATAATTTTAGTTAATTAGCACTCTTGACATGAGAGTGCTAGTTTATTATAATGGTAGTATCATGCAGGAAGAATTTAGTGAAATAATGAATAAACTGTCTGAAAATGCACGTTTTGCGTTGCAGAAATCGGACTACTATAGTAAAAGATATAATAATGGCTATATGGGTACGGAACATTTGTTGCTTGGGATTATGTCGATGGATAATTCTACGGGCGCAAAGATACTTAGAGATGAGGGTGTAACGGTAGAGGAAGTTGAAAAGGCTTTAAATAAGGTAGCGGTAGAAGTGCCTGGCTCCGATATGGCAATGATGTCTTTGTCTGAAGCGGTGATATTGACATTAAGAATGGCGCAAAACTATACTAGGGAACAAGGCCTTAATGTGATTGGGACGGAACATATATTATATGCACTTTTGTCGCAGCCGAATTCGAGAGCGTCACTAATACTAATCGGGCTTAAAGTTGATAACGAGAAAGTATTAGATGAAATAGAAAAATTAGTAGAAGAACAAACAAAAGACGAAAAATTGAAAGCCGAAAAAGCTAAGTACATGAACAAGAAACAGTTAAAGTTTTTGACGCGTTATGGCAAAGATTTGACTGAAGAAGCTAAATTGGGACATCTAGATACGGTAATTGGACGTGAAAATGAAATCGAGCGTGTAGTGACGGTTTTGTCGCGTCGAACTAAATCAAATCCCGTCTTGATTGGTGAGGCTGGGGTTGGTAAGACTGCGATAGTAGAAGGTTTGGCGACGAGAATTGCCAATAACGAGGTCCCGGGAAATTTGATTGGTAAACATATTTACCAAATTGATCTTTCATCGCTAGTTGCTGGAACGAAATTTAGAGGTGAATTTGAAGAGCGAATTAAGGGCGTGATTGATGAGGCAATTGGTGATGATTCGATTCTATTATTTATCGATGAAATTCATTTATTGTGTGGAGCTGGTTCGGGTGAGGGTTCGATGGATGCTGCAAATATTCTAAAACCAGCTTTAGCACGAAATACAATTAATTTGATTGGCGCTACAACTTTAGACGAATATAGAAAAACTATTGAAAAAGATAAAGCATTGAGCCGTAGATTTCAGACTGTAATGGTCGAAGAGCCAAGTGCAGCTGTAACATTAAGAATTTTAAAAGGAATTAAGGGCCATTATGAAAAACATCACGGTGTAATAATTCCAGATTCTTTGCTAGAAACTGCTATTACGATGGGTCAACGATATATTAACGATAGATTTATGCCTGATAAAATAATAGATATTATTGATGAAGCGTCAGCGATTTGTAAGGTTGCGGCTGATAAAAAAGGTGGCGGTAAGTATAAAAAAATGAAAATTGAAAAATCGCAACTTGAAAATAAAATTACGGAAGCGGCAGAAAAAGAGGATTACGAAAAAGCAGCGCAGTATAAGACAGAGTTGGCGAGACTCGAAAAAGATATTAAACAACTTGAAAAAGCTGGTGTAAAAAAGACGGAAAATCCAAAACTAACTGAAGAAAATTTGGCGACTGCAGTGTCGTTAAAGACTGGTATTCCAGTTTCGAAAGTGCATGGATCAGAAATGAAGATGCTGTTAGGATTAGAAGATGAACTGAAAAAATCAGTCGTTGGACAGGATGAAGCGATTAGCGCTGTAGCGAGAGCAATTAGGCGTGGGCGTTCTGGTATTACTGATTCAAGGCGTCCAATTGGCTCGTTCTTGTTTATGGGGCCAACTGGTGTAGGAAAGACGGAGCTTGCGAGAGTGATAGCTAGGGAAGTTTTTGGTGGTGAAAACGCGTTGATAAAAATTGATATGTCAGAATTTGGTGAAAAACATAATGTATCGCGACTCGTTGGCGCTCCAGCTGGCTATATTGGCTATGATGACGGTGGTAAACTAACTGAAGCAGTGCGCCGTAAGCCATATTCGGTAGTTTTGTTTGATGAAATTGAAAAAGCGCACCCAGATGTATTTAATTTATTGTTGCAGATTTTGGAAGATGGTGTTTTGACTGATGGGCAAGGAAATAAAATTAAATTTAACAATACAATTGTGATTTTGACTTCTAATTTAGGTTCCGCAGACATGTATCGTGAAAGTGAACTAGGATTTACTGCAAAAACTACAAAGGACAAAAAAGCTTTGGCGGAAGAATATGAAGAGAATAAATCTTATGCAATGAAGGCATTAAAGAAAGTGATGCGCCCAGAATTGATTAATCGTTTGGATAATATTTTGGTATTTCATGCTTTAACTAAAAAAGATGTGGAACACATTTTTGATAATTTGATTAACGAACTTAAGAAACGATTGGCAACAAAAGGTATTGGTTTGAAGGTTGACGAAAAAGCCAAAGAATATCTAATAAAAGAAGGCTATGATCCTAAAAATGGAGCTAGACCGTTGAGAAGAAAAATAGAAGACGATGTGGAATCGTTGTTGTCAGAAGAAATAATTTCAGAAAAATTGAAAAAAGGTGATATTCCAACTTTGAAATATGTTAATAAAAAATTGAAATTAGTAAAGGAGTAAATATGGCAAAGGATTATTTAGTACCTACTGTAGTAGAGGAAACAAATAAGGGTGAGAGGGCATACGATATCTATTCGAGACTCTTAAATGATAGAATTGTGTTTTTGGGAGAAGATGTAAATCCGCATACGGCGAATTTAATAATTGCACAATTATTGTATTTAGCACATGAAGACAATAAAAAACCAATTAAGCTTTACATCAATTCGCCAGGTGGTAGCGTGTATGATGGTCTGGCTATCATAGATACGATGAACTATATTGAGCCGGATGTTGAAACAATTGGAATTGGGTTGCAAGCTTCAATGGGTGCAATGCTGCTATCGTCTGGCGCAAAGGGTAAAAGATATTGTTTGCCAAATGCAAGAATTATGATTCATCAACCTTCTTCTGGTACAGAAGGTAAAATCACTGATCAGGAAATTATGTTACGCGAGGGAGTGTTTTTGAAGAAACGTCTTGCGGAGATTTTTGCAAAAAATACTGGTAAGGATTTGAAGCAAGTTGAAAAAGATATGGATCGTGATAATTGGATGAGTGCTGAAGAAGCATTAAAGTACGGAATTATCGACGAAATAATTAAGTAGTTTTTAAGTGTACGATTGTTGTATTTTGCTTACGCTTATGATACTATCGTATATATGAAAAGGGTGAAGCGGACGGGTGCTCGTGGATTAGGTGTGGTTTTTGTTTTTCAAGTTTTAATGTTTTTTGGTGTCGTGATAATGAGTTTAGTTTCGTCTAAAAATGTGTCAGCTTGGGGTTATGGTGAATGTTTGGCTCTGAGCGGTGGTAGACAAAACATCGGTTCAGTGCAATGGGCATGTTCACAACAAGCGTCTGAGTTAGGTGTGAATGTCTGTTCGTTGTGGGTTGGCGGGAATGATAGTGTTGACCCTACGATCTATGTTGATAATGCCTCTGGTATAGTACTAATTCATTACTATGGGATGTGTACAATGGCAGAAAATACTACGAGTGATATTTGGATACTGAATGATAACTATTCAATTGATGCATCAAAAAATTTAAGACGTGGTGTTTGGGCGCATCCGAATAGTATTGCTACGCATCTTGATGTTGGTAGATTTGTTGATGGAGCCACTCGAGTATCGGGCGATGGTGGTGATATTTATACGAGAAATATTCAGGTATGTCGTAAAAATGAATATGCCGCGACTTGTGATTCGTATAATGGAGCTTGCAGCTGTATGGATGAAACGGTGAGAGTGGTAGTTAGAAAGCAATTCTATGGTAAATCATTAGTTTCATCATCGGATGGTACTTGGACTAGCAGCAATGGTGTTTCGGTTGGGACCAATGATACTTTTACACAGACTAGTGACAAAAAAACGTATTACATCAATAATTGTGACCCAGTAAATGGATGTACGGTTAAATTTTGGCATTATTTAAAACGACAAGGTGGCACAGGAACAACAAACTATATTATTAAAAGAACATCAAATTATTCATCGATAAGTAGCGGCACAGTTGTGGGAAATACTACAGAGACGTTTTCGAGTGGTGAAGTTGTAAAGTTGCGCGAAGAAGCTTTTGTAAATAAACTAAAACCCGGGCAAGTGGTGTGTGAAACGTTGACTTTTTCAGTTAATGAAAGGGGTGAGACCAAAGATCTGACGGTTTGTGCATCAGCGCTTGGCGATGCGGTGCCGCCAGAATCAGAAACTCCTTCCGGAGATAGAACATCGCTAGATATGAAAGTTAAGAATAATGATGTAGAAAAATATAATGATTATCAGGCGCTTGTGTATGCTAAGCCGGGAGACTCTTTAAGCTTTCAGAGCGTTTATAATCCATTTTTGCAATATGCGTATAATTTGATTCCGGAAAAAATGAGAATTAATAATAGCGCTACGATTTTTCCAGTATCTGGAATTAATAATAATAGATTAGGTGATTTATATAATGTAGGTAGGGTTGCTATATCGTCTGATTTAAGAAATTGGCAAAATGCTTATGCCGTGAATGGTGATTTTGCTTCATCATTTGGAAGGAATTATATATATAATATAGGGAACACTGAACGGCGAATGAATTATGACGAATACAGAGTTGTAGCTTCTCAAGTTGGTAAAACTTTGGATGGCGTGGCGCAGACAAATATTCCTGATGAGATTAAAACAACACCAAAGCAGATTTCGTTTGTCAAGCAGACGATTGGTGGGATTGATTATAATGTTGCGCAGATCTACACGGATACACTTAAGAAAACGGCATCAGCCAAGATTCCATATAATTATCGTACAGCGATAAACTTAAACACAGAAGAGACAACCGTGGGGGCGGGCGAGAATGGTACGGTAGACATATTAGTGGATGTACTTACTAAAAAGAATAGTGAAACTACTAATGGTAGTGATGATGAAGCTTATGCTACAAAAACTGGTGGTTCTGCTATAAAACTTGTGGTCTATATTCCTGGTGCAGGTACAACCCGAAATGGAGATGAGAATTATAATTTGGGTGGTGGTAATTTATGTGCGAGATACAGTAGCG
>JAFWBV010000010.1 GCA_017506895.1 Candidatus Saccharimonadota bacterium | reverse complement strand
TTACGCCTACCAATAAAACAAAACCAACGATAATATAAATCGTCCTACGTTTATTTTCTGCAATTTGCTTATACATTTTGCTAGTCCATTTTGCGACAAGTGCCCCATAACTCTATGGAGCACTCGCCTATCTAATTAAAACTTTACTTCAGGAGCTTTTTCAATCGTAGCTCTTTCGCTTTCAGCTACTTCAAAGTAATCACGCTTCTTAAAGTGACCAATGAAATTGTTCACAAAATTGGTTGGGAAAGTTTTAATCTTGGTATTTAATTCCTTTGCGCCAGCATTATAGAATCTACGAGCAGCTTGAATTTTATCCTCAACATCTTGAAGCTGTTCTTGTAGTTTGATGAAGTTTTCATTAGCTTTGAGCTCAGGATAAGCCTCGGCAATCGCAAAAATCTTTCCAAGAGCACTTTGCATTTCTTTTTCGGCTTCAGCTGCTTGCTTCACAGTTTTTGCGCCCATCGCAGCAGTACGCGCTTCCGTCACCATTTGAAATGTTTCTTTTTCGTGCTTTGCATAACCCTTAACAGTCTCAAGCACATTCGGAATCAAATCCGCACGATATTTTAATTGTACCGTGATGTCCGACCATGCTTCATTTACACGTTCGTCTAATTGCACCAAGCTGTTATAAATACCAGCAATAAAGCCAATAACTAGCACAATAACCAAGGCAATTACTAATAATACTATTCCCCATGTAGGCATTTTATTCTCCTTATTTTATATAACCATTATAACACTTTTTTACACAAAATACAGAATCTATGATATAATTATATCAATGCGAGCGTAGCTCAGTTGTTTAGAGCGCTTCCTTGCCAAGGAAGAGGTCGAGAGTTAGAGTCTCTTCGCTCGCACCATCTATTGATTTGTCGTTGGCAAGTCGCATTCGTGTAAAATACCCCTTAAGCACATGAACAGTAAACACTGTCCACACTGTAATTGTAGCACAGGAATCGTAAAAATAGGGACAACCAGCGCTGGGAGGCAAAGATATAGATGCAAGAAATGCAATAGAACATGGGTTTCATAATCACATGCACAGGTTTTGGCAAAGAGTATCTGGAACGATTTAGTTTTTCGTAATACGAATTATAACGAACTTGCAAATAAATATAAGATGAGTGAACGAAATATACGACAAAAACTAGATCTTTACACGGCACCAACAGTATTATTACCCAATATTGAATTGGGAATATTGCTCTAACACTTGCACATATAGATAAAAAGAGTTTTGTGTCTATGGTGTATGGATGGAAATTACGAAATGAAATCTGGTTACAAGAAATAAGCCGTGCCGAGGATGGTAAATGGGGGTAAACTCACAAGCTAACAAGGCGGGCTATTAATAGTTTGATTATGAATCTTCCTTATCTTTTTATATATCAAGAGAGTCTAGAGCTAAACATACCAAATACCAACAACCAAATAGAAAGTTTGCACAGTGAACTAAAACGACGCCTAAATAACCATCGCGGGCTTAAAAAGAACCAAAAATCAGTTCGCACGAATTTTCTTCTCTAGAAGAACAGAGATATAAATACACACAAAATGTCTATTAACCCGTAATTCTTTTTGCTCTCTTTTTTTGGTCATACTATATTCTCATTCCGCGCCCACCTATTCCTACTTCGTATGAACTCGCAGGAATGGGGGCGCCTTATTCCAACCATAAATGGCGTCAAGGGAAGGCAAACAGGGACAAACGGAACAAACGGAAACTAACTACCCATTAAGCATCTCATAGTGAAACCGAGTTGGCGAGCGTTGTAGTTGACCGGGTCTACATACGAAGAATCCGCGCTTAAGTCGTACATGAGTTCGCCATCGTAGTAAGTAGAAGACCACCAGTTGCCAAAGATACCCTGACCGTAGGCTGAAATATCGAGGTACTCATAGTAGCCTGACAGAGAGGTAGATAAGGCAGTTTGGTAAGTAGTGCCAATAAAGCCCATTGCGTCTTCATCAAAGGTAAGACCTAGAGCAGTACCTAGTGCATAGTATTCACCGCTACCAGTTTGGGTAGAGTCATCATAATCTCCGCCAGTAGGCATGCGCCAATTAGCTGGACAAATATCCTGTGGAGCGTCTATATCAGTATTTGGAACATCTACACCTTGGCCCTGTGCATAACAGTAGGTACTAGCAGATGCCGCACAGTAGTTATAATAGATGCCTACTTTACCACTACCTGCACCATAGCTGGTTACTACTGTATCTTTACTAGCATTATTAATCATTGGCGCAGTAAAGTCGTCAAATCCAGTATCTACATCCGTTACTGCAGTATAGTCGTCAAATCCAGTATCTACATCCGCTACTGCAGTAGAAGACCAACCTGCATTATTTCCAGCATTACCACCATTTAGGAGATTGGTGATAGCTTCTGCTGAAGCATTAGTATTACTTGCATTCATTTTAGAAGCAGTAGTTGGGTCGGTTGGGTCTAAGGCTAGGTTATCTAGCATCCAGATATTACCATCAGCTAGTTTTGCTACGTGGTACTGTTGTTCGTCACGAGAATCATAAAGTAGATATGCAGTACCCTGAGTCATAGAAGCTAGGATAGAAGATTCATTAGTTGAGCTGATGTCTTGCATACAAGCGATGGTAGAAATAGTAGTACCATTAGGTTTACAAACGAGTGGTGCTGGAGCTGTAGCTGGATGGACTAGAGTATATATTACCTTTCCAGAATAAGTATCCGCAGCTTGAGTTTTAGAAATATAAGCTGCGTAAGTAGTAGTAAGAGTTGCTCCTTCTGCTGATGAACCTATATCAGTAGATGCGTTTCTGTAAGCTACTTTAGTATATTCATTTGGTACAGTATGATAATCATTGTATCCTGTAGTAATAGTAATTGGATAAGCTGGTGTAGGATTAGTCACTGTGCCTAGTTTCATGGCCCAGTTAGATACATCTGGGTTACCAGCCGTAGTAGCTGTACCAGTAACTATAGTTTGGTTAGTACTAGCTCCTACTAGTTTATTACTATTTGTTCCACCTATTTCATCGCCAGTATAACCGGCAGCATAAATAGCAAAGCCTGTATTATCGTTACAGAAAGCTTTAATAGTAGTAGTCCCAATATTGCTTTCATAAGTACCGTTTTCTATAGTTTCATTATGAGTACCTTGTCCGGTGCCTGATAGAGTACAGGAGACTGGGACGGTGATATTAATGATGTCTACTACATCGTCAGCGGAAACAGAAGAACTAGAGAGTATTAGACTAGAAAGAAGCGAGACAGCAAAAAACGAACCTGTAACTATATTAGCGATTTGCTTGTTGGTTATTGGCTCTTTATGATTTGTATTCATTGCATAATCCTTATCCTAATAATATTGTACCCCCCCCCCCCGAATTCTGCAAGCCTAGACAATTTTGTTTTTTATGTTGTAACTGCTTGTTCTTATCCCTGTTTTACTCTTTTCGCTCAATTCTGATTCAATTTTTTTCAAACGATTCAAACACTTCCCGTGCTATTGCTTTTCGGTTCCCAGGCTGATAAAAAGAACTTAGGAGCTATCCGCGGTAGTGTCTTAACCTAGCTTAATGAAGATGGACCTAGAGTCCTTAAGTTCGCACCATCTATTTCGGCTCCGTGATAGCCGATTTTTGTTGGCTAACTCCCATAATCAATATTAATAAAAAAGCCGACACTTTTTAAATGTCGGCATTTTAGGTTATGTATCTTTTCTTGGCGGAAGCGGAAGAGTTGCTCGCTTTTTCGGCGAAAGATTTGACACCGCTACCATCTTCCTACTTTTGCTAGACTTCCTTTTATCGATATTTACACGTCTAGCATCTTCCAAACATAAGTCACAAAACCAATTACGATAGTGTTTTCTAATCAGTGTGCTAAAATCGCCAAACGGCTGCTGCATTAAACAATTCAGATCCTTACAATGGTTTCCACAATTGTTTTCCGATTTGACACGTCCATACAACTTAGCCATGCCGTGCACATGGCCCAGCTCGTGCATCACGCACAATTTCAGCGATTCCAGTCGCTCAGAATTAGATAAATCTCGAAAATGATAAGTACTTACCGTAATCCCGTAGCCAAAAGAAAGTCCTACCACATAACTAGTGCCATTTGCAATCGGCTCATCCGTCAAATAAATACCAAACGAAGAGTTACCAATCATAAATTCTAATTTCCGGCAGATAGCACCAGCGTCAATAAGTCCTCTTGTCTTAGGTAAAAAGCGAACAAATGTTTCAAGCGTCGAGTTCACCCCACGAATTACTACTTCATCTTCAGGCATACCAATCGCAGTACAGTTCCTTAAAACATCAACAAAGGTATTTGCGCCATCAATTACCACCTTCCTTAAATTTTCCTCGATTCCTTCCTTCCAATAAATAAAAATCCCGTTATCCAATCTATCTTCCTCCAAAAAAAAATTAAATTACAACGTCAAAAACGACCATCTAACCATATTATATCATATTATATCAAATTAGTCAATATTAAATGTCCAAAGAGTTTTAACTCCATCAGGTCAATTTACTTTCAATCATGGTATAATCATAAGTATAATGGAAATTATATTTCAGGTATTTTTATTAGTAATCGGCTTTGTTTTATTAATTAAAGGTGCCGATTGGCTGGTCGACGGTGCATCTTCCGTTGCATCCAATTTCAAAGTCAGTAAACTACTTATCGGCCTCACTATCGTCGCTTTCGGCACCGGTGCCCCAGAACTTGCCGTTTCTTTTTCTTCATTAATCAATGGCAGTACAGATATTTTAGTTGGCAACGTCATCGGTAGCAATATCATCAACGTTCTACTCCTAATCGGTATCGCCGCCGTCATCCGCCCCATCAAAGTCAAAAAAGATACTGTATCCAAAGAACTCCCTCTTTTGCTTTTAATTTCCACCGCACTCATCGTCCTATTATTAGACGTCAATCTCGCTGAAGCAATTATTAATACATTTTCTCGCGCAGATGCTATTATTTGTCTACTATTTTTCAGTATTTTTCTTTATTATCTTATCGCTATGGCTCGCAAAAATCGCCGTGGCAAATCCGCCAAAAAGGAAGTCGAAAAACCCAAGTACAAACTCGGCAAGTCATTTCTGTTTGTTATTATTGGTCTCGCCTGCGTAGTTGGCGGTAGCCAATTAGTAGTCAGTTCCGCATCATTCATTGCGAGCGCAATTGGTATCTCGGAACGCATTATTTCGTTAACTATTATCGCCCTAGGCACATCCTTACCAGAACTAGTTACTACAGTTACGGCCGCCAAAAAAGGCGAGTCGGACTTATTGGTAGGCAACATCGTTGGAAGCAACATTTTCAATATCTGTATCGTTCTCGCCCTTCCAGTTGTTTTTGCTGGCGGTATCACGCCAGATCATTTTGAAACCATCGATCTTGTTATGTTGATACTATCTTCATTACTTCTTTGTCTTCTTGCCAGACACAACCATAAAATCAACCGCAGAGAAGGTGCCCTAATGTTAGCCATCTTTCTACTTTATTATGGATTCATTGTTTACGGAGCCTTTGCATGATTTGGCTACTGTTTGTCGCAATCGCAACTCTGCTCGATTCTACTCGTATTTTTATCGATAACTATTCTTCTGACGTATACTTTAAAGGCCGTGGTGCCGTTTCACAAAAAATATTCTATGGTTATGCTTTCCTAGTTATCGCCGCAGTCCTAGCATTTGTCACGGGTTTCGACTTTGATTTTAACTATTTCCCGAAATACGCTCTGTTTCTAACATCCGGACTACTTTCTGGCTTAGCCGGCATTCCATATTATAAAGCTCTCGAACTAGACGATTCTACTAATATCAGCATCTTCACTCAGCTCGCCCCAGTTTTATATTTAATAATGGGTTGGTTATTTCTCGGCGAAACTTTTTCACCTTTCCAATTATTTGCCTTCGCAGTCATCCTTTTAGCACCTATTCTCATAGTTGCAACCACTAGAAAACGCAGCCGCAAAATCAAAATTCGTGCGGTAATTTTCGCTTTCCTATATGTTCTAATCGCCACGATTGGCAATGTCATTTTTGTAAAAGAAAATGTTTCCGAAATAAATTTTCTAGTCGAAATGCTCTTCGTTTTTCTCGGTAAAGGCATTAGTGATTTAATCATCGTTTATACTCATCCAAGATGGCAACGTCGTTTCAGCTCCGTTGTCCAGTCAAGTCATAAAAAAGTTTTCCGGCCGCTTATTGCCAATAGTATCGTAGGATTTACCAAAGATATCATCTACCGACTCGGCTTAATCTTTGCGCCCACCATCGCCATCGCATCAGCCGCTTCGGACTCCGCCGAACCCATTGTGATTTTCTTTCTCGGAATATTGCTTACACTAATTTGGCCAAAATTCGGTCGCGAAAAACTCGACAAAAAAACCATCATCGTCCATTTAATTGCGACAATTCTCGTTGTCATTGGTATCGCCCTACTTCAATTATAATTTTATCAAGAAGTTATGTTATAATGATTAATACAGGGTGCTTTGGCGGAGTGGTTACGCAGCGGTCTGCAAAACCGCGTACACCGGTTCAATTCCGGTAGGCACCTCCATTTTTATAGTTTAATCAGCGGCTCTTTTACTTTTGATAATCGTTCCGCTTTTTTGATGAGCGCACCAACCTTCTCATGGTCAGCCTTTTGTTTTTCTTCGTCAAACGCTGCCTGTTGACGCTTCAAATCCCCTAAAAACCCGGTACCTTTAGCCGCGCTCCAAAACATTCTTTCGCACGGCACATTCTTATAGTGCCACGGCTTATTAAACAAATTAAAATGTACCAACTTAACATTCTTCGGCAAGTCCTTTGTTGGTTCTGAATTCCAAATTGAATCAAGATGTAAAATCTGTCCTTTTAAAATTACATTCAAATAATCCTGATCGGGCGCAACTAAATCCGCATCATATTCACGAATTAATCTAATCATTGTCGAAAGATATCGCATTTTACGCATCTTTTTTAAATCCATCACTTGTACACCAGAATTCACGTACTCATCATGCGGCACGCCAACGGCATTATCGACATAATCTCTAAACTCCGGTATCACCGTAACCTTCGGATCAACCATTGCCGCCATCGCGTTATCACCTAATTCAATATCGAATAGCTCACCAATATCTCCACGCAAAATTACATCACTATCAATATAAACTGCTTTCTTATACAACGGAAACATCAGTGGAATAAATGCCCGATAATAATATACTGCCGACGAAAAGAAATCTCCCGCGCCCTTTTGTCTTTTCGTACAATATGCCACAATCGCTTTTAAATACAAACTCCTTGTCATCTTTTTAAACTGAAGTGCCACATTTCGAGTTACCAGATTTCGTAATCGCCAACGATTAATCAAATTCAACCCATCGTGCAAAATAATCACTTTGTAATAACGTTTCGGATCAACATGCTCAGTCAAAGAATGAATTGCCGCCGCCGCATAGGGCGCATATGCACTATTAATTGTCAAAAATACCGGCACAACTTTTACATGTTTTTTAATTGGATTTCCTGTATTAAAAATACTCATATTACTTCTTTATATATTTAAAATATTCATAAGTGTTCTTCTTACTATATTTTACCATAGAATCATAAGCTTGTTTCGCCAACAATTCTTGGTTCTCTTCTGCAGATAGTTTTACATTTGGATAAAATGGCCCGTCAAGATAAACATCCATCCTAGGTAAATCTCCATGTTTTTTATCTTTTCTTTTGTGGTAAGTCGTAGTCATAGTGAAAATTGGCAAATCATTTCTCACCGCATATTTAAATGAACGTCCACCAGCCGGAAACTTCCGAATTGTTGTCGCATACGGCCACACATGTGCTTCCGGATAAATCACTAATACTTTTTTCTGTGCTAATCTTTTGTCTACTGCATTATTGAAAGCCAATTTTTCATTGCGTGTTTTACCAAGTGGCAATCCACCTATCATCGGCAAAAACTTCCCAATGCCTGGAATCTTCAGATTCACTGGACTAATAATTGTAAAAATCCGCCTATCCGCCATAATGGCTGGACCAAATACATCATGAAATGGATTTGTATGATTTGCATAAATCAAGTAACCTTTACCCTTTACTTCCTTCAGTTTCTCTCGTCCAATAAATCTAGCTTGCCAATATTGCTTTTCGTACCATTGCCCAAAAATCCAGAACATTCGAAACAAGAAAGCCGAATATAATCTCACAAAAGGATTTCGTGGAATAAACTCATAACCATCCGGTAAACCAACTTCAATCTTCTTCTCTTGCTCGTCAGTTTTTATCGGATCATCTTCTTCTGATGTATAATAAAAAACCCGCTCCGATTTTGGAATATCTTTTTGAAATAATTCTGCTTTCGCCATAATATAAGTATAACACAATGTAGGACGGGTGACGGATCTGGAAGAGAAAAGGTCCAGCAGGATCCGTCCAGAATTAAAGCTTTTCTTTCAATCTGTCATATTCATTTAATATGTCATCATATTCAGTAATTTTTAAAATGTCATGAATTTTATCAATTTCAAACGGTTTCACTTTTTGAACGCGAAAATACGGCCAAAACTTAAAATTATTACTAAAATGATGCAGCACTGTATCTTCTCGCGGTCTTTCTTCTTGCTCGTTAAACTTTCTCGGCATCAATTTTCGCTTTTCTATGGTTTTGTTTAAAGCTGCCTGATCAGCTAACATCATCCATTTTTCAGCACAAAGCTTTCTCGATCTCTCGAACATTCCAGTTTTCAAGCATTCGGGCATATTAAATAACATCACACCAGAATTCATATAATCCTGTTTAAATAGCCCATGGTAATGGTACCAACGCCGTCCATAGATATCAAGTACTCCCGCTGCTTCAATGTTTGCCATATCAGTTTCATAAAAATCCGTCAAATCACCGCGACATACCACATCATAATCCAAATATAATATCCTATCGAGCTTTGCAATTTCCGGAACCTTGTCAATATATAATCTTAGCATTGAACAAGGCGTAAAATATGAGCCCATATTCTTTTTTGGTAAATTCTTTACAAATATTTCTGTTGCATCAATTAATTTTACAAAACTTTTTTCATTAGTCTTTTTTACTAATTCATTCAAAAATTCAGCAGTTTTTGCCGTGAACGCGACAGTTGTCTCATAATTAATCGTCAAAATATAAATATTCAAAACGCCTTTATTATGCTTTAGAATCGACAAAATTGATACAAGCACCCCTTTAGATATACCTTTATCACCACAATATAATATATTCATAATTCTATTATACCAAAACTCTCGTCATCCATATTCGCTTCAATTACGCGCCTGCTTTTTAATTCAGTTATCTTAGCTGTACGCCGCACCGCACTAGCATATCCGGATAACGCCGCAAATGGCGCGAATTGTCCCGCCCGCATTTCCCGGCTCATTCTTGGATGTTTTTTGGGCTCATAATGCGGATGGTTAATTATTTCTTTGTATTTCATTTTCTGTGTCCTCCTATTTGCGCATTACGCTCTCGACCCGTTGCTCCATCTTCAAAGTTTATCCCCTTTAAAATTGCATTCTTTCCAAATCGCCTCTTGATCGCCAAAATTGCTTCGTTCGCGCGCGTTTCTTTTTCATCATCAATTTGTTCATCAAATAACCTTAATTGCCGCATTTCTTTTTTAGCATCTTCTGCTCGCTTTATATGACCAACGTCAATCGTAATTCTTCTCACATACAAATCTGGATTAACTAATTTTTTAAACAAATCTTCCACCGCTTTACGTATTTCTTTGGCTGAATAAGTGTATTTCGTCAAATTATAAGTTCCATGTGCATGTTTTGGTATATCACGCCCATAGTAGTCTTTCGTTATCTCGCCATCATAGTTCATCAAACTCTTTTTGTCATATCCCACCGTTAAAATTACCCGATCTGTCAATAATCCCTTTTTTAGTAAATCCAGCCCCACTTCATCCGCCATTTCTTCCGCCACCACCAAAGCTTTTTTAAATGAATATGGCTCCTTTAATACTTGCCCAGACGAAAAAGAATTATTTTTGGGTCGATAATCCCGTATATCAGCAATCTCACACGGCTCCCACCCCCACGCATGATCTATCAAAAGTTCTGCATTAATTCCAAACATTTTATAAAGATAGTCTTCGTCTTTTTCCGAACAAAGCGCAATATCTCCCATTGTATATAAACCAGCTGATTCCAACCTACGCGCATAGCCTTTTCCCACTCGCCAAAAATCTGTTAACGGCCGATGTTCCCACAATTTACGCCGATAGCTCATTTCGTCGAGTTCAGCAATTCTCACTCCATTTTCGTCTGGTTCCACATGTTTTGCTACAATGTCCATTGCTACCTTAGCAAGATACATATTTGTCCCAATCCCAGCCGTTGCCGTTACACCAGTTTTTTCTAACACATCACGAATAATTTTCATCGCCAACTCTTGCGCCGTACAATGATAATTTTTAAGATAAGATGTTACGTCCATAAAAACTTCATCTATCGAATAAACATGCATATCCTCTTCGGCTATATATTTCAGATAAATATTATAAATCCGCGTACTATAACTTATATAGTACGCCATCCGCGGCATAGCTATTATAAAATCAAGCGCCAGCCCCGGATTATTTCGAAGTTCTATGTCACTAGTAGTCTTACCGATTAGTTTTCTTCCAAATCTTCTTTCACGTTCCTTATTTATTTCATTTACTTTTTGCTTAACTTCATAGAGTCGCGCTCGTCCAGGAATCCCATAAGCCTTTAGACTTGGTGAAACTGCTAAGCATATTGTTTTATCTGTCCTTTCCGGATCAGCCACCACCAAATTAGTCGTCAAAGGGTTTAAGCCCTTTTCTACACACTCCACCGACGCATAAAAAGATTTCAGGTCAATCACAATATAACTCTTCTGCATATTACTATTATACCAGTAATACTCGCTATTGACTATTTAAAGAATTTATGCTATAATTGAACAACACAGGTGGGTGCGCATTATGCGCAAGTACTTTAAAAGGGGGTAATCTAATGGGAACGATTATTAGTTTTCCTACGCCCGAAGAGCGAACAATAAGATTCGCTGAAAAAAGGTCAAATAAATCTAGACAAGAATTATTGACCACTATTTCAAATGTTGCCTGGGAGAACATTGACGCTTATCTTGAAATCGAAAACGCCTGCATGGCACCAAAGATGTCAAAAGTCGTAACCCCGGCAATCCGAAACAAGCTATATGACTTGGAACTCATTAATAAAGAAGGATATCCCTATTTGGAAGTCCAAGCCATCATACGCTCAATTGCGGCTCGAAGCTTAAAACAACGCTATTGCTACTAGCAGCTAAGAGCCAAAACCCGCCAAAATTGGCGGGTTTTTCATAAGAAAAGACCGCGGACAAATGAGCCCGCGGCCTTTTCTGGATAAAATACAACGAACAACGTGAGCGGTTGGAGAATCAAGCCCTGAGCAGAAAACCTCTTGCCTTAAGCTTATTGCTAATCTCAATGGCATAAGATTTCCCCACCAAGCTGGTCAGAGAACGTAAATCGCACGACAATAGCTCTTCAATCGAATTGATTTTGGCTTTCGCCAGAGCAATTGCGGCTCCGCTCGAGAAATCGAACTTCTTAAGAACGTCAGCAGCGACTATGCTATTGTTCTCCAGAGAAGCAACGAATTCCTCCCTGGCGACCGCAATCTGCTCCGCAATCTCATGAAGCGTTTTGTCGAACGCATTTTTGACGGTCTCATTGAGCGAACCCCGCTTAAGTAACTCAAAAGCCAACTCATTCGCTTTAACACGAAAATCGTTCAACTCTTCCTGCATTCTTGCGTTTGCATCTTCGAGTTTACCGTTTTCATAATTCAGCTTATCGTTAGCTTTAGTGAGCTTCTCTTTGGAATCGCTCAGCTTCAGGTTAGTCCGCTTGAGACTATCAATCTCCTTCTGCAGAGACGCAATCTGGCGGTCCTTTGCCCGAGAGTTCTTTTTCGAGGTTTCCGCCACTAAAGCGCAGTTTTCGAGTTCTTCAAGGGTCATCGTGAGATCCTTGAGCTGCTTACGGCTTTTCTTCACTTTCTTAACAACGGATATAACCATCGAGCGCACGTCGTCTTCAGTCACATTACGCTTAGCTGCAATTTCCTTGTACTCCAATCTAGGAGTATCAAGGCCAACGCAATCGCAGAAAAATGCATATTCTTCATCAGAAAGAGCATCTCTCAGGATCTTTCTCATCGCATCATAGTTGTGTAACGGAATGCCAATCTCAAAATGCTCCTTATACAGTGCATTGATAACACATTTGCCTGCCAACCAATCAATATTTCCAAATTTTTTAGGTCCCATACAGAACTCTCCTTCTTATTTTTTTTGCGAATTTTTTGAAACATAATCTATATAAAACGACTTAATTGACCCAGAAGCAAGCTTTCTTCGCTCTCACTTATTGTATTTAGGCAATCAATCGCAGAATAGGATTTCCTTATCGAAAAAGCTACCCTATTCTGCGATTAATTATTCCAGAAAAGTTAATGTTCCTAATCCCAATAAAAGATTATGCATTCATTATAGCACAAACATCAATTTTTGTCAAGAATGACACATAAATAATAACAAAAAGTGTATACTAATAGAGAAAAAACCGCCTAATTTTTGTAAAATTAATATTTACAATTGCATTTATTTCCTTGTGGCAACCTTTGCCATCGTAGCATGTCTTCTTTTCCAAGTTTCTGCCAGTATATTTGCGTATACAACATCTTTCCTTTGAAGATTCTTTCCCATAGATTGATAGCGTTCATTAAACACGTTTTCTCTATTTTTACTGTCCGGAAACTCCTTAGACGTGATACCTAATATTCGGTACAAACCAGCATTCACTGCCATCAAAAAATCCTTTAGCTTTTTAGTCTTTTCTTCTTTTAGTTCTGATAGCTCAGAACTTGTTCTCACCATAGCAAGATGCAAATATATCTGCTCGCACAATTCAGACAAAACTATAAAATCACGCTCCGTATCCTTTTCGCGCCCCTTTAATTCATTACCTTCAAATACAAACTTATCTAGAGCGTTTGCCTGACTAGCTGGAGACATTCCTAATACAAAATGTGGTGCCATTGGCTCCTTCCATTTTCGATCATCATGCATGCAATAATGCAAATCAGTTACCCCATTATACTTGTCGTAACTATTGTTAAACTTCTCCATAATATTTTCTCTTCTTGTTCCGGTAGCCACATCTACCGCAAAAACCAAATGGCCATCCTTATTTCTATTCATAACCCCAAAAACTATATCGGTGCCCTTACATTTATCGTCATATTCACTAGCCATAAACGAATAGTTGTCATCTCTTGAAGGCAATAGCCTTTGATCATTTAAAATATACGCCAATACAGGTTCCATGCTCTCGGCAAACATATCATCAGATGGAGCTCTATCTTTATGCGAAATCGTATTCATTTTCTTTCGAAGTTCCTTTTCATCCTTTTGAATCTCTTCGTTCGAAAAACCGTCACACTTACGAAAATCCCTAAAAGTAGGCTGATTACTATACATAGTCGAACTAATAATGCTCATCTTATCTTCTCGCGACAGAACATTCGGATTACTAAAACTATTTCCCCAGTTTCTCATTTGGCTTTCCTCCGTTTCATTCTCAATTATACCACAATAAAAAATAGCCCCTAACGGGGCTATAAACTAGTATTCTTCCGGCAAATCTTCCGTCAAATCAATCCGGGAACCTTCGAGCACTTCAACCACCTTCTCTATTGCATGGTTCTTGTTGTGCTCATTGTGATAGATCGGATTAAAAAAGATTCTGATGTCCCCTCTCGGTAATCTGCTAATGTCAAAAGCAGTGCACTCATCATAAAAGACGAGACTGTTCAGGACATTGAGCATTTTTGACCTGTCGACATCAAATCTCCTCGGCCAAAAGAAAATTCCAAGTTCAGGACAACCACCCTGAGCGCGAGCGTAAGAACCAGTCAGTTCCGAAACCACAGGCACCTTCTCGCAAACAATAATCGGGTAGTCTCCAAGAGAACGGATACTGAATCCTTCCCTAGGAACATTCGATTCGGTCATAGTTTTCACCCCCTTTGAAAACATAATAATACTAGGTTAAAATACCAGTCCTTCCAATTAGGACTCTAGATAACCCATTATAGCATAAACTCAATATTTTGTCAATATATACATTGACAAAAATAAACATATGTGCTATAATACAAACAAATAGTTAAGCCTACCAATTGCTTTAGTGGAGGTGGTGATGAAATGAACACAAGCAATGGTAAAATTATCCAGTTTCCTACCGAAAGAGGGAAAATCAAGGAAAAGCTGTTCGCACTTTTTTTGGAAAATCCGCTAGCATTCGCTAAATATATCGAATACTGCCATTATCCAAACAAAACCAGGTTGGACAAAAATAGTTTTAAACTATTAGTGGAAAAAGAACTATTACGATCGGACTTTACAATACCGTTTGATATCCGAACAGTAGTTCTGTATTCAACCATTTGTAATTGAAAAAACGCCCCTTATCTTTAGGGGCATTTTTCTTAAGCAACTACATTTCCTGTATTCATACTCTTGATAATTCTAAATATATCTTCAAAAACTTGATTCCACATTTTTTCGAAGTTATGGTAGTCTATTACGCCATCCTTATCGAACTTACAATGGTTCTTTTTAAAAATAATATCTCGGTTTTGCCTGACCGTCTCAATAGCTTCTGACATTGACCCATGAAATGCTGGTAAATCAGGAGCAGCTGCATATTCTCCAATTATAATATACATCGCTGCGGACATATCTGTAATACCTTCCTTTATTGCTATATCAACCCCATTAATAGAAAAATAAGCAGATTTATACCTTCTAATATTTTTACTATTTATTGTGTTACCAGTTATATCTGAAATGTATTCTTGTTTTTCTTCATCAAAATGAGCCGGTATTGACTCATAATGTACAATTCTCTTTGTTGTGCCATCATCATCAGCAACATTTTTAGATACACGACGCAAATAAAATGGCTTGGAATAGGTCATCCTTTTCATTTCAAAACCAGGTAATTGTTCCAACATTGCCAAATGTTCATTAAATGATTGAAGTTTTTTTAGACCATAATTCTCAGGACCAATCCAACCAAATCCTCCTTTAGACTCTCCAGCCGTTCCAGGTCCAACATTTGGAAAGATAACTTCATCTTCATTCCCGCTTATAAAGTCTAAAGTTGCACTATCCTTTTGATTAATAGCGCCTTCAAAGTCTCCTTCTTCCTTCTCTGACACTCTCTTTGCATTCTGCTTTCGCCATTCCATAAACTGGCTAAATTTAGCAATAAACGCATCATTACTCCCGGCTTCATAGGCATTCAAAACTCTATCTGCGATTTCATCCTCGACGGGCACAACAAGTAGCATTTTTTCAAAATACCATTCTAGCTCCCCAAAACCCTCTTCCGAAGAAATATCATTCTTTATGGCATCAATTATATTAACAAAACCACTCTCAAACTTCTCATATAATCTTATATTGCGCTCTTCTTGCTCTTCGTACTCTTCGGCCTTATCTATTTCAGAATTGTCAATTACTATACCGTAGTTCATTAAAATATCATTTATCTTTTTTTCGCCAACCAACCCAATCGGTAAAGCCGTTTTAAACATTTTTTCGCCCAATATACCCTCACGAGATTCTATTACACCCAGTTCAATCGCATCTTCTAAAGCATGCTTTTCTAAATCATCCAGTTGTTCCGAAGTTTCTACTCTTGGCAATATTCCATCAAAATGAATCGAATCCCAAACTTCTTCTTTGCTTAAACCAGCCCTTTTATCAATCTCCTTCCCATACAATGACTTCAGACCGTCATATATAAACCCAGGATTCAACGAAAAATCACCATCCGAAATTCTATCCAAAGCCCCTTCAGTATACATCTGCTGAACTGCATTTTTCTTCCTAAGTCTCCATTTTGCATATTCAATTGCATTATTCGCTCGTTCGTCTAAGCTTTCTACTTTAGGCACTCCATCTTTGCGAGCTTCCATATCAATTATCTTGTCTCTCTCTGTCGGAAGATAATATCTGTTATTCTCATATCTTCTTCCACGAAATTTCCATCTTTTAATTGGCTGTTCCAGGAAATCAGTAAACCTTTGCGTTTTTTCTCTAATCTCTTGTTCGTTATATTTACTCTTCTCTGCTTCACGCATTTCTTCCTTATTTTCTATGTTGGGATTTTTTTCTTTTTTTCTGTCACCGTCACTTTGTTGCTTTGTACCTATTTTTACAGAATTAGAGCCAAATTCGTCAAAACCATAAACGGCTGCTTCACCGATAGCTTGGTTCCTGCTTTCTCCCTTTTCTTCAACTTCTTCATTTTCATTACGATAACCAGGAGCCGGAGCAAGTATTTTCCCATCCATAATGCCATAATTGTGATTGTATAGATCATCTTCAGTGCTAATCGTCTGCTCATTATCCGCATTAAAAGTTCCTGCTTCTTGTCGCTCTTTTATCGTCGCCTGGGCATCCAAACTATCTTCCGATGAAAAATCCGGACCAGTTGCAATATCCAATAAAGACCAGTCGTCAAGCGCAGACAGTCGATCTTTGTCACCAAACTCTTCCCTATTATTGTCCGATACGTTATTCATTTTTTTCTCCTTACTATGCCCCTATTATAACATAAACAGTATTCACTCATATTAAAAGTGCAACAAAAAAAATGGTCAGGGTGATCGGACTTGAACCGACGACCTCAGCGTCCCGAACGCTGCGCGCTACCAACTGCGCCACACCCTGTAAAATACCAATCGAACTAGACTAACAATTTCTATACTAAAGACCTTGGTCGCACCACGCCAAATTATTCTTTCCAAAGTGGTCGGGGCTAGGAGATTTGAACTCCTGACCTCACGCACCCCATGCGTGCGCGCTACCGGGCTGCGCCAAGCCCCGCTCAAAGCATAGTTCGTAGTTAAATTCGCTCAGATGCGTGTTTCTCCACTTGAAACGTCTACTAGATAAACCAAAGCGAAAAACGCGCAGATGGGCGAATTTAACACGAATTTGGTAGCCGAGACGGGACTTGAACCCGTACGAGTTTCCCCATTCGATTTTAAGTCGAACGCGTATACCAATTCCGCCACTCGGCCACTCTATTATTATACCACAATTTTGCTAATCTATATCTCAATAATTATTTACTATTCAAAAATTCAATCACTGCACCGGCTGCCACTGCTGCATCGCCCGCCGCTGTCACCAATTGCCTAGTGGACTTAGTTCTACAATCTCCAGCTACAAATACCCCCGGACAAGAAGTTTTGCAATCTTCTCCAGCAATCACATATCCATCTTGACTAAGTTCAACTAATTCAGAAACAACCTTGGTTGCCGGCAACCTTCCAATCGCTACAAATACCGCTTCTGCATCTTCTGGAATCGGATCGTCATGATGAATGTGATACACTTTCGAAGCGATACCACCAAGATAATCCATTTCTTGCTTAGCAGTATTTCCACTTCCAACTACTACAACCGGCTTATCCTTATATAAAGCCCCGTCACAAGTAGCACAATAAGAAATCGCTCTCTTCCCTGCATCTTTAGTCTGTTTTTCACTCAGTCTCCTTGGCACTGTGCCAGTAGCTATAATCACCGTCAAGGCAGTATACTCACCATCATCCGTTATCACCAAAAAGGCATCGTCCTTTTTCTCTATTTTTTCAACTTCTTCATATTTCACGTTTACGCCAAGTTCAGTTGCTTGTGCGTAAATTTTTTTCATCAAATCAGCGCCAGAAATCCCCATATTTCCAGGCCAATTTTCAAGTTTGGGCGCAGTAATAATCTGTCCACCAATAGCACCAGATTCAAATAATACAACTTTTTTACCAGCTCGTGCTAGGTAAATACCAGCGGTAAGCCCAGCCATTCCCGCTCCAATAATTACTACATCATACATACTATCATTATACCTTATTTATCACAGGAATCACAATTGGAGTATGGCCAGTTGCATCAAAGAGAATATGCGTAATATCTTCTTTAATCTCTTCCTTTAAAACTTTCATTTCTGGATCGGTCGATATTGACTTATCCGTCTTTTGGCGCAAATAATGTCGAATCTTCCCTATCAATTCTTCCGAATTATCAAGATAAATAAACGCTCTCGACACAATATCTGGGGTTTTCATCAAATGTCCGGTCTTTTTCGACAATGTCAAAATAATCACAAAAATTCCTTCTCTAGAAATATGGATTCTGTCTTTCACAACCGCCTCGTGTACTGGCTGATCCGCATCGTCAAATAGTTTATTACCTGCATGGATTCTTCCAGCCTTACGAATTGTCTTATCGGGCATCAACTCAACAATGTCTCCATCATCTGATAACAATATCCTATCGTGCGGAATCCCTAGTACATTTTCTGCCATCTCGGCATTATGTTCAAGCATATAAAATTCCCCGTGATAAGGCATATAATTAGTCGGATGCAATCTCGTTACAAATTCCACATGATCCTCATAATAAGCATGGCCAGACAAGTGCAACGGACCAATATTCGTCAAATGCGTTTTGCCATTTTGAATTACTTGAGCCCCTTCCCTTAGCAGCCCATCCACCGTTGACACTACGTGTGGCTCGTTGCCTGGAATTGGATTAGATGAAAATACAATTGTATCAGAAGCCTTAATCTTAATATATTTATGCGCCCCTGTCACCATACGATTGAGTACAGCATTTAGTTCCCCCTGTGACCCAGTACAAACAATACAGACCTTCTCGTCCGGCATCTTCACAATATCTTCCATTTTAACTATCGTATCTTTTGGCACCTTAATAGATTTTGCGCGCAACGCTACTTCAACGTTGTTAATCATCGAAAATCCTGAAAATGCCACCTTGCGCCCCCGAGCTGCCGCTTCTTTCAAAATCAATTCAATTCTTTGAATTTGCGACGAGAAACAGGAAATAATTACTCTCCCATTAGCATAATGGTCCATCACTTTACCCAAGTTTTCACCTACATCATATTCAGAATGCGGGTGTTTACCCGGAGAATCAATATTTGTAGACTCATTTAACATTAAATCCACACCTTCTTTTGCAACAATCTCATCAATTCTTTCATAATCCGTCTGTACACCCATCGGTTTCTCTTCGGCTCGCCAGTCACCCGACAGATAAATTAGTCCATTTGGCGTACGTACTACAATTGCAGTATTACCAGGAATTGAATGAAGCGTATGAATAAACTCGACGCTAAAATGCTCTGATACCTGAAACTTTTCATGTTTAAATGGATCCACAACTTGGTAGTTCAAATCCGGCTCTTCTTCAAGCTCTGACATCTGTTTCTTAATCATACCAATAGTAAAATCTGTCCCATAAATTGGCACCAATCCTCCAAATTTCGGCAATAAATGCCTACAAGCTCCGATATGGTCTAAATGCGCATGCGTAAAGAGAATCGCCTTCACCTTTGGCATATTATCTTCGAGATATTTAATATCTGGGATCATATAATTCACCCCTGGATAATCTTCACCCGCAAACAATACCCCCATATCTACCACAATCATCTCAGATTTATACTCAATTATTGTCATGTTTTTGCCAATACCAAACTCACCGACACCACCAATCGGAATAATCCTCACTGCATCTGGATTGGGTCTCATTTGCTTGAGCTTCGCATTGGTCACCTGTTCCCCATTGTAGCCGTTATAACGCGATTTATTAACCGGTACCCCTATAATATGCTGGGTCGCCTGAGCATTAACATCTTGAGATAGCATTCTCTGGTGATGCACCATATCGCCCTTTTTTACGGATACCGATAAATTGACTTTTCTCTGTTCTGCTTCCAATTTAGCCTGTGATTTTGCTGGCGAAGTAGCTTTTTTTATAGTCTTTTTGGCAGTATTTTTGCTACTAGAGCCTTTTTTTGTCGTTTTCCCGGCCTTTGGGCCCGAACCTGGCTTATTACCCACTAAGCTTGCATCTTTGCCCCCAGGAGCAAAATTTGAGTTAAAATTTCGGCTTTGTGCTGCTTCAAATTCATCGATGGCCGCAAATTGGCTCTCATCAAATTTTCGTCCTTGTGATTCTTCAAACTGTTTTTTGATTCCTGGTAACCTTTCTGCCCTTGATTTTAACAGCCGGGCACGACGCTCTTCTTCTTTTAAATTCATAAATTTCCTTTTTATTACAAGTAATTAACGTTACCCCTATTATAACAAACTACTTGCCAAAATGCAAATTATTTGATAAGATAAGAGTATACAGATTTGACCGACTCTTGAGATAGAGGCGGTTTTTTAGTTAATTATGTAGGTAATTTAACATTAATTTATGAGCATTGAGCAAACCCAAGAAAGTTTTTATAAAATTTAGGAAAATTTGGCTCGCGAACCGTGAAGACAGCCGTGAGTCGAGCAAATTTTCCGTTAAAAATTTCACAAAAACTTTCCTGGCGTGCAGCGAAGCGCGAATAAATTAATATTAAATTACTATAAAGGAGTAAAAATGGAAAACCTAGATTTAAAGCAAATGTCTACGATGGTTGATATCATTGCCGAAGAAAAAGGCTTACCGAAAGAAGCAGTTTTAAACGTTATCGAACAAGCCATTGCTGCTGCTTGGCGCAAAGACAACGGTGATCGCGATATGAATGTTCGTGCCGTATTAAACACTAAAACTGGCGAAGCCGATGTTTATGTAGCCCGCGAAGTCATCGAAGATGAAATCGCCTACAATCCATCCACCGAAATCCCATTAAAAGAAGCTGGCAAAAATGCCAAAATAGGTGACGTCGTTGAAGAAAAACATCAAATTACTGAGTTTGGTCGCGTCGCAGCCCAAACTGCTAAGCAAGTTGTCATTCAGCGTCTTCGTGAAGCTGAAAATGATGCCGTCTTGGCTGCTTTCGAAGACAAAGTTGGCACCATAGTTACCGGTACAGTTTCAAGAGTTGAGCCAAAGCTCGTCCGTATCGACCTTGGTCGCGCATCGGGCATCATGCCTCGCTCTGAACAAATCGATAGCGACCATTATTCAGTTGGCCAGCGTATCAAAGTCTTAATCAAAAACATCGAACGCAACGATCGTGGCGCTCAACTAATTCTCTCACGTGCATCTGCTGATTTCGTAGAGAATCTCTTCCGCCAAGAAGTTCCTGAACTAGAAAATGGTACAGTTGAAATTCGTGGTATTGCTCGCGAAGCCGGCCGTCGAACCAAAATCGCCGTCATGTCTACCGTTCCTGGCGTTGATCCAGTAGGTACCTTTGTAGGTGGCCGCGGCATCCGCGTCGGCGCTGTCATGAACGAAATTGGCGATCATGAAAAAATCGATGTCATCAACTGGAGTGATAATGCTTCCGAATATATTCGCGAAGCCTTGAGTCCAGCTGAAATCATCAAAGTCGAAATTGACGATAAAAAAGCCAAAGTTTTCGTTTCTCCAGAGCAACAATCTATCGCTATCGGTAAACAAGGCCAAAACGTTCGTTTAGCTTCTAAACTTACCGGCTATGAAATCAACATTGAGCTCACTAAGCCAGTAGCCAAGAAAAAGAAACAAAACGTTGAGGACGCTCTTCTTTCAGCTATTGAAGATACTGCCGAAGAAGAATAGTTCTCTCGTTTAAAAAACCACCAGCTTAGCTGGTGGTTTTTTAAACTTGCTTCTACAAATCAGCTATTCAGAAAAAGAAAGCCAGCAAAAAGCCACCTGTTTCCAGATGGCTTAATGATAACTTGGCACCTTCCTAGTTTCCCGCATAGCAGTATAATCGGCGCGACCAGGCTTGACTTCTGTGTTCGGAATGGGAACAGGTATTTCCCTGGCGCTATGGGCACCAAATCGTAATAATTAATGACGCTAATTATTACTATTGATGTCCATAAGGTGAGATAAAGTTTTAAAGCGTCACAGTGTTTTATCATTCAAACACCGTTTGCTAGTCAAGTCTCCTAGGTTTCCGTCGCGACTAGTCACGTCGAAAACCTAGAACATAAAAAGGCGATGGACCTATTAGTACTACTCAGCTCCATATGTTGCCATACTTCCACTTATAGCCTATTAACCAGATCTTCTTTCTGGAGTCTCCTAGGGAATCCTTATCTTGGAGTGGGCTTCGCGCTTAATATGCTTTCAGCGCTTATCTCTTCCGAACATAGCTACCCGGCGATGCAGTAGGTGA
>JAFWBV010000009.1 GCA_017506895.1 Candidatus Saccharimonadota bacterium | reverse complement strand
TTTTACCTTCTGCCAAGGTCTTAATCTTAGTATTGAAGTTTTGACCAGTATCCAGCGTCGTAGTCCCAGTCTTTTCTTCGCTAGTGATAGTTATGGTATCGTTTCCAGTGATAGTATAAGTAATACCAGAAACTGTGATGTTTCCAATCGTACCATTAGCTGTAGTAGTGATAGTATCCGTCATATAACCATTCTTGTAGTTAATAATGATGCTATAGTTTTCGTTAGCTCTAAGTACTGCCATTCCCCCATTCTCAGTCACTTCTTGGGTAACGTAATTAGTATGATGGAATTCTACATTATTAACATCATGTTCGCTAAAGTTCACAGTCACAGTATAAGCTTCCCCTACCTCCCAAATAGCATATAGCGTTACATTACCAGTTAGTTCATCTGCTCCATCACCAACTCTTATCACTGCTCCTGGTTGGTAGCTTGTACCACTTCCATCAGCTTCTGTGTTCCAACCAGTAAAGATGTAATTATTACGAGCTGGTATCTTACTAGTTAGAGTCAAAGTATTATTAATAATGTCTGCAGTATTATCATATTCATTCGGAAAGTTAGCAACTGTATCATCAGTTCCCTCTGCTCCTACCCCATCTAAGTTCTCATTAAAGTCTAGATCTAGTTCAATAGCGCAGAGTGGATTCATGGTTACGTAATATACTATTTTGCCAGGATTATTAGTTCCTGCATCGTTTTGCATATGGTAAGCTCCACTTGCTATATTATAACTAGCATTCACTCCATAGTAGATTGAGACATCATCATCAATACTAGTTTCAGAAGCAGTTTCTCTTGTAGTTCTTATTGGTGCAGGTACAGCATTAACTGTTGGTACCGGTAAGAATACATTATTAGTAGAAGGTGTAGCACCGGAAATATCTAGTGAATAGCCCCATGTATCAGTAGCATTGTTTAAGGCAGTATTACCGTCTGATGGGCTAAAGTAAGTACTAGTAGTGCTACTATCACCATTAGGATAAAGATTATTATCATTACCAGAAGTAGAAAGAAATAGGTTATATCCAGCCCTGCATGTAGTGGTTACATTCACTTCACTAGACTGTACAGTGCTATTATCTGCCTGGATATCCATATAGATATCGCCACTCGTACTTAAAGAAATTGAATGGTCAGAAGCAAAAGCTGAATTGTTAAACAAGAATGACAAAAAGAAAGCACTAAAAATACCTATAAAGGATAAACAAATCCTTATCCCCAACACAAAACCTTCCTGTTTTAAGTCTTTATTTTGCATGTATAACCTTTTACATAAATAAGTATATACTAGTTATGGCTAGTTTGTCAATAATAAATGAAAAATAATTTAAGAGGCTATTTTCATATGTTCCTATTTCAGTATAGTTGCAACTTATTGTATTGGGTTGTACCATGAAATAAAACAAGGCCAAAGGCCTTATTTTTATTTCATTGTATGTCAGAAGAGACAAAAACCCGCAAGATCCGCCACTATAAAAGCCGAATATACTATCATAGATTACATCAGTCAACCTATTGACCTTTTAAACGCACCATCACCTACTTTAAGCTTTTAACAAACTCCATAAATAAAGGATGCGTATTAAGTGGCCGCGATTTAAATTCTGGGTGAGCTTGGGTTGCTACAAAAAACTTACATTTTGGAGCTTCAATAAATTCAACCAGTGTTCCGTCTGGCGAAATTCCCGACACCTTAATTCCACCTTTTTCCATTTCAGGTAAAAATTTTTGATTCACTTCATAACGATGGCGATGGCGCTCTATGACTTCATACTTTCCATGGTCGGTTCTTCCCCAACCATATTTTTCATATATCTTCTTAGTTTTTGATTTATCATCTAAGATTGCCTTATAGTCACCTAACCTCATAGTCCCACCAGTAGATTCTTTGCCTTTTTGGTCCTCCATAATATAAATAACATTATTATTGTCTTTTTCCTTAGCCCCAAATTCTTCCGAATTAGCATTTTTAATGCCGGCTCTCCTTGCGGCAGCGATGCAGGCTACCTGCATACCGAGGCAAAGTCCTAAATATGGAATATTATTTTCCAAAGCATATTCGGCGGCTTTTATTTTACCTTCGGTTCCCCTTGCGCCGAAACCACCCGGCACCACTAAACCGTCACATTCCTTAAATGCTTCATTTATATCATTACTAGTATCATCAGCCTTAATCCATCTCAAATTAAGATTGACATTGTTCCAAGCCGCAGCAGCTTTCAAAGCTTCAGTCACACAGATATAAGTATCATCATTTCCTACATATTTTGCAACCAACCCAACTGTTACCGTCTTTGCATGATGACGCTCACATCGCCTTGAAAATTCCTTCCATCCAGACATATCTGGCTCTCTTTTATCTCCAACAAACTCATTTAAAATTTCCAGAACTCCAGATTTTAACACGTTAAAAGGCACGTCATAAACACTATTAATATCCGGTAAGTTTAACACCGCTTCGCTCGGAATGCCAGAAAATGCTGCAATCTTTTCACAAATAGCCCGCTCGCATGGTTCCTCAGTCCTAACGCACACAATATCTGGTATAATACCAAAACCCCTAAGGTCTCTTAAGGCATTTTGTGATGGCTTTGTCTTAAGTTCGTTCGAAGTATGAATAAACGGCACATAGACAACCGAAACATATAAACAATTTCGTCGCCCAACTTTATTTGCAAATAATCTAATCGCTTCAATAAAAGGTAAGCCTTCATAATCACCGACAGTTCCACCTATTTCTACAATATGAATATCACTTTCCGCCGAAGCTTTTTCAATTTTCTCGCAAACTAGGTTAGTAAAATGTGGGACCAACTGCACGGTTTTACCATTAAAGCCACCAGACCTTTCTCTTTCAATCAATTCTTTATAGATTGAGCCAGAAAGCGTTATAGAATACTTACTAGTTTCAAAATCTAAAAACCTTTCATAGTGGCCAAGATCTAAATCCGTCTCAACACCATCATGGGTTACATAACATTCACCATGTTCAACTGGGTTTAAAAGTCCTGCATCCACATTTAAATATGGATCACATTTCTGCATAGTAACTTTATAGCCCTTAGCTTTTAAAATTGAGCCAATTGAAGCCGCCGTAATACCTTTACCAACACCAGAAAGAACTCCACCAGTAACAAAAATATATTTGCATTTCCTGCTTTTCATAATGTAGAGACCTCCTTGCTAAATACTTAATGTTTAGTATATAGCTATTTTATCATTTTTTTGTTTCTTCTTACGATTTTTATAATAGCAGACAGTTATCACCGCTACGCCCGTTATTATTGCTACTGCAACGATAGAAACAATCACAATCAATGCTTATAATTATAATGTCCCCTTATATTAGCATCAATATTATTGTATAGATTGTTGTCGCTCTTTTTAAAAACATACTGATTGAATTACTGTACTATAGGCGCACTAGGAGTTTCTGGAGTCTGTTGCTGCTGGCTCGAATCCGGCTGTGTGTTTTCAGGCTGCTGTACGGCTATTGACCGCTCCTTCTCAGCTGGCGTTTCTATGATAGGTTCTCCAGTCTCCGGCTGCTCTTTGTTGATAATCTCTTCCTTTTTCTGTGAACTATTGTCATCACCCTTAAACAATTCATCTCTTTTCACTAACAATAATCTAATATCTGAAGTATTTTCCCATACCACAATCAGAGCCATAGTTAGCTCCAACATAACCCTAAGTAAAATATTGCCGATTATCAACGAAGCTAACCCAGTCAAAATCATCGGTAAAACTTCATCATCTTTACCCTGAAACATTATAATAAAACTCATTATCGTCAAAAAGACAGCAAAAAATATGTACAAAACTTTAATAATACCCGCAACTAAAATTGAACGAAAATTTAAAAATTCCTTTATCCAGTTAGCAAATCTTCCTTTAAAACTTTTTTTCCTTTGAACTACGAAAAAAAATACCACTATAGCAGTAATTAAAGCAATAGCTCCTACTGTCAGTAATACTGCTGGCTGGATCCCACCGCTAGAACCAACTATACCACCAGAAAAACTTGATCCATAACCGCCACCAGCACTATTGGTAGCGCTTTTATTTTCTAATAAAAACATATTCTCCTTTCAAAAATCATTAGCACTATATCACCATTGTAACATGTTCATATAAACGATGTAAACCACGAAAATCAAATAATGTCAAAAACTACATCTAAACAAAACAAATAACTATTTATTATCACAATCAGAACCACACATAATAGTTAAAACAAGCAGTATGATATAATCAAATCAAAGAAATTTGCAAAATTGCACCAAAAAGTTAAAGCGGATGCTACGCCAAACACTTTTTAATTGAATATCTTTAGAACAATCGCAATTCCAGCGATAGCAAATGTGCCAATAAGAGCAAACAGAGAAAACGAAGCATTAGAAACATTTATAGACTTACCGGTATCCGGAGCGCCTGGAGCATTGGTAACACCGACAAGTGCATATCCACTAAGATGATTTAAAGTACCTGTCAAATAAGTGCCTTCCTCGTTAAGAGTAAGGGAAACCCCTTCCTCAACCGTAACAGTACCGTCATCATTTAAATTAACATAAACTAGTTTATAAGAATCAAAACCAGCCATGTCTTCAGTATATTTAATTTTAATATCAAATGGACCTTCAGTAATTAGTCGATCATCTTCATCATAAACTTCAATCTCAAGGTATAAAACAACCGGACCATATTCTTTGACGGCATCAGTAATAGCAGCTTTACCCGCTTCATATTCCGCTTTGTCAATCTCTAACGCCGCTAACTCCTCGTCCGTCATCGAAAAAGAGAATTTATTAATATTTAAATTGTAATGGTGGTCTTCTTCGCCACTAAAAGCAATAGAATTACCACCTTCATCCTCTACAGTGTAATCTACAAGTTCCTTGTCGGCCCAGAAATATTTAATAACAGTATCTTGATTAAACATAAAGCCTTCATCAGCACCAAATTCATAGCGAACATCATTTACTGTAACATAATCAAATTCTTTACCTTTTTTTACATCTAGCGAATGACAATCATCGTTTTCAGCATCGTGATCAATACAAGAAATAAGAAAATCTTCATTAAGCATTGGCGCATAGCTAACACCTTCTCGCGTGAGCGTATCCTGTCCATCAAAAGTAGCGCCACCATTAAAATCAAATGTCATAGTAAAAGTTGGTTCAGGCTGTTCATCTAATTCAGGTTCTAAGTCATCTGCAAAAACACTAGTCGGCATTAAAAATGCAGCAGCCAGTGCAACGCCAGCCAAATAATAAGAAATTTTTTTCATTTAGTATCCTCGCTTATACTTATTTACTAATATTATAATAACATAAGTTTAATAAAATTGTACAAAAATCGCGTTCATTATTTCAAAATACATCTCACCGCAAACGCATCCCACTTATTCCATGAGCCATCCGGTGTCACCCAGTTAGATAGCGCCACACCCAACCGATATGCTTTTATCCTACCATTCGGCGTCGCACTCCAATACCTACCATAGGTACCTCGCCCGCCACTAGTATTATAATTATAATCACCGGAATAGATGAAGTTATTCGGAAATGCCAGCAACTTGTTATTCTTTTCCATATTGTTTGCCCCACCTACTGCATTCGTTAAACTCACATATTCCCCACTTCCGCCACCAGTCGGTAATCTCCATCCCGCTGGGCAGATATCTCCGGCTACATTGCCACTCGACATCGCGTAATCACCGTTACCCGCCGTAGCCGTATACCAGCCATACATCACACCATAACTATACCAGGAATAAATGGTACCGTCATCACTAGGTGAAGGCGTCATGCTACTACCTCTATTAATATCATTCGCATTAAACAATACCTGATCGATACAAGCCGCATTGTCAGTATTACAAAGTGTAGTAGAATCTTGCGACAAAGGAGCCTCGTCGATAAAATCAGCAGTCGGGCCATTTGTATTAGTAGTACTAAACGCCACTGCCGAAGGCATCAGCCTCAAATTCTCTGTCATCCAACAATGACCATCCGCCAGTTTCGTTACCGCATACACATCACTATCACGCTCATCCCGAAGCGCCAAATACTCACCAGTATTCATCGTGGCACAACGGGTACTGCTAAAGCTCTGCATTGTATCAGTTGTATCCGCCGGCAACCACACCGCATAAAGCGTAATCTGATTATTAGCATCCGCATTACTAGTAAATGTATTATCTAACTTCACTACTTGATTTGGCCCATACACCGTCACAGATTCATGGTTCAGCAGTTTAGTTCCCGCATTCGCATCTGCGCTCCACCCTGCAAATCCATATCCATCTTTCGAATAATTTGAAGCTATCAAGTTAAAGCTATTTGGTACATTCTCTTGCGTCACGCTCGCCATCGAGCCAGCGTCCGCACCATTATCAGCATACACTACACGATAAATCGGCTGCCACATCGCATAAAGCGTCATCGTGTCACCATCCGAAAGATGCAATGTAGTTGCCGCTGTGTCAAGAGCACCTCCTTCCGATACCGCCACACCCGACCCATTTGCACTCGTATTCCAGCCCGTAAACCTATAATTCGCCCTCGTATATTGATTACTGGAAGCAACGGCAGTTGCAAAATTCACATTTGTTTGATCAGTCATCGTGCCAGTACCACCATTGCTTTCATAATGAACATTTCCAACTATATCTATAACGTCTTTAGCCAAGCAACGCACCGTCTGACCACGTAGTTTTGATGTATTATTTCCAGTCATACTCACACCCGCCGCTCTGACCCACAAGTTATAGACCGAAATTGACGTATAGTTGCTAGCAGAGTTCATCCCTGCAGAATTTCCCCTGTTATAACCACTCGACTCTTTTTGCTCACCACTATATATCTGATTAAGCGGATAGGCTCGCCATCGCTCCGAAGCAAGAGCTCCTTCTTCGTCTGTTTCCTGCTTTACACCCGTACCTCCATATGCTACGTCAAGCGTACCCAAATCATTGGACTTGGCATACCCTGTAGGCAATCTCCACCCCATCGGACAAATATCACCATTTACTTGTGCTCCCTTCGTGGTCAAACTGAATCCACCGTTTCCCGCCGTCGCCGTGAAATAATTATAATACACTCCATAAGAGTACCAAGAACTATTAGAATTATTCGCGGTAGAGGACGCAGGCTTATTCCGATTTATATTATTAGTATTATGAAGCACTCTATCCACGCATCCTGCATTATTACCAGCGCAAAAACTATCTGACGAAGCCGGATGTGCATTCGCAGCCGTCATAAAATCGCTTGTCGGTTTATTAGTATTTTGTGTACTAATCGTCACATCCGTGTCCGACAAGTCAAGTCGCAAGTTCTCCATCATCCAACACTTCCCATCCAAATACTTCGCCACAGCATAAGTATTACCGTCTCTTGTATCCGTAAGCGCCGTCACGTCACCCACATTCATCGTATCACAGCCTCTCCATCCCTGTAAATCCCCCGCCGATTGCACCCATTTAGCATATAGTTGTAATCCTTCCTCTGACAAATCTCCCACCGTAATCGTCTGGCTCGGTCCGTAATCCGTTCCTGTGCCATCCATCGCTGTATTCCATCCTACAAACCCATATCCAGGCTTCGAAAAATTACTCGGCGTCAGCATTGCACTGCTACCAGACACCACATCTTCTTGATCCTCCATCACGCCATCACCATCATCTCCATTTCCGAAATAACAAATGCTCTCCATCGCGCAAGGCTCCAAATTCGCCACCGCTTCAATCACAAAAGTATTCGTGTATGTCCCCGCCACAGCATCATACGGAACCTTTATTCCAAAAGTCAATTCATGTGTATTCGCACCATCGGTCGTAGTCTTAAATAGAGTCTTCGCATTTATAGCTGGCTCCGGAATTGGTAAATAATTCTGGCCACCGTCAATGCTATATCCATACCCATCACCAAGTTCATCAACCGGAATACTTTCACTGCCACTTGGCAAAACAAAAGTTGGAATCTCATAATTGCTGTCAGCGACATTAGTCAAAGCACTACTCGACCCAGTCGTTCTCATTCCAATTGTGTATCCAGCAATATTTGTAGTTGAGACCGTGATGGTCTGTGACTCTTCTCCGAACTGCCCTTGAAAGAGATTCATCTCTGCCGAATCATCAGAAATAGATAAGATAATTTCATCTTCAGCAAAAGCACAATTACCCCAAAAACCAATTAATGAAGCAAAGAAAATAGACAACAAGATCAAAAACCTATTTCTCCACACATTCATGTCTCTATTATAACACAAGCATCATAAAAAAACTGGTCATCATATCTATATTTCAGACTTTTACACAATAATTTAGCTTAAAAAATTTGGATTTATCCACAGGTGCGATATAATTCATATAATGCACCCATAGCTCAACTGGATAGAGCGTCAGCTTCCGGAGCTGAAGGTTAGAGGTTCAAATCCTCCTGGGTGTACCAAATCAATTTTTTATGTTATAATACATCACATGGTACCGTAGCTCAGCTGGTTAGAGCGTGGGACTCATAAGCCCAAGGTCGGTGGTTCAAGACCACCCGGTACCACCAAGTTTTATCTAACTCGGCATTTTGGCCGATTTTTTAGTGATAAATCTCTGTTAAGTACCTTGCAACAACAGAGCACAAAAATTGCGCATTATTATGGCAAAAAACTGCCAAAAAATACATATTTTAACCCTATAAAAATGTCTGTTAATACCCTAAACAACTAGGCCTTAAAACGTAAGATATATTTATTGGAAATAAAACACTATCTTATTGGTAGATAAATGAGTATTATTATTAATCCTTGTCCATTGTTCTAGAGAAAGTGAGTCGGCGGAGCTATCTGACAGAGTAAGCTTTGTGGCAGCCCGATCCACCGTAAAACCATCTAAGCTCGTGCCATTTTTTAGCAGAGACATAAACATGGCCCTTTCGCTAGGATAATTTTCTAAGTTAACTATTCCATCCGAAGACTTTTCAAGTTCATTCGCGTATTCTTTTAGACTTAGATACCAACTAGCACTGCCAAACAATCCCGGGATACCATCCAAATCATTCAGCTCTTCTTTCGAGAAATTGTAATCAGTTGAGATATTAATATAAGGATACGACCTGCCAAGTTTTTGTTGCCCGAGCATCGATTTAGAAATCAAATCACGGTATTCGTTCCAATCTGGATTACCCTCTAAAGTTACATTCGTTAGTTTTTCTACTTGTGAATAATCGATAGATTTAACACCACAGTCCTTTAAGTTTATTGTAGCAACTGCTTTAGGGATTACGACGTTCTCAATCGGGTTATTCTCAAATGTTAGATACAAATCGGCTTGAGTTGTGAAGTTTGGCACAGAACTCAACCTATTATTGCTCAATGATAAGAAATATAGGTTCTCCATGTCAACCAGCTCGTCCGCATCAGAAATTATGTTGTTGTCTGCTGAAAGAGTAGTAAGTTTTGATAGCTTTGACAAACCATCCAATGATGAAATCTGATTTTCAGCAACATTGAGGCTTGTCAGGTTTTCGAGCTTTTCTATGCCATCAAGTGAGGTTAGCTTATTATTAGCGATATTGAGGGAGGCTATCTTCGAAAGGTTTTCTGCTCCGTCAAGAGAACCTATTTCATTATTATTCAATGTTAGTGTCTCAATCCCATCTAGCTCGCCTATTTCTGACAATGAGGCGATTCCGCAATCTGAAAGATTAAGACTTTTAACGGTGCTGAGTGACGACAAATTAGAGAGGTTTTTGTTCCCAGAAAGGTCTAACTGTAGTATTTTGTCATTGTTAAAACTCGACAAATCGCCAAAGCTATTACCACTAGCAAGCACCATATTAGCTTCTATGTTATTTAGGATAGAAATATCTGTCAGCCCAGAATCTTTTATTGAGAGATGATACACTGGTTTATCAAAAGTAAGATCTGTTAATTCTTTATTGCCAGATAAATCGAGGTCATAAAACGCCTCTTCGTTCGTATTCAATCCTGCCAAACTTTTGATATTGTTGTTACGTACCGAAAGAGATGTAAGTTTATTGAGACCGCTGATCGACTCAAGGCTTTCTAGACCTATCTCATTTGCGGTTAAGCCATAGAGAGTATTGAGTTTTTCAAAGCCAGTTATACCTGTATTACCGGAAATATCAAGATATGCATAATCACCAAGTTTGCCCTCTAAACAACTTATGTCAGTTATTCTATTATAACTTAAATCAAGGCCATTTACTTTATCCATAGAACAAAGGACGGAAATATCTTCTACATTATTTTTCGAGAAATAAACCCCATAGAGATTATTAAGATTTGCGAGTGATGATAAATCGGAAATATTATTGTCTGTAATCTTTAATGACGAAATGTTCGAGAATGTTTCCGTAATGCCTTTCAGGTCATAGTCTGTTAGGCCGCGAGACGATAAATCTAAATACGAAACCCGATCCAGCGCGTAGTCAGAAATATATTCTTCTCCATCTTCCTCAATAATATAGAAACTGAGTTTTTCTTTAACTAAATCCTTTGCAGTTTTTGACGCAATGGAGTCGATTTTCTTTGTATTATCGAGCGATGTTGAGACTATGCCTGATAGTTGTGATTCTACGTCGTATTCATCATAGGAGATGTAATAAACACCATCTTTTGCGCCAGATCCGTTCCATTCTTTACCCCAAGAATTTAGGATAAGGTATGCTCCGTCGTGTTCTGGCGTACCGCTAGTACGATTGCCATTCTCGTCAACTTTTGCGAAGTTCTCTTTAGGGTAATTATCATCCCAGCCAATAATCGCCATAGCATGATTCATGTAACAACCATTTCCACTATTTTCGCAATATCGCGGAACATCGAAGCCCCATGGACCAGCGACTGCGGTGTAGAGTGATCCGTTCGTCATAATATGCGCTTTAACTAAATCGCGAAACTCTTTCAGCTCTTCTTCTGTCTTATCGGATACTTCACCTTTGTATTTGTAAATCGATGGGAAATCGACGGTTTTTGTTACATAGAGTGGAGTGTCGTTCTTTGCGAGCTTGAAGTAATCCAAATTTGTATTACTTCCACCATAAAAACCATCTGGGTTTATACCCAAACTTGAAAACTTCTCTTCTGAAATTGTACCAATGGAAGCAGCCATATCAGCAAAATACTGGAATGTACCGCCATCATGCAGATTACGACCTCCATACATCAGATTAGAAGACAAAAAATCAATCTGTAGTTCAGATGGGTTGTAGTCAATTCCGCGAAGTTTAAGGTGAGTTTCTACTGCCGTGCTGGAAGCGTAATCCCAGCAAAGTCCATAGCCTCCCTGATTGCCAACAGTAATATCAATGACATCTCTAAGATCAAATTTTTCGGGAAGCGAAGCGATTACTTCTTCATCTGTATCTTCCTTTATCTCATTAATTTTCTCATCAGGCACTTCTTCTTTACGTGGAATAACCTCGAGATTGGCTTTTTCTTCGTCAGAAAGTTCAAGATATTTTTTATACTCTTCGGAATAATTATCCTTGTCTTCTATCTCGGAATTATCCACGGCCTCTTCCTTTTCTGGTTCAATTCCAAGTTTTTCTTTTTGCTCGTCCGTTAAATCTGTTACAGCAACTACTGGCTCAGATCCTTTGTCTGGATTGGAATTTGAAGTTATTAATACAATGCCACCAATGATAGCGGCGGTGGCACAAATTGCAGACACGATAGCGACTTTGCGAGATTTTTTTCCGGTAAATCCAGAAGCGATAGCCGATGATTCCGTAGTACTTTCATTTTCATCGCTTTTAGATTCTTCCGTGGAATCATTTTTCTCTTGTTCGAGACCTACAAAAGCTGCAATAACTTCTTTTTCAGTCGGAAGATCCGAATCATTTTTTATAGTATTTTCGCTTTTTTCATCTTCTGGTATTCCCAAATTAGGAAGGTTTGCTTTTTCCGGCCCCGGGGCTTCTTGGTTGCTTACTATTGACTTAGTACTTTCCTGTTCAGGGCCTACGAAAGCCGCAGCAAGCTCATCTGCAGTTATGGGGTTCTCTTTTCCGGCTCCGTAGGAGATTCCATCTTCGCTACGTTTGGGTCTGTTTCGCTTGATGTTTCTATTTTTTTCTGGTACAGGATTTTCTGGCGCAACGTCAAGTTTCGCATTGCCAGAAGTATCCGTACGATTATCTTTTTCGCTATCCATATATCTATTTTACCATAAGTACTTAAGGAACGACTGAATGACAGATTAAGAATTAAAGCTAAATTTTTCAAGATTAGCCTTGATATTGTCTTTATAGATTGTTAATGCCTGGGTAATTCGCCCCCACCAAATTATAAGAAACTCGGCATTTTCGCCGATTTTTTAATAGTAAATAGTTTAACAACAAGCACCAATCAAAGATAAGCTAAATCTTAGAATAGTTTCCTTTATCAAAGAAACCTGAGCCACTCGATAATTGACCGCTAACAAAACCACCCACTATGCTATTTAACTCTTCATCTATAGTCCCGTCATAATTTTCTATTGTCGAAACCTGCGGGCTAATTGTAAAGACATAATTATCGTCTGTGAAAATGTCTTTACCACACGATACTTCGCAAGCATAACTATCTTTAGAATATCGTGATATACGAATTGCATAGTCCGGAGATGTGTTTGCTGAATAATTGACCAAGCCATTCTTATCTTTTGGAATAACCCAGATTTCATAAGTACCCAAATCTTCTACGTCTGTACGCGCCAAGCCATAATCACCTATTGAATACTCAAAACTGGTGACTAGTATATCGTCTGGAACCACTACCTTTATCCCAAATTCATCCAAATGTAAATAGCCCGGTGTTCTTTGGCCAATTGGAGCTATTTCGATTTCTCCTTTACCATTTTCTTCAATGTATTTTGAAAACTGCTCTTTCAAACCAGCAATCTGATTATCTTTTAGTGAGCTCTGTATTAAGCCATAAATACCAAATCCAATTCCGCAAATCAGTATAACGGAAACAATTATTGAAGCAATTCTCCGTTCTTTCCTATTGCTTTGTTTATTGTCACCCGCAACCGATACCGTCGCAGCCGATTTTTGTTTCATGGAACTCCTTTCAAATTACTCCATACAATTATAACATAATCATTTTGGCTATAATTTTTACAAATCAATAATCTCTCCCTAATCCGCAGTAACATTTTTTATGCTATAATAAACACATGAACAAAAAAGGCTTCACAGTTTTAGAAATTATTATCGTTGCAATTTTTGCATCACTGCTATTTGTACTGTTTTTTATCCAAAAATCCAACATCGACGCCATGGAGCGCGACGAAGACCGTAAAACAGCGATTAATGCTATGTACTATGCGTTGGAAGAAGGTTTTTACAAGGAGAATGGCTATTATCCAGAGTCAATCTCAGAAGAAAACATCAAGGTTATCGACCCTGCGCTTTGGACCGATCCAAACGGCATCAATATCGGCGATGTCTCAAGTTCATATTCTTATGAAGCAGCCAACTGTAAGGATGGCAAATGCAAAGAATACACATTAAAAGCTACTCTCGAAAAAGAAGACGCTTACATTAAATACAATCGAAACTAAGATTTTAACTTTCTTTTTCAGCTTCTTTGGCGCGAGATTTCTTTTTTGCTTTGCTGATTAACTCAGTAACGGCTCTTAATTGCTCGGGCAAAATGTCCGAATATGGGAATGTATAAGTAGTTTCATCACCAACAGTCGCCAATCTAAGCGTACCGTAATGGAAAAGTTTCTGCGGTAAACTATCCTGTCTAAAACTAGCATCTTCAATCGATAATAAATCAATTATATTAATCGAAGTAGAAACTGGCGACAACATTATAAATTGCATCGCGCGCTTATTTGTTATAAATAATTTGTTACCATTGTAAATTTTTAAAGCAAACAAGCCAATCAAAAGTGCCGCCGCAAGCAACGCAAACAAAATTATAAATAAAAAATTCTTCCCCATCTCATCAATCATTGATTGTCCAAGTAACACCAACAAAAATGCCAACAAAATCACTGCAAGACCAAAAAATGTGCCAAACCAAATCATAAATAGACATACTTTTGCCCTTTTAAAATAAAACTCGACATATTCATCATCTTCAAGTTTTAGTGCAGGAAAATCCTTTACACTTCTATCATGTCTAATTTTTACTAAAGACTCATCCATATTATCCTTTTTTTAATTATACCCTCTTATCACTGTTTTGTAAATGTTTTATCCCCTTTTCTGTAATTACCCTTCCCTTTGGTGTCCGCATTAATAACCCCATCTGCATCAGATACGGTTCATAAAAATCTTCAATCGTTGCTGTCTCATCCCCAGTTAGCGCCGCAATCGTTGTAAGACCAACTGGCTTCTCTCCATAGTTCTCATACATCAATCGAAGCATGTTCCTATCTGCTGGGTCAAGCCCAAGATAATCTATTTCCATCAATTTCAATGCATCATTCGCTATTTTTGTGTCAATTATTCCATCCCCATTTACATCCGCATAGTCTCTAACTCTCTTAAACAGCCTGTTTGCAATTCTAGGAGTCAAACGCGACCTTGATGCGAGTAGATTTGCCGCATCATCATTAATTTTAGTTTTCAAAATACCCGCCGTACGATTAATTATCTGCTCAATTTCTGGCTCTTTATAATATTCCAACCTATGAATAATTCCAAAACGGTCTCTAAGCGGCCCCGCCAGAGAACCAGTTCTAGTTGTTGCACCAATCACCGTAAATCTTGGCAAATCAAGTCTTACACTTCTAGCTGCCGGTCCTTTCCCAATTACAATATCAAGCTTATAATCTTCCATCGCCGAGTACAATACTTCTTCTACTGCTCTTCTAAGTCTATGAATCTCGTCAATAAAAAGCACGTCACCATCTTTTAAATTAGTTAAAATCGAAGCCAAATCACCAGCTCGTTCAATCGCCGGCCCCGAAGTCACTCTAAGCGAAGCACCTAATTCATGCGCAATCACACCAGCCATCGTTGTTTTACCTAGCCCAGGTGGACCATATAATAGTATATGATCCAAAGTCGAACCATCTGATCTTTTCTTTACTGCTTCAATAGCAAGTTTTAAATTATTCTTTAAGTGTTCCTGCCCAATATATTCATCAAAAGTCATTGGACGAAGACTAATCTCTATTTTTTCTTCTTCCGAATCAGATTGAGCCAGTGTCGGCTCCATTAACCTCTCTATTGCCATACCCGTATTATATCATAGGGAAGCTATACGATAAAAACTTATCTATTTAAACCATCCATAAAAAAATATTAAAAAAATCCAATTTGACACCTAAAAACATTTCTAATAATTATAAATTAGCAGTCTTGACAATACAGTGCCAATGATATACAATAAGACCATATTAGCACTCACTAGCTTAGAGTGCCAACGAAAAGTAAATGAAAGTGAGGAAAAAATGAGTAAAATAATCGGTATAGATTTAGGAACCACTAACTCAGCTTTTGCCTACATGGTCGCAGGCAAACCCGAAGTCATCACCAATGCAGAAGGTGATCGTACTACTCCATCTGTAGTAGCTGTCACCAAAAAAGGTGAAAGATTAGTTGGTAAAGTTGCACAACGCCAAAGAGTAACCAATCCTAAAAACACCATCTATGGTATTAAGCGTCTTATCGGTCGTAAATTCACTGACAAAGAAGTTCAACATGATTTAGACATTAGTCCATACAAAATTGTTAAAAAAGGTCAAGGTGTAGCTGTCGAAATGGACGGTAAAGAATACACGCCAGAAGAGATTTCTGCTATGGTACTCAGCAAAATCAAAGCAGATGCCGAAGCTTTTCTTGGTGAACCAGTCACCGAAGCAATCATCACAGTTCCTGCCTACTTCGACGATTCTCAACGTCAAGCTACCAAAGACGCCGGCAAAATCGCGGGCCTCGAAGTCAAGAGAATCATCAATGAGCCTACCGCCGCAGCACTAGCCTATGGTCTAGAATCCAAAAAAGATGAAAAAATTGTTGTCTTTGATCTCGGTGGCGGTACTTTCGACGTATCAATTCTTGAACTTGGCGACGGTGTTTTTGAAGTAATGTCCACAAACGGCGATACGCATCTAGGCGGCGAAGATTTCGATAACGTCATCGTAAATTATCTAGTTGATGAGTTCAAAAAAGAGTCTGGTATAGATATTAAAGGTGATGCCGCTGCTATGCAACGTGTCAAAGATGAAGCTGAAAAAGCCAAAAAAGAGCTAAGCTCATCAACCAGCACTGATATTAATCTTCCATTCTTATCTGCTGACGCAGACGGACCAAAACATTTCGAATACACTCTAACTCGCGCCAAGCTCGAAGAATTAGTTAGCGACTTGCTAGATCGTCTCGAAGAGCCAGTCAAAAAAGCTCTAAAAGATGCTAAGCTTGAAACCAAAGATATCGACGAAGTCGTCATGGTCGGTGGTATGACTCGTATGCCAGCCGTCGTCGAAAAAGTCAAAAACATCTTCGGTAAAGACCCAATGCAAGGTGTTAACCCAGACGAAGTTGTAGCCGTAGGTGCTGCTATCCAAGGTGGTGTTCTCCAAGGCGATGTCAAAGACATTTTACTTCTTGATGTTACTCCACTCACTCTTGGTATCGAAACTATGGGTGGCGTCCGCACTCCACTAATTGATCGTAACACTACAATCCCAACTTCCAAATCCGAAGTCTTCTCTACTGCTAGCGACAACCAATCTCAAGTAGAAATCCACGTTCTTCAGGGCGAACGTGAATTCGCTGCCGATAATAAATCCCTCGGTAGATTCATCCTGGACGGCATCGCTCCAGCTCCTCGCGGAGTGCCACAAATTGAAGTTACTTTCAACCTTGATGCTAACGGCATTCTAAATGTCACTGCAAAGGATAAAGGCACCGGCAAGGAACAATCTATTACCATCCAAAACTCTGGCAATATGAGCAAAGACGATATTGAAAAGGCTCGCAAAGAAGCTGAAGCTCACGCCGATGAAGACAAGAAAAAACGTGATTCAATCGATGCTAAAAACCGCCTAGAAAACACCATTTATCAAGCCGAAAAAATGCCAACAGAGTACAAGGACAAAATCAGCGATGACGACAAGGAAACCATCAAAAAAGCCGTCAAAGAAGCCAAAAAAGTCTTAAATGACTCTTCTGCTGATAAAGATAAGTTCGAAGATGCCACCAAAGAATTAAATGATAAAATTATGCCAATCGGCGCTAAGCTTTACCAAGCTGCATCCGAAGACAAAAAAGACGATAGCAAAAATGACAAGTCTTCCGATAAGGACGAGCCAATCGAAGGCGAAGTCGTAGACAAATAGTCTTTATACAAAATACCCACCAATTAAAACTGGTGGGTATTTTTGTTTACAAACTATCACTATTAGCACTGCCTTATTAGCATAGACTCATTATTTAGCCATGTCAATTCAATCTATTTGTATGCTATAATAAACCTCATGAAGATTATTTTTCCTGAACTCACCACAAACGAAATAGCAAAAGAAGCTATCAAAAATTTCTCCCAAATTGAGTTTGTTCCGGCACCAAGTCTTGCCACAGCCGCAAAACTTCTAAGTGAAAATCAAGCCGATTCAATGATTTCCGGTCTCGATTATTCTTCTAGGGACGTCCTTCTTGCCTACAAAAACAACCTAAGCCTTAAGTCTAATTATTTTTCTAGTTGTTTTCTATGCAAAAAAGGAAATCAAATATTAGCTCTCGCCGACGGCGGTGTAAACAAACTTCCTTCAAAAGAGCAACTATACACTATCATCGAAGATACTGCAGCCACTTTCAAGAAATATACCAATCTAACCCCCAAAATTGCCTTACTTTCTTATTCAACCAAAGGTTCTGGCGGCAAAAACCCCGATTTAGAAAAAATTTACTATTGCATTGAAAAAATCAAGCAGAACCACTCAGATTATATTATCGATGGGGAAATGCAACTTGACGCCGCCGTCAATCCTAATGTTGCTAGCAAAAAGATTCCAGATTCCCCCATTCAGGGTGACGCCAATATTCTCATCACTCCTGATTTGAATTCAGGGAACATTCTTTATAAATCTCTTGAACAATTTGGTGGTTTCACCATCGCTGGCCCAATTATTCAAGGATTTAAAATACCCCTCGCTGATCTCTCTCGTGGTAGTACTGTTCAAGATACAATCTTGACTATTGACGTCATTCAAAAACAACTTGAAAGGAAACTATCATGAAATATTTTGGAACCGATGGCATTCGTAAAGAAGCAGACGAATTCAACTCAGAATTCCTAACTAAAATTGTTGCCGGTCTTGCTAACTACGCTAACGACAATGCCAAAATACTACTAGGTGGCGACACCAGAGAATCATCAGAATGGATCTTGTCAGATCTCGAATCCGCTTGCGAAACCTTCGGACTCGACTATGGCAATGTTGGCGTTCTTCCCACCCCTGCCATTAATTACTGTTTTTATGAAATGGGCTTTGATTTCGCAATCGATGTCACAGCATCTCACAATCCTTATACCGATAATGGCATCAAAATTTTCGAACGTGGCCCTTTCTCTGGCCAAAAACTTAACGAAGCCGGTTGCAAAACCATTGAATCTTCACTGGATTCGGAAAAAACATACGCGCTTGCTTCACCAAGTTTAAGGGAAGATCTTCATGACGAAGCCGTAAGTCTCTATAAAGAACATCTCGCAAATTATCTTGGCACCGCTGATTTTTCTGGGCTTCATATTGCTATGGACTGTGCCAACGGGGCCACTAGCGTTATTAACAAAACCATCTTTGAAGAATTCGGCGCTAAAGTCGAACTCATCAATGCCGATTCCAACTACGGCACTTCCATCAACGCTAACTGCGGTAGTACTCATTTAGAAAATCTAACGAATCTTGTAATTGAAAAAGGATTAAACTTTGGCGTCGCTTTTGATGGCGACGGCGACCGTTGTCTTATGGTCGATGAATTCGGTCACGAAATCGACGGCGACCAAATTATTGCTATTCTCGCAAATTACTTTGGTCTCAATCAAATTGCCATCACAGTAATGGCCAATCAAGGTCTTCTTAACTGGGCAAAAGATCACCACATAGAAGCCGAAATTACTGCCGTAGGCGACAGTAATGTCGCTGCAGCTATGCGCGAAAAAAACATCAAAATTGGCGGGGAACAGTCTGGTCATATCATTCTTCCAGGTGAAGCCACAGGAGATGGTATGCTTACTGCCCTTATGGTCACAAAAGTTATTTCGGAAGCCAAAAAACCCCTAAGTACTCTCGCTAGTATCATGACAAAATATCCTCAAGTAATCGTAAATCTCCCAGCTACCCCAAACCAAAAAGAAAATCTCAAATCTTCCGAATCAGCCAAAACACTTTTACTAGACTACAACCAAAAGCTCGAACCGCTTGCCGGTCGCTTACTCGTTCGCCCATCTGGTACCGAAAACTTAATCCGTATCACTATGTGGGGGAATGATGAAACGTCCATCACTACTCTGGCAAACCAATTAAAAGATGAATTATCGAAGTGTTTATAATAAACAAACAAGTACCCCAAAAGAGAAGAACCGATAACCCCATTTAAAGAAAGGAATATATGAAAATTAAAATCTTAACAGAATACGATCAAAAAACCGCCAACCGAATCAGAGAATTGCTCATTCAGTTATCCAGAAGCGGTAAAGACCGTGGCGAAATTCCCGAAGAATGGTTCAAAGAGCTAATCAATTCTGATAATCATGATATGCTTCTGGCTATTGACGATCACGACACTATTATTGGCATCGCCACTCTGTCAATCATTATGGGGCCCATTGTTAGAAAAGTTGCTTATCTAGAAGATTTTGTCACCGATAATACTGTCCGTGGCCAAGGCGTGGGAACAGCACTCTGGAATGCCATGTTGGACTGGGCCAAAACCAAGAATTGTACTGAGCTCAATTTTACGTCTGGGCATGGCCGTGAAGCCGCTCAGGCATTTTATCTCCACAAAGGAGCTGAAATTTACGATACCAACTTTTTCCGAAAAACTATTGAATTACAATAAACTGTAATCAATACCATCGGTGTCAAATAAATCTGTAGAGCGTTTGGTAGTCCAGAAAAGAAAAACAAGCTCACGCCGTATGCCACCATTAACCCGAGTATCATCACTCTAATTGGATAAAGCCATGCCAATCTAACAATCAAAACTATTAGTAACACAAATAACAAAAAGCCAATTAGTCCAATTTCAAGCAAAAGAGAAGCATACTCATTCTGCACTATTTCCTTCGGAGCTGGCGATAAATCATTATCATACAAAGCTTGGCCCGCACCACCAAGACCAACCCCAAATAATAGTGTAGTAGGACTACTCGACCATATTTTTAAAGCCGCATTGGTCAGTCTGACTCGTGTATCAGTTGATTCAGCTACATACCCATCAAAAACTGAACTATTCTCTTCTTCTAAAAAGTTTTCCACAGGTTTTTCCACAGGCAAACTATCATCCTTTTTGCTTTCCCTGATATCTATTATCCCCAGCGACAGATGATTTAAAACCTTAGTCACACCAGAAACATAAGTATCGTTCATAGGTGAAACCATTGCCATCAAACCTTGAATGTTTAACGATAGCACAAACGATATAACTACTAATCCCCAAACCATTCCCAATCGTTTAATTACAAATCTTCTCTGACTTTTTCTTTCCCCAAACAACTGAAAAGCCGAAACAAAACATAGCCCTACAATCGAAGCATAAATCGCTCCCCTCGAGAACGTCAAAAAGAGAACTGTTACCACAATCAATAATAATACTCCAAGCGTCCTTAACGCAAAATATTCCTGTTTTTTCCGGAGCATCAACCATACCAAAACCAACACAGGAGCCAACAATAGATTCCCCATAAACTGTGGTTCAATTGCAAATCCATTTGGATGTGGAAAACCAAACATCTGGTATGTGCAGCCATCACACATCAGGGAATAGTCTTGTGGCGCACCAGCTAAATCCAATATACATTGCAAAACGCACCATCCGCACGCAAGTAGTGTCGCCCCGAAAAACCATTTCCAAAATTTTATCCTAAATGTCTCGTCAAATACATCTCGAAGCTGCCACATAATATAACCAGCAAGACATATTAACCACAATATCCCAATCGTTAAAACTCCCCTAATCATATTAACCGACCAAATCACTGTTAAAGTTCCCCACACAGGGAACAACAACCATGCCCATTTTCTCAAAAAACCATTGAATAATACTCTCCGTTCAAAAGCGTAAATAATTCCCACTACATCAAACACCACCAGCCAAATCAAGGGAATTGATAACTCAAAATTCATCGAACTATTGGCACCCAAACTTATTATCGGATAATAAGAAAAAAACAAAGCTAACGGCAAAATCAGAATCAAATACTTATAAATAGTACTCACGAAACTTGTTTTAGTTTTTTCCTGTTTTTTCATCAATAAAAGCCCTTACTTCTCGATCAAATCTTTCAGTAGAATAATCTCCCACGCTCCGTGAAACTTTTTCCCTATCAAACTTCATTTTTTCAAATCTAAGAATTGCATCTCCAAGCGACTTAGCTGATTGTTTATCAAATAAAATTCCATTAACGCCATCCTTAACATAATCAATTGCGCCCCCTTGGCTAAATGCAATCACAGGACATCCCGCCGCCAAAGCTTCAACTGGTGCAATTCCAAATGGCTCAAAGCTAGGGAACAAGTAACCCTTTGCATTTGCCAGCAATTTTGCCAAAGTCTCCTTCTTTTGTAAAGGCAAAAAACGAATTGCTTCAGAACCATTAGCCAATTTCACCAAAGATTTGTGCTCAGAACCTTCACCCACAATTAACAAGCGTCGTTGCGTCATCAAACATGCCTTAATCGCTAAATCTATTCTTTTCCAGTTAACTTGTCGAGAAGTTGTAATATACATCTTTGACAAATCTAAGTTTTCCACAAGTCGAGCATAATCACTATTTCCCTTGCCGTCTGCCTTAGTTTGATTTTTTTCATTTTTATTTTTTAATACAAAATCATCAGTTTCCACCGGCGGGTGCACCACTATTGCTTCCCTGCCATAGTACTTTTTTAAAGATCGTTTAGCATAATCTGATATCGTTATATAATAATCCGGTTTCTGAGCCGCTTTAAAATCGGCACTTCTTAGCGGCGTTATCAATATCTTAAAGAAGAATCTCACAAAGGGATTCAAAACTCCAAATCCAGGATTCTCTACATAATCATCGTACATTTGCCAATAATACTGTGTCGGAACATGGCAATACGAAATATGGATTCCGTTCGGATTGGCGCTCTTCTTCCCTTTTTCGTGAAGCCACTTTCCCGACTTCACAGACTTAGCTTCCGCCCCCGTTACGGAGATAATTAAATCATATTCTGACAGATTAAGATGCGAAAAATAACACTGTCTAAATGGGCCCAACACCCTTCTAAAGCAGGTCGGAAACACTTGTAGCCAACCAGTTCTAATGTCCGCCGATTTAAACCAATCAATTCCTTTTGGATCATATTTTGAAGTATAAATTGGCGCTTTAGGATATAACTTATGAAATTCCAACAAGACTTTCTCGGCTCCACCCACATTCGTTAACCAATCACACACCAAGGCTACTTTCATCAACTACTTTGCTCCCTCGCCTTTCAACACAACAGCAATAGTTTTAAAGAATATCGACAAATCCAACCACAAAGACCAATTTCTCACATAATAAATATCAAGCGCTCTCCTTTCATTAAAAGGAATGTCTCGCCTTCCACTCACCTGTGCAAAACCAGTCAAACCCGACTTCACCGAAAGAATCAAAGACCTATCGCCATATTCTCGCAATTCACCTGGCAAAAGTGCCCTAGGCCCAATTAGCGAAATGTCACCCTTCAAAATATTAAATAACTGCGGCAATTCGTCAATTGATGTTTTTCTCAAGAATTTCCCAACCTTCGTAATACGTGGATCATCTTTCAAATAATCACCATCTCGTCTGTATTTTTTAATAAGCTCCGATTTCCCCATCTTTTTAAATGCTTCTTCTGCTGTCATCCCACTATATTCCGGCTTCATGGTACGAAACTTGTAACATCTAAATTTCCTATTATATTGGGTCAATCGTTCATCAACATAAAAAACTGAATGTCGAATATCAGATAGCTTTAATATAACCCATACGATTATCATCGGGATAATTGCAACAGCAATTGCTACAATTGAAAACACCAAATCAAATAATCTCTTAATCACCGCATTGCCACCAGTAAGCGGTGTCGCCATCACTAACACTGCCGGCGTGTTACCAACTAGCTCCATCTCGCCAAAATGTGACGACAAAGCAGTTTCGCTCGGTACAAAATAATACAATAAATGACGATTAATTGCTTGTTTATAAACATATTCTGTTGATTTTTCGTCAGTTTGGAATATCACATCCGCACGTGCTTTTCTTAGTGCATCTTTAAGCGACGAATACTGGTGTGTTTTTAAATCTTTCGGTATATATTTTCGATTCGCCACAATCCCCGATAGTCTATAACCAGACTCCGGGTTCGAAGCAATATAATCGGCTAGATATTCTGTATTTTTCGAATTACCTATAATAATTACTCGTTTCGTCGCATAGTCTTTACGAAAAACTCGTCGAATAATGAATTTTACTAAAAATCTTTCCAAAACCAAAAAAACGAAACAAAGTAACATTGACGTAATCGCCATCACTCTCACAGGGAAAACACTTTCACCCTTAAAAAAATCGTAAACAATTAACGCAGACACCGAAAGCACTGCTGCCAGAATTAATCTTCCCCATTCTACAAGCTTTGATACGCCCAAAAATACTGATTTTTTATACAATCCCAAAGCTGCCAAAATAATTAACATGATTGGCACTACAAATACTACAGTTAGAGTAAAATCTTGTAATTGGGCTTCAAATACATAAGGTCTTGGATCTACGTGCACTCGTATAAAATATGCCACCGCAAAAGAAAGAATTATTGCCACTGCATCACCGACAATTAACGAAACCCTCAGAAAAACATCAGACTTTTTCTTCATGCATTAATTATAGCATAATTATTCTACTGTAACAGACTTGGCCAGGTTTCTCGGCTGGTCTACATCATATCCCTTTGCAACCGTTACATAATAAGCAAATAATTGTGATACCAGATTCATCAGAATTGGCGCAAATATATCTCCAGTATTCAGTCTGATGATATCATCCACTGGTAAATCAAACTTCTCTTCGTTCGTCACAGCAATCACATGCCCACCTCTAGCAAGTACTTCCTGGACATTTGAAACAGCTTTGTCATATAATTCTCCCTTCGGGAGTAATGCTAATTCAAAAAATCTATCATCTATCAATGCAAGCGGTCCATGTTTTAATTCTCCAAAAGCATATGCATTTGCATCCACATAAGATATCTCTTTTAACTTCAACGCACCTTCCATAGCCGTCGGATATGCCGTATCCCTACCTAAATAAATACCGTGCTCATAATTCGCATATTTATTTGCAATATTTTTGATTGCATCTTGCACTGATTCGAGTGTTTCATGAATCATTTTTGGTAAATTATAAATCTCATTAACGTAAGGTTTCAAAATTGAACTTCTTACGCCTTTTGCCTGTGCTATTGTTAACCCAAACATCACCATTGCAATGACCTGCGACGTAAATGCTTTTGTAGAAGCAACTGAAATTTCTGGCCCCACATGTACATATGTTCCACCATCTACTTCTCTTGCTATCGTTGAACCGATCGCATTCACAATACCTATCGTCGTCACACCTTGCTTTTTTATTTCTCTAAGACACGCCAAAGTATCTGCAGTTTCACCAGATTGCGATACAATTAATGCCACTGAATCCTCTGGTATGTATGATTGGCGATACCTATATTCTGAAGCAATTACTGGCTCAACCGTTATTTCTGGTGTAAATTTTTCAATGTAATATGAAGCTAGTAATCCAGCATGATACGCAGTACCACAACCAACTATTATTAGATGTTTAATCTTTCTAAGTTGCCCTTCCGACAAACCAGGCCCACCTAACCTAACCGTACCATCTTCGATATTTACTCGGCCTCTCAAGGTTTCCGTCAATGAATCCGGCTGTTCCATAATTTCCTTCAAAAGAAAATGATCATACCCGCCTTTTTGAATAGCTGACAAATTCGTTTCAATTTCTTCAACTTTTGCCGACACCGGTTCCGCATTCAGTGTTTTAATTTCAACACTGTCTTTTTTAATCATTGCAACTTCGCCGTCATTCAAATAAATAGCCTGCTTCGTGTGCCCAAGTAGTGCCGAGGCATCCGACGCAATCATCGTCTCGCCGTGTCCTACGCCAATTACTAGCGGCGAGCCACTCCTTGCCACCACAATTTCATCTGGACTTAACTTTGACACAACAGCAATTCCATAAGTTCCCTTAGCCAGTTTAAGCGCCTGCACAACTGCATTAATTAACGGATGTTTCCCATCTTTATAAAATGAATTAATGAGTGCCGCCAATACTTCCGAATCCGTCTCAGACTTAAATTCATGTTCTTTAAGTTGCTGTTTTAATTCTTTGTAATTCTCAATAATACCATTATGTACTAAATAAATTTCTCCCGCCTGATGTGGATGTGCATTTTTTTCTGACGGTTCACCATGTGTAGCCCAACGTGTATGCCCAATCCCAACCTTGTCATCACGTTTGTTCTTTGCAAGCTTTTCTTCAAGATTAGAAATCTTCCCTTTTGCTCTAAGCAAAGTCGCTGACCCATCTTCTGATAAAGTTACAATTCCGGCTGAATCATAGCCCCGATATTCCAAACGTTTAAGTCCTGAAATCAAAAAATCCTGCGCGTTTTTACCGCCGATATATCCTACGATTCCACACATCTTCTTTTCCTCCAGTTATTATATCGTCATTATATCATATCTAATTATAGCCCCAAGCTATCTGTCCACTCTTTTATGCTAGCATCCCCTGCATCTTGGAAAAAGCGATGGCACTCAGCCCAATCACCACCATTCGCATCAGCTTTCAAGAGCTCATCACTCTCGCCTACTCCAGACGAATGTGAAACACAAAACGGTATCACTTTTTTCCCACTCAAATCAACTTTCTTTATGAATGAATTTGTCGGCCAAGCAGCAATTCCCCACCAAATTGGGTATCCCACAATCACAGTATCATAATCAGCCCAATTCTTTACTTCCGTTGTTTCTAACTCAATATCCCTAAGTGATTCGTCTTCATTTTCACGCGACGCCCGTGAATCGTTGTCAGTCCAATCCAAATCTGCATCGCTATATTTTTCTTTCGGCATGATTTCAAAAATATCCGCACCTAAATTATTTGCAATTTTCTCAGCAATCAATTTAGTATGTCCCTGGGCCGAATAATAAATAACTAAAACTTTACTCATTTTTTCCTCCTATTCTATTAGAATAATTATAACATCTACTAACCAAGACCAAATAGCCTAACTATAACAGCTTTTCTATTTCATCCGCCATACTGATAATAACATGTATATATTATATATATGAACTGCGTGCTATAATGAACCCATGGATGATTACGACGAATATGACGATGAAGATTATGGTCTCGATAGAGAAGATGACGAATTGTATGATGATTACGATTCGGACAACGACGATGATTATAGTGACGACTTTGATGACGATTTAGACGACGAAGAGCACGATGATAGTGACGATTATCACGACGCTTCTTATTATGAAGCTCTTGGCATAGACGATGGCCGTTTCGACAGAGAGCATCATATGCTTCCCCACTCCGGTTTTGGCTCCTCGGTCAATTTAGATGAACTTGACGATGATCAACGCGAAGCCTACGAACTCGGCTACGGCATCGGTGCCGAAGACTACGACCTAAGAGACGACAATTAATTTTCACCAGACATATTACATCGTTTAATATATATATATATATATTAATTTCCCAACGTCTTGATTTTCTTGAAATCTACTTTTTCGACCGCTGCGCGTAAGGCCTGTTCCGACCCATAGTGCGTTCGTCTTTCCGGCGCATCCGACAGCATATGCTGCGCATACGGAAAACTCACAGCCCGTTCTAGTGCCCCACCTAGTTTACCAGTTCCACAAAGTATTTCCGCTTTTCGCACTTTACTAATTGGTATTTCTAAAGCCTGTTTCATCTCTTCCGGGAAAAATGTTAATGAAAACAAATCCGCATCTTTTTCTCCCGCTAGCCGACCATAGGCGATCGAAGTATTCCCCTCAATCCACAACCGACTATCCAGTTTTCGCATCTTCGCGCCTTCAAGATTCATTTCACAGCGCGCATATTTCTTCCGCGTCTCATCCATCATATCGCACACAAAGTCACCTTCACACGTCGTCGTCATTACTGCCCTTGAGACATCAGGCGACTTCAACCCATGCTTCGCATCGTACGATATAGTGTCACTGATGTAATCGCAAATAATCCATGAAAGGAGTCCCGTCTCCGCATTCTCCGCCACAAGATAAAACTCCGCCCTTGCGCCCCAAAAAACACTCGAATGCACCCGAAACATCGTCACGATACCGTAATACTTTGGCGCATCACCTTCAAATATTGCTGATTTCGCTGGCCTGAAATTTTCCGGCAAGAATCTCTGCATTTTCTCCGGCTCGGTGATTTCATAAAACATAAATGAACAATACGGCTCCACTACAAATGGCATTTTGTCCGCTTTCTTAGTCGCCGAAGATACGATTTTCCGCTGCACCCACACTGGCAATCGTCGTAATTTTGTCTGCATATAAGTTACTTTCCCGACTTCCATCGGGTCCACCAATCTTTCCACTCCCTTCGCGTATTCTAAAATATTCATGAGCTAATTATAGCACAGCGTTAAAGGGCTAATATTTGCCAAAAACACAAAATAATGCTATAATATATATGACCACACTATGTTTTAAACACATAGCAACTAATCTTAAATAAAGGAGGCATATGCAAACAATTAATCCAATTATTCCGGCCTCATACGATTATCTTTACGATACAGTGGCCGAAAAACTTTTCGCGGAATATCTAGTAAGATATATCCTTTTCGATGAGAAACCTATCGCCACGCCAGCTCTCTGGCAAGATGCTGTCATCTACATTAGATTTAAACAGCGCGATGTTTGGTCTCTAAGCGAAGAACAAATCAATAACGCCAAGTACGCAATTCTAATCTACAAAGATATCTATACTATTGAGCATCTCAAGAAGCCCGAAATTTTGAAAATACTCAATCAGTTTTTCGCTCAAACTCCTAAAAAGCACGAAAGCATTTTTAGCCTATTTGAGCAAAAATTCCATGCTTCCCTAGATTCCCTACTTTTTACGCAGGAAAAGCTCACCGTCACTAAGGAGATGGCAAATAATCTCGATCAGCTCTTTACATACCCCTGCTGGCTCGATTTTACCGACGAGGCCAACCAGCTCATTTTTGACAAAATTTTGCAAAATGAACTTTCCGACGAACAAATCGATTATTTCCTCGGCGCCAGTGATGACATAGCGCACTACGACCAGTGGTTCAAAGTCGCAAAACATATTTTGAAAACCACTCACGATTCTCACGTTTTCTGGACCGCCGGCGATATCCTTTCTATTGTCTGGAAAGCCGTGCCATCAGATAAAAAATCTCAAAAATGGTTCCGTGACGAAATCTTTGACATCTTCTGGTCTCGTGTTGGTAGTGTCTGGCCACTCCTGAATGAAGACAAAATTGATTTTGAGCACGACGAAGATTCTAGGATTTTACGAGACTCCATCGGCTGGCTCCAAGTTTTAAATGATCTAAATGAGCGCCTTCCGGAGCTTGGCGATGACTATAAAACCTATGAACATGACGTCAACGAAGCTGGTTTCGCCTTCCATAGAAGAGAACTTCTAAATAAATTTGAAGCTGGCAAGATTTCTCTGGACGAAGCGATGAAGACGTTTTTCGTGCTTACCGATTTTGTTTATGATGACAAGACTACGTCGCAGCTCCAAGAGCTCGCCGATGATTGGCTTATTCCATTAGCCCTACAATCCGAAGATGACTCCGAAGATGCCATCAGAATGATTGGTCGCGCCATCAAGCACGCCAAGACCTACGTCGCGAATTTAGCGCGCGAACGCGAGAATATCGCCAAAAATCTTATTAATAAATAACATATATCCGCCGCTTTTTAGCCTTCATTTGTTTTTTTGAAAAAACGCAAATAGCTCATCAAATTAGTTACATACTATTATGTATAACAACATATTTTTCTCTCCGTTGCAAAAAATTATCAATTCTTATAACGCACTATTCTAATCACACTATATAAGAATCAAAACATCCTACAAAGTCGATGCCCCATCTCCGTTAGAAAGTTCGTTTTCTTGTTTTTTGTCGTTTGGCCTTGTTTCTTTGTATTTTTTAAATTCTAAATCTGTCAGTTCCTTCACATCATTTTTAATCTGAATGATGCAAATACCAACATAAATCAAAAGCACAGATAGCAAAATTTCTATGAATAGTGTTACGTATACTATTTCTTGACCCTGTTGCAAAAAATTATTAAATCCTTGCATAGCTACTCCTTATTAAACATAATAATATTATATCACGAGCCTGTCGAATACTTTCCTAGCAGCCACTTTCATTCATTTCTTCTTTTTAAATAACTTACCGAAGTGACCCAAATAACTAGTTTTTTCGGCGATGTCGATTGCACCACCTAATACCGGCACGTCTCGTGCCACATCATAGGCTTTTTGATGAACTGCAGCACGTGTCGGAACGACTTTTCTTAAAGCTTGTTCTGCCGCACTCTGTACAACACCCACGACCGCACCCTTTGCGACATTCTTCGCAGCCGACTTTGTCGCGATTTCCGTAAAGAGATCCATATATTTTTGGTTGAGTGGACTTTTACTGAATTCTGCTTCGAATTCACCAACATCTTTACACTTCTCCCCTAGTTTGTCTATTTCGGCAAATAATGCATCAATTTTTTTCTGCGCCCCCGCATCAATTTCAAAACTATTTTTTATCGCATCCCTCCGCGAGTCGATGCTTTGTTTAATCAACTTATCCATAGAATAATTATAACATTCTAGTATAATAACCACATACAATATACTCTTGAAAAGATTAATGATAGAATACAGATATGTCCAAAATCTATGTTTCTCCAGAAACTATGGAAAAAATGTCTACATCAGATGATTATTCTGAAGTGCTAAACCATTTTGACCCCAATCGTCCAGAGCCAAAACGCACTATTCAGAAAAAGGATTCAAAATTACAAGTCACAAAACAACGCGACCGGAAGGTGGAACCCGAAAAAGAACTTCGCCGTTCCCTTAAGCTACTTAAGAGAAAACTTAGTAAAATTAGACAACGTCATCATATCGATTTACAGAAATCTGATAATACATCGAGAAAAAAAACTACAACAAAACCTTTGATGGGCGACATTGCAGAGCATCGACTTCCGAAAAATATTGGACAACCAACAACATTCTCCTATTCTCCAAGCCCAAGAAAAAGCGTTAAGACCAACTATTTGCGTGCCAAAACACCCAGAAAGAAATCAAATACAAACTTATCCTATCTGAAAGAACACTATCTTTTGGCTGAATGTTATGTGCCAAAATCCACTGATCTTAAACGCCAGTATGCCGAAATAAAAGCAAAAAACAACGCTACTTTGAGCAATTGCCGAAAAGCCAAGAAAAACAAACATAAGCGCGACTGGACCGACCGCTTTGCATTAAAATAAGAAAGGATAATATAGCAATGAACAGAATAGACGAAACATACGTCGCTAAACAAATCATCAACTTCATGGAAAACAAAAAAGACGGTAATTGGCACCATGAAAAAACTAAAAAAACTAATCTCCACGAACACGGCCCAGACATCGTTCTTATAGGAGGCAAGAGAAATAGTGAATATTTTACGATTGAATGTAAGGGCAAATCATATGCCAAATCTGCCAAATCCATCAATAAAGAAGGCTGGCTCACCGCTCTTGGTCAAATAATCACAAGGATGAATGTCAAAAGATTTTCGGTTTCAAGAAAAGACGGTAAAACAATAACCGGTATAAATCGCGCCTACAAATACGGTCTCGGTTTATATTGGTAATCCGCTCAAGTTGCTTTAAGAAGAATTCCCAAAGAAGTCGCTGAAGTATTAAGTTTGCATATTTTCGCCGTCAACGACAAAGGCGAAGTCAAATATTTCACTCCAAGCCAATTCGGCAAAAATTATCTAGACGAGTTATTTCAATAAATCCACACACTCTTAATAACAAACATAATTAAAGATGTTATAATTAAAATAGTTATTAGCGAGGTCAAAAATGAAAGAAACCCTAAAAAACCAGTGGGAAAAAGAGAATTCGGCAAATTTAATCATAAGTGGTCGCCAAGAACCCACAATCTATGCTTTTTCTACGCAAACGGTTCCAAATTACTTAAAAATAGGTGACACATATCGGTTATTATCTTTGAGATTGGATGAGTGGAAAAAATACTACAAAAATCTCAAAAAAGAATTTAGCGAAAGCGCATTAGTTTCAAACAACACATATTTTAGGGATTTTGCCGTCCATTCTTACTTGAAAAATGACCTCAAAAAACATCAATTACAAAAAGGCGAGCTTAGTATCCCATATTACTCTAAAGAATTTTTCGAAAACACCTCCCCAGAAGACATCGAATCCGCAATCGAAGACATTAAAGACAAATATTACGAAAATGCAAATAAATATCAATACTATGATGCCGAAAAAAGACTTCCAAAAACATATGAATATAAAAGAACCACAAAACTAGTTCTACGAGATGAGCAAAATCAAGTCATCGAAAGATTCAAAACCGCACTCAAAAATAATCGGACAAATCTGCTTCTTTATGCAGTAATGAGGTTTGGTAAAAGCGTCGTAGCTTTACGCTGCGCCCAAGAAATGAAGGCAAAAACCGTTCTAATCGTATCAGCAAAAGCTGATGTTGGAGAAGAATGGCAACGAACAGTACAAAGTATTATCGGCTTTGAAAAATTTGTTTTCTTAAACGCAAAAGATTTATTAAGTGACAAAAACATAATTAAAAGCACAATCAAAAAGGGCAAAACCGCAACCATTTTTCTCACCCTTCAAGATCTCAACGGCAAACAAATCAAGGAAAAACACAAGGAGCTCTTTAATAGTAAAATCGATCTGATTATTATAGACGAAACACATTTTGGCGCATGGGCAAAAAGCTACGGTGAAGTATTAAGAAATACCAAGCAGATTAAAGAACCAAAAGATAAACGCGAAGGCGTATCAAACGAAAAAGAATTCAACGAAGCACAAGAAATTGTCAAAAGTCTCAAAGCAAAAATAAAACTTCATCTTTCTGGCACTCCATATCGTATCCTTCTTGAAAAGCAGTTTTCGGACGAAGATATTATTGGCTATTATCAACTATCCGACATCGAAAAAGCTAAAAAGAAATGGGACGAAGAACACTTCACGGACATCGAAAACTCAGTTGTTAACGACAACACCGGTAAGCCTTATCAAGAATGGGATAATCCATATTTTGGTTTTCCACAAATGGTCAGATTCGCCTTCAACCCTAACGAATCGGCTAGAAAAAAACTTGCCGAGTTGCAAAAAAGTAATTCATCTGCAAATCTTTCCGACCTCTTTATGCCAGAATCAATAAAAAAAGATAGTGTCAACAAAAATCATACAAAATTCCAAAACGAAAAAGAAGTACTTGATTTGATGAAGGCTATTGATGGTTCAAAAGAAGACAAAAACATATTAAGTTTCTTAAACGACGAGCGAATTAAAGAAGGCAAAATGTGCAGACATATGGTTTTTGTTCTTCCCTACCGTGCGTCCTGTGATGCTCTAGAGACTCTTATCAAAACACACAAAAAAGATTTTCTAAACCTCAATGGTTACAAAATAATAAATATATCTGGAGTCGACAATGATAAACAATACAAGACTATTGAAAGCGTAAAAAATGAAATCCAAAAATGTGAGGATAATGACCAGAAAACCATTACCTTAACCGTCAATAGAATGCTTACCGGAGTAACCGTTGAGGAATGGGATAGCATGGTTTTTTTAAAAAGTCTCAGTTCTCCACAAGAATATGATCAAGCAATTTTTAGGATTCAAAACCAATATGTCAGAAAATATCCAGCAAAGGATAACAATAATGACTTCATAAAAAGAGACATGAAACCCCAGACGCTACTAGTCGATTTTGAACCGTCACGAATGTTCCGAATCCAAGAAAACAAATCGCAAATTTACAATTGGTATGACGAGAAAAATGGCAATGCAAAACTAAAAGAGCGTCTAAAGAACGACCTTTCTATATCTCCCATTATTTATTTTAATATTGATAAAATTCAGCGCGTTACCGCGACTGATTTAATGAAATATATTAGCGACTATTCGAGTGATACTAGCGTCATCGATGAATTAAAAACACTTAATATAGATATGGAAATTTATAATGTTCCCGAAATTAAAGAGATAATTGATACTCAATCTCCCATCGGAAGTAAACAAGGATTGTTGCTAGAAAAGAAGGCACACGAAGGCAAAGAAACTGATTTGGACATTGAAGAATCAGAACAAAAAGAAACTGGAAAAGAAAGTGCTAAGCCTGATAAGTATGAATCATTAACCCCAGAAGAAAAAGAGAGCCTTATCAAATTGAAAATTGAAGCGTATTATTTTAAAATTCTCTTTTATGCTTTTCTCACAAAAGATGGCGTGTCCAACATTAATGACATAATTGAAACAATTAATAAGTCAGCGAACAAACTTCTTTCAAAAAACATTGGAATAGATAAGCCAACACTTGTTCTTCTTCAGAAAAAAATGAGCCCCCCGCTCCTTAGTCAATTAGATTACAGAATCCAAAACATTAATGAACTATCCAACGACAAAACAAAAACCCCAATAGAAAGAATGCAAAACGCATTAAATAAGTTTAATAGATTATCCAACTCAGAAATAATTACTCCATATAACATCTGTGAAGAAATGGTTGATAATCTAGGAGAAGCCTTAAAGAAAGGCCCAGTCCTAGATATAGCTAGTAAAGCTGGTGAATTTACTCTCGCAACATACAGAGCACTTAAAAAACTAGGGGTAAATGAACATTTAATAAAAAATCGTATTTATTCTATCCCAACATCACCCATAGCTTACGAATTTACTAGAAAAATGTATGAAGCCATTGGACTCAATACCGATAATATCGCCAAAAAATTCACAGCGTATGATATCATTAAAGAGAAGCCCGAAAATACAAAGAGAGTATTATGCCAAAATCAGAAATTTTCCGAAATAGCATTTGATATTAAAAAAATCAAAAAAGGAGGCAAACAGGTGAAATTCATTTCAGTAGTCGGCAATCCACCATATCAAGAAGAAATAGAAGGAAGAAGCGAACAGCCACCCATTTATCATTTCTTTTTAGATAATGCTTTTACTATTGCTCAGAAGACATGCATTATTCATCCGGCAAGATTTTTGTTCAACGCCGGGAAAACTCCCCAAAAATGGAATAACAAAATGCTTAACGATACCCATCTTAAAGTTCTAAAATACGTTAAAAATGGTAAAGAAGTTTTTCCAAGTGTTGACATTAAAGGCGGAATAGCAATAACCCTACATGACACAACTCAACAGTTTGGGAAAATTGGAACATTTGTCCCAATAAGAAAACTAAACGATATAAAAAACAAAGTTTCTTCTATTAGCAATAATAGTCTATCTAGAATTATTTATTCAAATACAAGTTATAAATACTCCAAGCTTTTTTTCAAAGAACATCCAGATTTTGCGAAACGAGTCTCTGGTGGATCAAAACGGTATTTGTCTTCCCCAGTTTTCTCGACATTCCCAGAAGTATTCTATAAAAATAAGCCAGCCACACAACAAAAATTTGCGCACATCGTAGGTTTATATAATAAAAAAAGGGCCTTCTATTATTTTCCAGAAAAATATCTTAATCCACCAAATAATTATAATGGCTATAAGGTCTTAGTTTCAGCCTCAAATGGATCAGGAACATTCGGAGAAGTTCTATCCTCCCCATTTATTGGACAACCTTCAGATGGGCATACAGAAACATTTATTAGTATAGGTTCTTTTAAAAATAAGCTTGAAGCGAATAATTGTCTAAAATACCTTAAAACAAAATTTGCTAGAACGCTTTTAAGCATTAACAAAGTCACGCCGGGCAATAAAAAAGCTAGTGTATGGGAATTTATTCCTTTGCAGGACTTTACTCAAAAATCTAAAATAAAATGGTCAAGGTCAATTCCAGAGATTGATCAACTACTTTACGAAAAATACAAACTTTCAGAAGATGAAATTAATTTCATCGAAGAAAAAGTTGCACCAATGGAGTAATCATAAGTGACCGAGCTCCAAGTTGATATTCTTGAGAACACCATTCGTCGTCACGACGGTCTACTTTTCATACTTCTGACCGACCGCACAAAGACCACTGCTAGCAAAATCCACAACATCATCTGGGCTACTAACTCATATGAAAATCATAATCCAACCGACGAAATCAAAATCGAAGATGTATCAGACAAAAATACTTACCTCATCCAGCCTCGCATCGCCAAATCCAAAGAAGAACAAAAATCCCGCACTCGCGACAAGGCCGAAGTCTTTACCCCCACCAGCATCGTAGATGAAATGAATAAGCAAATTGACTGGTCCACTGGCCATTGGCCCACCACGGAAAACAACTGGCAAGATTATATTAAAGAAACCCGCCTCGAAATCACCTGCGGCGAAGCACCCTTTATTGTCAATCGTTATAACGCCGCCAATGGCACAAAAGTCCTCAAGCTCGATGACCGCGTCGGCTTCCTAGACCGCAAACTCCAAACCGTTTCCAAATTCTGCAAAGACAAAAACTCTTGGCTAGAATGGGCGACCATCGCCTTTCAATGTTCCTACGGTTACGAATGGCAAGGCGACAACCTTCTCCTCGCCCGCGAAAACCTGCTTTATACTTTTATAGATTACTGGAACAACCAGTTCCCTTCCGACAAAATCAACCTAGACCGCCAAGTTTCAGCCGAAAAACTCAAAATTCTAGAAGAAATCGCTACTATCATTTCGTGGAACATTTTCCAAATGGACGGCCTCAAATATGTCGTCCCAATGAGTTGCAAATCCGAAATAGCAACTCCCGACATCCCCCCAATGCTCGCTCTTCTCGGTGAAAAGCCAGACAAAAAAGCGAAGAAACAACAATGCCCCGGCTGCGCCAAAAATGACCCCCGCCTCCACAACGGCAAATACGTTAAAATCATGGACTGGCAAAAACATAGAACACTCAAATTTGTTGACTTAATTGGCAAGGAAAGCTAAAATGAATACCCCATGTTCAAATATTCCAGATTCTATTGTCGTAATTTTTAAATCAATTAGTTCAGGCAATTTACTCACGTTTTTTGGTCTAATCATAGCCCTTCTTATTCCTTTTGCGATTTTTTTAATAGATAATAGCAACAAAACAGAAGAAGAAAAAGATTTTGCAAAAGTGGAACGCGCAGTTATTTTAGAACGCGTAATGCACGTTCGAATTCTAATAATAACAATCTTTGTTGGCGGAATTGCCAGCCTATTATTTATCGATAATATGCCATGCGAATTGACTAATATAATTCTAAACTTCATATATAGCGTGATCATAATTATAACGACAATGATAATTATGTGGATTATTAAAGATATAGTATTGTGGATGTTGTCGTCTACAAAAGCAGACAATACAGAAAGTTTTTGTTTTAAAAAATGGAAAGAATATTTAGAAAAAATTGATGATCAAGATTTTTATGATACATGGAATAGAATTTTTGGCAACAAAAAATTGCCAGAAGCATTACAACCAGCATATCTTTCTATTTTTTTCGAAAGAAGTATAACCAAAAAGCCATCGGAAGAATACGTGAGATATAGGATAATTTATAACAATTTTAATAATGTCCAAATCTATAATCCGAGCGTTTTAAAAACAGTAATCGACAATATAGCGATAAATTCCTCCAGTATATTTCTACTAAATAAAATACGCAACGGTTGTGGGCTTGATGGAGATTTTGATATATTAATGGACTACCTCAATAAAAGACTGCAAAAAGATAACAATAATCAAGAAACTGAAATAATAATAAAAGATTTTCTCTTTAATGGTATTAGACATTTCTTTAATGAACCAACTAAAGAAAAAGCATTTGTAAATGCAATACCTGTTTCCTGGAAATTAAACTCACTGTTACAACGACCGAATAATATATCAAAAATAATAGCCACTTTTTATCCATCATTAGTAATATATCTCTTAGGTAAACAAGACGGTAAAAACATCTGGTTTCTTGAGCACATCAACACTTCAGTCGTTGGCAACATAGTGGATGACAACTTAAACGAAAGGTTATTGGCAGACATTTGTGAAATATATGATAATTCATATAGAATAATACTCGCCAAGGATAATCAAACTCCAGAACAAAAACTCATAGAGGACTACCAAAGGTTGGAGCCACGATATTTCGCAAATTCAAGTATTTATACAATAATTATGGACAAAAATGGAAAAGAGAGTACCAGAGAGTCTGAAAGGAGACAATACGATAACACTCTAAAAATCATAAACTTCATATTTCCAGATATTATTACAAACAGAAATCATATTAATAATATGCAAAAAGAGATAAAAAAACAATTAAAAGAACAGCCAGAAAACTACCGCCTTCAAAGACTCTCAACCATTTACAAAATAATATCAGATTATTTGCCAAAAGATAGATAACATTATGTTATCAATAATCCGTGCGCAGACATTTTTTGACTACTCCCTCAACCTCCACGACAATCCTATCAAAACAGATCCTTTGTATTTCCCTGTTCCACTTCCTTCTATCATATCCAGGAACTATATCATCCTTACTTGCTATAATTCGCTCCAGAAGTTCCCGCAATTCACTTTCTGGCACTGCCCCTGACACTTCCGCCATCCAGAAAATCAATTCGCCACACTCAACATTCTTCCCGAACGTCTTGTCTTTGTCTACTGAATTACAATAGCTCGTTAGATGCCAGTACTGTGACGGATTTTCAATCCCCAATATTTTTGCCTTATTAATATATCCACCACTCATCTGCCTATAACCAGCTCTAACTAATCTTTCCGTTAGCGGGCACGGCACACTTTCTTTATCAATAAAGTATTTATTAACCTGCGCAATCTTCATAAATCTTTTTTATTAAAATGTTTACCATATAGAACCTTAGTCTGCAGGACCTCCAAACTTCCCCAAATCTTCCCCAATCACATCAGAATAATTCAAATACCCTTGCAATAGCTCATTAAATCTCGAAATTCCATCGGCCGTCAAACGATTCTTCAACATATTATCAAGACTAGCCAGAAACGCCCTTGCATCTTCATTATCTTTCTTCAAATTCAATAACTCCACCATATAATCATTCGAATCCCCAAATCGCTCAATCAAAGAATCAATGTATTCCGACCGCGAATCGACATACTTATACTCCGCATCAATCATCTCCTGCATTTTCACCTTTATCTTCTGGGCTTTTTCGTTGTATTCTTCACCAATCATGAAATCTCATATTCTTTCATCTCTTTCAAAGCATCCTTCGCCAAAGCGATAATATCAGCATAAACCTCCCGAGGTCTCTCGACCCCATCATTTACGAACTCAAGTTTAGCTACAAGCTTTGTGGTAATGGGGAACGAACTACTAAAATCGCCATAGCCTAGTTGTTCCCATTTAAGTATTAACGCACTGATACTATCCTCATAATAAGTATCTTCATAATAATCAAGCATAAAAATGAGTTCGCGAGGGTTCTCTTTCGTTAAACACTCTAACCCGTTTATTATCTCCTTAATAATTTCCCGTTTCTCCATATCTTATATTTTATCATATAATACCTACGTAAAAAAGGCTACGTTATCCGTAGCCCTTCGTATTTGGTTTTAAGGTTAGTCTTCAGGTTTCTTGTGGTAGTCCGGATGTCCAGCCGGCAAACGTTCATCAGTCCAGTGAACCCTTGTTTCATGGATATTATCCGTAGTACTTCTGGAAACCCGCACGCCATCATCGTAAAACTGAGTAATGTGCCCGACCTCTTCAGGGTGTTTATTCTGTTTATAACTTTGCCCGCGAAGATTAGACCTACCCTCGATTCCCATGACCTCGTGCCCAGGTCTCGCATTGCGATCATAAATAGTCACGCCTTTACCATCATCGGTAAAATTCTGCCCACCATGCTCCTCAAACGCTCCGCGGTCATACGTCTTCCGACCAAACCGATCAAGTGCCGTATGTCCATGTCCATAGCCATCGCCGGAGCCAACTCCGCCATGATAAACCTGCGTAGTACCATCTGACTTCTTGACGATTTTCGCATCCTTGCGTTCAGAATAGCGCACCCCAGCCTTATCAAGTACTTTTTCGCGCTCACGCTGATTACTAGTCTTCACTTCTTCAAGCTTTCGCCGAAACGCTTCTTTAGCTCTGATATATGCCGCCTGAGCAGAGTCGAATTCTGCCTTCGCCTGGTCACGTTCCGCCTTAAGCCGTTTGAACTCCGACTGGGCAGCTTCATGACGAGCTTTAGCACTTTCAAAATCCGCTTTTGAACGATGGAACGCCGAAACATCCGTCTTAGGTCCCCGCCATTCAGCATCTTGTTTCGCAGATTTCACCTCCTCGCAAAGTCTTCGAACCTCCTCGTTCAGTTCATCGCGACGTTCCTTATGTTCATGTCCCTGCTGAGACCAATACGGCGCCTCGGCCTTATCACCAAACTGGTAACATTCGCTCGCCCTCTCAAAACAATCAATCATCTGCTGATGTTCAGAGTCGGCCTCAGCTCGCAGACGTTCAATCTCGTAATTATTACTATCACGGATTCGTCCATATTCGTCCCAAACCTGCCTAGACTGATCTCTTATCCGCTGCATATTCTCATACTCAAAGTTCATTTCTTCCCGGGCAGAAACTCGTTCCTGCCAGGCAGTCTCCATTGCATCATGCGCGTCTTTACAACGTTCCCTTAAATCCGCATAGGTTTCCCAAGCTCTCTGCTTTCTTTCAAAAGCGTCCTGTTCTACAGACTTCAATGAGTCTAGTTCGTAACTTCTTGGCATTCATCATCACCAACCTTTCTTGTAATGTACATTTGAACTTCCACCAATCAAAAACATTATTATAATACCATAAAACACCATTTTTGTAAAGCAATACTAATTATTCTTCAGCGAATCTTACAACGACTTCCCCACCACTCCTCTCACCGTCATTCTAATCCTTCTTCCACCTCTTCAGCGTCGGGAACACCTTCGTACAATACTCCTTCATCTGCTCATTTGTCATCCCCGCCTGCTCACCAAACTGCGAGCATTTCTCAATATATTCCTCCATCGTACACTTATCCAAAAACTCACCCTTATCATAACACCACTTACAATAATCCTTATTCACGCTTCCATCCGCATTCGTACCAAACATATCATCCGATGTCAGTGGCATCGCACAACTTTGACAAATAGCTTGTTCCATAAAATCCTTTCTTTACTTACCACCATTATACCATCACAGAAATATCATATTCATCACCCATTCCCACCTCGCATCAAACCAGAATTAATCTATGTTATAATTACTCCAAAGGAGTATCAATAACAATGAAACAAATCAAACCAATTATCTGGGGCATCGCCATTATCGCCCTAGGGCTAATTTTCGGCGGCAACGCCCTCGGACTATTTAATCTCGACATTTTCTTTGACGGCTGGTGGACTCTATTTATTATTATTCCCAGCGTCGTCAGTCTCATTACCGACCAAGACAAAATCATGAGCCTAGGATTTATCGCCGTAGGCGTCATCCTTTTGCTCGCGGCCCAAAATGTCTTCTCCTACGATGTTGCCTGGAAAGTCATTCTTGCAGTCTTCCTTGTTGTCGTCGGTCTTTCGATTATCGTCAGAAGTCTTTTCCATAACAAAAACGATCAAGAAGTCGCCAAAAAAATTGAAGAAGCCAAAAAAGACGGTAAATCCATGGATTCCCAAATGGCTGTCTTCTCCGGAACCGACCGTGTTTACAAAGACGAAGTTTTTAGTGGCGCCAATCTCTCCGCTATTTTCGGCGGTATCAATTTAGATTTAAAAGACGCCAAATTTACTAGCGACACTGTTATCAAAGCCTTCACCCTATTTGGTGGAATTGACATCAGAGTTCCAGACGATATTATCGTCAAACTAAAATCCGGTTTCGTTTTTGGTGGTTTTTCCGACGATCGCAAAAATCCATCCGAAAAAGGCAAACACACTATTTATATCGACGCAGCCGGTGCCTTCGGCGGCGTCACCATCACCGACAAAACTAATAAATAATTAACACTATTAATTACCAAAGCCCCAAAACATCCAAAAAACTTGCAGGCCACAACCATTTTATTCGGGAAGCGCCAAAGCCACCTTCAAAATCGTAGAACCAAAAACCGAAGACGATGATGACGACGAAAATGTTCCAGTTCCTGATACTGGTGCATTTACCAGCGAAGGCGGTAGTGCAAAAACAACAGGTGTCATTCTACCTACAGCCGTAATTATCGGACTTACCATAATAGCGTGGATTCTAGCAAAAAGAACAGAAAAAGAATAAAAGCTAAGTATATAATCTACTACTATTTTTAGTATTTCTCTCCCCCCATTTTCTTGTACTCCCTAAATACTTCAAGGCACATCTCTCGGTCTCTCTCTTCCGCAAACCCTTCTGGTAGCCCAGGTCTTCCACCCATCATTTCATCAAACCTTGCATCCCGAAATCCAATCTCTTCATTATCAGTCAACGAACACCCATAATACACTTTTCCAATATTCGCCCACATAATTGCCGCGAGGCACATCGGACAAGGCTCGCTCGTCGTGTAAATTTCACAACCCGTAAGATCATAAGTCCCAAGTTTATTTTCTGCTTTTCTTATAGCATCAACTTCCCCATGACAGGTTGAATCATTGTCAGCAAGTACTCGGTTATGCCCAGACGCAATCATCTCACCATCTTTCACTACCACCGCACCGAAAGGCCCACCATCACGATTGGCAATTCCCTTTCTCGCTTCATTTACTGCCATTTCCATAAACTCTTTTTTGTACATTCGCCTCCTCTCGCTACAATTATACCAAAATCCTACCAAAACCCCATTCCAAAAAGCTTTAAAAGTTCTCACATGTTCAACCCACTTATGCTATAATAAATATAGTAAAGGAGTAGAGGTGAGAATTATTAATTTTTTTAAAGCTAAATTTAAATATGTTATTTATTTTTTGCTTGCCGCATTCATTATTTCAATTCTATTCAGCCCAACGGTGCACTACAATGCTTTAGCTACTACAACAGACAAAATTACGGTTACTTATCCATATTATGGTTTTGTTGAAGATCCAAACCATCCATGGGAAACCGTTTTTGACGCTCTCGATGAGACTGGCACTATTAATTATAGTGATGCTTATTTTGAAGAGTCCTCCCCTGGCGATCACCCCGAGCTCCGTGCCGTATCATACGCTCTCGCGCTTGCCGGTTATGAAAATCAAGCCGACGGTTACCCTTCCGACCCATCCAAACCAAACCCAAAACTCTATAATCTTTTAAACCAACTCGGTTTTTCTGATTATCAAAGCTGGGATATTTCTTCGGAAGAAAACGGCCACTCCATGGGCACTACCATCGCTCACAAAACTCTTCCAAATGGTCAAGAATTAATTGTAGTTGCTCCACGTAATTATAATTACATGACCGAATGGCTCTCCAACTTCAATGTCGGCACGACTGGCGACCATGCTGGGTTTTCCGAATCTGCCAATCTCATTTTCGAACGCTTTAATCAATACGTCACAGAACATAATTTCACCAATTACAAAACTTGGGCCGTAGGGTATTCTCGTGGCGGTGCCGTCATCGACCTATTCGGTAAAGCCATCAACGCCAATATTTCAAATTACGAAATGTCGCCAGACAATTTTTATGTCTACACTTTTGGTGCACCTAAGGCCAGCATCACAGCTACAAACTATACTAATATTCACGATGTTAAAGACGGCAATGATTTACTTCTTGGTTATGTTTTCCCTGAACTTTGGGGATTCTATAATACTGGCACTTATGAAGAAATTCATCCTGCCGATCTCGATATTACCACTTCCATGGTTAGTATTGCTGATCTTGCCGATCCGGCCAGAGCCATCAACGTTCTTTCAGGCAATGTTAGTCTCACCGAAGACGTCGGCACCATGAACGGCCGTGACTTTATGGATGCTTGGCTTGAATTCGTCAATGAAAATGGCCTTACTCGCGAATACTTCGATTCGACAGTCAAAGCACCACTTTCCGCCATCATGAAAATTTATCAAATGCGAACCATCGACCATCAATCCGAACTCACCGATTTCATTAAAGATACCGACAAGGGTCTTGCTGGTATGGTAGCTGGCAATGCTTTAATGGATCTCATGATGGGTGGCTACGGTTCAGATTTAGTAGAATCTCTCGCCAATTTCCCAGTTTATCAAAATCTCGTCAAAGTCCTAAAAGGCACCGCTACTGATACCGAAATTGATGAATTGCTGACAAAACTAACCAGTTATATGGGTGATTACAGCGATTACGAAGCTACGTTTGGCGAAACTCCATCCATCACCGAAGACGAATTCAACGTTATCAAAACCAATCTCCCCCAGCTTGTCAAAGCCTTGTCGCCACTTCTCATCGCGGATGCTAAATACACCCAGGAAACCTTTGGTGAAGATTATTCACTATATTATACCTATAGTCTAGTAGCTAATGCCGAAAACCTTGTTATCGGTCACATTCCAGAAAGCATCATGCCAATTCTAAAAAGTCTCATTCCGAATACCGAAGAAGACCCCATTAATGTCCCAAACACCGGCGCAGAAACACAGCTTGGAACAATCGGCGCCATGACTCCTACCACCGGAATCATTGGTGAAATCATCATTGCATCGCTTTTCGGTGCTATTCTTTCAATTGTTTTTATCAGTTGTAAATCTAAATAATTATTTACTGTATCGCATCAAAAATGCGATAATAGAAAGAATCGACAGGCCAAATATAAATAATATCCAAAACATTTTAATTGATTCCTTAGTTTCCGACCGACGTCTTTCTTTTTTACCAGCTTTCGTTTTTGGCCATTCTTTATTAAAAATAAAAGCAGTCGCAACTTCGCGCACCGCATCTTGATATTCCTTTGGCTTATCCTTTGCCAATTTTTCGACACAATCCAACGGAAAACGTTCAAGCTCTTGCTCAGAAGTTAAGTAAACTTCGGTTTTATCCTTATAAGCTTTCTCTACTTCTTCTTCCAATGCATCAAAATCAAAACTGGCCGGATACTTCTTCGTTGATTCGATAAGTTCATCAATCTTATCATCGTGTGGTATAAAAATAGCTCCACATTTATTACACTTGATTATATATGTTTTACGTTTTCGACCCGCTGGAAAGACACCATCAATATGATTTTGCAAAGTACCTGTCTGTAAGACAAAATTTGCCATTTTCCCGCATTTTCCACATTTAATATATCCAATGGAGCCATATTCATCCAAACTTTCAAACTTATCACCATAGGAATACGGAACAAATAGCATAACGATTAGATTATACCATAGATTCTACTAAAACTGAGCTCGATGCAAATACCCACAAAGTCTAATTATTAACAACCAAATACCATGGCCAGCAATACTTTACTGAAATCAATCATTACGAAGTCGGACCTGACACCTGGATTTATCTTTTTGAGTTTAAAAGTTCTTTATTTAGTGAGAGACGAGAAGGCCATCTCATTTGACTTTACATGATTGACAAAAAGATTCGAGCTTTTAAGATTATATAGTTTAACTGGAGCCATAAAATCCAAAACAATGACAATGAAGAAAAAAGAAATACAATGTCAATGGTATAATAGTAACTAAAAATACCTGGATTACAAAGTTAGCATTGCATTAGACGTGGACGCCAGCGATTAGATTATTTGACATATCGTTCAAACATTATTCGAAGCTTATGGCTAAGGTAGTCATGGATATCTTCGAGTGTTACAGAGACTTCGTTGCGGTAATATTTACGCAAAATGGCGAAAGTGCCGCTCATAAGAATTAAAAGCTCGAACTCGACGTTTTTGTCCTCGATGCCTTTTTCGCGCATAATTGAAAAAACGCGTTGCGTCATACCGCTTTCAAGCTGGCTCAGGAAGGCCGTTGGCGCATCGCTAGATAGAAGCTGGCGATAGACACTCTCTTGCTGCCTAAGAAAAGTAAAAATCTGATTCACATATTGCTCAACATCGCCAATAGTATTAAACTCATAGCGCTCAGTAAAAAGCTCTTTCTCAATCTCAGCCTGAAGCTCGGCGCCAACCTCATGCAGGTTATTGTAATAATTATAAAAAGTACCACGGGTAATTTCGGCGCGTTCAGCCAAATCGGTCACTGTGATATTTTTGACAGAACCGCGCGTCGCCAATAGATTCGCAAAGGCTTTACGAATTTTGCGACGAGTTTTCTCGGTTGCTCTAAGATAAGAAGTTTTGACCATAATACAATTATACCACTCTTCATACAAAATGTCAATATAGTGTTCAATTTTAGACACAGTTCGATAATACTGTTCTTCTTTGTTTTAACAGGAGTAGCTATAATATACGAATATGCGCAAAATTTCAGATTTTATCGTGAACCATTGCTATGTCATTTTTGGCGTATTTTTGGTGTTTGTAGCAATTTGCGCAGTCTTGTCTACGCACGTAAAAATCAATAAAGATATTTATTCTTACA
>JAFWBV010000008.1 GCA_017506895.1 Candidatus Saccharimonadota bacterium | reverse complement strand
TTCAGTAACGCCTACTCTCTTACTGATATCTCAGCTCTATCCAGCTGGAATACTGATAAGGTGACAAATATGAGTTATATGTTCTATAACGCCTACTCTCTTACTGATATCTCAGCTCTATCCAGCTGGAATACTGATAAGGTGACAAATATGAGTTATATGTTCTATAACGCCTACTCTCTTACTGATATCTCAGCTTTATCTCACTGGGATACTGGTAAGGTGACAAATATGAGTTATATGTTCCAAAACGCCTACTCTCTCACTGACGCTTCGGCCATAGATGATTGGGATATTGGGGCAGTTACGGCTACAGCTGGTAGTTCTAGCAGTTCTAGAAATAAATTCTATCATATGTTTAATGGGGTTTCAGCCCATCCAAACTTTACTATGCGTGCTGGCACTTGGGATGCTAACGGCACATTTATCCCTTCTAGTTAGGTAGCTAATCATTTCGCAGTTCTTATTTTTTGGTACATTATTTAATAAAAATAAGGCTTTTGGCCGTATTTTATTAATGGTACACCGGGAGGGATGACGCTTTTGCTACGCAAAAGCTTTCCTTTCTGCGTCATTCGGAAAAAGAAAAATGAATTTTTCTTTTTCACTCATTTCCTTGAAAGGGCGAACCCTACGGGTTCGCATCCCTTCTCGAATATGTCAGATAATCAAAAAAGACCCTTCGGGTCATTTTTAATTATCTGGTACACCGGGAGGGACTCGAACCCACGACCCTCTGTTCCGAAGACAGATGCTCTAATCCACTGAGCTACCGGTGCATATTGATTATTATAACACTTTTTGGGATTTAATAAACCATAACAGATATAGAATGGTTGAAGAATGGTGCATTGTATGATAGGTTGTCTGACAGGATGAAGAGAGTTTGGAATATTTTATTTAGTGATATACATCAATCATTTATTTTGATTGGATTATGCTTAGGTATTATAGTAGGAGCTATTCTGGCTGTAACATTTAGGATTAATTATTTTGGTTCACCAATATGGATTGGTTTAGTAATTGCTATTATCGTAATTGCTTATTTGTGCCCAAAAACGGCATTTATATTTATCGCTCTGATAGCTGGGATGCTTTTAATGTTTTTTAGGGTGGTAAATGAGTTCAGGGGGGAAGAGTATATAAAACAGTTTTATGATAAGAGCGTGATAGTGAGTGGAGTAATAAAAGGAGATCCAGAAACTGAAGAATCAACTACTAAATTAAAATTGACGGATTTATGCTTTGGTGAAGAAACTAAGCAAAGTGTGAGTGGAACTCTATTTGTGTCGCTTGGGAAGAATAATAAACTGTCGCGTGGTGACGAAATAACTTTAGCTGGAAAAATGACAAGCGGTTTTGGGACATATAGCGGATACTTATATAAACCAATAATTAAAAAATGGAAGAGACCGAAGCCAGGAGACTTGATAATGCGAATGCGAAATTGGTTTGCGGATAGAATTAAAAGTTTGATTCAAGAGCCACAAGTGAATCTTGGGCTGTCGTATTTACTTGGTATGAAAGCTGGATTGCCGGACGATTTAGACGAAAGTTTGCGAACGGTTGGGCTAGTACATATTGTAGTGGCGAGTGGGGCGCATTTGTCAATTTTGGTAGGTGTAGCAAAAAAGATTTTTGGAAAAATATCGAGATTAATTGGATTGATATTCTCGGTTTTATTTATTTTAATATTTATGTGTATGGTGGGGTGGACTCCATCAATCTTGCGAGCTGGAATAATGACAATAATATCTCTTGTGGTTTGGTTTGTTGGAAGAAAAATTGCAGCTTGGAGATTAATACTAGTAGTAGCTGCGATAACTCTGATGTTTGAGCCAATGTTTTTAATAGATTTAGGATGGCTATTATCGTTTGCGAGTTATGCTGGAATTATGATTGTTGGGCCTGGCTTGACGAAATTCTTTTATGGTAATAAAAAACCGGATTTTGTAGGAAGCATAATAATTACGACATTGGCGGCAACATTGATGACTTTACCTATAGTTTTGTATTATTATGGTACATTTTCATTAATATCATTAATTGCAAATCTATTGATATTGCCAACTTTGCCTTGGGCCATGGGATTAGTATTCGCAAATGGTGTCTTTGCGGGAATTCCTGTTATTGAAACGATAGTGGCGTGGTGCGCAGAAAGAATATTAGATTTTCACATTCTGGTAGTTGATTTTTTTGGTGGGTTAAAGCAGTTTCAGGTAAAGATAGAACCTTATCAAATTTGGGTATTTTCAATATATGTGGTCATATTATTGTCTTTGGTGGTAGTTTGGTGGCGGAAAAAGAGAAAAATTAATAATTTTGATGTTAGGGTATGAATCTGGACTTGAAGAGATAAAAGTGGTAAAATTATGGAAAGTTGAATAATAATTTTTAAGGGAAGATAATATGTCTGGACATAGTAAATGGGCGACAACTAAGCGACAAAAAGCTGTGGTTGATGCTAAACGTGGAGCGTTATTTACAAAAATCGGGAATCAGATTGCGATTGCAGCTCGAGCTGGAACTGACCCGGCTATGAACCCGTCTCTCGCGATGGTATTGGAGAAGGCTAGACTTGCAAATATGCCAAAGGCAAATATTGAACGTGCGATTGCAAGAGTGGCAGACAAATCAGCCGCGGCCTTGATCGAGGAAGTGTATGAAGCGTATGGTCCTGGAGGGGTTGGGATTGTGATTGAAGTTGCTACTGATAATAAAAACAGAACTTTGCCGGAAGTAAGACACACTTTGGATAAAAATGGTGGACGGATGGCTGAATCCGGTTCAGTAATGTTCCAGTTTAAGCGAAAAGGTGTGATTGAAATTTCAGAAAAAGGTGATGATGCGATGATGGTGGCACTTGACGCGGGTGCGGAAGATGTAATTGATGAAGACGATGGAACGGTAATATATACGGATGCTTCTGATTTGATGAAAGTACGACAAGTTTTAGCGGATGGTGGGATGACGGTGACTTCGGCAGAATTGCAATATGTGCCGACGTCGTATGTTCCGGTTGACGGCGAAAATGCAGAAAAACTCGAAAAATTACTTTCGGCGATAGATGATTTAGATGATGTAACAAACGTTTACACCAATGCAGAATAATAATAAACCCGCTAAGGCGGGTTTATTTATGTGTTGGTTATGAATTGCGAAGTTGGTTTAAGTGGTAATTTCATATAATATATGATATAATTAAGAGTGGAAAGGTGGCCGAGTGGTTGAAGGCACTGGTCTTGAAAACCAGAGATGGAAACATCCGCAGGTTCGAATCCTGTCCTTTCCGCCAAACTAGTTAAAACAGAACTTGTTCTGTTTTAGATAGTTTGAAGGAATGGACTTCGGATTATTATCCTGTCCTTTCCGCCAATTTAATTAGTTCGAAGATTGCTTCGAATTTTTTGTTGGTTTAATTAATGTCAATTTCGGTGCCGGATGTAGCGTTGATACCTAAATTTGAAAGAATAATCATTTCGTCATCAGAAATCATATGTGTGGAATGTAGTTCCGCATCTTTTAGTTTATCAAGTGACTCTAAGATTTTTTTAACAATTGGGTTTGTAGTAGAACAAATTGATAGTGCTATTAATACTTCACCAAGTTTTAAGTAGCTTTCTTTGAAGTTGCTGGTTTTGTTTTTTATTTCTAGAATAGGTTCTAGGACAGTTGGAGATATTAAATCAATCTCATCTGGAATATAGTTAATGGTCTTAAGTGTATTTAAAAATGTAGCTGAAATTGGAGAAAGAAAACCTGTCTTGCGACCTGTAATAAATTTTCTACCAATTTGGATGCACGCACTGGGTAGATTGTTGGTTTTTTCGCGTTTTTGGTTAGCTTCTAATACAACGGTGCGATCAAGTTCAGAAATTTCAAGTTCATTCATGAGTAATTTGATACGTTCAGGAACTTCAGGAGCAACGAGACCCTTTTTTAAGTCTGTGAGTGCACGATAATAGCGGCGGATGATTTCGTTTTTGGCGGCTCTTCTAATGGCTTTGTCGTCTGTAATACACTCGCCGATTACGTTCACGCCCATATCGGTAGGTGAATAGTAAATAGTTTTGCCTGTGATGCGAGTTAAGATTTCTTTTAACACTGGGAAAGTTTCTAGGTCACGGTTGTAGTTTACGGCCGTAGTCCCATATTTGTCGAGATGGAAATGGTCAATCATATTAATGTCGCCTAGGTCAGCAGTGGCGGCTTCATAGGCAACATTGACAGGATGTTTGAGGGGAAGTGACCAGACTGGGAATGTTTCAAATTTGGCATAACCAGCGTTAACTCCGTGCTTGTATTCATGATATAGCTGTGAAAGACTAGTAGCTAGTTTGCCGGAGCAAGGGCCTGGAGCTGATACGATGACGAGTGGTTTTGTAGTTTTGATATATGGGTTAGCGCCATAACCTTCATCCGAGACGATAGTATCAACATCGGTAGGATAACCTTTGGTAAAAGTATGAAAGTACGTTTTTACTTTGTAGTCCTTAAGACGATTAGCAAAATCTTTTGCTTTTTTCTGGCCATCAAACAATGTAATAACAACAGAACTGACATAAATATTCTTTGAACGTAAAAATTCAATTAAACGTAAAACTTCGGTTTCATATGAAATCATATGATCGGCACGGATTTTGGATTTTTCGATAGCATTTGCATTGATGCATAGGATTACTTCAGCATCGTCTTTAAACTCTTGGAGCAAACGAATTTTGAGATCTGGCAAAAAGCCGGGAAGAGTACGCGCTGCGTGTTGATCATCTATTAATTTGCCACCAAATTCGATATATAGTTTATCGAACATCTTAATACGTTGATTGATTTTTTTCTTTTGAATCTTTAAATATTTTTCCGCATCAAAGCATTTCTTCATATTTTATCTTCTCCTTTTAAAAAAGAAAAAATCCCCGTTTTGGTGGGGATTAGCGACCATTTTTAAGGCGTGGATGTTTGCGCTTGTCGCTGTGCTTGTGGTTATTGTTGCGATTTTGCTTTGCAACAATTTTCATTTTAACTTTTCTTGCCATAGGAGAATTATAACACAATGTCAAAAAAACAGAAAATGGTTATGCTATAATAAAGTAGTATGGATGAGAAAGAAATACAATTAAAACGTCGTGATAATGAAGAAAAAGCTACGGCTGAAAGAGCCAGAATTCTTGGATTACCTTATTTAGACACGAGAAAAGTCGAGGACATAATACCGCTAGTACCAGATTTGTTGACGATTTCCGAAATGCATCAAGATTATATAATACCTTTACAAAAAGGTGGTGGTGAGACTCACTATCAATTTTTGGTAACAAGCCAAACGCCAAGTTCTTTGATTGCAAAAATGAGACAGAAATATTTAGATAATGGTGAGAGAGCAGATTTTTTCTTAATTTCAAAGTCAGCTTATCAAGTATTAATGCTTAGATATGATCCGCCTAAAGAAGTGATTTATGACGATATTAAGATTGCAGGTGAAGGAGATTCTGAGACGATAGCTTCGGTGTCAAAAACTTTGGCACAGGTTTCAACAGAAAAAATGTTTGATTTCTTGATTGACCAAGCAGATAAGTTAGGGGCAAGTGATATTCATATTGAAAATCTTAGAAATGAGATTCGAATTAGAATGAGGGTAGATGGTTTGCTCCATCCAGTTGCAACGATTGATAGGACCAAGTATCGGATTTTTATGGGTGAGTTGTCATCTCGTGCTAATGTGTCTACGGCTTCGAATAATCCACAATCTGGCCACATGCAAAAGGAGGTTTATCGCGATGGTGTGTCTCATTTATTGAATATTCGCGTAGAAACGATTCCGACAATGTATGGACAAGATGCAGTGCTGAGATTGTTTAATTTTGATGAATCGTTGCTGAATTTGGATTTTTTGGGGTTATCGGAAGAAGAGAGAAAAGAGATTAATGAAGTAATTTCGCATCCGCGAGGTTTGGTGTTAATGGTAGGGCCAACTGGCTCTGGTAAGTCAACAACTCTTTACTCTATGCTCAATGCTTTAAATACTTCCGACAAAAAGATTATTACTTTGGAAGATCCGATTGAATATGGGATTACGGGTATTTCGCAAATACCGATTAATACGAATGGTGGTGGTTCGTTTGCCGAGGGGCTACGTTCGGTGCTTAGGCTTGACCCTGATGTGGTGATGGTGGGTGAAATTCGCGATGCTGATACCGCGAAGACTGCTATCCAGGCCTCAATCACTGGTCATTTGGTGTTGTCTTCTTTCCATGCGAATTCGACGAGTGCAGCTTTTTCGCGTATGATTGATTTGATTGGTGTAAATCCGATTTTCGCAAGTTCAATTAGATTAATTATTGCACAAAGGTTGGTGCGTAAGCTATCGGATACGAAGAAAGAAAGAACAGCTACTGAAGCGGAGATGCAATATATTAGAGAAGTTTTAAATGATGTGCCGAAGGAAAAATTAGGAGAAATTGATTTAGATAATATTGTGCTTTATGATGCGGTTGAAACAGAAGAACATCCGTTCGGTTATGATGGGCGTATGGTAATTATGGAACAGTTAGTTGTTTCGGAAGATATTCAAGCGTTTATACGTGGCGATGTAAAAGATATCAATACGGATGCTATAGAAAAAACTGCTAAAAACAATGGGATGTTAACTTTGGAACAAAAAGGTGTGATAGCTGCATTAAAAGGTGAAACCACTTTAGAAGAAGTATCACGTGTGATATAATATATAAATATGAGTAAAGAAATTGTTTCAGATTATAACGGCTACGATTATAAAAAAGATTTTTGGGAAAATACTGGTAGAGAATACGAAGACCAAGCCGATCGGATGGCTATTCGTAAATTGCTGCCAAAAAGAATGGGAAAGTTTGCAGATATTGGCGGTGGATATGGGAGACTCGCAAATGAGTATTTAAAGCGCGCACACAAGGTAATAATATTTGATTATTCAAAGACTGAGCTAGAACAAGCGAAAGATATCTATGGTGATAAGATTGAGACAAGAGCGGGTGATATTTATGAATTACCGTTTAAAGATGAAGAGTTAGATGGGTTAATGATGGTAAGAGTAACGCATCATTTGAAGCATTTAGATAAGGCGATGAAAGAGTTATATCGTGTTTTAAAACCTGGCGGTGTAGCGGTGATAGAAGTGGCGAATAAGCGAACTTTGCCAAAAATGGCTCGTTATGTGACTGGACGAAGTAAAGTGAATCCATTTGATAAGACGGTAGCAAATTATAAAGAGATATCGGCGGATGGATTTTATAATTATCATCCAAAATATGTGGAAGAGATTTTTGAAAAAACTGGGTTTAATTGTGAAAAAGTTCTTTCTGTATCAAATTTTAGAAGTAAAGGTCTCAAGAAAATGTTTGGCACGAAGAATTTAGTAAAAATGGAAGATAAGGCGCAAAAGGCTTTGGCGCCAATTAGATTTGCTCCTTCAATTTATTATAAGTTGAGAAAACCAGAAAAATAGTGTATAATTAATAGAGATGGGCTCGTCGTTCAACGGATAGGACATATCCCCTCTAAGGATATAATGCTGGTTCGATTCCAGCCGGGCTCACCATTAGCTTAAACTTTTCTTTAAAAAGAAAAGTTTAGCAAAAGAAACTAGTTTGAAAAATGAATTGGAAGTGAATTCCAATTCAATTTTTAATTAATCATCATCTTCTAGAATGGCTAGGTGGGATTCGTCGAGTTGGGATTGGTCGACTTTTGATGGGGAATCCATCATAAGATCGACGCCGGAGCCGTTCTTTGGGAAAGCGACGATGTCACGAATGTTGTCAACGGATTCTAAAACCATAAAGATGCGATCGAGCCCTGGAGCACAACCTGCGTGTGGTGGAGCGCCAAACTTGAAGGCATTTAACATGCCGGAAAATCTTGCTTCGACGTATTCATTATTGAATCCGAGAATGTTGAAGGCTTTGAACATAATTTCTGGGTTGTAATTACGAACGGCGCCTGAGCAAACTTCATAGCCATTCATAACCATATCGTATTGATCAGCTTTGATTGCAAGTTTATCAGAATCAGTTTTAGCCATTTCGAGAGCCTGCAGCCCACCTTTTGGCATGCTGAATGGGTTATGTCCAAAATCTAGTTTCTTAAGCTTATCATCCCATTCATAAAATGGAAAGTCAATTACCCAAGTATATGCAACTTCGTCAGGATTTTTGAGATTAAAATGATCAGCAAATTCGATGCGGAGCTGCCCTAATATTTTGTTTACTTTTTCGCGTTCATCGGCGCCAAAGAAAACGGCATCACCAGTTGTGGCGTCCGTTGCCTTTTGGACACTTGCTATTTCTGATTCGGTCATGAATTTCAAAATTGGTGATTTAGCGCCTTCATTAGTATAAAGAATATATGCTAGACCTCCGGCACCAAGTTTTCGGGCTTTTTCGGTAAACTCATCAATTTCGCGACGAGTGAGAGAAGCTCCATTCTGAACGCGAATAGCTTTGACGCACGGCGTTTTAAAGACTTTGAAGTCGGTTTTTTCAAATGTTTCGGTGAGATCAATCAATTCCATGCCATAACGTAAATCTGGCTTGTCTACACCATAGGTATCCATGGCGAAATCGTAAGGCAAGCGGGGAATTGATGAATCTTTGACTAGATATTTTTTGGCTGGTTCGGATTTTAATACTAGTTTTTTCTTGCCAAAATCGGTGGCTAGCGAAAGGAAGAGTGGTTCAATAGTTTGGCGGACAGTTTCGCCGTCTTCCACGAAAGCCATTTCGCAGTCTAATTGGTAAAAATCACCATACAAACGATCGGCGCGCGGATCTTCGTCACGGAAACAAGGAGCGATTTGGAAGTATTTGTTGACTCCGCCAACCATGAGTAATTGCTTAAACTGTTGTGGGGCCTGAGGGAGTGCGTAAAATTTACCAGGGTGGAGACGGGAAGGTACAAGAAAATCGCGTGCACCTTCTGGAGATGAGTTTGCCAAAATTGGAGTGGTAATTTCGGTGAAATCGTGTTCATACATGAAATTGCGTATGAAACGATAAAATTCAGAGCGACGTTTTAGAATGTTTTGCATGCTTGGGCGACGTAAATCTAGGTAACGGTATTTTAGGCGCATTTCTTCGGATGATTTTTCGCCATCATCGTGAGTATTAACAGGAAGTGGCTCGGATTTGTTAAGTAGACTAAGTTCTTTGACGACGAGCTCGATGGTACCAGTGGCAATATTTGGATTAATTAAATCTTTGGCGCGTTCGCGCATAGTGCCAGTGGCTTTCAAAACGAATTCATCGCGAACCGTTTCGGCGAGCTTGAATGATTCGGGAGTGTCTGGCGTGACGACAAGTTGAATGATACCAGTATGATCACGGAGATCAATAAAAATCAAACCACCATGATCGCGACGGGAATTAACCCAGCCTTCTACGGTTACTGTTTTGCCCAAAAAATCTTTTAATTCATTTGCTAAATTTCTCATATCTGTTATTATATCACTTTTTAATGGAACTATAAAGGAATTATTTGGAGTGAGCTCAATTAGTTTAATAAATAGTCTAATAGCATTTGAATAGTGAAGAAGCCGGCTAGAGCATCGTGGTCGTCTAAGACAAGAAAATAATAGCTGTTGGTGCGTTCGATTTCGGAGACGGCAAATTCTAGAGAGTCTGTTAAATGAAGATATTGAACATTCTTGTCCAGGTATTTTTCGGCGCGGTCAGTGCGTTTGATTTCAAGGGTATTTAACGCTTCGGTGTGAATAATGCCTTTAACCTTGTCGTTGTTATCAACAACAGGAAAATTTGTAAAGCCTGATTTATATAGTTTGTCTAATACAAGTGGGCCTAGGATTTCTTTGTAATTAACAAAAACCATTTTGGATTTTGGAACCATAATTGATTCAATTTTGCGATTATCAAAACTCATAATGGCGGCAATACGATTGCGATCACGACTACTCAAGATGGATTTTGGCGTGCGTTGCAAAACACCGATAAATTCTTCTAGGGAATTAGGAGTAAATTTGGGTGGTTTGGGTTTGGCTTGACGATATTTCTCTAATTTGGGGTCGAGCCAACGGACTAGTTTTTTCAATAAATTATTGAACATGATATAATATATTATATCATTTTTTAGAAAAGGAGTTATTCATGAAAACAGCGAGAGGCTTTTCGATAATTGGTACAATTATTGGTATAATTGTAGTTATTATAATTCTGGTTGGTGCATTCTTTGTGATTGACGGAAATAACAAAGCAACTGATTATAATAATTATGATTTTTATTCGGTTATTGCTCCTGATGCTAGCAATGGTTATATTGGTGATCACGTAAAAGGTAATCCAGACGCTCCGGTTTTGATATTTGAATATGCTGATTATCAGTGTCCTGGTTGTGCCTCGATTAATACAAAAGTTAATAAACTAGTGGATGAGCTAGATGGGAAGCTGGCTGTTGTGTATAGGAGTTTTCTGTTGTCATATCATCAAAATGGCACGGCGGCGGCTTCAGCAGCAGAGGCAGCGGGGCTTCAGGGATATTGGAAGCCTTATATGGATAAACTGTTTGCTGAACAATCTGAGTGGGAATATGCTTCAGTTTCGGAACGAACGGAATTCTTTGACAAGTATTTTGTAGAGATTACTGAAGGTAAGGGTGATGTCGATAAATTTCATGAAGATATAGCAAGTGCAAATGTGTCGAAAAAAATAAGTTTTGATATGGGAATTGGAAAACGAGTTGGAGTGGAAGGGACCCCAGCGTTTTTCATTGACGGCCAGTTGATTACTTGGAATGAAAAAGGTGAAGTGAATATAAACGGAGAAGCTGTTTCTTGGGAAGAGCCAAAAGATGGCAATGATTTTATAAAGATAATGAAAAAAATAGTCGAAGCTAAATTGGCAGAGTAATTGCAATATCAAAAATCCCCCTTTTTGAATAGGGGGATTTTTGTGAGATTAAATCTCGATGAACTCTTGCCAGGCGGCAGGAGCAATTTTCGACTTTTTGCGTTCTGTAGAACGTTTTAGTCCTTTGATACGCATGTATCTAATTTTCTCCTTTAGTTTTCGCTCGTCGACCTTGCTGACCCACCTCGCAAAGACTTTAGCCATAAAGCCATTGGGAAAAATAATGAGCGATGGGTATTATTCTAGCAAAGATTTTAAAATCGTGCAAGCATGAATAGAATTAAAAGATTATGCAATATGAGAGAGGCGGTTTGCCATAAGGACAATAAACCTTTATTATGATATAATCGTTTTATGAAAAAGCGTGGGCGCTTTAAATTTCATCGATTAAAAACGTGGCAACTTTTAATTATTTTGGTGCCGTTGTTTTTTGTTGATGCGACTTTGCTAAGATTTGATCATATTAGAATGACTGAACTTAGAGATGCTGTGCTTCAGGCGGACATGGACGAAAACGACGAAGAAATTACAAAAAGACTAGAGACGCTAAAAGACTTTGTTTTTTCAAATATGGTAATAAATATAGTTGATGATAATGGCGACAAAAAAATAACTTTTGGGACGGGGCCTTTTTATTTAGAGCATCAATATATTAGAGCAGCAAATAGAGCTTTAGAAGAGGCCGAAAAAAACATCGCGTCTGACAATAACCCGAATGGCAATATTTATGCTTTAGCATCAGAAACCTGCAAACGTTTAGCGATTGCAAATGGCTGGACTTGGGATAATCCAAATTATATTAATTGTATGATGAGTGAAATTCAAAAATATCCTGCGGCGGCAGAAATCCAAGATAAGATTATTGCAAGTTTACCATCTACGGAATTATACCGAAAGAATTACGCTTCACCAATTTGGGCACCGACGTGGACTGGTTTTATGGTGCTACTAACTTTAATTATCCTTGTTGTAATTTTTATCAGGATGATTGTCTGGATATTCTTAAGGTTATCCCTGATATTTGCGTGATTATGCTAAAATGTGTGAAAAATCTCTTGACAATTTCGTATAAGGGTCATAAGATAAGAATATATTAACTTAAGGAGGAAAGCTGAAATGGCTTACGAACATACTAACGGTAAAGGTGTAAAGTACTATCTACATAAATCTGAAGTAACACTCCGCGGTGGCAAGCCTCAGACAATTTATTTCTTTACAAAGGAAGAAAAAGGCGGTAAGGGTACTCCTTGCGATTTGCCTGCAGATCGTATGGTTGTCGAGAATCCACGCAATGGGTTCTTAACTCTAAAGAAGAAATAATCAATTTGAAATAAGAAACGCCCGTTTAGGGCGTTTTTTTATGGTGCAAGATTCAGTAGTCTTTATTTAATGTGTTATAATGTAAGCATAAGAATTAATTGAAAGGGAAATAATGGACGGACAAGTTAATGGTGATGCTTCTGTTGTATCGGGGGCACCTGTGGTACAGGCGGCGCCTTCTGAGCCGGTAACTGTGCCAGAGCCAAAAGCAGAAAAGGGCGATGGGGCGCAAAAGCATTCAAAGGGAGCTACTATCGGTTTGATAGTTCTTGCGATTTTAATGATTTGTGGTGTGGCTTTTGGCATTTTTGAATTAATGCAGGTATCTGAAAAAGATAATGAGATTGTTGCTTTGAAACAGCAGGTTGCTAATTGTGCCAATTCTAATAAGAACACTACGGTTGTTTGTCCTGATGGATCTTCCATTGAGACTACGAGTGTTTTAGATAATAATGCAGCACAAACCATTGTTAATCCATATTTAGTACATTTTGGAGCTTTTGATAATTTATTGGATAAACAGTTTGACGTTAATGCTAAAATGAAAGTTGCTTTTGAAAACTTGAAACCTGGGAATGCTCGTTCGTCAGATGGAGATAATGGTATACTGTTTTTCGATGTGGATTATTATACTTTTAATGATGAATATACTTATTTGTTTGGAAATAACCAGGAAATAGAAAAGCGAAACTATGACACTCCATACTTTGAAGAGTTATCATTTAATCAGAGTGCTGGTTCTAGGGAGTATTTTAAATTTGGGTTAGGTGGAATTGGTGGATCAGGTGGGACGATGTTTTCTAGAGTAAAAGGAGCACAATATGACAATGAAAAATTAATAATTGATGTGTATCATGATAATGTTCCTTGGTGTGAGACCTTAGAAAATGCGCAGCCTGGAGCATACTGCGTCAAGTCGTATTCACTTGCTGATAGCGAAAATATCACTAATTTGATAAAAGATTTTTCGGATCGTATTCCAGTGTATGGTATGGTTTTTGAAAAAAGTAATGGGCATTATGTTTTAACGAGTGTTCAGAAAAGAGGTTAGAGCTACGTAACGAGAATATTGCTAAACTGCTGTTTAACAATAAAGGAATAATCGGTAAAGTATGAAAAATGAGTTAGTTTTTCCGGAAAATGCTACGAACGAAGAGCGGCAAGTAAAATGGCAAGAAATTGCTGAAATAGTAGATAGTGATTTTGGTTTTAATACGCCCAGGGCAAAGAATGACAAAGTTAAATATAATGTGCGTTTATTGATACAAAGGGGCGATAATCTTATTTGCGTCGTAAAATCTGAAAAATATGGCTATATGCAACTTCCTGGTGGTGGAATTGAAAATTGCGAAAGCATTATGGATGCTTTACGGAGAGAAGCACGAGAAGAAACAGGATTTCTAATAAACGACATTAGACCAGTTGGGTATATTGTAGAGAAACGTGAAGATATTCGGAATAGTCATGATTGGAATCAAGCTATTTCGTTTGTTTTTAGTGCTTTATCTGGAAAGGAGGTTGGTATAAATTATACGGAAGATGAGATTGCTGAAGGTTTCAAACCGATGTGGATTAAGCTGGAAGATTTTATTGTTGAGCAAGAGAAAAATGAAGGCAAAAAAGAGAGTTATAGTGGATGTTTTTCAAATAAACGTGATTTGGAAATTGCAAAATTTTTTAAATCATTAATGTTGCAATGATTTATTGCTGAAAGAATCATCTCTGCAAATTACGCTAAGATGGTCTATTTTTTCTGGAGAAGAAGCATAACCATATTTGCTAATACAGAGAATAAATATTATAATATAAACTATGGATACTTTCAAATATACTGATTGGCCAAAAATTAAAAGAAGTTCGAAAAAGGAGTGTTTTTTTGATTCAGATGATTTCATACCTAAAGATGTATTAGCCTGTTACAGACGTTTTTCAAAGTTGCTTCTAGAAGGCCAAATAAGAATTGGCGATTATAAAAAAGATAAATGGTACGGAGGCTTTCCTGGCTTACATTTTTCCGAATCAAGGTGTAGTAGCGAACGATGGGATAAACTAACCAATGAGACGAAGTATTTAATTGTGTTTTTATATAAAAACCAATATAGCGGTAAAAATCCTGAAAAATATCTTGTAAAAATGAAAAAATTCTTGGACGTTTATAGCGATTATGGGCAAGTTGTCAAATGGCTTTACAGTTCTTATATGAAAGCTCTGATAGATTGTGGACAATATAATTCCGATTTTTTTAAGAAGTATATGTCGTTATTTGACGACGACGAAATGAGAGATGACGTTTTATATGGAATTGTTCCCGATTTGTATGCGAAGGCCGAAAAACTTAGTGAAGATACATATATAGATCCTCATTATTTTACTATCTTTGTTTCGAGAAAAACATTAAAAACATTTATTTCGAAGCAGCTAAGTAACTATTCTGACGACATTATAAGATATACGGAGGAAGCTCTAGAGGAGATTCGTCAAGCTACTAATAAAAACTTTTATTATTGTTTTTTCAAGCCAACAATTTACGGTGTAGGTAAATTTGCTACTGAACGTAGAACGCCAGATAGAGATGCAATTAAGTCACTGATTAGGTATTCTGAAAACATATATCGGATTAAACATGATTTACCGCCAGTTGGTGAGGGTTGGATTTCTGAGAGTTTGTTGTATCACCAAATTAAATCAGCATTTCCAAAAACAGTCGTCGAACAACACAGTCGACCGAACTTTCTGGGAATGCAGCATTATGATGTGTATATTCCTGAATATAAAATTGCACTTGAGTTTCAAGGCGATCAGCATTTTACCCCAATCGAAGTATTTGGGGGCGAGGATGCTTTGGCTAGAAGAAAAGCTCTGGACGAAAAAAAGAGAGAAATCTCGGCTAAAAATGGGGTAAAACAAATTGATGTTATTCCTGGTTATTCTATTAGAAACTTGTTAAATACGATAGTTAAATACACTGATAATAAAATAGAAGTTAGTAATGATTTTGATGCATCTACAGAGCTTTACGAATATAACAAACATGAATCTACGAAGCCGATAGATGTGAAAAAGATATTTGATAAAAGCAAGCAGAAGGAAGAAATTCATAATTCAATATATAAGTTCATTAGTAAATACCGTAAAGATTATCCAATTAAAACATCAGACGATTTTTATAAGTATCGGGATCTTCAAATGCGGTGTGTTCTAGGTTATGGAAGCATTGATGCGGCTGATTCTGGTGAAAATATTGAATCTTTCGAAAAAATTAATGATGCACGAGAAAAAATTGAATATATTACTATAAAGATTTTAGAGAATGGCGAAGATTTTCAAATTGGATATGGTCTATGGCAAAACAGATTATTTTGGCTAAATAAACTATACGATTTAATCAAGAAGGAAGATATTGACATTGATTCTATACGATTGGACCCAGAAATAATTATTAAAAAATCAAACTATAATTATTTATTAAGTGTAAAGCCTGGCGGGAAGAATAATAAACAGGAAACAACAGAAAAGTTACTTAAACTATTACTCCAGCCATCTGATGCATATTTTCTTTATCATGGAATCAATATGCTAGACACTGGTACACAAAAACCGATAAAAATGAGTCGGCTAGAGGACGAAATGAAAAGTTTGTATAACTTGGAAAAAGAAGAGCTACTTGAAAAAGCGGAGTACATGATTTTTGAATATGCTGCCTATGATGATACAGAACTTGGAAAAGAATGCCGTAAATGGAAAAAAGAAGTACAAAGAATTCTTAAAAACTATAATTATGAACCGGGGAAAAACCTTGATATATTTGCGTATGATACTTTTACAATATTTGAGACGCTTGATGACTTTTATATAGCAAAAACAGATGGATGCTGGTTTGCGGCTAATTATGCTGGAAAAAACTTAATCGTAGAGAAAAAATACGATAAACTGATAGAAAAAATAAGATCCTGAGATAAGAAAAAACCGCGACTTTTTATAAATAGTCACGGTTTTATATTGAGTTGGCTTGCTTTAATTAAAATCTTCTGGCGGAATCCAGAACCCAGCAGCCTTCTCGGAAATAGTTTCTCCTGTTTCAGCAATTGTTGCAGGAGGCAAGATCGGAGTCGGTTCATCTAATTTCCGAACTTCTTCCCAGTTACAATCTATATGTATTTCGGAAAAAAGTTCTTTTGCTCTTTCCAATGCTTCCCGATGAATTTCTTCATTCTCGGAGAAAACTGCCATGCAGTTTTTAATGGTTTCAGAATGGTCGTTTTCATCGACCTCTGAAAACTCGTCGAGATTGCCCGTGGCAAGCAAGAATTCTGCTAGCACCGCTGGATCATTAGACATTCTAGACACGTATACGTGTCTAAAAATTGCTTCATCCCTGGCATCTTTTATTGCTTTTACATTACTCAGCGCTATTAGAGAAAAAACAATAATAGCAACGATAACAGTAGGAACTAATTTCTTTTTCATTCTATCCCTCCCCTAGAATCTTTTAATGTACTATTTAACCTTTTTAGGTTATGCTTCTATTTTATCATACTTATGCTTATCTGTCAATAGCAATACAATGCTTTTTGGTTTTTGCTACCAAAACTCAAGACTACAGAGATACCAAAAAAGACCTAAAGGCCTTTTTGATTTCTATGGTGGGGGTACTTGGACTCGAACCAAGGACACTGCGTGTATAAGACGCATGCTCTGACCAACTGAGCTATACCCCCAGTTACCATATTATATCATATTTAGAGCGTTTGTTTAATGGTATAATATAGTCATGAGCGGGATAAAGACGCCACTTAGGAGACTTAGTTATAAACTACGTCATGATTATTTGACGGTGGAAAATGTTTTTTTGGTTGCGGCGATTATTCTATGTCTAACTTTAACTTATCAATCTATTATGGCGATGAGTCGGAATTGGGAGTTGTCGGAGAGACTTGGCGCCGAAAAAAGACAATTGGAACTCCTTAGCATTGAGAACGAAAAGAGCCAACTTGAAAATGAATATTTTAGGTCTGAAGAATATCAAGAAATACTAGCAAGAAAATTTCTTGATAAGCAATTGCCAGGAGAGAAAATGGTGGTTTTGCCTGAGAATTCGGAGAAGGCTAAGAATAAGCACGTAGCAAAAGAAGAAGAAATCGCGGAAAAACGTTATTCAAATTTTGAAAAATGGATGATGTATTTATTTCCTAATTACTAAAATAAAATGATTATGCTATAATGTTATTATGAGAATAATCAAAAAAGGTTTTACCTTAATTGAAGTAGCGTTGTTTTTGGCGGTAACTGGTTTGTTGTTCTTGGGTGTTACGGTGGGGGTGCAAAATTCTATTTTTCAGCAAAGGTATAATGATTCGGTTCAGAATTTCATGGAGTTTTTGAGAGGGGTATATAGTGAAGTTACAAATGTGCAAAATCTGAGTGGTGGAAGATCCGAAAAAGCAATTTACGGCAAATTGGTAACATTCGGACAAAAATATAAACAGGATGGTGAGACGGAAATTGATAGTAACAACAATACAGTTTTTACTTATAGCGTGGTCGGGAAAATTGGCGAGACGAGCTCAAGAAGCGTGTTGCAATCCCTGTCGGATTTAGGTGCGGATGTTGCCTTTTTTGAAACTAATGAAGGTGGTGCTGGCAAGTTGGTTCCTGCCGGGATAGTGCAAAGTTATACGCCGAAGTGGGCAGCATCTATACAATTTGCGGAAAACTTTGAACCATTTGTAGGCGCGATATTGGTAGTTAGAAATCCTTCTTCCGGTATGGTTTATACTTATGTCGTGGAGGGCGAGACACTAGAGATTAACCAATTGATTCACTCAGCGAATACGTCGATTATCGGTGATGGTGATTATAATATTTTAAAAAATTCAGGTTTTTTAAATGTTTCACATGAACCGCACTTCGAGAAAAAAGCGATAAATTTTTGCATTAATCCAAATGGGAATGAAGAAGGTGGAGTGAGACGTAATGTTAGATTGATAAGCGGAGCAAGAAATGCTTCCGGAGTTGAATTGATATCAGATGAAGAAAGCGCATGTGTGAGATGAAAATGAAAGCATTAAAGGAAAGCATAAAAAGAAAGAAAGGTTTTACTTTAATTGAGCTTTCGCTTTCGATTGTTTTTATTGCAATTTTGTCAATTACGATTACATTAATAATTACTAATACGATTGTGTCGTATCGTCGGGGAATTGTGCTAAACCAGATTAACACAACCGGTATGGATTTGGCGGATGATTTTAGAGCGGCGATTCAGAATTCTCCATCTAAAGCGGTAACTTCTGAGTGTGCTAAATTATACCAAGACAGCGGTTTAACTAGCGATTTGTATAATAGATGTATGGAAGACGGTGCGAGAAATTTTGTTTCCGTAATGAGACTTTCCAGCGTTACAATCGGAAATAATACAAATAACGCAAAGACAATGAGTAATGTTCCGGTATTTGGAGCTTTTTGTACGGGGGCTTATTCTTATATTTGGAACTCTGGATATTTCTTTAACGAAGACTATAATGTGGAAGATGTAGATGGCCCGGCAATACTGAAGTATAAAAATGGTGAGACTGGTAGTGTGGCGACGGAGAGTGGTTTTAGATTATTAAAGATTCCGGATGAATCAAGAGCTATTTGTATTTCAGCGGTGAATTTTACGGCTAATGGTAATTATTTAGTTAGAAATACAAGTAGACTTGGAGTAAGTACAGTAATCAATAATGGTGGAAGTGTATTTGATATTAGCGGAGAAAAGAATGAGTCGATATATGATGATGTTGTGGAGTTACTTTCTGCTGATGGTAATAATAATATGGTTTTATATGATTTATCCGCTGCCGCTCCAGCGTATAATGGTTTAAACAATGCACTCTTTTATTCGATGTCTTTCGTGTTGGGTACTGTGCAGGGCGGAATTAACGTAAAGGCGTCAGGGAACTTTTGTGCTACGCCTGACGAATACACTATTGAAAACTTTGACTATTGTGCGATAAATAAGTTTAATGTTGCCGTACAGGCTATTGGAGAATAAAATGAATAGAAAGAAGAAATTAAATAATAAAAAAGGCGCCGCATCGTTTTATATCGTGGCATTTTCAACTTTGATTCTTGTGATTATTGCATCGAGTTTTGCAGCAATTATTGTTTCGGAAATTACTAGAACAATCAACGATGATTTGTCTCAATCAGCTTACGACTCGGCTTTAGCGGGCGTAGAAGATGCCAAGGTAGCATTCTTTAATTATCAAAACTGTATAAAAAACAAAGAAACGTATCCTGACGTATTATCGACTGGACCAGAAGTAACTTGCCAGGATATTGCTTATTGGATGAATCATCCAGGTTGCGATATGGTATCTCATATTTTGGGTAGGATAGGTAAGTTTGAAATGGGAGAAGTTTTGATTCAGGAAACCAATGTGGCAAATAATATGATGCAAGCTTATACGTGTGTAAAAATGGACACTGTATTAGATGATTATCGTTCGACACTGTCTAGCAGTAACAGATCAAAATTAGTAAGGGTTAAACTTGATGATGTAGACGCTGATCAGATTAGAGCTGTGAGAGTGAATTGGTTCTCAGATGTAAATAGTGCTGTGTACGGTGGTAAGTTTAACTATACGAATTTTTCTCAAGGTACTCATAGTGTTGTTTTTCCAAGTTTGACTACAAGCAAAGCCGCGACGCCACCTACTTTGTCGGTACAGTTAGTGCAAACAGCTGAGAATTTTAATTTTAATGATTTTGATGTTAGTGTAGGCGACAGGACAAATAGGGGCACTGTTTATCTTGTCCCGACTAAGGAAGCCGATGAGGCTGTGAAGGGGTATGAAAGCGACCCATCTCTAAACTACAATGGTGCTTATAACGGTACAAAAAATGTCGTGGCAGCAAAATATTTGGTAAAATCAAATGATAAAACTTCGAAGAATTTGCCAAATGTAGTGCTTTGTAATAATGAAGTGGCTGGTTCATATGCATGTAGCGCAGAAATCGAGTTGCCAAAACCTGTTGGTGAAGGTGCAAAAAGAAACAATGACACTTTCTTGTTTGTGGTATCGATTCCGTATGGTAGACCAAGTACTGACTTCACGTTGGAGTTCTTATGCGAAAATGCCTGTAACGAAAAAATTGTCATAGCAGAGGACGGCACGGAGGAAGTGATTGAGACTAATCAAGCTGCACTTGAAGATGTTCAAATAAATGTTGATTCTACTGGTAGAGCGAATGACTTGTATAGACGCGTTGAGACTAGATTGGAATCGGGTGATTCGGCATTTCCATATCCAATCTATGCAATTCAATTATTAGGTGATGGCGATGGTTCGTTATTAAAGAAGGATTTGACTGTCACATCTGAATGGAATTTTAGGTAAAGATAGTTAAGCTTGACAAAAACGAATTGATTAGATATAATAATGGTAGTTTTTGTCGCGGGGTAGAGCAGCCTGGTAGCTCGTTTGGCTCATAACCAAAAGGTCGTTGGTTCAAATCCAACCCCCGCCACCATGTAAATAACAGCCGAAGTTTCGGCGTTTTTTGTTATTATTATTTTTTGCCGACTAATTGTTTTGCGGCTAATTTGATAAGTGAGTTATAAGTATTTGCTATGTGTGGGGTGCTAGCAATTTCAAGCGCCGTAATATTATGTCGAATTGCTAATGATAATTCACTAATCATGAGTTGAGCATTCGGAGCTACGATGGTGGCACCGATAAGATGCCCAGATTTATCTGCAATAAGTTTGACGAAACCGTAAGAATTGTTGTCAATTAGAGATATAATGTTGTCTTTGACCAAAGCGACGGCTTTTTTGTATTTGCGATCTCGTTTTAGTAAATCATCTTCATTTAAACCAACAACTGCGACCTGTGGATAGGTATTAACGATTCTGGCAAACCCGTTGTAATTTGGTAAATTTTTAGATCTGTTTAGAAGATTCGAAGCGAGTAGCGCACCTTCGTACTCGGCGCGCTCTGTGGATGAATCACCACCAATTGCATCACCGATAGCATAAATATTTTTAGCCGAAGTGTGATAGTTTTTATCAACAAGTATGCCGGTATTCTTGTATTTAACGCCAGCGTTTTCTAGGCCATAATCTAAAATTGGTTGACTGCCAGTAGCGAGAACAACGCAATCGACGCGTACCATTTTCTCGTTGCGGGCATTATGGAAGATTACGTGTTTACTATTAGCATCTTGTTCTAAAGCTACGACTTTGCAATTTGGGAGAACCATCACGCCTAATTCTTTGTTAAGATAGTGGCTAATTGCTTCGCCAACTTCTTTGTCTTCTCGAGGGAGTAGACGTTCCGCGGTTTCCATGATTAAGACTTTAGCTCCAAGTTCAGCGAAATAACCAGCGATTTCACATCCGGTTGGCCCACCACCAACAACCAAAACGGCTTTTGGTGTTCTCTTGACCTTGATGGCGGTTTCTGGGGTTAAATAATTGACGGATTCAGTACCAGCGATTTCGCCATTTTTTAGAGTGGAGCCGGTAGCTAAAATGAATTCAGAAGCCGTGAATTTTTTGTCACCAATTGCAATAGTATGATTGTCGAGAAAATTTGCAGAACCTTCAAGGCTGACGATGCCGGCTTTCTTAAGCGCGGCTTTATTAAAGTCGCTTGCTTTAATAACAGTTTGAACTTGATGTGCAACTGCATTAGGAAAACTGACAGTTAAATCCTGATTGCGAAATTCTGGGGTAGTTGTAATTTTTTGATACAGATGAGAATAATCCAGTGCGACGGAATATGGAACATCTCTTGTATTGATATTTGAGCCACCTAGGAAACGGTTCTCTACAATTGCTATGCGTTTTTTTGATTTAGACAATGTAAAAGCCGCAGTGATGCCAGCTGGACCACTGCCAATTATAATATATTCAAAATCGTATCTTTTTCCCATTCTTATATTATTTTATCACGATTTTCATAAACATAAGCAAAATCAGCGTTGTATTTTTTGAGTTCTGTCGTGATTATCCTTTCTAAATCATTTTGTGTGATGATTTTTTTTGATTTAATTTTTTGCTTGGCTACCATGATGGTTTTGTCAATAAAAACATCGGCAGCGCCACTTGGTATGCCAAGGCCTTTGGCATCGATTCTTAGTTCTTTTCTGATGGTTTTTTCGTCAAATATTTGGTTCATATTAGGTCCTGAAACAGGTGATTAGTGTTGCGATTAGGAGGTAAGAAACACATAGAATTATTCGAGTAAAGTTTTTGTTATGAACGCGTGAGCGTTCGATGTCGGCAAGGTTATATCCGTGACGAAAATGAAATCTAGTAACAAATAATGGAATGATAGGTATTACTATATATAATACAGTGAGTAGCGAGCTTGCCGGATGGGTACTGCTCATTTTAAGAATTTCACCGGACGTAATAATGTAAAGCGGTAGAGTAAAAAGTAATTCTGGTATGCCAGAGAGTGCTCCAAGACAAAAGGCGTCGGATCTAGTTTTGGCATTACGGGCGTGGAAATTGTAGCAATTAGCTATTCTGCGCGGAATGAATAATTGAGTGCCTTTGTTAGGACGATAATAAAAGAATAGGCTCGCTAACGCTAGCGCGAATAATAGTCCAATAAGTATCCAAATTATGCAATTAATGGCGATGCGGGGCAGATCAGCTATAAAGATTGCAACTAGTAAATATGTTGATAAAAATAGACAGGACGCAGTGATTTCAGCACCAAGGATAAAGAAAAAGGAAAAATCTTGAGCCTTTTTTTTATGATATTTACCGTGGCAATAATGTGAAAATAAAGCATAAACGCCTGGAGTAAGATTCAAAAAAGTCATAATCAAAATAGCTAAAGCTAAAACCGCCAAAGGGATAAAAACGCTCATGCTTTAATTATAGCATAGATGGGGTTGCATTTATAAATTAGCCATGTTAGCTTGGCGTCATGAAAAAGATATTATTAGCACTTATCACATTTTCATTATTATCAATCTCATTTGTATATTCTGTTTTGGCGATTGAAAATGATGAAATCAACAATGATTTACCGGAATTGTATATTAAGGCGATTAATCCTGGATATACAATTGATGGACAGGGGAATGTCGGAGAAATGATAGAAATTGCCAAAAATAGCTCCGACAAAATGATTTCGCTCGCTGGGGCCACTGTAGGCTATACTAATTCAAGCGGGAATTATTCTGTATTATATGAATTTCCCGAGAACAGTTGGATAACTGGCGAGTCAATCCTCCTTCGCTTGGCTAGCTCACCTAATAGTGAGCTAGCTGCTGTGACTTACACTAAAACATTGGCGTTTAAGGCGGCAATTGGTTTTAAAAAGGGGGATGATGTGGTCGATGAAGTGTGCTGGACGGGTAAGGATGGGTGTTATAGTGAGTTTAAATCTTCTCATCCGACAACACTAGTAAGAAATATCGATATTGGTAAATTTGAACACGTGGAGTCTTATGTTCCAGAATATAAAATTGAAAATTATTTTGTAGAACAGGGATTAGACGATGAAGGATATGGGAACGCTCTGGCTCATTGTAGTGGCTTGGAATTCTCGGAAATTTTAAGTTATTATGACAATTCTAAGGACGAACAATTCATTGAATTACATAATACATCGGCCGAACAGCTATTGTTAGATGGTTGCAAGATTCGTTATAAAAATAAGGATTATTTGTTAAAAGGAATACTAAAAGCAGACGAGTATTTAGCGTATTATCCTTTGGAGTTTGCTCTAACAAAGAACCCCACGAACGGCAATCAAATTGAATTATATGATATTGATGGGACTAAGTTGGATAGTTTGTTTTATCCGAATGGTCAAAGAAAAGGGACATCGTATGCGCAAATCGGATATGATACGAATGGAGATGAGATTTGGCGCACAACTTATGCACCTACACCTGGCGGGCCAAATAACTACCAAGAATATAAGACTTGCGAAGATGGAAAAGTGATTAATGAGGCAACTGGCAATTGCGTAAAAGTGACCGTTGCGACTGAAAAGGTCTGTCCGGCTGGCCAGTATTTGAATATTTTGACGGGGAGATGTAATAAAATTCAAGAAAATAAAGAAAAAACTTGCAAAGACGGTTACTATTTAAATCCAGAAACAGGCAGGTGCAGAAAAATAGTGAAAAATGAAGGGACTAATTACAGCATAAAGCCAGAAAGCTATGAAGAAAAATCTTCTTTTATTGCTTTATATGCGGTGATTGGAGTTTTGGTAGTCGGTTTAATAATTGTAGTTTATGAATTTAGGACTGAGATTGGGAAGCTTTTTGGTAAAGTTTTTCGACGATCTCGTTAAAAACGTCTTCGCGGGATTGGTTCCCATCAACATCTAGAAGTAATCCGAGTGTCTGATAGTGCTGAATAACTGGTAAGGTTTTTTCGCGAAATTCTTGCAGGCGGACCCTAAAGGTGTCAAGATCGTTATCATCTTGTCGATCGCCGCGATCGTTGAGCTCTTTGGACGCCTCAAAGCGTTTTTCTACATCAGATTCGGAGATATTTAGAAGGATGACAGCTTTAATTTCATGACCGGCACCTTTTGCAATTGACATTACCTGGTCTTCTTCACCTTGCCATCTGCCTATGGAGGAAAGGATTAGTGGATAATCGAACAAATCACGACGTTCAAAATAGGGAAGAACCCACTCGTAGAAGATATTAGTAGGTATTAGCGCTCCATTGTTGGAATACTGATTGTTAGTCTCTTTTTCCATGGCACGAATAATCATACCAGATGATAAGAATTTAGCGTTCAAAATTTCTGCAAGTTTGATACCTTGTGTATCTTTACCGGACATTGGTAGGCCGAAGATGTTGATAGAACCAGTTCCTAGCCATTCTTTGATGATTGATAACTTATTTTCCATGGTTTTATTATAACACGCCTACTGCTAGCAATGCTAAACTCTCGGTTTAGCATATTTTATACTGTCTAAATGATAAATTAGCACTCTTTACATTTTAGTGCTAATTTTATATAATTATAGATATGGAAATAACGGCTAGACAAAAGGATATTCTCTGTCAGATTGTCGAAGAATATGCGGAGACTGCTTCGCCGGTCGGAAGTGTGACTATGGCGAAACTTTTTGGCGTTTCTCCGGCAACGATTAGGGCAGAAATGGCAAAGCTTGAGTCCTTGGGCTTAATTGCTCAACCACATACTTCGGCGGGAAGGGTGCCGACGGATGCAGGATATCGTTTTTATGTAAATAGACTAGAAAGTGAAAAAAAGCCAATAAATGATTTAGAGCTAGAGAAAAAAACATACGAAAGAGGTGCACATGTGATTGAAGTAAGGGTATCTTCTCAGTCACAGGCAGATGCTGCAATAAGGCGTGCAGTGGATTCGTTAGTAGAGTTGACGGGAAATCTAGGTTTAGCTACGATTGGTGAGCAACTATATTTATCTGGAATTTCACGACTGTTTACTCAGCCAGAGTTCTTGGATGCGAGAAGGGTACAGGCCGTGGCTAAATTATTGGACAATTTAGAACCTTGGTTGCGCGAAACGGCACCGGGTGAACCGTTGAATATTTTTATTGGTCAAGAAAACCCAATTGGAAAAAATTCTGAAGTATCGCTGATTATTTCAAAGTTTCGTTCGCCCTTTTCGGATAGAAGTTATATCGGAGTGTTAGGGCCAACGCGGCAAAACTATTTAAAGGTGATGTCGCTCGTTAGATACACTGGTAAAATGTTGGAGGAAATATTATGAAGAAAGATAACAAAGAAATAGAAAAAAATGAAAGCGCAGATAAAATTGCCGAACTTACTCAAGATTTGCAGAGAACGCGAGCTGATTTCGAAAACTATAGAAAACAAATTGAAATTCAGAAAGAGAGTCTCGCTCGAGCAACTAAGTATGCGACGGTAATGAAAGTTTTGCCGTTACTTGATGATATCGAGAGAGCGGTGAAGACATATGATGAATTAAAACCGCTTGAAGGGACGTTATCGAAAACTCTGAAGGAGCTCGGCCTGGCTAGAATAGAATCTGGCGAAGGAGCGGAATTTAATCCTGATTTGCATGATGCAGTTCTAGTAGAAGGTGATGGAGAAAAAGAAACTATTAGTGAAACATTAAGACCGGGATATTATTATGAATCGGAAGTATTGAGACCGGCTATGGTCAAAGTTAATAAAATGTGATATAATAATAAGAATTAGAAAGGAAAATATATGGCTGAATATAAGCTGAGCTTAAAAGAGCGTGAAATTACAGGAAAAAAACTAAAAGAATTAAGAGCTACTGGTTTGATCCCTTCGGTTGTTTATGGTGGCAAAGAACCTGTTTTGACATCGTCAGAATATGTAGAAACTGAGAAGGTGCTCGTAAAAGCTGGGTACCACTCACCTGTTGATTTGGATATTGATGGAAAAAAGAAGATGGCTATCGTAAAAGATGTGCATATCGACCCTGTTTCTAGAAAGATTATCAACGTAGAATTTCAGGCAATTTCTGCTAAGGAAGTAGTAGAAGCGACTACTCCAGTAGTAATTGTAGGATTTGAAGAATCAGAAGCATCAAAGATTTATCATTTTGCTTTGACACAATCAATTGAAGAATTAGATGTTAAGGCAAAACCGGCAGATTTGCCAGATGAGTTAACGTTGGATGCTTCTAAGCTTAAAGAAATTGACGATAAATTGACAATTTCAGATATTAAATTGCCTGAAGGTGTAGTATTGGCGGATAAGGAACTTGACCCTGAGCAGGTGGTTGCATCTCTCTATGATCCAGCAGCCGAAGCAGAAAAGCGCGAAGCGCAGTCAGAAGAGCCAGAAGTTGAAGCAGCTGATGTACCGGCAGATAATGGTAGCAAGCCAGAGGAAGCAGCAGCTGAAGAGAAAGCTGAATAACAATTATTCTGTAGAAAAAACAGATGTATTTGCGATAAGCCTGTCAAGAAAAGCTTGGCGGACTTTTTCGGCATTTTGATTATCGCCAGCCCAAGCATTGAGCGCCGGAGCTTGCAAAGCACGAGCAAAAGAAAAGGTGACTGGCCAGGCGTATGGACCATTTTTAACAATCTCTTTAAAGTTGTCCGTAGTCTGTTCGGGCGTTTGACCGCCAGAAAGGAACACTACACCGGCAAGATTATTTGGTATGTGGTTTTTTAATACTTCTGCGGTTTTATGACCAACTTCTTCGGGCGATGATTGAGTGATGAACTGTTTGCCGGCAAGAACCATGTTGACTTTTAGGATACAAGCCCGTAAATCGATTTGGGCTTGTTCAAGATTTGTAAAGAGACAGTCGAGTATTTTGGCAGTGGTTTCGGCGTTTTGTTCGATAGAATAGTTGCCGTCATACACTACTTCTGGCTCAACGATGGGGACGAGACCAGCTTTTTGGCATTTGGAAGCATATTGACTGAGTATGCGACAATTGGTTTCTATAGCGGTATCGGTTGGAGTTAGATAATTGTTTTGGTCGTCCAAATGGATTTCGAATGCAGCTCGCCATTTTGCGAAGCGGAGACCCATTTGGTAATAATCGGCTAAACGCTTATCTAAACCGTTTAAGCCTTTGGTCCAGGTTTCGGTCGGGATGTAATCATGGTTAGGAATGTAATTTGTCGGAATCGAGTCGCCAAATTTTTCGAGACCTTGATCGACTTTGATGCCAGGTATGATACGTTTGGCGGTAAGATAATCGACAAAATTTTGTCCGTTATCAGCAAATTGTCGAGCGGTTTCGTCAAAAAGAATGATTCCATTAACGTAATTTTCGATTTCGGGAGTTGTGAAGAAGATGTTACGATAATCGCGGCGGTTGTTATAGGTGTCTTCGATGTTTAGTTCTTCGAATTTTTTATGAATGGAACCGCCTGATTCATCAGCTGCTAAAATGCCTTTTGGATTTAAAACTAGATTTGATGCTATTAATTCGAGATCGTCTTTTTGATTGGGGGCTTTAGCAATGTTTTGGATGTGATCGAGAGATAGGACGGAATCAAGTTTTGATTGTTCAACATTGATGCGGGCAAATTTTAGACTTTCTTCTACTGAAAAACCTAAAATAAAAGCTCCGAGTATGGTTGCCGAGGAAATAGAGTAAGCGGATAAGTGGGTAAGCATATCGATGCGATTAATGGATATTTTTTCAGTGATTTGATTATATGTTAAATGGTTTTCGGAAATATCGACAATTTTAGATGGGGCGAGTTTAGCTAGGGGGCTATTCTTAAATGAAAGCGCGGATGAAAGTTCCGAAAGGTTTTCGCAAAAAATAAGATCGGCTCGCGCTAATAAAGGGGAAAGACGAGGCTCGTGTGGGTTGCGAATATAGAGAACGAGCTTTGTATTAGGGGACGTGTCTAAATAGGAATTAATACTATTAACGGTGCTTTGATTTAGCGATGCGGAACGATCAATATAAAGATAATCATATTCTGTAGTGGGGATAGTAAAAGAAGTATTTTTAAAAGTTGAAGGGGCTAAGTAACAGATATTTTCATTAGAAATAAGAATATAACGACTGGTTTCGATTGGAGTTGTGAAAGTTGGACCGTCTTCAGTAAAATGAAGGTCAAAGTTGTTGACGGCGGCGTTTAACCCGAGTTTAGTTAAAACTTCGAGAGTAACCGCAGCGCCACCTAAGCTGTTGTTTTTACTAAAGAAATGGTGTTCACTGGCATCAAAACTTAGATTGAGCCATTTGACGCCATGTTTGTCGGTCTCTAAACGTTCTGTTCTGGGGTCGAGATTAAGATAGACATCGTTTAAAATATTGCCCACTATTAAGATGTTCATGGAATCATTATAGCATATAAGTTATAGAATACCCAGAATACCTCTAAGGGCAAAAGCAGTATCTTCATGATTGCGGACGGTGATAGTGTCGATGCCCATTTGGACGACTGGGTAATCGTTGCCACCAGGTTGAGTCATATCGCCAAAGTAGAGAATATCTTCTTTTTGAACATTTAATTCTTCTAGCAAGTGAGTCATGCCAAAAACTTTATTCATTCCTGGGGTGATGGCATTGATTGATGTGGTGCCACCAATTTCATAATCAAATTCAGGGCTGAGTTCTTTGCAGCGCGCAACGATTTTTTCACGTTTTTTGTGGTCTGGGTCCCAGGCGTATTTATCTTCGGTACTAGCTTTTTGGCCGAGTGCTGAAAAAGTAACTTGAGAGAGACGATTTTCGATGATTTCATCTCCGGCCTGTAATTTGTCTTCTTCCCAAAATCCAAGTTCTTTGGCAGCTTGCTCAATAGTAGAGGTGATTTTGGCGACTTGTTCTTCTGTCAATGGGTAGTTGTAAACTTGTTTCCACTCGCCGTTTTCACGACGGTAGTATTGAGTGCCTTGAGCTACGAAAAGATGTAGATGACTGAGTTGCTCTTCGGTAGGGTTTGGCAAGCGATTTACAATTTGGATGAGAAATTGATCAAATTTTTGACCAGAGATGGGGCATATTTCAAAATGGTCTAAACATTTGACTAATAATTCTGCGATGTCGTCTGTGATTGGAGTTTTGGCGACATTTAAGGTTTGATCTATATCGAATGCTAATACTTTTTTCATAATACTTTTATTATATCATGTTATAATGGGGACATGAAAACTTACATTGTGGGCAACTTTAAGCTGAACTTTACCGTAGGCGAGGCTTCGATTTATCTTCATAAAATTTTAAAAAACCTACCAAATTATCGTGATATTGAAGTGGTGATAGCCCCATCTCTTTTGGCTTTGCAATCGCTATCTTTACAGGTAGATCGTCATAAGATTAAATTAGCTGCACAAAATGGTTTTTATCGTGATTATGGAGCATTTACAGGGGAAGTGTCATTTTCGCAATTGCGCGGAATAGTGGACTATGCTATTATCGGTCACTCAGAGAGACGCTATGTTTTTAGGGAAGATGATAAGATGATTGCAAAAAAAGTTGAGGCGGCTATTCGTAATAAAATCACCCCGATTCTTTGTATCGGAGAAACTGAATCAGAGAGAGCATTTGGTGAAACTTCGGACGTGATTCGTGATCAGTTGATGGGCGGTCTTAGGGATGTGTCAGATGACGATTTGGACAAAGTGATTATAGCGTATGAACCGGTTTGGGCGATTTCGTCTACCAAGGCATCAAAACTGGCTACGCCTGACGAGATAGCTGAAGTAGTAAAACTGATTAAGAAGAATTTGGCTGATATTTATGGGGCGAAGTTGGCTGAAAAAGTGCCGATTTTGTTCGGTGGTAGCGTCAATACGTCTAACTGCGGTTCGTATTTGATGGTGCCTGGCATTAATGGGCTTTTGATTGGTGGGTCGAGTTTGATTTTGGGAGAATTTATTGATATAATTGGTACGGCAAAGAGAGTGAGGTCATGAATAAAAGATACATAGATTTTGTGCCGGCACGAAAAACTGCTGTTAAAGAGAAACCACCTGTACCAAAAAAGGATGTTTATAAGGCTGTGCCTAGAGTTCAGGTGCCGCGCGTGACTACAAAGATTAATAGGGTTGATTCGAGTGAACAATTTGGCAAGGTTACAGATGATAGGTTTAAATTCGATAATGAATCAGATTTTGGTGTAATTCAAGATCTTAATGATAGGTTTATTGGTAGTACGGTAGAAAAAAGGCCATTAAACGACAAGAAAGACGAAAAAGAAACTGTAAAAAACGTAAAGGCCAAAAAGATTTTAAGAAAAAAACCAAGATTAGAAGATGATTTTGGTCGGATAGAGCCATTAAATCGTGGCGCTGAACAGTCAAAAAGAGATACTTTTAAAATGCCAAACAGCCCGTTTATTAACCAAGAGAAAGTAGTAAAAAGGCCATTATCGAGAAACGCTTATCAGAAAGAGATTGTGCCACCAAAAGAGGAGACAAAGGGTCCCGTAACGATAATCGAAAAGCCGGATAAAGACAAGAAGGCTGGCTTAATTGCGACTATAATTATTACTATTATCTTGGGGGCGGCGGCTGGTACGGTAGCATTTTTACTTTTGCCGAAATAATTTGATAGTGGGGAGGGGCGAGAGAGAAGAGTTGATTTTTGAAGCATAATAGTGTATTATAGTAATTGTTTCGTGGCTTAATAATATGCGGTGACGTAGAACTGTTACGAATTCATGGTGGGATTAGCTCAGATGGTTAGAGCGTCTGATTGTGGTCCAGAAGGTCGTCGGTTCGATCCCGATATCCCACCCCATACGCGGGTATAGTACAGTGGTTAGTATGCAAGTTTTCCAAACTTGAGATGAGAGTTCGATTCTCTCTACCCGCACCAAAGAAAGGGAAAATAAGCACTTGTGCTTATTTTTTGGTGGTTTAAGGGGCGTTTGGTTTATTAATTTTGATTATATTTTGTAAGTATTGACAAAATTAAGTATGTGTGATATAATGGCGGAAGTTCTTTAAAAATTTTGTACCAAATAAGGAGGTGCTGTATGGCGTCAAGAATGTTTATGAGAGATGATAAGAAAAAGGAGCCGTATGAACCGGTCAAAATGGAGACCGTGACGGATCCGGAAGAAGCGAAGAAACTGAAGGAAGAAGCGGGGATCAAGGACGACAAAAAGAAGGTCACGCTTGATGACATCTACAAGGCACTCACGGATACGAGGGATGAGACCATCGAATCGTACAAGAGGTTGAACGTCAAGATCAATGAAGTTGGTGGTGATACTCAGATCCTGGCAAAGAAGATTTCCAGGCTCGAAAAGAAGGTGGAAGATCTTGAGGGCAGAGCCGGTTCGCCGGTTGCTCGGAGCGGAATAACTCCTTCGGTTTCGTTGCTGGGAGATTGTCCTACTAAAGATTACACTGGGGACTGCTTAGTGTACTACCCTGAGGATCATGATGGAACACGTTGGCCTATCAAGAACCGAGTTATCGCTGAGTATTACGGTGCTGATATGATTGTGCCGTTCAAGCTCGAAAATGGCATCGGGAAAAGACCGTTGACGGTCAAGGAGGCGTCCGAGGCAGGGTGCTAAGGTAACTTTTGGTACACTAAAGACCTGATAGCAATATCGGGTCTTTTTTCATATAGACATAAGCGTGAAAGATGTTATATATATTGACAAAAAAGCTAAAGTGTGATAAAATGAAAGTAGTCTGAGTTTTAGGAGTTGAAAAACGACGAAGACCATTAACAATCGGATCTTTTCAGATTTCAAATGAAGTCTGATTTTGCTATCTAACCTTACGTCCCCGCACTCTGGGGGCGGATGCCTCCAGAAAAACACAATTGGAGGTGTTAAAATTATGATGAATTTCATAATTAGGGCGATAGTGCCCGCAGTAATCGTATTTCTGGCCTTAGTATCTTATGATTCTATAGGTCGCAACGAGAAACTCGCTGACAAGGACAAGCCCACCACACTGTTTGGATGGGTTGTTCTCTTCTTCAAGAGAACGTTCGGTAACTCTACTCAGGGTGGCCGAATTAGGGCTCTTGCAATTGGTTGCACTATTGGTGCAATCAATTATCTAAACCCCATGTTGTATGCTTGGCATGCAGCTTGGATTTCGGTAGTGTTCTTTATCGTCATGATTGGCCTGTTTATTTATATTCTCAGGCTGTCAGCTGACGAAAAGGATGGCATCGGCGCAATAAAAGATATTATACCGTTACTTGCGGTAATGATTATCTTTTATCTGACGATGATGTCGGTAGTGTGGATGATGTCTACACTATGGGACAACCGTTTTCTGACTGGGTTAGTCACCGTGTTACCGAAGATTATGCTGATCTTTGCGATCTTCTTCTTTATTATTGTTCTGATTCTTTTCTTAGGATCGATCAACAAAAAAGAAAAGGTCGCGAAGGGAGCGGCGTCTGTGGCGGGTCTCATCGGCGCTATCGCTATCATTGCGATGCTGGTTAGCCTGCCATGGGCCAGTTTGAAGACTGTTGAAGCAGCGGATGACCTGAAGGTTTCGGCCGAAGATCTTGAAACCGCTCAGAACGATTTAACGGTTAATAAACTGACCGTTGAAGAGTTGGAACAGTTAACGCTTGGGAAATATGCAAATATTTCCCAAGTCTTTCTCGATTCTTCGCTGACTCCACAGGACAAAGCGAGAACCGAGTCGACTGGCTTCTCCGATGCTTTAACCTTCGGGTTTACATCGGAAGATGACGCTGGCAAATTTCTCGAAGTTCAAGAAGAACTTTTGCGTAATCCCGTTTATGGGGTGACTGTAGCAAAGGCTCTGAGCACCAAAAAGCTCGGTGATAAGACTATTGCCGAGCTGAACCCGTGGATGACAGAATTCATTCAAAAGAATGATTCCGGCGTTTCATACTGGCTGGAATATCGCGGTGACGATAAAGAGACAATTTACGTTACCGACGAATATCGTCAGTATGCCGCGACAATATGCGTGTTCTTAGAACGCCTGGTTAATCAGGGCGTGCACGCATATCCGACCTGTGAAAACTGGCGTCTTAACGATACGGTCAAAAATAATGACCGTGCCGGTATACTGGCAGAATACCAGTACACAAAAGATGCCTTAATTCTTTCGTATATTACGAAAGCACAGGCAGGAAACGGCGAGATGGTGAGCGTAAGCTTGTTTACCATTGGATTTAATATCCATGATAAACGTCCGGAGTTTTATGATAAAACTCCGACACCTACGCCGATACCGCCGACGCCGGAACCGACGTCCGAGCCCACACCGACTCCGGACATTACGCCGGAACCGACGCCCGAGCCCACACCGACTCCGCCGCCTTATAATAAGGACCCGGAGAAGGCTCCAAAGGAAAACACGGAGCCGAACGATGATCCTGGCCCAGGGCCGGATACAAACAACGGTGTAGGGGCGACGGAGTCGCCTATGGATTTGCCGACTAATTCGAACCACGAGGAGTCTTATTCTGACTATCAGGAGGACTTGAGTGAACTCGAAAAAGTTAACAATTCCCAGCAAGTAGGTGGAGATCCTAATACTCCATCTACTCCTAAACCCACTTCGGAGACTAATGTCGACAACAATGCCGATGAAGGAACCGGAAATGGTGGGATTGACGAGCCAACGGAGATTACCGAGCCGGCCCATGAAGCCGAAACGGGAAATCCGATAAATACTAGTCCGGCCGGTCAGTGGGACGGCCCGCCCGACTAATATAGAGAGATAGCAAAAGGTGAAGCCCATGGGCGGGACGGCCCAAGTACATTATTCTAAAAGTCCGACGGTTTATCCGTCGGGCTTCACCCCATGTTTGAGATTTGAGACGATCCGGTTGCGAGAGACGAAAATTAACAATTTACGACAAAGCAACAAATAATAGTATTAATAATTTTTCTATGAAAGGAATTTTATGAAAAATATTTATAAATCTATGCTTGGCGTTTCAGCTGCTGCAATTGTAATGGCTGGTACGCTTGCTCCTGTGATGGTGAAGGCTTGGGGTGATTCCAATGATGGTCGTCCTAGCTATACACTTGATCAGATTAACAATGGTGATCTTGGAGACACTATTACGTTTAACTCGATTTCAAACGGTAAAATCGGGGATGAAAAGAATTTCGTGGGTGCGAAGGTAGCTGGCGCTAGTGTCGAAACCTGGAATGCTAACACGATTAATGTGAAAGATGGTGAAACTTATACGATTCGCTTGTTTGTTCACAACAACAGCCCAAAGGGCGAGGAAGCGATTGCAAAGGGCGTAAAAGCTACTTTCTCAATTCCAACAACTGTTGCTAAGTCTCAGACGATTATTGGCTACATTGATTCTTCAAACGCAGCTCCTACTCGTTACTGGGATGAAGTAACTCTCAATGCTAACGAAGATGTTTACCTTGAATATGTTGATGGTTCCGCTAAGTACAATAACAACAACGGTGTTTTTAACTTACCAAATGAGGTTATAACTTCTGGCGCTTTAGTCGGTTATACTTCTATGAATGGTGAAATCCCTGGTTGTTATGAATACTCTGGTGTTGTGACTATCGATGTGAAGGTTCACAGCTCGGTTGCAGCTAAGGTTTCAAAGCAAGTTCGCATCAAGGGTACTAAAACTTGGAGCGAATCTGTAGAAGCTAAGATTGGTGACGAAGTTGAGTATCAAATTGAATACGTAAACTTACTTGCCGAAACTGTAAATGACGTGATGATTCGTGATATTCTTCCTACTAATGTGGAATATGTCGCAGATTCAACATATCTTTACAATGCCAACTATCAAGAAGGTGTAAAACTTGCTGACAATACAGTAACTACTTCTGGTATTAATATTGGTAGTTATTCTGCTAAGGGCAATGCCTATGTACGTTTCACTGGTAAAGTTGTAAATAATTCGCTTGCTTGTGGTTCTAACCAACTTGTAAACTGGGCAAGTGCTACAGTTAATAAGTCGGTTTATAAGGATGATGCTTCTGTAATGGTTTCTTATGATGATGAAACTTGTAAAGAGAAGCCAGTTGATCCTACGCCAACTCCTACTGAAATCGTCAGTACTGGTGCTGGTACAATTGTAACTGGTGCGATTGGCGCTGGTGCAGTTGTCACTACGCTTGGCTACTACGTTGCTAGTCGTAAAGAATTAATGAAATAAGTTGACCGCTTCACGGGTGGTACAACAAAAAAGCGAACTCGAATTCTCGGGTTCGCTTTTTGTGTGATAACTATGAACTGGCGGATTGAATAACATGATCAAATAGACAGGTAACCGTAAGTGGTCCAACGCCGCCAAGAATTGGCGTGATAGCGGTAAGATCGGTGCGATTTCTAACAGAATCATCCACATCGCCTTTTAAGATGCCATTTTCACTAGCAGTGCCGGCGTCAATAATAGTTGCACCTGGTCTAACCATTTCATTAGTAATAAGGCCAGGGACTCCTGTGGCAGTAATAATAATATCGTATTGGTTAAGTTCATTTAGATTACTTCCACGGTGAAAGATGGTAACATCGTGATTTGAATTAGTAAGCATTTTATAGAGCGGGGCGCCAACGAGTTTGCCACGGCCGACTAAGGCAATTTTTTGGTTGTCTAGCTTGATGTCGTAACCGGTTAAAAGCCAGAGAATAGCGGTGGCGGTGGCAGAATCGTAGTGACTGTTTTTGCCGAGACCGTCAACATCTTTTTCGGGCTTGATAAGGTCGGAGAGTTCGTCAGTTTTGGTTTTATCCATGATTGGTAATTGTAAAATGATTGCATCGATAGATTTGTCTTGGTTGGCTGATTTGATCTTAGTTGCAATATCTGTAGCATTGGCAGCACGATAGTCGATAACTTTTATGCCGATATCTTCGCCATAGCGAATTTTGAGATTAACATATTTTTCGATAACAGCATTGTCACTGTCACGGATGATTAATAGGGTAGGTTTTTTGGTCATGTTTTGGACTTGGATTTCTTGACGAGCTTTGACGAATCCTGCGAGTTCTTTGCCGGATAATATTTTCATGAATTATGCTCCTACATTATTTTTGATTGTTTTTAAGGTTGATTCGTTTAAAATTTCGTTTGGTTCCTGTTCTAGCCAGTAACCAAATTTGTCATAAACCTTATTAATGATTTCGTTGCGGGCTTTTTCTAAATCTTGGTAGCTTGTAGCGGACTCATTAATGAGAACTAGTGCAGCGGTGCTACTTACGCGCATACCGTGGAGAAGTTGACCAGCAAAACCAGCTTGTTCGATAAGCCAACCGGAATTTATTTTGTAACCATCTTTACCATGATGAACCGGATAACCTTTAGCAATGGCAGACTCGGCTTCGGATTGATTTAAATAAATATTCTTGAAAAATGAGCCAGAACTGGCTTTTTCTGCTGGGTCTGGAAGTTTGTCGGCACGAATCCTGGAAACAATTTCGCGAATACCTTTTGGACTAAAATCGGTAAGGGAATGGTCGGAAATGTATTTTTCGATAGAATTGTAAAATGGTCGTGCCATTTGACCTTCTCTCATCTTTAAAGTGATTGATATGACAAAATAGCGATTTCTTTCGGTGGTATTCAGAATGCTTTTACGGTAAGAAAACTTTAAATCAGAACGCTTAAGAGTGCAAAATGTATTAGTTTTGGTGTCGTAAGCTTCAATTTCGGTAAGCACGTCTGCGACTTCTTGGCCATAGGCACCAATGTTTTGGACGGGAGCAGCAGATGCTAAACCGGGAATTTTACTTAGAGCTTCGATGCCAGTTAAGTTTTTATTGACGGAATATTCAACAACATCGTCCCAAATTTCGCCGCCCATGATTTTAATGGTAAACTTATCAATATCGATGATACCTTTAATGCGATTAATAATAATAACACCATTGAAACCTTCGTCGCGACCGATAGTATTGGCGCCGCCGCCTAGAACATAAGTGGGTAAATGATAAGTTTTAGCAAAACCGTAAGCGTCAGGTATTTCTTCAGGTTTTTCGATTTCGATGACGTAGCGGGCAGGGCCGCCAAGGCGCATGGTGGTTAAACTGGATATTAAAATATTTTCACTAACTCTCATATTATTATTATATCATGTTAACATTAAATAGTTTTATCAGGGAATATGCATTTTGGTAATAAACAGAAAAGCATGAGTGTGATAAAAAGGTTGTAAATATTAAAACCCTGTGTTATAAGGTGGTATAATCAATTTAAAGAAAGGTAATATTATGGCAAAAAAGGATGCGGTGGAAAAAAATACTACTAAGACTAATGCTGCTAATGATGGCAAGAGCGAAGCATTAAATTTAGCAATTGCGCAAATTACTAAGCAATTTGGCGATGGCTCGATTATGAAGCTAGGTGAAACTCCTAAGATGGACGTAGAATTATTGCCTTCGGGATCGTTATCGTTAGATTTGGCATTGGGTGGTGGTTGGCCAAAAGGCAGAATAATTGAGATTTATGGTCCAGAATCTTCTGGTAAGACGACTTTGGCACTTCATGCGATTGCGGAAATCCAAAAACAAGGTGGGCAAGCGGCATTTATTGATGCGGAACATGCTTTGGACCCGGCTTACGCAAAAAAGATTGGAGTTGATACGGCGAATTTGTTGATTTCGCAACCAGATAATGGCGAACAGGCATTAGAAATATGTGAGACATTAGTGCGCTCAAATGCAGTAGATTTAATTGTAGTAGATTCTGTGGCGGCTTTAGTGCCTCAGGCAGAGATTGATGGCGATATGGGCGAAGCTCAGATGGGCTTACAGGCAAGGTTAATGTCGCAAGCAATGCGAAAACTAACTGGTATTATCTCGAAATCGCGCGCGACTGTAATTTTCATTAACCAAATTCGTATGAAGATTGGTGTAATGTTTGGGAATCCAGAAACGACGACGGGCGGTAATGCTCTAAAATTTTATGCATCAGTGCGTGTGGATATTCGTAGGATTGGACAAATAAAAGAAGGTGACAATATTTCTGGAAATAGAACAAAAATCAAAGTAGTGAAGAACAAAATCGCAGCACCATTTAGGACAGCAGAATTTGACATTATGTATAATGAAGGAATTTCGAAATCTGGTGATGTGCTTGATCTTGGTGTACAATATGGCGTGCTCGATAAGGCGGGAGCCTTTATTAAATATAATGGTGAGACTTTGGGCCAGGGTCGTGAAGCAGTGAAAAAATTGTTCCGCGAAAAGCCAGAACTAATGGCGGAGATTGAAGCAAAAGTGAGAGAAAAGGCGGAAGCTGATGCATCATGATGAGCTATGGCAAACCTATTATCTAAATGGTGAGCCGATTTCTGAACAAGGTTGGGATTCGGGCTTAGATAATCCTGAAATAACTGGAAGCGATGTGGTGGTTGGAGTTGCAATTGTGTTTTTGTATCGTATAAAAGATGGAAAATTGGAATTATTATGGCAACGAAGAGCAGACGGTGTAGATAGGTTTCCTGGATATTATGACATTTCGGCAGGGGGACATATTAATTTAGGTGAAACAGTAGTGGAAGGGGCGATACGTGAAGCACAAGAAGAAATTGGCGCAAAGATTTCACCCGATGATTTGCAGTTTGCTTTTACGAAGTCGTTTAACAAAAACAGGTTTGCTTGGATTTTTATGGTCGATTGGACGAATAAGCCGGATGAATTTAGTTTTAACGATAACGAAGTTTCAGAAGTAAAATGGGTTCCATATAGCGAAAATGAAGAGTTTCGCAAGAAAAGCGCAAAGCCACCGCTCGCAAAAGACGAAATTACATTTGTGAATTTAGATGATTGGCTAAGGATGCACGGGCTGGTTTGATGGAAATATATAAATTAACTGATTCTGTGTCGGATAGGGTTTCTGGAAAGTATGATGAAAAACTGATTGTTACAGATTTGAGACAAGGGATTAAAAATCCAAACCGAGTAAATGTTTTCGTGAATGGTAGGTTTTCATTTTCGTTGGATGTTTCGCAAGTTGTGGAAATGGGTGTGAAAAAAGGGCGAGAGATTGATCGGGAACAATTAGGAGAATTTAAGAAAGCATCAGAATTTGGAAAATTATATCAACGGACTCTAGAATGGACGCTCTTAAGACCACATAGCGAAAGAGAAATTTATGATTATTTAAAAAAGAAAATTTATGATAAAAAGCTTGATAAAGATTTGATTGAGAGAATTATTGATAGGTTGAAAGAGAAAGGATATATTGACGACGAAAAATTTGCCCAATACTATATCGAAAACAGATTTGTAAAGAAGGGGATATCACGTAAAAGACTAAAAATGGAATTGAAAAAGAAGGGCGTAAATGAGACTTTGGCGGAAATGGTGTTGGGCGAGAGAAGTGATGTAGATGAGATTAAGAAGATAGTGCAACGAAAGCAAAAAAAATACGACAAAGAAAAGTTAATTGCATATTTGTGTCGTCAAGGATTCTCTTATGAGTTGGTAAAAGAAGTTGTGGAAGAAGAATTGAGAGATTATTCTTCTTCGGCTTCGGATGGATTATAATCTGCTTCTTGTTTGCGAAATGGATTAACAAAATTTGGGATAAAGTCTTCATGTTCGGCACGAGATTTGAGAGTCTTTTCTTCGTCTTTAATGATAACTTTATAATCTGTAACTTCAACGATTTCTTTTCTGGAAATAGTAAGTTCCGGATCAATAAGCGCTTTCATGATGGGACGACGGACGATAATTTGTTGGATGACAAAATCGTTTGGCGTGAGAGTGTAATCAATAATCTTGCCCAATTTGGATTGTTTTTTGGTTTCCACTTTGAGTCCGATGAGATTAAAGTTTAAGGCGATAATTTTGCTAATTTTGATGATATCTTCTGGAGTAACTAATTCATCAATATCATCAATTACCATGCCGAGATTAGAATACTCACGGATGGATTTAATATCTAAAATATTGGTGTCTCTGATAAGTGGGCCAGAAAGTTTAAGGGCAATTATCTTTAGGGTGTCGGGATCAATGATGGGTTCGGAAACTGTGCCAATGGTTGAACCAGTCTGAATACTTAAAACTGGAGCACCAATGAGTTGAGAATTTGTCACTAGCATATATTAATTATAGCATAATTGCATTTTCGATACTATATTCACCGATTTTAGTACGGCGAAGTGCAGTGAGATATGCACCAGTCTCTAGAGCTTTGCCAATATCTTCAGCAAGAGTACGAATATAAGTGCCGGAACTACAGTGGACACGAATTATGAGTTCGGGATAATTATATTTAAGTATTTTAATATCATATATTTCGATTTCGCGAGGGGGAATCTCAAAATCTTGACCTTTACGTGCAAGTCTGTAGGCGCGTTCACCGTTAATTTTAATTGCGGAAAATTTTGGTGGAGTTTGCTCAATTTTACCGATAAATGAATTGAGAATGGATTCTAAAATGTCTAATTTCGGTGTCATTGTAGCATATTCCTGAATCTGACCTTCTGGGTCACCAGTGGTGGAAGTGTAGCCAAGCTTTAGAGTGGCTTCATAGACTTTGTCGAGTTTTAGAAACTCATTGGATTTTTTGGTCATTTTACCAGTCAGAATAATAAGTAGACCAGTCGCAAAAGGATCTAGAGTTCCAGTATGGCCAACTTTGACTTTGTGCCCGAGCTCAGCTTTTAGTTTGCCACGGATTTTAGCGACGACACCAAAACTAGAAATGCCGGCGGGTTTATCGATTAAAACAATTTGATCTTCCATATTTAATTAGGTTTTATAGCATTATACTATACATTGGTTATTTTGGGGTTATTAAAGGTGAGATAAATGATTTAATATGATGATAATTTACCTAGAAATGATATAATTAAGTTAGTTAATGGAGGAAATATATGAAAAAATATATTGCTGAATTTATCGGCACATTGGTTTTGGTGCTGATTGGATGCGGCACAGCTATGACGGTAGGATGTGATCCGGCGGCAGGGAGCGGATATATATTAACGGCGTTCGCGTTTGGATTAGGTCTTCTTACGATGGCCTATTCGATTGGTAATATTTCTGGGTGCCATATCAACCCGGCAGTATCGATTGCAATGTTGATTAGTAAAAAAATTTCATGGAAAGATTTTTGGGGATATATTGTTTTTCAGATTTTGGGTGCACTAGCTGGTGCCGGAATCTTGGCATTGATATTTAATGGTGCGGGTCTTGTTGACTCAACTGGTGGGTTTGGCGCGAATGGACTTACCGGAGTAAATGGAAATCCTTGGGTAGGATTATTAGTTGAAATTTTGCTGACGTTTATATTCGTAATATCGATTCTTGGTGTAACGTCAGACAAGGCAAAACATGGACACGTAGCAGGTATCGTGATTGCGTTTTCATTAGTAGCAGTGCATATTCTGGGTATCGGCTTGACTGGGACAAGTGTAAATCCGGCTCGGTCGTTAGGTCCGGCAATTGTAGCGGCTATTGGCGGAAATGGTGGACCGATTGCGGCGGTGTGGGTATTTATCGTCGGACCATTACTCGGTGGAATTTTGGCAGCCTATACATATCGACTTTTAGAAAAAAATAAATAATTATAAAAAATAGACTTGACAATGCGCCCATAATGCTGTATTATGGGCGCATAAAGGTTATACTAACAAAAAGGAATACCAAAATGAATATCAATGTTTATTATCATGAACAAGACGATAATAAAGTTTTTGTGTCGATAAAATAAAAAGAAAGGTCATACATGTTCAGCTTACACAAAAAGAAAAGAGTGATATTGTCTGCGTTGGCTACGATAGCAATTATTTTGCCGGCGATTGTTTTTGCTGCCAATAAACTAACGGTTGCGGACGATACACACGCGATTACATATGTGATGCCGGATGGGTATACTGCGATGGTGGATCCGAATTTTTATGATTGTGTAGTAGCAACATATAAAAGTACTTATCCTGCTGCGATAATTCCGGAGACTGGTATTACTGATGAACAATTATCAACTATAGACCAGCTTGTTTGTAATAGTCGGGTTGATGGGGAAAAAATTGTCGATACTACTGGGTTAGAAAAGATGCCGAGAATGGCTTATCTCGATCTTAGTTCTAATAATATTTCATCGATTGATGTTTCTGGATTTAATTTGTTGAGTTATCTTAATCTTCATTCTAATCAGCTTAATGCTATAAATGTCTCCAATAATAGTGGTTTAACAAATCTTTATCTTAACAATAACAATATTTCGGCAATTGACCTTACCCATAATCCAGAACTAAAAGAAATTGATATAAGCAATAATGAATTAGATTCGATTAATCTTTCAAATAATGTTAAATTGGTTTATGCTAAATTGCATGCGAACCAATTATCTTCTATTGATGTTTCTAATAATACCGCTCTCAGATTATTAAATATTAACGACAATAATATTCCTTTAATAGATATTTCCAATAATACCAATTTGAATGATTTTATGGCGGACGATATCATTGTTTTTTATACCGGAATTAATCCAACTATATCAAATGGTAATTTCATTTATGATATGAGTGGGCTGAACTTTTTAAAGGATGGTGACCACGAAGGATTTATCGTTGATTTTTCAATAGCTAATACTGAGAATTATAGTTATGATGAAGCAAATATGATTTTGACCGTTAATAATCCAGAAGGTGCTGGCCGTTATATACAAGTAAGCGGTGTTGATGATAGAAATGAAGGTAGTTTTACATATAAACTCGGGTTGCCTTATGTGTTAAGATATGATTTGAATGGTGGAAGTGGGAACTTCGGGCCAGCAGTATGCTATCCAAGTATTAGTACTCAGACTTGTACTATTGATATAGCTGACGGTTCTCCGGTGTTGACTGATTATAATTTTATAGGTTGGGCAGATACGGATGATGCGACTGCTGGTGAATATGGTGCTGGCGATACAATCAGTTTGTCTAATAATCAAACTATTTATGCGGTATGGAAATCAGATATCACGACTGTTAATCTGGATTTTGATTTGAATGGTGGGGAAGGTGAAATTAGCGCTCAATCTTGTTCATTTACAAGTGCTAATCCGAATTGTACGGTAACTATTCCCAATGTTACTCCAACTAGAGCTGGATATAATTTTCTAGGTTGGGCAAATTCGGATACTGCCACAGTAGCTGATTATCAACAGGGTGGTTCTATGTCGCTCTCTCAGGATAAGACAGTTTATGCGGTTTGGGAATTGATTACTAATACGGTTAGTTTGAGCTTTAATTTGAATGGTGGTGAGGGCGATGTGGCTACTCAGACTTGTACAGTTGATATAAATAATCCTACTTGCGATGCAACTATTCCTAGCGTTGACCCAACTAGAAACGGTTATAACTTTATTGGATGGGCGGAGAGTGATACTGCTACGTCGGCTGCTTATAATTCTGGTGATAATGTGACTATAAATAGCAACAAAACTCTTTATGCTGTATGGCAAATAATTACTACTACGATTAGTCTGAGTTTTGATTTGAATGGCGGAGAAGGTGATGTGGCCAATCAGACTTGCACGCTTGATATTGTTCATCCAAATTGTATGGTAACTATTCCAAATACTACTCCAACCAGAGTTGGATATAATTTCCTAGGCTGGGCAAATTCGGATACTGCGACAGTAGCTGATTATCAACAGGGTAGTTCTATGTCGCTCTCTCAGGATAAGGCAGTTTATGCGGTTTGGGAAATGATTGTTACTACGACTAAACTTGACTTTGATTTGAATGGTGGTGAAGGCGATATAGCTACTCAGACTTGTACAATTGATATTAACCATGCTACTTGCGATGTGATTATTCCTGGTGTTGAGCCAACTAGAAATGGCTATAACTTTATTGGATGGGCGGAGAGCGATACTGTTACGTCGGCTGCTTATAATTCTGGTGATAATGTGACATTGAACAATAACAAAACTCTTTACGCTGTATGGCAGATTATTTCTACTACGATTAATTTGAATTTTGATTTGAACGGTGGGGAAGGCGATGTTGCTAATCAAACTTGCACGATTGATATTGTCCATCCGAATTGTACGGTAACTATTCCTAATGTTATTCCTACTAGAGCTGGATATAATTTCCTAGGTTGGGCAAATTCGGATACTGCAACAGTAGCTGTTTATCAACCGGGTGGCTCTATCTCGCTTTCTCAGGATAAGACGGTTTATGCAGTTTGGGAATTGATTGTTACTCCGATTGAACTCATCTTTGACTTAAATGGTGGTGAAGGCGAAGTAGCCACTCAAACTTGTACGCTTGATATTGATCACGTTACTTGCGATGTGACTATTCCTGCTACTGTACCAACCAGAAATGGTTACAACTTTATGGGTTGGGCAGAGAGCGATGCTGCTACAGAGCCAACATATCATGAGGGAGACAGTCTCACAATCAATAACGATAAGACAATCTTTGCAGTGTGGGATATGGTAAATACTACTATCACGCTTAATTATGATTTAAATGGTGGTGAAGGCGAAATAGCGGCTGAGACTTGCGTGGTAAATGTAACCAATCCAACATGTGAAATTGCTATTTCTGATGTAATTCCAACAAAGGAAGACCACGAGTTCTTAGGCTGGGCTGATAGCGCAAGTGCAACAGAAGCAGCTTATGTCTCTGAAGATGAAATAACTATAAATGCCGATAAAACATTATACGCTGTTTGGAAAAATACTCGAGATGAAGAGCCTGACGATTCGGAAACTCCGGTGCCTGACACTTCTGCTCCTGATACTGGTGTAAATACGAATAATGGCGTTGACGCGGTGATTGCAATATCGCTACTGCCAGTGTTGGTTGGTATTATCTATATAGCGAATCGTCAGTATAAGAAAACGGTTTAAGATTAAATAAATAATCGTTGACCATAAGGGGAGAGTATGGTATAATGGTTGCACTATGATAACAAAAGAGAATAAGGACAAGGCTATTGCCAAGGTTGCCCGCAACAAGGCAGATGTTGGTTCTCCTGAAGTTCAAGTTTCGATTTTAACGGAGCGTATTAAGGAAGTTACTGAGCACGTTAAAAATAACAAACATGACTTTATGGCCAAAAGAGGTTTAATGCAGATGGTAGGGAAGCGTAAACGCTTACTTAAATATCTCGAAGAGACCGATTTTGAGCTATACAAGAAAACCATCTCGAAATTAGGCCTACGCAAATAGTTTAAAAAATGAGAAAACCCGCCGATGAAACTTGGCGGGTTTTTGGTTGTAATTAGAACGGAGAATTATCCAGGGCTTCCTGGAATCCGTCGATAAAAGTTGCAATATCGCTTAATTTTAAATTGTTTTCCCAGAACGTAACGTTGAGATTTACGATATTGCGTCTTCTAGGATTGGTTTCCATTTTTGCTGTTTTCCCTGTTTCAGAGAACAGCTTTAGTGAATAAAATGCCGCATTGATTCTCGCGATTGAATGTTGCGAGTTTTCGTTTACGGCTTCTTGTGGCATTGATTTAAGCTTAATCTGCATGCTGGTCAACTTACGATTATCATCGTAGTTGATGTCTAAGTGTACAATATTAATCATTCAATCCCTCCTTAAAGAGCTATAAATAAATTATCTATACTATTATAGCACACTTTGCTAATATTGTCAAGATTTGGTATAATGGGTATAGCATTAACAATAGGGAAGACGGCAGATATATGCAGTCAAGTACTAATCAGTTTTTTCGAGCGCGCGACGCTCGCGCCTGTCGTTACAGGGCTCGCTGCGCAAGCTCCCCGTTGGTCGCAATGCTCTCAAAAACTGATTAGTACTTGATTTATATACCTGAAGTTTTCCCGAGAAAGGAACATTTTTATGGATATTATTAATCCTAATGGCAAGAAGACGATTTCTGTGTCAACAGAATGGTTGGGCCGTAAGCTTACATTAGAAGTAAATAGAGTCGGTTTTCGTTCGACTTCTTCGGTGCTGGTAACCTACGGTGATACGGTGGTTTTAGGTTCAGTAGTAGTAGGAACGAAGCCGGTAGTGCAAGATTTCTTCCCACTTTCTATTGACTATGAAGAAAAATGGTATGCGGCGGGGAAAATTAGCGGTTCTCGTTTTATCAAGAGAGAAGGCAAACCGGCGGATGAAGCAGTGCTCGTTGGACGTTTGATTGATAGGCCGATTAGACCCTTATTCCCGAAAGGTTATCGTCAAGAGATTCAGGTAGTTTGTACGGTGTTGTCAATGGATCCGGCATTTAGACCAGACTGCGTAGCAATGATAGCGGCTTCGTCAGCTTTGATGAACGCGGGAGTGCCATTTGATGGACCAGTGGCGGGAATCCGTATTGGACAGGTTGACGGTGAGTTTAAGGGATTTTTGTCGGCTGAAGAGAGAGATGCTTCACCGATGGATTTAGTGGTTGCTTGCAAAGATGGGAAAGTAATGATGGTGGAAGCTGGAATGAAAGAAATCCCAGAAGAAACAATCATTGAAGCGATGCGTTGGGCAGTTGATAATGTTAAGCCAGTATTAGATTTGCAGAGAGAGTTAGCTAAACAAGTTGACGCAACGCCGCAAGAGTATGAATTAGTACTTCCAGATGAAGAGATTCTGAAAGAGGTCGAAGAGTGGACGAAGGGGAAATTTGGTTCGAAAGTACGTGGGAATGTGATGGAGAGAGCGCATATTTTGGATGATATTAAATATGCGATGCATGATGAATTTGCATTAGCTAAAGGTCAGGGCGAGACGGACAATGAAAAAGTGGAATGGTATGATGAGAATTTACGCGATGTTTATGATCAGGCATTTGAACTAGCGGTCCATAAGGAAGTACGTAGGGGAATTGTAGAAGAAGGTGTAAGACCAGATGGGCGTAAGCTCGATGAAGTTAGACCATTATCAAGTCAGGTGGGGATTTTGCCAAGGACGCATGGTTCTTCGTTATTTACGCGTGGTGTGACACAGGCGATGAATATCGTAACTTTGGCACCTTTGTCATATTCACAAGATGTGGATACGATGGAAGTCACGGATGGTAAGCGTCGCTATATGCATCATTATAATGCACCGTCCTATACGGTAGGAGAGCCGGGCCGAATTGGTTCGCCAGGCAGGCGTGAAATTGGGCACGGGTATTTAGCGGAAAGAGCTTTAATTCCAGTGTTGCCATCAGAAGAAGAATTTCCTTATGCGATTCGTTCAGTGACTGAGATTATGTCACAAAATGGTTCGACATCAATGGCGGCGACTTGTTCGTCCTGTATGGCTCTCATGGATGCTGGTGTGCCGATTAAGCGACCGGTATCTGGGGTAGCGATGGGGTTAATGGTTGATGTGCCGAAGGGTTCGGAGATTACAGCAAAAGACGTTGATAAGGCGTATGTTTTGACAGATCTTATGGATGCGGAAGATTTTGCTGGAGATATGGACTTTAAGGTAACTGGTACTGACCAGGGTGTGACAGCGCTACAGATGGATATGAAAGTACATGGGCTTCCTGTAGAAATTATGGAAAAAGCGTTGAAACAATCGCATGAAGGTAGAATGTTTATTTTGAAACATATAAAGGAAGTAATTGATGGCCCACGCGCCGAGATTTCGCCTTATGCACCGAGAATTGAAAAGCTGATGGTGAAGCCAGAAAAGATTGGCGCGATTATCGGTAAAGGCGGTGAAATGATTAATAAGATTACAACTGAAACTGGGGCGGAAGTAGATATTGAAGATTCTGGTCTAGTTACAGTTTCGGGAAATGATCCAGAAAAGATTCAAAAGGCTCTAGATTGGATAAAATCGCTAGTTGAAGAGCCGGAAGTAGGGAAAATATATGATGGAACAGTAGTATCTATTAAGGATTTTGGAGCGTTTGTAAATATTATGCCGGGAATTGATGGAATGCTTCATATTTCGCAAATTGTGGAAGGTCGTAGGCTAAAGAAGGTTGACGAAGTATTGCATGTGGGAGATAAGGTGCGTGTAAGACTGGTAGCGATTGATAACGGAAAATTATCACTATCGATGATTGGAGTAAAGTAAACTATGAAAGCAGCCCTTCGGGGCTGTTTTTGTAAAATTAAAGAAAATATTATATAATAATAAATATGGAAAAGATACGGAATTTTTGTATTATTGCGCATATTGACCACGGGAAGTCGACAATTGCGGATAGAATGATGGAACTCACGGGTACGGTGGCAAAGCGAGAGATGAAGGAACAGCTACTCGATTCAATGGAACTTGAGCGTGAGAAAGGCATCACGATTAAACTCACTCCAGTAACGATGAACTGGAAGGGGTATGTATTGAACTTAATTGATACGCCAGGGCATGTGGATTTTTCGTATGAGGTAAGTAGGTCTTTACAGGCAGTAGAGACGGCGGTTTTGGTAGTGGATGCGACACAGGGGATACAGGCACAAACACTTGCTAATGTATATTTGGCGCTTGAGCAGGACCTTTATATTATTCCGGTTATTAATAAAATTGATCTTCCAGCTGCTGATATTGATAAGGTTTCTGCCGAAATTATTAACCTTTTGGGTTGTAAAGATGATGATATCATCAAAGTTTCTGGTAAAACGGGGCAGAATGTTGACCAGATTTTAGATCGCCTTATCACTTTTGCTCCAGCGCCGAGAAAAATCTAACTTTAGTATTTGTTTTAAGTAGCTGTCTTTTATATTGCTAGATTTAACAATAGATTATATAATATATATATGACTAGAGCATTGATTTTTGATTCTTTCTTTGATGATTATCGTGGTGTCGTTCTTTATGTGCGGATTTTTGATGGTGAAATTGACAAGAATTCTGAAATTTACATGATGGCGACTAAAACTAAAGGCCTTGCTCTTGAAGTTGGGATATTAACACCAAAAATGACCCCGAAAGATCAATTAAAAGAAGGCGAAATCGGCTACATTGTTACGAATCTTAAAACTACTCGTGAAGCTAAAGTCGGCGATACTGTTACTCTTACCAAAGTTCCAGCTGAGATGCCACTCCCTGGTTATAAAAATGTCCTACCTTTTGTTTATGCTGGTTTTTTTCCAGTCAGTAACGATCAATATAAAGATCTAAAAGAAGCTGTTGAGAAACTTGCGCTTTCGGACTCGGCTCTTAAATTTGAACCTGAGAACTCTCCTGTGCTTGGTTTTGGCCTTCGCATCGGTTTTCTCGGTCTACTTCACATGGACATTATCAAAGAGCGTCTTGAACGTGAGTTTAATCTCGATCTTATTGTTACTAATCCTTCAACTAACTATCAAGTTGTAATGAATAATGGTGAAGAAATTGATATTAAATCTGCATCAGATCTTCCTGATCCTTCCGAAATAAAAGAAGTAAGAGAGCCTTGGGTGAAAGGTGAAATAATTTTGCCGAAGGGAATGATTGGTAACGTTTTAAATCTTATCAACGAAAAACGTGGACACCAAACTAGTGTGTCGTATATCGAAGATCGTGCCGTAATAGATTTTGAAGCGCCGATGGCAAATCTCTTAACTGATTTCTATGATCAACTAAAATCGGCTACTTCGGGATACGCGTCGTTTAACTATGAACTTTCAGGATATCGTGCAGAAGATTTGGTAAGGGTAGATTTTTTAGTCGGTGGGCATAAGATGGACGCGCTCTCGGTGATGTCGCACCGAAGCGAAGCAGATGCGATAGGGCGAGAAGTTACGAAAAAGCTAAAGGAAGTTATTCCAAGACAAAACTATGAGGTGGCACTTCAGGCGGCGATTGGAGCAAGGATAATTGCGAGAGAAACGATTGGAGCATACCGAAAAGATGTGACAGTTAAGATTCATACTGGTGACCGAGACCGCAAGGCGAAACTACTTGAAAAACAAAAACGTGGCAAAGCCAGAATGAAAAGATTTGGTAAAATTGATATTCCGAGTGAAGCATTTACGGTAATGCTGAAGCGTGATTAGATAAATTATATATGATATAATTTACTTATGCGAAAAAAGTTAATAATCATCGCCGTTTTAGCTTTGACTTTGTTGTCGTTTACGAACGTTTGGGCTTTTTCGGAAACGCAAGGTGCTTTAATAAAAAGCCGTTGCGATGTGATTCGAGAAGATCTAAAGACTTTACAAAAAAATGATTCGAGAGTGCGTGTGTATCTTGGAGCACTATATGAAAGAGTGTTGACAAAATACATGGTGCCATTAAATGTGCGTTTGGTTGAAAACAATATTAATAATGTGGAGTTAATTGAAAATCAAAATAGTTTTGCAGAAACACGTATTGCTTTTGTGGATGATTTTGTAAATTATCAAAAAAGCTTGGAAGAGTTGACATTAATGGATTGTAAAAAAGAACCAGAAATCTTTTATCAAGAGCTGATTGATGTAAGAAAGAAGCGTGAAAAGATGGCAAAGAATGTTGCAAAACTTTCTGAGCTAATTGCAAAACAAAAAGAATTAGTGATGAAACTTAGGGAGACATTATAAATGGATTCGGATGCTGAAAAAAAATCAACAAACGGCGCACGCAACTTGTTTATTATGAGTTTAGTCGCTATTTTGATTGCTTTATCAACAACTGGTGTGTCGTTAGCGATATATCATAATTCGGGTGATATATATTTAGATAGGTCAAGGCCTGGGTTTTTACCAGATGAAGATGAAATTGAAGATGATGCGAATAAACAGAAGTTCGATTACGAATTGGAAAAAAATGGTGAAATAACTGCAGAAATATTGGACGAATATCTAAACAATTATGTTGTTGAAGAAGAAAAAGTACAAGCGTATCGAGAACCTTTTGATAGCAAGGCTTTGTCTGATGCGAAACTAGGGATTGAAGTGAGTGAAGAAGGGCAGCAATAGCTTGATTTTTACAAAGAAAGGGCTTATACTTAAATAAAGATATGAAGAAGAAGAAAGTCAAGAACGCAAAAAAAGCATATAGTGCGAGAAATGCGCGAATCTTTGGCGCAGTAGCTTTAGCAGCTTTTGGAATAGCTGTATTTTTTTGCATTTTTAGTTTATCAAATACCGTAAAAGAAATTTCTGAAATTGCAATTTCTAAAACACCTACAGCGATTCTTGCTAGCGCTGGCGTGATGGAAGGTCGTAAGATATCGGTGCCGGTATTGTATTATGATCAAAGAGCAGATGAATGTGTAAATATATATAACAATGCTGCAAAAGACGCTTTGGAAAGGCGACAGTTTGAGTGGTCAAGTTGTGAATACCACAATAAACAAATTGAAACGGGCTTAGTGGCTTTCGAGCTAGATGATAAGTACCTTCCAATTGGCGTGGGTGGTCAGATGCTGCCGAATCGTGGTATGAAGGATATTTCGCACTGGTTTTCAGCGGTGGATGGAAAGAGCGCTAGCTATACTGGGAATTTGCAATTTGATTATAGTTCTGATGGTGCTGAGTTTTCTTTTTATAAGGAAATGTTTTATCCATTGGATGATGTTGAATTTAGCCAGGGTGATTTTGTGAACAAAGATGGGCACAATCATTTATTTACAATGAATTTTGCGGTGCCGTTTACGGCTTTATTAAGTGGTGATGAAAGGTTTGAAATTACAGCGGATGATGATACATTTGTATTTGTGGGTAACAAACTTGTAATTGATATGGGTGGCGTTCATGATGCGAAAACGGGAGTTTTCCAGATAAGCGAGAATGGCGATATTTATTCTTCGGTTGATGGAGTGGACTTAGCTTATTCTGGTGTTTCTATTGATGCGCAAAATGGTGCAATTGTGAGAATTTTTCATGCCGATAGGGATTCAAGCGAGTCGGTCTTTAATGTAAAAT
>JAFWBV010000007.1 GCA_017506895.1 Candidatus Saccharimonadota bacterium | reverse complement strand
AATGATAATACAATTACTAATACTTGTACTTCTGGTACTGGTTCTAATACTGGAACTACTGTAGCTAACAGAACCACTATGTCACTAGTTAATTCCAGGATTGACTTTAGTGCGGGAACTGGTGGTACTCTTTCTGGTACTAGCCCAGTATATGTAGCTTACAATGGCACTAATTCTTATAGTACAAGAACCGGTACTACTGCTAGAGCAATTCCTACTGCTACTAAGACTGGTTATACCTTTAATGGCTGGTATACTGCGGCAACTGGTGGAAGCCAGGTAGTAGATGCTAGTGGCAACAGAAAAGCCAGTGTTTCTTCCTGGACTAATGCTTCATCTCAATGGGTCAGAACTACTACAAATGATAATGCTACAAACAATACTCTCTATGCACAATATACAGCTAAGACCTACACCGTTACCTTAGATAGAAATTGTTCTACTACTGCTACTGGCTCTACTTCTACTACCGCAACCTATGATGCTACTACCCTTGCTGCTATTACAGTTCCTACTTGTAGTAATTCTACAAGTACAAGAACTATTTCTGGCTGGACTGTTCCATCTGGCAATAATGCAGATGGAGCTACAGTAAATGGTGGTACTGCACCTGGAACATTAAACAGTACCAGCACTACAACTTATACCTTCAATGGTTGGCATGCCACTTCTGGTACTGGTACATTAGTAGCTTCTACTGCTGCTACTCCAGCACTTCAAGCTAGCACCGATTATACTGATGCTAATAAGAAATGGACTTATGATGATAATGCTACTCTCTATGCCGGTTGGACCGCTAATGCTGGTGCTTATAATTCAGTTACTCTTCCAACCATCACCAAGACTGGTTATACTTGTGGCTGGACTACTACATCTACTGGTGCTACTACCATACAATATGCTTCTGGTGGTTCTATTACTCCTTCTGCTAATACTACACTTTATGGTGTTTGTGTAATTAAGAATAATCTATCACTTAAAGTATCATTTAACTCTACCTATGTATCTAGCATTAAGGTCTGTAAGACAAGTGGTAACTGTTCTGGCACTAATCTCATGGGTACGGTATCTACTTCTGGTAACAGTGTATCTGGATTAACCTATGGAGTAGCTTACTATCTATATCCAACTTATACTACTGGTTCAGTACTTAACTCATGGGCTAAAGATTCTGGTGCGGTTGGTACACTATCATCTACTTCTGCTGCTAATCCAACTTATACAATTGGTGATGGTACTAATGCTGTAACACATAATGGTAAGCGTGCTACTTATACTGTGACACTTAATCAATGTAGTGCTACAACTAATGGTTCTACTTCTGCTACTGCTACTTACTATTCCACTACACTTTCTTCTATTACTAATCCACAAAGAGCATACACAGTCTCTGGATTCACCAAAACCACCAGTGCTTCTGGAGCTACTGTTTCATCTACTACCACTCTTACATCAACTTACACCTTTGGTGGCTGGGTTGACGGATCTTGCTCTGGTTCAACGCTTGTCGCATCTAATGCTACAACTCCAACACTTCAAGCTAGTGTGTCTGGTTATACTGATTCTTCTAAGCGTTGGACTAGAACATCTGCTACTACACTTTATGCAAAGTGGACTGCTCAAGCAAAGACTTTGCCTACGATTTCTTGGGCTGGATATACTTGTAGGTGGCAGGATGCCAATAACACTAGTACTTATTATAATTCTGGAGCTAGTGTTACTCCTACCGCCAATTTAACTCTTCAGGGTGTTTGCGAAGCGATAGATTATACCGTAACACTAAGAACCGGTAGCGGGCTTTCAGCTATTGCTCCTTCTGGATGGACTAACGCAGGGAATGGTACATTTACTAAGGTGTTCCATGTAGGAGATACGATTGATTTGTCCACCGTTTCTACGACTCTTAAAACAAATTATACAGGTACTAAGTATACAATTAATAATGGTATTGGTTCACTTTCTGGCTCCACTTACACGGTTGGCGCGGGCAATGGTGATATCACCATTAGTGCTGCTTCAATTGATCCTATTCCAGAATGTACTATGCAGGGTGGCACAACTATAGTCTATAATCAACAAGACACTGTTCTTACTGCTACTGATGTTTCGTCGAACTATGACACGACCAATATGAATATTACCTATCAATTTGGTTATGGGTCGAGCGCAACTGCCGCTCTAGGCAACTTTACCACTGGTCAAACCGGCAATACTTACACGGTTACTAAAGCTATGTATCGCGGAACTAGATACTATGGTGTTAAAATAACTGTGGCTGATAAGAATGATAGTAGTATCACAGCTACCTGTACTTCTGGAACTGGTTCTAATACTGGTACTAATGTAGCTAACAGAACTACTATGGTTATCGTAAATTCCAGAATTAACTTTAATCCTAAAACTTATAATAAGAACATCACTGGTACACTCTCTGGAACTAGCCCGCTCTATGTTTCATATCTAGGAACCGATGTTTATACTGGTAGGACAAATGCAACAGTTGGTACTATTCCTACTGCAACTCCGCCAACTGGTTATAGTGCATTCGATGGTTGGTATACCAGTGGTAACGCTAAGGTAATCAATGCTGACGGGACTTTGACTGGCGTGGCGGTATCGGGTTGGACTAACGCTTCTTCTCAATGGGTTAAGACTGGCACTTCTACGTCAAGTAGTTCCACGGCTAACACATTGTATGCTCATTATATTCCAAATGCTTACACAATCACCTTAAACAAAAATGGTGCAACCAACACTCCTACTGCTTCTACCACAGCTACTTATGATGCAACCACCCTAGGAGCTATCGCTACACTGCCAACTAAAACAGGTTATACTATTTCGGGCTTTACGAGCCCTGCAGGAAATAATGCTTCTGGCGCAACGGTTTCATCTACGACAACCATGACTGCTACCAATACGTTTAATGGTTGGCATCAAGGATCTGGTACTGGGACATTAATTGCCAGCAATGCAGCCACTCCGGCACTTCAGGCAAGTACGGATTATACTGACTCTAGTAAAAAGTGGACTTATGATGGGGCGGTTACGTTGTATGCTGGATGGACAACACAGTCCAAGACTTTACCTACTATAACAAAGACAGGCCATACTTGTGGTTGGACTGAGACAGCGACTGGGGCCACAACTATCCAATATGAGTCGGGTAGTTCATTGACGCCAAGTGCGAATAAAACTCTGTATGGCGTATGTATAGCAAATAGCTACAACTATACCATAAATTATAATACTGCAGAAATAAATGATGTTAGTATTTATGACGATGAAGACTATGTATATGAAGGTATTACAAATGGACAAGTAGTTTCATTAACTTATGGACAATATTATGGGATTGATATTTCGGCGAAAGGTGGTTATGGTATAAGTTCTATAGTTTCATCACCTGATACTGATTCGCTCTCGAATATTAGTTACTCGACTAATTATGTAGGTGCCGATGCAGATATTGAAGTTAAACCTCGCAATAACACTATTACGATTAGTGCAACCCCACAAACATATATTTATCTTAATAAGAATGGTGCCACTAATTCTCCAACTATTTCTACCAGAGCAATATATAATGCAACCGCGCTTGAGAGAATTAATACATTACCGACCAGGTCTTATACGGTTTCTGGTTTCACATTGCCAGCCAGTAATAATACTAGTGGTGCCGTCGTTTCATCTACTTCTACTCTTACCGTAAATTACACCTTCAAAGGTTGGTATAAGGAAGCAGCTGCTACCAACAAGATTGCGGGGACTACTAATACTCCAGCCCTAGAAGCATCTACGACTTATACCGATGCTAATGGCAAGTGGACTTATACCGCTGCTAACTCTGTGACACTTTATGCTGGTTGGACTGCGTCCGCCACGATTCTCCCAACCATCACGAAGACTGGTGGTTTCACGTGTGGGTGGACTACCACGCCTACCAATGCCACATCTTTTGAATACGCATCTGGCGGCTCGCTCATGCCAACTGCCAACACTACTCTTTATGGTGTCTGTAAATGCCCGGCAAATAAGATTTGCTATGATGCTAATCCTGTGAATTGGAACGGGGCTATTGTCTCTGACGAGGTGACTGGAACCATGGGTGGACAAACTATCTCATCATCAGATACTAGCGCCACTCTAATGGCTTCAAACTATTCTAGAGTCGATGAGAATGATTGGGGATATGGTTTTGCCGGATGGAGCACAAAATCATTAACTCCAGATACGGTAGAAAACGATAAAGGTGCACCTATATTAAATATACCTAGCGATACACAAGTTTATGGCCCGAACGAAACAATTAGTTTCGCTGCAGGTACTTATAATAGTACAGGACTTACTTTGTATGCAACCTGGCTTTATGGTGACGATGTATTTCATTTAGATGATTGGGCGGAATATAATATGTGTACTAGATTAAATATTGGTGACGTGACTGCGGTGACAGATTACCGAGACGAAGCTCAGGTTTATGCGATAGCTAAGCTTGCTGATGGTAAATGTTGGATGATTGAAAATCTACGTCTAGACAACACAGGAAGAAATAATTCTACTGGTACTTTTGCCCAAGGTTATGCGTCTGGATTCGTTGGTCTGGCCAATCCAGAAACTGCTAACTTTACTAATAGCACTACTGCCAATAGTCTCTATTCGACTTCCAATATTACTGGGTCCAACCAAGGTTACAGGTTCCCACGTTACAATAATAATAATACTGCTGCCAGGGCATCTAACCCTACGTCAAACGAGACTGCTTTGTATTCCTATGGTAATTACTACACTTGGCCTGCCGCGGTAGCTGACACTGGAAATTACACCACCAACAACCAAACCATCTCGAGTACCAGTATTTGCCCGGCTGGCTGGCATCTACCTAGCGGAGGAGACAAGAATAACTTTGCAAATAATGAGTTTTGGAAACTCTCCCGTGCAATTGTGGGGGCTGACCCAGCAAACTATAACGCTGGTCTTACCCCATATTACACTGGAGCTACCGAAGGAGTTAATGCTTCTAATGCACTTAGGAGATTCCCAAACAACTTCGTTTACTCTGGCTACTATGACATAAATTCAGCATCTCATTATGGTCTGTTTGGGGCGTATGTATCTAGCACCGTAACTAACAGTACTCAAAATTATGGCCTAGATCTAGGTGCTGACTATCTTAATCCGGGTGATCACAAAGTTGGTTATAAAAACTCTGGTTTTAACGTTCGCTGCGTATTTGAGCCAACTTATAAGATTGTATATAATGGCAATGGTTCGGATTCAGGTTACAGCATGCAGGCAACAAATACAAATCTCAGAGAAGGGCATAGCGTAAGGCTCTATGCTTCAAACTTCAAACGCGATGGTTATGGTTTTGCGGGATGGAGCACGACACAGATTAACCCTGATGCGCCTAATGCGGCTACACTAATGGAGAACGCAAAAATATTTGGGCCACAAGAGGGTTTCACTTTATCGCAAGATGAAACGGCCGTAGCTAGTAGTGATGGGACTATCACTATGTACGCAGTCTGGGTAAAACCTACTGGCAACTTACAGAGTTGGACTGGTTGTTCGAGTCTTGCTTCCGGCAAAGTGATTGCCCTTAGAGACACTAGAGACAATAATGCTTATGCGGTAGCTAAATTAGCGGATGGCAAGTGTTGGATGATTGAAAACTTAAGACTAGATAACACTGCAACAAACAACACTAGCGGTTCGGGAGCGCAGGCTTATGGTGGGCAATTTGCAGGTTTGGCGAATCCTGAATCCCCTTGGGGCCAAATATCAACCGCTAATAGCTTATACTATAGCGGCACGCAGAGCGGAACTGCGACTATTAATATCGGTACTACTAATCCGACCTATAGATTCCCGCGCTATAATAATTCCAATACATCTACAGGGGGTTCTGGCCCGAGCACAAAGGATGATAAAGGTGCGGTGTATCTTTATGGGAATTACTATACTTGGCCAGCAGCAATTGCAAATACTACCAATTATTTAACTGCCGGAAACTATAATACAACTTCTATTTGTCCGAAAGGATGGCGCATACCAACCGGAAAGGGAAATGGTGAGTTTGGCATCTTAAGCAATAGCTTGGGTGGCTTAAAGAATAGTAGTAATGTAGCGCAACCAATGAATAGTTCTACTACTCCAACTGGAGCCACTATGGTTTTGAGGTTACTTAAGTTCCCAAATAACTTTACATTATCTGGATCTATAAATGATGCCGCTTACGTAAATCAGGGTGCATGGGGTTCGTACTGGACTTCGACCGTAGAAAACGTTAGTGCTATCGATTTATTCTATATTGATGGAGTGACCGTATATCCTGGCCAAGGTGGTTTCTGGGGGAAATGGGCAGCAGCAACAGTTAGATGCATGATTGGATCATAAACACTTTGATATATTAAGAAAATATGGTATACTATCTCTGCCTATGTAGGGTAGGTGTAGCTAGAAGTGATGCTAATTAAACGTCCTTGTACTTTTGGAGGTGCATATGAGTGATTTATCTGACAGAGTAAAACTAAAACTGTTGCATCTGGAGAAAACTGATGATATTGCACGGCTGCCGGAGCTGGAAATAACCACAATCAATGTGCTCAGGGAACATGGAATCAATATTGTTGATGATTTGCTGAGAATTGCGCGCGAAGCTTCGGGTGAACTGATTAGGATGCCAAGCATCACAGTCCGCGAAATAGAAAAACTCCAGAGATATTGCATCTTTCTTCAGGGAACAACCGATTAACCTATCCTACACTCATGGCCCCGTTTATTGCGGGGCCTTTTCCAATAAAAAATAGGCCACTGGCCTTTTTTTATTCTATGGTACGCCCGACAGGATTTGAACCTACGACCTTTTGCTCCGCAAGCAAACGCTCTATCCAGCTGAGCTACGGGCGCATATGTGGATGTTTTGAAGTTAATCTCGACATCCACCTAGAAATTAAATGAGCATCACCTGTAGTGGTGACGATATTATTATAACATATTTTGAGAATAATTGAAGCTGAAATTTTATTTTTTAAAATTTCTAGTGGCTAACATAAGTTTGTCTATGGCGCTTATAGTTTGTTTTAGAGAGCGATGTGTTATAATTGGGATGGAAGCGTGGCCGAGTGGTTGAAGGCGCACGACTCGAAATCGTGTGGGCGGGCGACCGTCTCGAAGGTTCGAATCCTTTCGCTTCCGCCATGGAGAATTAATCATGAAAGACGACCAGAAAGCTAAGAAACCAAACAGAAACAATTCAGTTAAAAGAAACGTGCAAAAAATTAAAGCAAAACTACTGAAATCTTATTATGGTAATCCTGCTAAGGATATGAAGTTGATTGCTATAACTGGTACTACTGGTAAAGTAACCGTGGCGCATTATGTACATGAAATATTACATTCTGCCGGCGAACAGGTCGCAGTACTAGCGTCTGATCAACCTTTTAAGATTAGCATGCTTCACAAGTTTTTATCAGATGCTTGGAAGGCTGGCGCGAATTATGTAATAGTAACTGTGCCAGTTGAAGGGCTACAAAATAATGTTTTTTACGGATTACCAATTCATGTTGCCGCAATGACGAATTTCATAACAGCAGGTCTTGATGATATGTCTCCAGAAGAATATGTTGATTCTGAAAAAACTTTATTTAATATGAACCCAGATATCATTGTTTTAAATAGCGATGATAAAAACTACGATTTATTGAAAAACTTAAAAGGACGAGAAAACACTGTTGTGTACGGACAAACTAGCGCTGACGTTAAAATATTGAATTCAAAACTATATCCAAAGGGAACTGAAGCTACGTTGTCGGTTAATTCTGAGATAATGTCGGTAGCGACTTTTGTGCCAGGTGAAACTTCATCTTCATATATGGCCTGTGCGGTAGCTATTGCAAATGCGATAGGTATTTCGCCAAATTACATTATTGAAGGTATCGCAGAATACGAACCCTGAGAAAGATTATATTATTGTCGCTTTTTCTTTAGTATTTTTCTGGTGACATCTTCGTCGTTAAAATCATGTGGACCATCCGCACGAAGGATGGATTTTTCGTGTCCTTTACCCAGAATTAAAACTAGGTCGCCTTTCTTAGCAATCTTAAGAGCCAATTCGATAGCCTTTTTTCTATCTAGTTCTTTAAACAAATCCTTGCCTAAAACTTTGCCAGCCTTAGTGGCGCCTTCGATAAAGCCAGATGCAATCTTTTCGGGATCTTCGTCGCGAGAATCATCTTCGGTAATAATAACTATATCTGAATGCTTAGCTAGTATTTCTCCACGAATCGGCCGAGTTGACGGATCGCGTCGCCCTGCGCCACCATGCACTGAAATAATCTTTCCATTACAGTTTTTGACTGAACTAAAAACTTTTTCCAGTGCGTCTGGGGCATGTGCATAATCTATAATAATCGTAAAAGGTTGACCTTCATTAATCGTATTCATGCGTCCTTCAACCGTGGTTAAGGACTTGATGCCCGATACTATTTGCTCATTACTTAAGCCTATTTTTTGACCGACTAGAGCGGCAGCCATCGAATTATAAACATTAAACTCTCCTGGGATTGAGCTTTCAATATTTATATCACCAAATGAATACTTAATGCCATTTACTGCCAATTCTATGTCTTTTGCTCTTTTTTGACCATTTTTTATGCCATAAGTGATATAACTATGTGAGATTTTTTTGTAATAATTTGTGGCCGAATCATCAGCATTTAAAATACTATATGATGCTTTTTTAAACAGTTTACCTTTAGCTGCACGATAGTTTTTAAATGTTTTGTGATAGTCCAAATGATCGTGCGTTAAGTTTGTAAATACACCTATTTCAATTGGAATCCCTAAAGTGCGATATTCAGCAAGGGCATGAGACGTAACTTCAAGAACGAGATATTTTGCGCCTTGCTTTTTGATGTCGGCAATACGCTCATTTAGGGTAAAAGCATCAACGGTGGTCATATGGTTTAGCTCTGGTTTAAGCTTATCAACCCCATAGGCAACCGTGGTCATGATTCCAGCTTTTAGGCCTGCAGAATTTAACATTTGCCAGATCATAAAACATGTAGTAGTTTTACCATTAGTCCCTGTAACTCCAATGACGTGAAGTTTTTTTGCGGGATGACGATATTTAGTAGTAGCAAGGACGGCCTGAAAATAATGGTATGGTAACACCGCTTTGTTGTAAAATGGTAGTTTCTCTAATAGCTTTTTCATGTTATCTATAGTGTTTTAATGATTCAATAGAGTCTTTGCTTGCGGCTTTGACGGCTGGATAGATTCCAAAAATAATACCAATAATTATGGTGGTCAAGAATGTGATTGCAACAATCTCCCAACTAATGTATGGGGTAAATGGAGTAACAGTAGAGAGTAGGAAAGCAAGAATATAACCTAGAACAAGACCAAAGATCCCGCCTAGAATTGAGAGAATTAAAGCTTCGAATAAAAATTGGATAAGTACATTGCGACCAGAGGCCCCAACGGCTTTTCTAATGCCAATTTCATGAGTACGCTCTGCTACTGAAACTAACATAATATTCATTACACCAATACCGCCGACAATAAGAGAAATACCGGCTACTAACGCCAACATACCGGAAACGATAGTAAAGAGGGAACTGGCTGGGTGAGTAATATCATCACCATAAGCTATAACAAAATTGGTGTCACCATGTTTTGCTTCAGTTAATTTTTTTGATACTTCTTCTTTGACACCCGGTAAACTGTCGGTGTTGGAAACTTTAATATTAAACTGCTGAATTTGGGTAGAGCCAGTAGCTTTATTAAGGTTTTTAATATCCATAATAATGGCGTTATCATAATCAATATTGTCAAAACTGACCGTTTTATCGATTTTATCTAATACGCCTACAACCATATATTTCTCGCCCATTATTGTAACCGTTTTACCAACCGTACTATTAATAGTATTAAACAATGCGAGTGATAGGGTGTGACCCAAGACGACGGATTTTTCTTCATTAGATTCCGTTAAGAATGCACCGAAACGAATAGATAATGGTTCAATTTTTATAAAATCAAGATTTGTACCGAGAATAGCAACAGAGTTCAAAGTGTTTTTTTCAGAAATTACGGTATTATTAGCTATGGCAATTGGCGCTACCGCGACAACATTTTCAACTTTTTTAATGACGTCAGTATCGGAAATAGTGAGACTAGAATTTTGGAACGTATTGGCGGAAGTTAATTCTTCCACAATGCTCGTCATTGAATCTTTGGTAGATGTAGGGCGAATCACCATAAGGTCGCTACCAATTTCATTAATCTCGCTCTTAACAAGATTGGAAATGCTGCCCGTCAAAGAAAGAATAAGAATAATACTAGCAACACCGATAGCTATACCTAGGCAAGTTAAAAATGAACGAGTGCGATTTTCTTTGATGGACGTCTTCGCTAGCTTAAAATGAGTTTTGAGTAGTAGAGCCATTATTTCTTTCTCCTTGATTTTTTGTGCTTTTTGAGAGACTTACCTACATCTTCTAACGAAGCAAAATTATCTTTTTTCTTTTTGATCTTGACCGATATAGGCTGAGGAAGGTTGGCGTCCGCGACTGTCTTAATATCTGTATCAATTTGCCCATCCAACATATTAATGACACGTGTAGCATAAACAGTGAGCGCTGGATTATGAGTAACCATAATAATGGTATTACCTTCTTCGTGAATAGCCTTTAATTCTTCCATTACGATGTGGGAACTACGAGAATCCAAGTTTCCAGTAGGTTCGTCGGCTAAAATAATTTCTGGATCGCTGACAATAGCACGAGCAATCGCTACGCGTTGTTGTTGGCCGCCAGAAAGTTGGTAGGGAAGATAGTATTCGCGTTCTTCAAGGTGGAATCGTTTTAAGGCAGTTGATGCTTTTTTAAGCCTAGATGTTTTGGAATAGCCAGAATAGATGAGCGGGAGAGATACATTTTCTATAATAGGTAAGTCATCAATTAGATTAAAGTTTTGAAAAATGAAGCCAATTTTTTTGGCACGTAGTCTTGCTTGACGCCTGGCGGAAATACCGGCTACGTTTTCACCATTTAAGTAGTATTCTCCGTAAGAAGCACGATCTAATAGCCCAATAATATCTAATAATGTAGTTTTACCACATCCAGATGGGCCCATAATCATAATGAACTCACCACGTTTAACACTTAAATTAAAATCTTTTAACGCAAAGGACTCCGTATCGCCATAACCATAGCGCTTAGTTAATCCTTTTAGTTCAATCAATACATTTTCGCTCACCTTTTGCTCCATGTTTTCTTGCTTGGTGGAAAGGATAAGATATTAATCTAGGGTCCATTCCTTCAAATTGTCTAAAATAGAACAAGTTCTATTTTAGCTAATTTGGCGGAAAGGACAAGATTCGAACTTGCGAACGGGTTGCCCCGTCACACGCTTTCCAAGCGTGCGCCTTCAACCACTCGGCCACCTTTCCGTCTTAGAATTATTCTAGCACGTTCAGCGAGAAAAATGAATAGAGATTTAGCTCTTGTTCTTAAGAATTAGAAGATTTTCAATATGCGGAGTGTGGGGAAAGAAATTATAGGCCTTGATTAGTTTAATACTATAATTATCGAGTAGTATTTTAGCGTCTCGAGCCTGAGTAATGGGATTACATGATAAATAAATAATGGTATCCGGTTTTTCTTGGTTTAATTTTTCTATTAGTTTTGTATCACAACCAGCACGTGGCGGATCTATAATAACAGTCTGATTGGGGGTAATATATTCTGTAACTGCTTCGGATTTTGCAAGCGAAGTTGTAATATGATTATTAGGTTTTGCCTGTTTAACATTTTTTTCTAATTCATTAAAGGCATGTTTGTCACACTCAACTAAAGTTAGCTCTAAATCTCTGGCGACCGATAAGCCGATAGTGCCAACGCCAGAATATAAGTCTAAAACTTTTTGTGTACTGATGTGCTGTTTAATCTCTTTTAGGGCCATTTCATAGACGGGAAGGTTGATTTGAAAGAATCCGTTCGGAGAATAACTATATTGATATCCTAAAATAGTATCACTAAGAGTATTAAAGCTAGGGTGTGGGCGATTATTCTCGTAAAGACCTCCCGACACTTCACCTTTTTGATTACATCGCAATAGTAAAGATTGATATCTGCGAGCTTCTTCATGTTTTTTATTTAAATCATTAATAATGCTGGTTGTTTTTTGAAAGATTTCTGGTCTTTCAAGACTAGACTGATTGATTGGGATTTTGTAGTGTGAACCTCGACTATGAAAGGCTGGTTTAATACTATTATTCTTATTATCCCAATAAAGCGCATATTCCATTTTGTTACGATAAAAATAATCTTTATTGTCTGTAACTATATCTGGAGTATCTATTATAATGCTGTGCTCGCGAAACATTTCCTTGATAAGTTCTTGCTTAACTTTAAGCTCATAATCATACTGAAGAATTTGCCATGGAGACGTCGAGAGAAAACATTCATCTTTTGGATTTGTTCGTTTGATAGACTGATTATCGATACTCGTCGCGATGGCTTCCACGTAATGTGATTTGTTTTTAGTGATTTTGTAATCTAGAACCAATTCACCTGGAAGTGCATTCCAAAAAAATATCTTTTTACCATCATCTAATTCTCCTAGCGATTGACCGCCCGGGATGAATTTTTCTACTTTTACCATATTTATATTATAGCAAAATATGTTATAATATAAATATCTAAGAATAAGGTCATAAATTGAGCGCTGAAGAAATATTACAACAGAGTGAAAATGATGCGGTGGGCGACAATCAGTTTATTTCTCATGTTTCAGGAAAAAATATTATTAAGACAAACCAGAAAAACTCTTATAAAAAGTTTGGCGCAGCTGGTTTATTAACGGCAATGATTGTAGTAATAGCAGTTTTGTTTAGTTCTGGGAATATTATTCCATCATCAATTTCGGAAAGATTAATAGAGGAAACCGATGTACAATATGCCGATGCGGTGGCTAGTAAAGAACTCGTCTTTCAACAAGCATTAAAAAATGGTGATATACCAAAAAATACTTTTGATATCCTAAAAACAAAAGGCGTTTTGGTGGGTTATGTGAGTAATGGAGAATTTATTGAAACCAATCAAGTGAGTGGGGAATTATCAATTAAACTAAATAATAAAATCATTAGTGCTGATAATTTCATAGATGAAGTATCTAATAATACGCAGCTCTATGGAGCTTTTAATGAAGCAACCTATTCTAGAGCGGCTTATTATTACGACGAGTCTGCAGAAAAAGTATTTAAAAATATCGGCACAACGAGAAATAATTACAACGGTACACAGAGTTTTGAAGAAGTTATGGATAAGATGATGGGGGAAGGGTCAGATGTTGATATTAATACCGTATCATTAATTGAAGAACAGGAAAAAAATCAAGAAACAGGAGAGATTGAAACTCATTATTATTATGCCGCAAATGGCGAGTCGGCTAAAATCAAAAATGGTGCTGATAAATATATTGATGCCGTTAACGAGAAAACCCGGGCAGAATCTAAAACACAAGCTACCTTGGAGTCAGCTAATTCATTAAAAGTTGCCGATACAATGACAAAAGAAAAAAGATCTAGTTTATTTTATTCATTAATAATGGAAAATATTAGTAAAATGATGGCTGGCGATGGTAATACTTCAAAAATAAATGATGCTATGAATTATCTACACGAAAGAACTGAAACAGAAGTGGTTGATGTGAACACTGGGGAAATAATTAAAGTAAAAGGTTCACCATTAGATTCACCAAGTTTATACGCCATCCTATCTGACAGCGACGTAGATATTAAGAGTATTGAAAATTATTCGTCAGATAGGATTTTAAAGCTATCAGAAAACATAATAAATAATAAAAGCAACAAAGAGACAATTAATAATACCGTCTCTTCCGCATCTAACTCACGAGGTTTAATTGGTAGATTAATATCGCGAGGTAATGAATCTAGCGATCTTAGTATACTCAATCTTTCAAAACCAATTATTAATAGCTCTCTTAGTGATAATTCATTCAAAACTATAAATGGTGTAGCTGCGGGAGAATTTTTAGTTGAAGGAGCAGTCAATGTTGGTAAGGAGTTGGCGAAACAAAGCGGAGCGTCGGCGGGGGACGAGAGTGCGGTTTTAGCTTATACTAGGATGAATAATTCAATATTAGCAATGGACGCCGCTGTTGATAGGTTGAATAGAAGTCCATTAGATATTACTTCTAAAAATACTTTCCTAGGAAGCATCGTTCATAACCTAGCGATAACTCTTTATTCAAATCAAAAATATAATGGGTTGTTTTCGGGTATTAATAAGGTATTTTCAGCTACACAAAAATCCATAGTTGGACTATTACCAGGAGCATATGCCGATAATCTTAGTAATTACTTAACTAAATTTGGAGCTTGTGAAACATATGCGTCAATAGGTGCAGTTGGGTCGGCCGGGTGTGCAGAAATTGCTACATTTGATACTTCTACTCTCGATAACCCTTTTAACAATCCCGAGTTTGTAAGCTTTGTTGAAAATAATACAGAGATGAGTAGTTCTGGAAAAAGAACTATTAAAAATGATTCGGTATTAGCTGATTATATTATTTATAATAATGAAAGAGTAACACCACTTGGTGTAACTGATGGAGGTATACTTGATTCCTTATCTAGTAATTCTTCGTCAGTTAGTTTCATTTCTAATATTACCAATATGATTAAGTTGTTTTCTGAAACATCACAGGAACATAAAAGAATAGCTAGTGGGGAAGCGTTTGTTAATTCAGTAAATAATCAAGAGTGGCAAAAATATAAATATGCACAAAGATATGTTTCTTTGGCGAGAGCTACTGCTGCTTTACGTCAATATGCGGACGATTCAACAGCATATAATAATATGTTATATTTCGAGGGAAATGAGAATCCAGTGATGGCATTTTTAGATAATTATTATAAATTAGCTAATCAATAGATTCGACACTTGTAATAATAACTTGATGATCCTTAAAATTTTTAATTAGGCATTTTCGTCTGATTTCATCTAGTTCCGAAAAAACATCATCTAATAAAATGATTGGTTTTTTACCAGTTTCTTCATACATTAACTCTGCTTCAATAAATTTCATTGCTAAAACAATAGATCTAGTTTCGCCACGTGACGCAGAACCATCTGCGAGCTTTTTATTAAACATAAACACGTAGTCATCACGGTGTGTTCCATACATAGTATGACCTAAGTAGGTATCTTTTTTGTAATTTTGTTCTAAATTTTTTAAATATGTATCGGCATTAGATGAAGTTTCGGTTTTATATACTATAGATACACTATCATCATTTTCGGCAATTGAGCGATAAATATTAGTGAGTTTTAAATTAATTTTATCTATATAATCTTTTCTTTTTTTAGTTATCTCTGCTCCATAATTAGCGAGTAAAACATTCCACGAAAATAGGGAATCGGCACTAATTATTTCATTTTTTAGTAGTTCGTTACGTTGTTTTAGGGTTTTTTCGTATTTGTTTAGAATCACTGAATACTTACGGTCGAGCTGTCCAAATAATCTATCAAAATAATCTCTTCTTCTTCCAGGAGAATGACTTATTAAGTTTAAATCGGATGGAATAAAGAGAATTACTGGGTATTTATTATCGATTGGTAACCTTTTGGTTTTTTTATCTAAAATAATAAAGTTTTTAGTTTTACCATCATATGTGGCTTCTATTTTTTCTCCATTAGTGAAGCATAATTCTATTCGATAAAATTCCTTGCCTCGTTTTAGAATTTCAGAATCAGTGGCACGAAAACTTTTCCCTCTGGTTAATATATATATCGCTTCGAGAACTGATGTTTTACCGCAGCCATTTTTGCCTAAAATTAATGTTGTTTTATCTTTGCATTCCAAAAAATATTCATTATGATTACGGAAATTAACTAATTTAATGGTTTTTATAATCATTACGAATTGAGTGGCATTACAATATGGGTGTAATCTTTAGATTTTTTATTCTTTAATACAACAGGTGCGATACGATCTGAAAATTCGAACTTAATATCAGGTTCATCAAGCGCATTAAGTGCATCTAACAAGAAGCGGGAATTAAGATTGATTTTGCCGGCGTTTTCGACTTTGGTTTCAATATGTGAATCGTTTTCACCAAACTCATTAGCGATTGACTTTACGGAAAAGATGTCTGGGGATTTGGCTTCGCAAACAATGGAGCCACCAACTGAACGTGCAAAGAGAGCTGCTAATTTAGTAACCCTGATGAGTTCTTCACGATTTAATTCAACTGATATATTATTATTTTTTGGGATTAGTTTTTGGTAATCTGGAAAGCTTTCGTCTATTAATTTAGAAATAATTTCAACATCCCCAAGACGAAATCTAACTAAATCTTCGTTAAAAGATATCTCTATTTCTTCAACTTCATCACTTATTGAACGTAATACTTCCTGAAGGGATGATGTTGGGACAATTGCTTTCACTTCGCTTTCTACTTTATCGATAATTTTCTTTTCCGCTAAACGATAACCATCAGTAGCGGCTATAGCTAAGTTTTTATCATAAGTGTTAAAGAATACACCGGTCAGAGCTGGTCTAGTGAGGTCATTGGAACTTGCAATCATCACTTGATTAATACTATTTTTAAATTCATCAACGCCTATTTTATATATAACACTATTCTTTTCATCGATTTCAGGAAGCTCCGGAAAATCATCGGCCAGGGCTCCATTTATAGTGGATGTGTATTGACCGGATTTAATTGTAACTTTAGTGTCTTTAGATGTTATCTCAATATTATCACCTTTAGGGAGATTAGATACGAATTCGGCGAGAAGTTTAGCTGGTACGGTAATTACTCCGTCTTCGGATTCAGAGACTGGTAAATAATCTTCTACCGCCATATCTAGGTTAGTAGTGATAAGTGAAACCTTTTTTTGGTTTACTCTAATGAGTACATTATTTAATATTGGTAATGTAGCTTTTCCTATTGCAATACGACTGACAACATTTAGGGCTTTACTTAATTTTTCTTGTGTAACTTTTATTTTCATTTAAATCCTTTCTTTATTACTAATAATAAATATATTTGTAGTAGTTATAGTAGGTTCTGTGGAATTGTGGAAACTATTGAGTACGAATAGGGGAGAATTGTTTGTGAATAAGTTGTTGATTATTGTCGAAAAAGGCTGTGGATAATAGTAGGTTATACACGAATTTTTGATTAAAGGATTTTTTGCACAAAATTTTTCACTGAGTTTGCACAATTTTATACATACACTTTTACACATTAATTCCACAGAATGAACAAATTTTTTAATAAAAAGACTATCCATATAAACGCTCCTTTATTTCTTCAATTTGATCCCGAAGAGTAAAATTGAGTTTAAGGCTCTTTTCGATTTTTTTGATGCCATGCATCACGGTCGTATGATCTTTGACGTTTACTTCGCTAGCAACTTTATTGGTACTTAATTTTAATTCTTTAGATAATAAAAACATTGCAACTTGACGAGCTAACATAATATGGGAGACACGGGATTTACTTTTGAGTTCTGCTACTGATAAATCATAATACTTTGCAACTTTTTCAACAACTTGCTTAGGTGAAACTGGGCGCATCTTGGATGTAGTATCAACACTAACAGAGCCGTTTTGAATTAATTCTAATGGGGTTAAACCGCGTACCTCGGACATTAATAATATAGTAGAAAATTTACCCTCCAGGTCACGAATATTAGTGTTAACATTTTCAGCGATATATTCAATAGCATCTTCTTCGATCTCAGCGCCAATTTGTTCGGCTTTTGCTCGAAGAATGGCACACTTATCTTCAAACTTAGGTAATTGAAGATCAAATGCGCCAGCCCAGGTTAAACGCGAGGCGAGACGTTCGTCTACGGTTTTAATTTGATTTGGTAAGCGATCACTGGTAACGATAATTTGTTTATTTAATTGGTAAAGGTCATTAAATATGTTAAAAAATTCTTCTTGAGATTTTTCCTTGTTTACAATAAGTTGAAAATCATCAATGATAAGACAGTCTAATTTTTGAAACTTACGATTAAACTCTTTACCTTTACCGTTTTGAATGGAATCAATAAAATCTGAATAAAAATGAGAAATTGGTGTATAAAAGACACGATAATTAGGATTGCGTCTAATAAGTTCATTACCAATAGCTTGAACAAGGTGAGTCTTTCCGAGACCTGGTCCACCATATAAAAAGAATGGATTATAGCGTGTACCAGGAGAATCTATAATGCTTTTAGCGGCAGAGAAGGCGAGATCGTTGTTTGAACCTACTATAAATGTATCTAGGGTATATTTTTGGTTTAGGCCAGTTTCAGAAAGAGATGAATTTAAATGATTCTTAGGTTGTGGATGAATAGAGTTTCTAATTTCGTTTAGATGATTATTAATAGATGTGTCCTTAGTAATTTCTCTTGGACGGATTTTATGTCTATTGGTTGTTTGGACTTCGAAACTAATAGTTTTAACTGGTACATTATTGTTTTCGAGAGCTTTTTTAATGATGTCATAATAGCGATTTTGGAGTTGTTTAACATAGAAGGTATTTTTGACATTGATTTTGATATCGCCATTTTGAGTGGAAATCAGGGAAGTATCCTGGAACCAAGTCGAATAATTGGCAGAAGAAATTTGCTGTTCGATTTCAGCGAGTGCGTTTTTCCAAACGTCGTACATATGTCTTGTAACCTCCTTTGTGAACTAATTATAGCACGAAAAAATAGTTTTCCACAGGTTTTGTGGGGTAAAAAACATGTTGTAATATAGGAATACTTGAACAGGGGGAGTATTTTCCACAATTTGGTTTATAGCCCTAAATGCTATGTGGAAAAGTGCTTGAAAATTGTGGAAAAATGAGTTATACTATACCAAGAAGTTGAAAAATAATAAAATTTAAGGAATAATATTTTATGCCAAAAAGGACTTATCAACCACACAAAAAACAGCGTAAAGTTGAGCATGGTTTTATGAAGCGAAATGCGACTAAAAACGGAAGAAAGGTTTTAGCTCGTCGTCGATTAAAAGGTCGCGCTAGATTGACGGCCTAGATAGGGTATGTTAAGCAAAAAATACCGGTTTCATTCGCGTGGGGGGGTGAAATATGTGTATCAACACGGGAAGACTGTGCGTCAGCAGCAGTTTTCTTTGGTTTTTGCTCCTAACACAAAAGGGTTTACTAGATTTGCGGTTGTTGTATCAAAGAAGGTTGAAAAAACTGCAGTAGGAAGAAATTATTTAAGAAGAAGGATATATGAAGTCCTAAGGCTTAATTTTGATGCAATACCTAAGAAAATGGATTATGTTTTTGTGGTTTATTCTAATGAGATTGGTAAATTGCCGTTTGATGTATTACAGGAGAGGATTGGAAATCTTATAGAAGAGAGTAAAGTGTGCTATAATAAAGAGAATGGATAGGAAGAGTGTGAAAAAGTATATCTATTGGGGGATCTTTATTATTTTTGTGGTGGGCTCGATTCTAACCGGGAGTCCATTTAATTTTATAGATTTAATTGTAGTAAGACCAATCGTTAATATTTTATTTGTAATTTTTAATTTAGTACATGATTTTGGGTTGGCTATTATTATATTTACAATCATTGTTAAACTTTGTATGTGGCCGCTTTCTCGTAAACAGCTGAACCAAACAAGATTAATGCGAAAGCTACAACCTGAACTAACGCAAATAAAAAAGAATTGTAAGGGTAATAAACAGCTTGAATCTCTACAGACAATGGATTTATATAAAAGATACAACGTGAAGCCATTTGCTTCGATTTTGACATTGTTTATTCAGCTTCCGATTTTTATTGCAATTTTTTCGGCGATTAGAGTGATTGCCACTCCTTTGCCACAAGATAATTTAATGAATAGGGCTTACGATATTGTGGCTTATGAAGGTTCTGAAATACGGGTGTTAGAGGATAAACAGAAAGTATATTTGGCAGATTTAACCAATACGGAGATTCCTAAGGAAGAAAAAACACCATACGATTTCCATCCGCAGTTATTTGGAGCAATTAGATTGGATGTAAAAGCGAGTGATGTGATTACTGGAAACTTTTCATGGAGTGCTTTGTTTATTTTGACATGTGCAATTCTGGCTAGTGTGGTGCAATATTTAGTAACAAAACAACAAATGCCTTCTGGAAAATCAGAAAAGAGAAAGAAATTTAGGGATATTTTGAAAGAAGCTAAGGATGGTAAAGAAATAGATGATGCAGATATCTCTAATATAACGAGTGGACAAATGTCGGCAATGATGCCAATAATGATGTTTATTATTATGTTTAATCTTAATGGAGCTTTGTCATTTTATTATTTCTTATCCAATATAATTACCGTACTTCAACAAAAGATTATCTTAAAAAGTATTAGTCGTGAAATTGATGACATGACTGATAAGGTGGTATTAAAAGAACTTAGAAATATAAAAGAAGCTCAGGTGGTAGAAAATAAAAAAACAGGAACAAAAATAACTCGCATCTCCGCAAAAGATATTAAAAAGAAAAGGAGATAATAACATGAATAAAGATGAATCTATTAGATTTGCAAGTCGATATCTGGAAGATCTGCTGAGTTTTTTTGGAATAAACGTAGCAGTCACTTCAACAATAGATGATGAAGTAATTCAGCTCTCGGTACCATCTACTTCTCTCAACTCGCTCTTAATTGGACGAAATGCGGATAATTTGAGAGCTCTGCAACACATTGTTTCGATGGCTTTAGTCTCAAAAGAAGCAGAGTTAACCAGAGTTAATGTGGATGTAGCAAATTATAAGAGACAGAGAGCGGACAGGATTGCGGAAAAAGCGGAAGGATGGATTGCAAAAGTAAGAAAAACTGGTGAACCAATGGAGATAAATTTAAACGCGGCAGATAGGCGTGTAGTACATAAGTTGGCAGGTGATTATTCGGACATCGAAACTCATTCAGAGGGGGAAGGGCGAGAGCGAAAATTAATAATAAGTAAAAAGAATTAATGGTGCTATAAAAATAATATGACCCGATTTATTAATTGGGTCATATTTTATTCTTGAGAATCAGAAGTTTGTTCGCCGAGAATAAGAACGAAATTATAATCATGTGAGATGGTTTCTGGTAATTCATTATAAGTTTTTGCAGTAGTAGAATACTTTTCTTCTAGCATTTTTTGAGTACCTTTTGTGGTGCCATCTAAGACGTAAAGCATATATTGATCAGGGAAATCGCCTTCTGGAGCATTATCGGCATCAATACGTAGATAGCCTTCTTCTTCTAGGACGCGTTGCTCGTCTGATGCTAGGCCCACTGTTTCGGTGGCATTTAATATGAGAATTGTAGGATCTTCATAAACACGTGGGTCGTTGTCTAGCATCTTTGTAACATATTCCTGAATAGAAGCATAGTAGCCGGCACCACCGCGTGGAAGTACATATGAAATGCCATTAATGCTGCCAGTAGTCATATAGTCTGGATAGAGAGATATTTGACGCATACTATCAAAATCAAAATCGTAAGAAAGATGGGCGATAGATTTTATTTCTTCGAGGGAAAAATTAGTACGGAGATTTTCGCCAAGTGTACTAGCAAGACTCATGATATCGTTTAGGGATAAATCTTTTTCGGTAATTTTCTTTTTGATACCTACGAGAATTTTTTGTTGAGAAGCACCACGGCTAAAATCGCCACCGGTGGTTCCATGACGGGCGCGCGCAAGTCCTAATGCTTGTCCACCATCAATAGTGTATTCAATACCAGGTTCAAAGACGGCTCCTGTCCAATAGTAGTCATAAATACCTTCATCAAGCGTAATATTGATACCGCCAAGTGTGTCAACGATTTGAACTAATGATCCCCAGTTGAGATGTGCAAAGTATTGGAAATCCATACCAAGAATCGTTCCAACTTCATTCATGAGAGCTTGAGCCGCTGCGGCTTCCGTTTCGGTTGAGGCATCGCCGCCGCCGCCGTTGCACCAATAAATTTCATTAATTTTACCAGTGGCCGTACAAGTAAGAGATGCTTTTAAATCACGAGGAAGTGAAACCATAGCCATGTCGCCAGTGTCTTGATTAAGGCTGATTGCCATAATAGAATCGGTTAGTTGGGCTCCATCGTGTACACCATTACCTTCATCGCCATCCATGTTGTATCCACTAGTTCCAAAAGCGAGAATATTAGTACGACCATTGTCGTCGGTTTTTAATCGTTCGTAGGTTGGCTCGATAAATTTGATAAGATCAAGGACGTTGCCTTGGCCGCCGGTAATTTTGGCAATAATGTCATTACCCCAAAGAACTAACCAGGAAACACCACCAATAAGTATTAGGACGATTATTAAAAGTATACTTGTGATAATTCTACGTTTTTTTGACACGGGTTTTTTCTCTTTCTTAAGCTTCTTTGGTTTGGCTGGAACTTTTTGGGAATTATCATCTTTTGATTCTGAGGCGTGTAATTCGCCACTGTCGGAATCGAAGTCGAAGACCTGAGTTGGCTTTAAAAAGTCAGTATTAATTTCAGCTTCAGATTTTGCTTCAACGGCTTGAGCAATCTCTTCTTGATTGGGAATTGAATCAGCGTTTTGAACGGTTATTTGGGATTTAGTGGTTTTCTTAGTGTTAGTTACAGTGTGCTTTTTAGTAGATGATTTAGTACTATGCTTGGTAGTTGTGGGTAAATTTGCAGATTTTGCCACAGTTTTTTTGGGCGATGTTTTTTTGGTCGTCGCAACTTTAGTGCGACGAGAGACTAGCCCATCGATTGATTTATTTTTATCCATTGTTTATAATTATAGCATATGAGCATTAAATTAACAAAAAAACAATTAGCGGTTTTGGATTATTTGAAGGATTTTACTGAAGAAAAAGGTTATTCTCCTTCTTATCGAGAAATACAGGCCGGATTGGGGCTTTCTTCGGTATCAGCAGTGGCGGAACATATTGATAATTTAGTCCAAAAAGGAGTTTTACGAAAGGTGCCAGGCGCTGCGAGATCTTTAGAAGTATTGGATTATAAACATGAAGAAACAGTAGAACTATTTAAGATAAAAATGTTAGAGTGTTCAGAAGAAGAGAAAAAAATTCTCGAAGAAGCGGCAGGCATTCTAGGTATAGATTTAGAGTAGTTGGTTTATAGACAACGGTATTGCTTTATTGGAGTGATTATGCTATATAAATAGTAGGATATTTGTAATTTATGGCACAAAAACGAAAAAGAAACAAAAAATGGATATACTGGCTATTGATGCTGGTTCTTTTGATTGCTGCGGCTGTCGTAGTTTATTTAGTTTGGAATAGTTATTTTAAAGACAAAGATGATGGAAGAGATGTACGGGACGAGAAAGTTGTACAAATAGAGAGTGAAGATAGTGACGACAAGAAAGAAGATGAAGGGGAAACTATAGATTGGGCAGAAAAGGAAAAAGTTGAACAATATGATGGAGACAATCCAAATGATGCTTTGGAACTATCCGGCGCGATAACATTTGCACAGGTAGTGGATGGTAAATTGATGATTAGGATAAACATTGATCAGTATTTAAATAATGGTAGTTGTAAATTGATAATTAAAAGAAATAATGCGGAAATCTATAGCGACACGGTAAACATAATTGATAATGCTTCAACGGCGACATGTGAAGGATTTGATATTGATGCTAACGATTTGGGAGCTGGAGAAGCTGAGTTAATGATTGAATTAGATAGTGGCTCAAAAAAAGGGATGATTAGCGGGGTAGTGAATATATGAGAAGGCGTAGAAGTAAAAGAATATGGTATATGGCATTAGGCGTATTTGTAGCGGTGTTTTTATTTACGTTCTTAATACAGAGACACAAAATAAATAATGGAAATGTTTTAGCAGCTTCGTTAGAAAAATTTGACCCGGGCTATATTATATCAGATTATCAGATGGGTAATTATAATTCAATGTCAGAAGAAGAGATTCAGGCATTTTTGACCAAGAAGAATAGTTGCCCGAATACTAATTATAATTATTATTTAGCTTTGTCAGCTAATCCAAATTATACTTGGCATTTTGAAGATGGACATTTTGTTTGTTTATCAGAGGAAAAATTTGGTGATGGCGAAGTGATTGGTTCTGGGGAAACCGCAGCACATATTATTTGGCAAGCGGCGCAAGATTATCAGATTAATCCGCAGGTATTAATTGTGTTATTACAAAAAGAAACATCACTAATTACTGATCCGATTCCAAATAACGGTGATTATAGAAAGGCAACTGGGTACGGTTGTCCAGACACGGCACCTTGTTCGTCGCAGTACTATGGATTTAAAAATCAGGTACGAAAAGCGGCGGCGCTATTTCATACTGTCTTAACGGGCGGATGGACGAATTATCCATTGGGAAACAACTATGTGCAATATAACCCAAATGCTGAGTGTGGCGGTTCGATAGTAAATATTAGATCGCTGGCTACGTCTGCTTTGTATCGTTATACTCCATACCAACCAAATGAGGGTGCACTGGCTGCGGGGTATGGAACGGCTTATTGTGGAGCTTATGGGAATAGAAACTTTTACTTGTATTTTGAAGATTGGTTTGGGGGGATAACTGATGGCGTTATAAAAGAAGTAGTCAACGAGGCGGAGAGCGAATTCGAGCAACCGATTGATGATGGTACATATCGTCTATATCCTAAAGTGTATTCTGATAAAGTTATTGATATAAAAGGTGGGTTGGTAACTTCGGGCGGATTACAGACTTATCAAAGAAAAACTACCGATGCAGAAAACCAAATATTTGAAATAAAATACGATTCAACTGACGGTTTCTATAATATTATTAATGCAGAAACGGGTTCAGCATTTGATGTTAAGGGTGCTGGGACTGTTAATTCTACTCCGGTGAACGTTTTTCCGCTTCATTCAAATTGTAACCAGGATTGGTTATTTGAAGAAGACGAGAATGGTTATTACCAAATTATATCTAGATGTTCTAGTAGAGTATTAGACGCGGCGCCATCTGGCAATATAGTAATATTTGATAATCATGATGGAGATAATCAGAAGTGGATGCTGGTAAAGGTTGAAAACGATCATAATATTAGTGATGGTAAGTATTTCTTAAACCCTAAACAATATTCGGATAAGGTAATCGATATTCGAGGTGGCTTAGTGGCAACTGGAAAATTACAAACTTATCAAAGAAAAACTACCGATGCAGAAAACCAAATATTTGAAATAAAATACGATTCAACTGACGGTTTCTATAATATTATTAATGCAGAAACGGGTTCAGCATTTGATGTTAAAGGTGCTGGGACTACTAATTCTACTCCGGTGAATGTTTTTCCGCTTCATTCAAATTGTAACCAGGATTGGTTATTTGAAGAAGACGAGAATGGTTATTACCAAATTATATCTAGATGTTCTAGTAGAGTATTAGACGCGGCGCCATCTGGCAATATTGTGATATTTGATAATCATGGTGGCGATAATCAGAAGTGGATGCTGGTAAAAGCTAATGAATAATTAGCTTATCCAGGAGCCCCATAGTTTGTTGGTGTCTGGATTTTCAAAGTTCATGAATCCTGCAGTGGGGAAGAAAGTTAATTCGCCAAAATATATTTCATCTCCAAGGGTGAATAAATCTACTCTAACGAAATCAAAATCTTCTGATAGTTTATCGATAACGTGAAGTATTTCTTTGTAGTTTTTAGGCTTTTTAAGTTTGATATCTAGTTTGCCAAAATGACTACTATAGTCTACTGGTTGCCAGTTTTCATCAAACATGATGCGGTATCTGTCGTCGCCGATGACCCGTTCGGTGTATAAGATTTTTCTACGAATACCTTTTTTGTCCTTAAAGCAAAAACATTTTAGATCGTCTGGAATGTTGCCTTTTTTGTCTAAAAGGAGCTTTTCAGCAATGATTGCGGGGGTTATTTGATTGTAATGGAATTCACCCCACATGTAGCCATATTTTAATTTGGATAGCCAGTTCATGTAAGATGCGATTTCTGGAAGATTCTCTTTTGATTTATTTTCTACAATATAATTTGTGCCGCTGCCGTTGGTGGTTTTTAGGACGAATGCGTTTGGTAAGCTTTCAAGATCTTGAACTGTAATTTTTTTTGTGTAAAGATATTGCGGAATGAGGTATTTTGAACCAATTTTGGACTTTACGTAGTTGCGTACTAATTTTTTGTCGGCAAGATTAGAAAATGTTTTTAGTGCTGGTTTGTTTAGTTTTAGGGTATTTTGTTTTTCTGTGAAGGTAATGGGATTATCTAGGTCGGGTTTGGTGCCTAGTTGTTGTCGATATATATCGATTATAAAATCTTTGCGAGAATAAAAGGGGGAAAGAAGTTTATGGTGATTTTTTTTACATTGTTTAAAAATTTTTTTCCAATCGTCGGTATGCATTTTTTTCATATCATAGCTACTCATATTCTGTTTCCTTATTTAATGTTTGTATGGCGGAAGAATTTTTTTGATTTTTTGAATAATCTTCCAGCTTTTACTGGATTTAATCGTGTCAAGTATTTGTGTTTGGGAATCGAGTTCGTTTCTTAATGCTTTGTTTTCGTTTTTAAGATTCCTGTTTTCCTGTTCGATGTTTTTAAAAGTATTAATGGCTATAGAGATTGTTTCCGTATACTTTAATAGAGCATCATAATTAATTTGTTGTAGTTTTATAGAAAAATTAAGAGGCTTATTTTGTTTAAAACTACCGTGAAGAATAATGGTTCCATTGCCGGATAAGAATATATAGTCTTTGTTGAATGGTGTAGCATTGATTATTTCATATTGATTGATTGGAGATGAGTCGTTAATTTCTTTAACAATTAGTCCTCTTGCGTAGGGGAAATTGATATAAACTTTTTCGCAATCTCTGGGAATTATCTGTGATATCTTAAATGCTTTATTGTCGGTTTCTGGTGAGTAGTTATAAAAATACTTTAAATCGAAATTATCATTTGGTTCTCCAAAGTACATGCTAAATGAAGACGGTGATGCCTTGGCCTTGTGACTATTATTCATAAACCATTGATTATCCCATACATTTAAATTAATTGTATGAACCTGTAAGCCAGTTTTCCATATAACATACATAAAACTTAACTGATCTCTTTTGCTATACTTTTGATTCATCTCGAACCACAATTCCATAGCTTTGATGACATTAGGGTCATTGTGATTTTTTATAAAAACCGCCATCTCGTAGAGTCCGAGATTGTCTGGAAAATTTTCCGATTCTAAGAAAGATAAGGTTTTTAAAATATTTGTTTTAGAATCTTTATGAAGTTGGAGACAAGCGAGAGCTTCTTCGTGAATGGAGTTTCTTAAGCTGTGTTTGATGGCGGAAAAAGGTTGATTCTTGTAATATTTGCTTACAAAATCTGTGATACTTTTTTTCCATATTACTGATGCATCCATCCAAAGGCTGACTTGATAATTCCTTGAGATAATGGGGTGGCCGAGCATTTTAATTTTACGAGATAAATGATGATCGTCTAGGCCGTCGTTGTTGATATAAATAATTTTCCAGGTTTTAGACTTTAAACTCTTATTATTCGTGAAGCATAAATAGTCAATGTTTTTTTCAGGAGTTTCTATTTCGTGCAAATTATCATAGTCGCCAGTTATACAGGTATAGACGCAGAGCTTCTTTTCCATACTTTGATTATATCATATATAAGGTGAGAGCTACATAATGGCATTTGTCGGGAGAAATGGCGGTGTGCTATAATACTTGTATGCAAGAGTGTGATGTAGTGATACCTGTTTATAAGTCGCCCGAATGGGTAGAGTTGTGTTTATTTGCTTTATTTCATAATACTAAAGAAGATACTCTGAGAAAAGTATTTTTGATTAATGACAGCGACGATGAATTTACAAAGAATTGTCTAAAAAATCTAAAGAACAAATATGGAAACAAAATAGTCATTAAGCAGAACAAAAAGAACCTAGGCTTTACGGGTACGGCGAATAATGGCCTAAAACTATCAAAGGCTAACTATGTACTATTATTAAACACAGATTGTTTAATCTCAAAGAATACAATAGAAAAATTAATAGCTCATATGGAAAGGGACAAGAAAATTGGATTGATTTGTCCGATTTCTAGTAATGCGGCAAATTTATCGCTTGATATGCTCGAAGGTTTTACTTATACGCAGATGGATGAATTATTAGAACAACGTTTTTTGGGAAAAACCTTCGATGCATGTACTGTAGTCGGAAACTGTTTGATGATATCGAGAGAATGTATTAATAAGGTGGGTTATTTAGATGAAATATATGCACCGGGATATGGCGAAGAAACCGATTATCAGTTTAAGGCCATGAAGGAAGGTTTTTCTGCAAAAATTGCGATTGATACTTACGTCTTTCATAAGGCTGAAACGTCTTTTGGTATATCTGAAGAGAAGCAAAAAATGATAAAAGAACACTTGGATATATTCTTTTCGCGTTGGAAAGAAGATTATGATCGTGAAATGGAAAAGTATAAAAAGAACGATCCGGTAAAGTATATACTATCTAGTTTTAAAGAAAATCCGCCAAAAATTAATAATTTAGCAGTATTCTATGTATTGAGATTGGGAAGAAGTGGTGGTTGCAATGTAATAGTGGATATTATTAATCGTCTGGCCATTATGGGGTATCAGTGTAATATATTATATGAAGATTTGGCAGAATACCCGGAAACTTTATTGTTTAATCCGGTTTCCACTAAAAAAATTGATAAAATTTCTTCTCATAAGATTATTGCAACTTTGTGGGTGACAATATTCTTAGCGAAGAAAATTGCTACAGTAAAGAAATGGGAACTAGTATATTTTGTACAGGGCTTAGAGCAACACTTTGAGAATGGGAGAAACTATGGAGCAGTAGAGGTGAGTTACAAACTTGCTGATAAAATTGTAACTATTTCGAATACTCTCAAGCTATGGCTTAAAAATAATTACAATATGGATTCTAAATTAATACAAAATGGCATAAATTTGGAATTGCTAAAAAAAATAAATACTAATAAAAGCAATAAAAATATTCTTTTGATTTCGCGTGGAGATTATCGAAAATGTGACTATGTTCTCTTTGATATATTAAGAAAAATTGATAATGATTTGTCTAACGTTTCAGTAAGAATAGTAATGTCTGACAAAGAATATATGTTACCGCTTTTATGTAATAAAAAGAATAAATATGAAATAATTGACGGTCCGTTGGATCGGGTTAAAATTTATGAATTATTGCAAAAATCCGATATTTATGTGGATACATCATACTCTGAAGGGTTTGGTCTAACAGCGTTAGAAGCGATGGCCGCAGGGTGTATTCCGATTGTGTCAGATTCTTTTGGTGTTAGGGATTACTTGATAAATAAAAAAAATGGTTTGGTGGTCAAAGAAGTCAACGACGCCGATGTTTATTTGGAAAAAATAAAAATGCTTTTAGAAGATGGTGAGTATGCTAATAAGCTTCGACTTAATATGGAAAAAACTATTAATAAATTTGATTTTAATAGTCGATTGGATGATTACAGATCGGTACTTTGTGAAAAAAATAATATAATAAAAAAACTAACCTTGGACACTAAAGAAAAAGAGATAAATGAAAAGATTCTGTCGATTTTTGATGTCAATAAGGAAGAGCCTATAAATAAGCCACATTATTCAAAGAAACAAGTCGTCATACGTAAGGTTGCCAAAGTTGTTCCAAGGTCTATAAAAAAGCGATTTATAATGTTTTTAGAATATTTAAGAGCATGTTACTAATGATGTGTTATAGATTTAGAAAAATTTTAAAGAGATTTAAAGGTGTTGCTGTTTATAAGAACGGCTTGTCTTTACAAGAGAGAGAATCATTATTAAACAATGCAATAAATAGTGGTAAGAAAATAGCTATTTGCGTTTGCGATGGTTTTGGTAATTCGGAAAAATATAGATGCTATAATCTGATGGATGTTACAAAAAATAGTAAAAATTGGCAAGTAGTTTATTTTGATTTGTCTGAGTATGGGATAATTAAACGGTCTATTGATAAAACTAGCTTGCTAGTTTTTGTAAGAATGCCTTTTTCGTCTCGAGCAAAAAAATTAATTAGAGCTGCAAGGCAAAGGAATATCAAGCTACTTTATGATATCGATGACTTACTTTTAAACTGTAATTGGTTACCGGAATTATTGGATGGTTTAGATGTAAAGTCTAATGTAGAAAAAAGGTATTGGAAAGATCTTGTGGCTGACTACGAAAAATTGGCCTTGCTCGTAGATGGTTTTACCACTACAAATGAATATTTGGCGAAAAAGTTGGAGCAAAGCTTTGATAAACCAGTGAAAGTGATTAGAAATTCACTTAATCATGAACAAATTGAAATTTCGGAAAGATGGGTAAAGAAAAAAGAAGACAGAAAAAAAGTTGAAAAGGCGATGGAAAAACCAAAGCAGTTTAGTATTGGTTATTTTAGTGGATCGCCAACGCATGCTAGGGATTTTCAATTAATCGAGAATGAATTAATTAGATTCTTAGATTACCATGATGATGCAATACTAAAGGTAGTAGGATATATGGATTTTTCTAATAATATGAAAGAAATGATTAATAGTCGAAGAGTAGAAGTCATAGGCGTGGTAGACTATTTAAGATTACAAGAATTAATGAGTAAGGTTGATGTAAATATTGCGCCACTTGTAATTAATGATTTTACAAATTGTAAATCGGAATTAAAGTTTTTTGAGGCGGCAATAGTGGAAACTACGACGATTGCTTCGCCGACTTTTGCATTTAAAAAAGCAATTTCTGATGGTGAAAATGGGCTTTTGGCGAAGCCTGGTGAGTGGTATTCTAAATTAGAATACTTATATGGGCATCCGAAGGAAAATATGAAAATGGCCAGAAACGCAAAAGAATATGCGCTGAAACATTATTATGGTAAAGAGTTTTTAAGGGAGGTGGAGGAAGTTTATGGATATTTCACAAACTAAAAAAGTTTCGGTGATAGTGCCAAATTATAATTATGCTAGGTTTTTGAAAAAAAGATTTAGAAGTATTTTAAAACAGACATACCCAATATACGAATTGGTTATACTAGATGATGCATCGGTGGATGGAAGTGATGAAATCATTGAGACGGAAATTGCAAAAATAAAAAGAAAATACCCAAATGTTAAGTTGCAATATGTAAGAAATGAGAAGAATAGTGGTAAGGTGATAGCACAATGGGAAAAGGGTTTTGAGCTATCGACGGGAGATTTTGTTTGGATTGCAGAAGTTGATGATTCTTCGAAAAAGGATTTCTTGGCAGAAACGATGAAAGGATTTGATGATCCGGAGGTAGTGATTTCTTACACTGAATCAGAAATTATAAATGGTAAAGGGATTGTCATAGCGCCAAATTTTAGATGGTCGCGTGATAGAGAAAAGACAGGGCATTATAATGAAAGTTATATTAAGGAGGGGTTTCGCGAGATAGAGGAAATAATGGCAATTCGTTGTACGATACCTAATGTGTCGGCAGTAGTTTTTAGAAAAGCTGAGCGAATACCTTATTTAAAGTATTTAGACGAGGCGAAAGTCTTTTCACAGGTGGGAGATTGGTTTTTTTACGCAAAAGTCTTGGGTCACGGCAAAATTAGTTATAATAAAAAATCGTTGAATATTTTCAGAATACATAAGGGAAGCAAGACTAGCATATCGAATGATAATGGAATACATTATAAGGAATTGGTGGGAATGCATAAAATGTTTGCTATTAAAAATAACTTGACTGGCGAGGTGGTGGACAGAATGCAAAGGGAAGAGAAGCGAATACGTAGGAAACATGGTATAATTGAATAAATAATAGGGAGTTATTATGAAAGGTATTATACTAGCGGGCGGGTCTGGTACGCGACTCTACCCTTTGACGCTGGGAACTTCTAAACAGATGCTGCCGGTGTATGATAAACCAATGATTTATTACCCATTATCAACATTAATGTTGGCAGGGATTCGAGATATATTAATTATTTCGACACCAAATGACCTGCCAAATTTTGAGAGACTGCTTGGTGATGGTAAAGCGATGGGGCTTAATTTATTTTACAAAGTGCAGCCGTCACCGGATGGACTAGCTCAAGCATTCATTTTGGGTGAAGAATTTATTGGTGATGAAGCATGTGCGATGGTGCTGGGCGATAATATTTTTTATGGTTCAGGGTTTTCTGAGATGCTAAGAGAATCGGCGGCGAATGCTGAAGATAATGGTAGGGCAACAGTGTTTGGCTACTATGTAAATGATCCAGAGAGATTTGGCGTAGTGGAATTTAACCGCGATTGGAAAGCAATTTCAATCGAGGAAAAACCAAAAGCGCCAAAGAGTAATTATGCTGTAACGGGACTCTACTTTTATCCGGCCGGTGTAGCTGAGAAAGCGAAAAAAGTGAAACCATCAGATAGAGGAGAACTCGAAATTACTACGCTGAATGAAATGTATCTAAACGAGGGAATGCTTGACGTGCAACTACTTAGCCGGGGATTTGCTTGGCTTGATACAGGCACGATGGATTCACTAGCGGATGCGTCAGATTTTGTAAGGGTGATTCAAAAGCGACAAGGCATTCAGATTGCGGCGCCAGAGGAAGTGGCTTATAAAAATGGTTGGATTTCTAAAGATGAATTATTAAAATCGGCAGAGAAATACAAAAAATCTTCGTATGGTCAACATTTATTCAAGGTTGCAGAAGGGAAAATGAAAGATTAATGGGAAAGTTTAAATTCGAAAAAACTGATATTGATGGAGTAGTGATTATAGAACCAGAAGTGTTTGGTGATGCGCGTGGCTATTTTATGGAAACATATTCAGAAACGGCTTTTAAAGAAGCAGGGGTTAATTATGATTTTGTGCAGGATAATCAATCATCGTCACGCAAGGGGGTTTTAAGGGGGCTACACTTTCAAAAAACACATCCACAAGCGAAGCTGGTTCGAGTGCTGTCTGGTGAAGTGTTTGACGTGGCAGTAGATCTTCGAGACGGTTCATCAACGTTTGGTAAATGGGTGGGGGTATTGTTGTCGGCAGATAATAAGAAACAATTAATGATACCGAGAGGTTTTGCGCATGGCTTTTTAGTGGTTTCTGATACAGCGGAGTTTGCTTATAAATGCGATGATTTTTATCATCCAGAGGATGAAGGCGGTATAATGTATGATTCAGCTGGAATTGAATGGCCGGAAATTGACGTCGACTATGTTTTGTCGGAAAAAGACTTGAAACATCCAAAATTGTCAGAGCTAGAATTTAAATTTAAGGAGGTGTAATGGACGAAAAAACGATTATTGTGACAGGTGGTGCTGGATTTATTGGTTCGAACTTCGTGTACTATATGTTGAAGAAGTACCCAAATTATAGAATTATATGTTTAGATGCTTTAACTTATGCTGGAAATTTGTCAACGCTTAAGAAGGCAATGGAAAACGAGAATTTCCGATTTGTTAAAGGCGACATACGCGATAGGGAATTGGTTGAAAGATTATTTGAAGAAGAAAAGCCAGATATTGTTGTAAACTTTGCGGCAGAATCGCACGTAGACCGTTCAATTGAAAATCCGCAACTATTTCTTGAAACAAATATTATGGGGCCAGAAGTACTAATGGATGCTTGTAAAAAATATGGGATAAAAAGATATCATCAAGTATCGACGGATGAAGTTTACGGTGATTTGCCATTAGATAGACCAGATTTATTCTTTACCGAGAAAACAAATTTACATGCATCATCACCATATTCGGCGTCTAAAGCTTCTGCGGATCTTGTAACTTTGGCGTATCATAGAACATATGGGCTACCGGTATCGATTTCGCGTTGTTCTAATAATTATGGTCCATATCATTTTCCAGAAAAGTTGATTCCATTGATGATAATTAATGCTTTACATGATAAACCACTTCCTGTATACGGTGATGGTTTGAATGTGCGTGACTGGCTATATGTAGAAGATCATTGTAAAGCGATTGATTTAATTATTCATGACGAGAATTCGGTTGGTGAAGTGTATAACGTTGGTGGGCATAATGAGATGGCTAATATTGATATTGTGAAATTAATATTGAAGGAGCTTGGTAAACCGGAGACATTGATTACTTATGTAAAAGATAGAAAAGGCCATGACAGAAGATATGCAATTGATCCAACTAAAATCACAACAAGGTTAGGATGGGAGCCAGAAACAAAATTTGAGAATGGGATAGTGAAGACCATAAAATGGTATTTGGATCACAAAGATTGGTGGGAAGAGATTATTTCTGGCGATTATCAAAACTATTATCAAAAAATGTATGGAGATAAATAAATGAAAGTTTTAGTAACCGGAACAAGCGGGCAACTTGGGTTTGACGTAATGCAGGAATTAACTAAGCGAGGGCATATTGGGATTGGAGCGGATAGATCGGATAGCGATGCGGAATTTGAACATATAGTGCTTGATATTACTGATGCTAAAAAGGTAATGGAGAAAGTTACTGAGCTTAAGCCAGATGCGATTGTTCATTGTGCTGCTTGGACAAATGTCGATGCAGCGGAAGAGCCAGAGAATCTTGCGGCAGTACGGGCGGTGAATGTGGATGGTACGAGAAATTTAGCGGAAGCAGCTAAAAAAGTGGATGCTAAATTTGTGTATATTTCGACGGACTATGTGTTTGATGGTTCGGGTGAAAAACCGTGGCAACCGGATGACAAGAACTATGCGCCAATAAATGTATATGGTCAATCAAAGTTGGACGGTGAACTAGAAGTTGCTAAGATACTTGATAAATATTTTATTGTGCGAATTGCATGGGTGTTTGGTAGAAATGGTAAGAATTTTATCAAGACGATGATCGATGTGGGTAAAACACACGACGTGGTGCGCGTAGTTGATGACCAAATTGGTACGCCAACTTATACAGTGGATCTTGCTAGACTGTTGGTTGACATGATTGAGACTGATAAATATGGGTATTATCATGCAACGAACGAGGGTGGATATATTTCGTGGGCGGATTTTGCAGAGGAAATATACAAACAGGCTGGTATGAATACTAAAGTTGAGCGAGTGACAACTAAAGAATATGGATTGTCAAAAGCAGCGCGACCATTTAATTCAAGACTTGATAAAAGTAAACTAATTGAAAATGGATTTGAGCCTTTGCCAGAATGGAAGTATGCGGTAGAAAGATTTATCAATCTTTATCAAGAGAATTAGATTTTTCGCTAAGGTGATACATTTTTGTAAATAGTTTTGCGATAGGTTTTGGCCAGAAGCGTTTAAATATTTCATAGTCTTCTTTGGTGCGAAGGCCTTGATTTATGATGTTACTGGTTGTGGATGATTCGGAAATGCGGTGTCCCATGAGTGGTTTTGAGATGTATGTAAAAGAAAAGTGTTTTTTACTGAGTGTCTCCCAAGCGTGCCAATCGACATCACACTTATAATCAGAAGAAAAGACTGACGATGGACAATTGTTGGTGACGAAAGTTACTGCTGGACAACAAATACTACAACCAAATCTAAGAGCTGAGCGTTTTGTGAATTTAGATTTTCCGTGCGAGATTTTAAGTGGTAACAATAGGAGACGTTTGATTTTGAGATTTAGGTTGGTATAGGTTTTTTTGGAATTACGAATTTCATAATAATCGGTGAATATAATGGAAGAATTGGGATGTTTGTGATAAGCGGAGATTATTTCATCAGAGTAAAATTTATCGTAAAGGTCGTCTTGGTGGGCAATTGTGACAAGTGGTGTGTTGGCGGAATGTAAAGCGAAGTCAAAATCTCCACCAATGTTAGTGTGTTTTCCGGTGACGATTTTTAAGTTGTATTTTTGGGCGAGATTATCAATAAAATGATTTGGCGTAGTGGTGGCAATGATGGTTTGGCTAGCATTATGTTGATTGAGAATTGATTTGATGCATTGTTCCAAAAAAGGACTTTCTTGGTAAGCAAGAATAACGAATGTGTGAAGATTATTTCGATTTTTTGTCATGATCGTTTTTCTTTAGAATGGCGATTTCTTGGATTAATTTGGTGATTTTGGTTTGAAGTTGGCTGATTGTAACAGTGAGATAAAAACAAATAATAACGAGAAGCCCTATAATAATGAGAAAGATAAAGTTGGATAATACTTCAAAACCTAAAAAATGCGAGAGTGTTTCTATAGGCGTTGGGAAAATAGCGATCAGAAGGAGCACTATGGGAAGTAATAACCAGGCGATGGAATTTTTGATTGACATAGAATTTTTGCGTAGACTAAATAAGATGGCTAGCAGAAAAATAAATGATGCAATAATCATAATGATTTGAAGTTTACTCATGTTTTCTCCTTAAACTTAAAATTATAATTGAAAGAAATACATTAAAAGCGGCGTAAAAATTTTTCCAGGAATGAATGCTGGATTTGCCTTGTTCGCGTTTTGACATCGTAACGGGAACTTCTTTGATTTTAAGATTAGAGAATTTAAGAATTTCGAAATTGCTAATTGGTTCGGGGTATTCTAAAGGATAATTATTAGCGAATAATGCAATGGTGCTTTTGTCGGCGGCACGAAACCCCGATGTGGGGTCATAAATTCTTTTGCCAGAAAAAATGCGAATAATATTGGATAAAGATTTTATACCAAAAGTACGAATGGCTGAAGAACGTCGAGTTTTGGTAGTTTTGTCAATAAAACAGGAGCCAACTACTAAATTAGCTTTAGAATTCTCGATTGGATTAATGATGTCTTTTAAATATGATTTGTTATGTTGACCGTCAGCATCGAATTGGATTGCAATATCATAGTTATTTTGATGAGCATATTTGTAGCCAGTTTGCATGGCGCCGCCAATTCCGAGATTAAATGGTAAGTCTATGAAGGGATAATTATTATCAGCAAGGATTCTTTTAGTGTTGTCGGTAGAACCGTCGTTAATAATAACAAAATCATAGCCGGTTTTTTGCACTTCGGTGACGGTTTTTTTGATTGACTCTTGCTCATTGTAAGCGGGAATGATAATTAAAACTTTTGACTTAGGCATTTTTATTTCCTTTTGTAGGAGCTATTATATGCTTTTTTGGTTTTTTAACGAAAACTAATCTGCAGTAAGACGCTGTTCCTAAAATGCCTAGGGCGGATGGCACAAATATTTCAATGGCGTATCTATCTATAATGAGACCAAGGCCAGAAGAAATGGCAAGATGCGCAAATGAAGTGAGTAATAATAAAGTGCTTAAATGAAACAGCGAAGAATGTTTTTTGTTCTTATATTTTATTCTAAATATAAATAAGACTATTAACGCAGGAAAGCACATGAAGATAGAGAATTTAAATAATAGATTTGTAGGTTTACCAAGTTTGCCAAAGATGATTGCAAATATGCTACGATTAGAACTTTCCCCATATTCTGAGGCTAAGCTATATAATTTTTCTGGCATAGGAAAAATATTGGGGGCATTTTCATACGGGCGGTAAGCTATGATTGAGTTTTCAAAAGTTTCCAAGCCAGCTGGATTTAGAGTAGAGCTGTAATTAACGCCGTCGTTAGAATTAATAGTACAGATACTTGATAGACCACAATAGTTACCAATGTATATACGCATTATTTCTAGAGGGTTTGAGAAGAAATTATTAGATAGTATGCCTATTGATTCTGGAGTTGATATCTGGTCATTTTCTCCATCGTTGTTAAAATCATGATTGATTTGGAATGCTTGCAGTATTTGATGGCTTAGCAAGGAAGAAGAATCGCGCCCAGTAGTAGTATTGGCGCCCATATTTTCTAAGACGACATTCCAAATAAAGATACTGATAAATAATAATAATATAGATATTAGAATAGTACTAATTCGGTAGATAATGTTTTTGATTGTATGATGGTTGGCTATTGAGATGATTGATGCAACAAGTAAAGGAATGAAAGCAATTATGATATAAGGTTGTTTTAGATGATAACAAATGATTAAGTTGAGCGCAAAATAAAGGGAATATAGTATTAAATGCGATTTTCTATGAACGTCGCAATTAAGCCACTTGAAGGCAATAAAAATATTAATAGTGGTAATTGTTATGGCGATGAATTCAGTTAGCATTGTGTGAAAATAGCCGAAAATCAGTGGATTTAAACACAGGATAGCTAGTATAGTATTTTGAATGATTGTTTTATGTTTGTAGTGAAAGAAGATTTTTTGGCAAATTTTGTAGCAAAAGAGAACGAAGAGTAAATAAAAAAGAAACATACCTACTAGGAAGCCCGTGCCGGTCTTCCCGAATAAGATATTGAATGAAAAAATAATTACTGGGAAGATTGGGCCTCTAACAATATCCCAACTTGATGTTGGCGCATTGTTTTCAAATATGGCGACATAGTTTAAATAATGCGCGCTATCGTATGTGATGACAAGGCGTATCGAGAAAAAAATGACAACAAGCAATATGAAACAAATTGGTAACCACGGAAGTTTTGATAATCGCTTTACTGTTCTCTTCATACTATCTATTAAGATAATTATACAATTTATTGATTACTTTGATGCCAATATTTCTCATTGATTTTGGAAGAAGTTTTTTAAATGTGCTAAAAGCTCTGATGTTTTTTGCATGCCTGTCATATTCTTTTTGCATACTAGATAAAATATTTTGTTCGTATGACGAAAAATTATTTGGAATGCTTTCTAATTTTGGATTGTTGAGATAGTTAATGTATTTTGATATCTGATTATCGAAATCATATTTTTGTGCAGTCTTTCGTCCATTTTCTATCAGGCTATTTGCAAAGTCTGGCTGTTCGATAATATGTTTGATGGCGGAAATATAGGAATCGGTGTTGTTGACATCTTTGATAACTATGCCATTTTGATTATTGTCAATATATTCTTTAACGCCCAAGGAATCAGAAACGATAGGGACACAATTGGCGGCCATAGCTTCTAGCGCCGTGAGACCAAAACCTTCAGAGAGTGAAGCATCAACATAGATATTTGATTCTTGGAGTAGTTGATAAATTGTACTACGATTTTGTGGCCCTTTGTATAGATTGATGGTGATTTTTTCGCTGGAGAGTGAAGGTAAGAGAATTTTATTATCAATAGTCACGAGATTTATGTTGATGTTTTGATTAAGATTTTCTAGTTTTTTAATTAAATCAATTAGAAGCCAATCACCCTTCATAACATTATTACGCATTATTATGGTGATAGTTGTGGTGTCTGGCACTTTTTTGTTCGATGGTAAATCATAATGAAGCAAATCATAATTAATGCCGTTGGGGATGACGGTGGAGTCTTTTTTGAAAACATCTTTTAGCTCTTTTTGGAGATATTTAGAAATTGTGAATATACTGTTTGAAAGTTTGTAGCTCAATTCTACAGCGCCATATTTGATTCCATTTTCAAAGTAGGCTTCGTAACCCTGAACAAAGGAAAGTAGATTAATATTCTTTTGATTGGCAATAATGCGGGCGTTAAAAGCAGTTTTCCAAACTGTGGAAATGATTTGCTTAGAATTGATGGTACTAATTTTTTCTACTGAGATAGGATTAAAAAGCAAGATTTCTTGGTAAGGATATTTCAGATTATAAACTATGTTGATTGATTGGCCTTGAATAGTTAGATAATTAACTATATCAACGATGATGTGGACACCTCCGGCATTTTGTACTATGCCGTCAATATAAAAGAGAGAATCGGCTTGTGGCTGCCAAGCGCTTTTGGGAAGGTGAGAATAAATATATTTAATCGGATCGGCCTTCTTATATTTTTTGAGTTCTGTCTTGTATTGCTTATCCCATCTAGAAAAGAATAGATTACGATTTTTTTGAAGGCGGGCTTGTTTTTCTTGCGTGTTGCCAAATGATGCTTCGGCCTTATGAAAAACGTAAGTATCAATTGCTACTTTCGCAGTAAAACCTTTAGCCATGGCTTTAAACTGATAATCGGTTTCTTCGCCATATCCCATACCGTATGCTTCGTCGAGCTTGCCAACTTTTTCTAGACATTTTCGCGTGATCATAAGGCAATTGCCAACTATGGTGCAGGCATCGAAATTTTTTCCTAAGAAGTTTTTTTCTAATAATGCGTCTATTTGTGTATAGTTCCAACCTTCTGGGATTGGAATTGTAATATTCGCTGCGTTACTCGCCAATGGGCAAATTAAACCAATTGTTGGATCTTTTTTGAGATGATTGATTAATTTTTCGATGGTATTTTTGGCGAGAAGACAGTCACTATTTAGAAGCAGTATGTAGTCTGCATTGGATAATTCAAGGCCGCAATTAACAGTTTTAACAAATCCTAAGTTTTGTGCGTTTTGCTTGACGATAATTTTGTTGCCGTATTTTGTTTTAAGATTTTTTAGACAGTTTATTGTGGTGGGATCATTACAATCATTAATTAAATAGACTTTGTTCAGTATGTCTTGGCTTGTGTTGGCGAATAAGGAATAAACGCAGAGTTTAACCCATTCTGGCGCCTTATAGACCGGTATGATTACATCGCATTTCATGTTTAACTCCAAAGTTTTTGGTAAGCGTTTGCAACAGTTTCTGGGTCTGAATCGAGAGTAATTTTGCCCTTTTCTATAAGAATGGCACGAGTGCAGTATTTGCGAACGCTATCCATGGAGTGCGTAACTAAAATTACTGTTTGATGGCCTTTGATGGAAGCAAAGTAATCGGCGCATTTTTGTTGGAAGGCGGCATCACCCACTGCAAGTACTTCATCCAATAAAAGAATGTCACCTTTGGCTCGGATGGCGATCGAGAAGGCAAGACGGACGTTCATGCCTGATGAAAAGTTTTTAAGTTTTTGATCCATAAATTCACGGAGTTCGGCAAAATCTACGATTTCGTCATACATTGCATCCATTTCTTTATTAGAAAAACCTAGTAAAGCGCCATTTAAATAAACGTTTTCGCGGGCAGTTAAATCTGGGTTGAAGCCTACACCGAGTTCTATAAAGGGAACCAATGTGCCACTTATTTCAACTGAACCACTTTCGGGAAAATAGATTTTTGCAAGCGTTTTTAAGAGCGTAGATTTTCCAGAGCCGTTACGGCCTACAATGCCGATGAATTCATTTTGGTGAACATCAAAACTGATGCCATTTAGTACCTTCAATTCTTTGTAGCCTTTGACACCTTTAAGGCGATTAAAAATGGCTTGCTTTAGCCCCCAAGCTCGTTCAGTAGGGAGTTTGAAATTCTTATGAAGGTTTTTAACTGATATTACGACTGGATTATTTGAATAGGTATTTGCTTGTATAGTTGTTGATTTTTTGGCCATTAGATTTCCTCCGCGAATTTTTTAGATTTTTTACGGAAATACCAAGAACCTAACGAAAGCATGAAGATAACTAGTATTATGGGGACAAATTTCCAAATGAAGTGTTCTTCTCCTACGAAAGACCAAGTGGTAATGGTTTCCTTGGTGACAATACAATAACGTAAATCTTGTATAACTTGGGCGATAGGATTTAGAAGAATAACTTTGGCGGCGGCCACTGAACTAGTGGCAACCATTGCAATTGGATAAATGATTGGAACCGCGTAGAACAGCGCCTGAATGCAAACGTCCCAAATCGATGTGATGTCGCGATATTTTACATTAATAGCACCAAGGAGAAAAGCGATCCCGAGTGAAAAACAATATAGTTCGAAAAGTAGGACGGGGACTAGGAACCATGTCCAAGTAGGCGTGATGCCGTCAATAAGGGCAAATACAGCAATTACAATTAGATTTATTAATACGTTGATGACTGCCGTAAGAGTGGATGAGACAACGACGATGTATTTTGGAAAACAAACTTTACGGATTAAATCACCACGATTAACTATCGCTTGAATACCTTGACTTGTGCATTCGGTAAAAAAGCTCCAGAATGTGGTGCCGACCAGTAAATAGACTGGATAATGAGGTATATCTCCACCAAATTTTAAAAGTTTAGCAAACACAATATATAATATGGCAAACATCATAAGAGGGCGAAGGAGTGCCCATAAATATCCTAAAGCAGAACCTTGATAACGTAGTTTAAAATCTGTTTTAGTGAGTTCACGTAATAGTACGCGGTTGCCTTTGTAAAAAAAATTTGGAATGGCCATATACTCTATTGTATCATAATTTGTTATAATGTATGTCAATATGACCAAGAAGAATACCGTCTCTGCTGTATGTAAGAGACGAAGGGTTAGATTTACTAAAGCTAAAACTATTGTTAGTTTGGTGATGCTTTTGACGCTTATAATATCTGGAATTATAGCGTGTTTGTTTAATTTTTTAGGGTTTGGTAAGGTTACTTTTAATTATAAAAGCGGGTTTTACGAACATGATTTAACATTGAAAATGGGGGTCGATGGGCTATTAATGTTACAACCGATTACTATTAGATATAACACCAATGGAAATGATTTATCGAACGACAGTCATATCTATGAGAAAGAAATAGTTTTAACTATGCCTGAAACAGGGTATGAATTGTATACGATTAGCGTGGCAGCATGTTTAAGCAATGGTAAGTGCACGGAGCCCCAGACTATGACATATATATTGGGTGAGAATTTAAATGACGACATTACTCTAAAGGTTGTCAATGTGAATAGCGCTTGGGATAATTTATATGATTATGATACTGGAATAATGGTGGGGGGTGCAACTTATGATTACAATGAAGCGACGGTGATGGCGGACGACGAGATAATATTTGGGAATTATAACAACCGTGGCGAAAAATGGATGAGAGATGCGTATATTACAATGTTTGATACGGATGGAGAATTAATATATGATGAAGATGCGATGCTAGGGATATCTGGCGGATCGTCTTCGTCTTACGATGTTAAATCGTTAAAAATAAGTATTCCAACAAATGAAAATAGAACTAATAAAGTGGAGTTCCGTTTGCGTTCTGGGGGCCAGGACCAGTTTAGTGGGAATGTGAGATCTAGTGTAGCTAGTAGATTGACGACGGTAAGTAATTTTGATGGAGGCAATACGACGGAGAGAGTTGTAGTTTTTTTGAACGGTGATTATTATGGAATATTTGATATGCAAAATAATTATTCGAAAGAAAAGCTTGCTCATATCTTTAATTTGACAAAGAAGAGTAGAGTTGAAAAACATAAAGGTTCTGAAGATGGGGTGTATGAATTATTCAAAATATCTCCAAACGTTTGGAATAATCTGAGTGAGCCTAGGCAACGTGAAGAATTAGAAAAAATAATTGATATGGACGATTATTTGAAATATTTTGCAATACAAATATTACTAAATAATACAGATTGGCCGATGAATAATTTTGAGGGATGGCGATATAATGGGGGGAAGTCGGATAACAAATACGAAGATGGTAGAATTAGATTTTTGTTGTACGATACGGATTTAACTTTTTACACGGAAGGGAACGTAGAATACTTTAAAGGAAGTATTGGCGATATTTTTGAATTCTTGATGGAAAATAAATATAACGGTCGGAAATCAACTTTTAATAAGGTGATGGAGTCTGAATATTACCGGAATAAATTTGTGGGTATTTTAGAGGAGTTGATAAATGGGCCGTTTGCGAAGGAAAATGTTTTAAAGACTATTGATGATGAAGCGAATAGAATTGAGCACCAGGTAAAGTTATTTAGCAGCGAGGAAGAATATGAGGAGTGGAAGGAATGGATAGTGTTATTGAAGAAAACAGCGGCTGAAAGAAATGAACAATTAAAAGTGGGCGTGAAAAAATATCTTGGGGTAGATTTGAATTTTTAGGATTTAGAATTCTGAACTCTAGACTTCCCAAAGATGAATTTATCATAACAGAAATAGTTAAGAATTGTAGTGATAATGGCAGTGAAAATGAATGCGCCAGTGCTTTGGATGAATTCGTAAGTGAAAGGGAGATGGATAGCACTAGATATGTCATATGTAAATTGGTAGAGTGGTGTGATGAAGCTAAATAATTGGGTAAGAAAAGGACTTAAGAGAAACGCCATAATTGCATTCCAAATGAGAAATTTGTAAATGCCGAGCTTGCCGGGGTTACGTTCTTTCCAAGTGATTTTGGAATGAAGTATATAAGCTAGAATGGTGGTAGTAGCGGTAGAGATAAGATTTGAAAGCCATAAAAAATCATTATTTTTGATGATGAGATTAGCTAAACACGTATAAAAACCATAATTAAAAACAGCAAGTGAAATACCAATAATAAGATAACGGTTGACGTGGTGAGATGATTTGACACTGGCGACAGAATTGGTAGTTTTAGTGGATTGAATTTTTGCCGATTTGCGAGTTTTTTGAGTATTATTACTTGTTTCGGTTTCCATAATTATTATTATAACATTTGCAAAATATTTATAATTAAGAATGGTTTTTGAGATTGTTTTTTGCTAGTACCATCTGGACAAAAGATAGGTTTTTTGGTATAATGGATGCGTTTATTTAAGGGAAGATGAATAATGGAAAAGGATAGCGGCCAATTTGATAACGAAAAAGGTGAAATTTTTGGTGCAGAAAATGTAATAAGGGTAAGGGGTGCAAGACAGAATAATTTACGAGATCTAGACGTAGATATTCCAAGAGATAAATTAGTGATTATAACGGGTTTGTCTGGCTCAGGCAAGTCGTCTTTGGCGTTTGATACGATTTATGCTGAAGGACAAAGAAGATATGTGGAGTCGTTGTCGTCTTACGCTAGAATGTTTTTAGGAGTAATGGATAAGCCGGATGTGGATTCGATTACTGGATTATCACCGGCGATTTCAATTGATCAAAAATCTACATCGCGAAATCCGCGTTCGACGGTAGCGACGGTGACAGAAGTCTATGATTATTTGCGCTTACTATTTGCGAGAGTTGGGGTGCCACATTGTCCGATTTGCCATAAAGAAGTGAGCCGAAGAAGTGTAGAAGATATAGTAAATGAAGTAATGAAATTGCCATTGGGCTCAAAATTGATGCTACTTGCGCCGATTGTATCAGCGAAAAAGGGTGAATTCCAACATTTACCGGAGCAATACTTAGCAAAAGGATTTTCGAGAGTACGGGTTGACGGGATTATTTATGCGTTGGAAGAGTTTCCGGAACTAAATAAAAACGAGCGACACGACATCGAGATAGTAGTGGATAGATTTGTGCTGTCGCCAGATTTGCATTCAAGAATTGCGGGGTCGATTGAACAAGCGCTTGAAATGGGACAGGGTATCATTGAATTGTTGCGTGTAACAGATAATGCTACGGCGGTAGGAGAAGCACGTATTAATGCTGAGAATACTGAAGTATTAACATATTCGCAAAGATACGCTTGTCCGGATCATCCAGACGAATTAATACCGGAGCTTTCGCCAAGACTGTTTTCATTTAATGCACCGGAAGGGGCATGTCCAGTGTGCACTGGTCTTGGCTCAAGAATGGAGATAGATCCAGGATTAGTTTTTAATAATAATCTCACAATTGCGGAAGGTGGCATTAGGCCGTTTAATCGGGTCGGACAAGATTCCTGGTGGCTAAAAAGGCTTTCTGCAGTAGGTGCGCGGCATAACTTTAGTATTTATACACCAATTGGCGAATTGCCAGAAGAAGTTAAGCACATGATTTTGTATGGAACAGGTGATGAAAAATACGAAATGCGAATTAGTGGGTCCGGTCGATTTGCTGATGGGACGGTCTATGAAACGACCTATGAAGGCGTAATACCGATGCTGGAGCGAAGATATAATGATCCGAAGGTGTCAGAGTTTACAAAACATGACATCGAGAGATTTATGAGAATTAGGGAATGTCAGGAATGCCATGGGGCGAGACTAAAGCCTGCAGTTTTGGCGGTAACGGTGCATGATTTAAATATTGTTGATATGTGTAATTTAGATGTAGATGCAACGCTTGAAGTATTGAACCAAGGTTTAGAGTTTAGTGATTCGGAAAAACTAATTGCGGCGCCAATTTTAAAGGAAATTCGAGAAAGAGTAAAGTTTATGCAAGATGTGGGGCTAGGCTATTTGGAATTGGGTCGGGCTGCTAACACCTTATCGGGTGGCGAAGCGCAAAGGATTAGACTGGCAACACAGATTGGTTCGGGCCTTCAGGGGGTGCTATATGTGCTTGATGAGCCTTCAATTGGGTTGCATCAAAGGGATAATAACAAACTAATTGCAACTTTGAAACATTTACGTGATTTAAAAAATACCGTGTTGGTGGTTGAACATGATGAAGATACGATGCTCGCATCGGATTACATTATAGATATTGGGCCAGGTGCTGGCTTGAATGGTGGTAAGTTAGTAGCAGCGGGGACGCCCGAAGAAATAATGGCAAATTCGGATTCGATAACGGGCAAATATTTATCTGGAGAGATGAAGATCCCTGTGCCAAAAAAACGTAGAAAAGCGAAACGTGGTCAAGAGTTGGTGGTAGTTGGGGCTCGGGAGAATAATTTAAAGAACATTGATGTACATTTTCCTTTAGGTGTTTTAACTGTAGTGTCTGGCGTTTCTGGCTCAGGAAAATCAACGTTAGTAAATACAATTTTGGCGAATGAGCTTTTGGCGAGACTACACCACGCACAAACAGTATCGGGAACACATGAGAGAATTGATGGTATCGAACATTTAAATAAGGTAATTGTGATTGACCAATCACCGATTGGGAGAACGCCACGTTCAAATCCAGCGACTTATACAGGGGTGTTTACCGCAATCCGTGAATTATTTGCGGCACAGCCCGAGGCGGTAGTTAGAGGTTACAAGGCAGGAAGGTTTTCGTTTAACGTAAAAGGTGGGAGATGTGAACATTGCCAGGGTGATGGAGTAAATAAAATAGAGATGCATTTCTTGCCAGATGTTTATGTGACTTGTCCGAAATGCCATGGTAGGCGTTATAATGCGGAAGCTTTGGAAGTGAAATATAAGGGAAAAGATATTTCGCAGGTCTTAGATATGACAATTGACGAAGCGGTGGAATTCTTTGGTTCGATCCCGGCAATTGCATCAAAATTAAAAACAATTCAAGAAGTGGGCCTTGGCTATATAAAATTAGGACAGCCGGCAACAACATTTAGTGGCGGCGAAGCACAGAGAATTAAATTAGCTACTGAGCTTTCAAGACGATCGACAGGGCGAACACTTTATATTTTGGATGAGCCAACGACTGGTTTACATTCTGATGATGTAAAAAGACTCTTAATGATTTTAAATAGGTTGGTAGATGGGGGAAATTCGATGATTATTATCGAGCACAATTTACACGTGATTAAGTCGGCAGATTGGGTGATTGATATGGGGCCGGAAGGTGGGCTTAAAGGAGGCCAAGTAGTGGCAGAAGGAACGCCGGAAGACTTAGCGCGTAATGCAAAGACTCCGACAGGAGAATATTTACGTCATGTCTTGGAAAAATGATCAGGTCAGTAAAAAAGAAACTGGCAAAATAGTTGACTTTGCTAAACGATGTCTGAATATAGAAGGTGATTTTGTTGAGATGGGATGCTATAAAGGTGACACATCTTTGATTTTGGCGGAGATTTTAAGGGAATATAACATGGGTAAAGATGTGGAAAAGTATGTGGAAAACCCTGTTGAAAAGATGGGTAAAAGTATGGGAAAACATGTGGAAAGATGTGCGAGTGGAAAAATAAAGAAACAATTGTGGATTTATGATTCTTTTGAAGGGCTACCAGATAAAAGTTTGGCAGATGAATCTGTACTTGGGGTAGATTTTAAGGCAGGCGAACTGTTTGTGACGAAGAGAGAAGTCAAAGATAGATTTTTACGGGCTGGTTTAAAAGTGCCGATTATCAAAAAAGGTTGGTTCTCTGAATTAAAAACAAATGATCTACCAGAGACTGTGGCTTTTGCATTTTTAGATGGGGATTTTTACGAATCAATCAGAGATTCATTGGAGCTAGTCGGCCCAAGAATGAATAAAAACGGTATTTTGGTGGTGCATGATTATACTAATCCGGCTCTTCCAGGCGTAAGAAAAGCCGTAGATGAATGGACTCAAAAAAATAGTGTTGATTTTATTTTGGAAATATGTTAATATATCGGTAGGGGATGGTGCTTTAACAAAAAAAGAACCTGAAGGATGAAGAGATGTTCAATATATTTTGCAATTGCTCTGTTGATTTTAGCCCCAGCCAAGTAGTATATATACATTCGTTAGAACATCATCCCCTTTCGTACTTTTTTTGAGCCGACTATTTATTATTTATGGTCGGCTCTTTTCATATTCAAAAGGTAGATTGAGACGCAGAATAAAGGCGGAGTTATTGATAAGTGATAGCTAGTATGCAATAGAATCAACAAATAACTGGCACTCTTGCATAATGAGTGCTAGTTTGTTATAATGAAAAATAGAAAAGGAGTTAATATAATATGGCACTTAAACCATTAAAAGATAGGGTAGTGGCGGTAGTTGAAAAACCACTTGAAAAGACTAAGTCTGGGATTTTGCTCGGTGAAGCAAAAGAAAAACCAGCCTATGCGGTGGTAGAATCCGTAGGTCCTGATGTAAAAGCTGTAAAAAAAGGCGACAAGATTGTTTATAAGGAGTATTCAACGACAGAAATAAAAGTAGATGAAAAAGAATATATTATTTTGAAAGAAGAAGATATTTTAGCTACTATGTAGAAGATTCTGGGTGGGAGAAATTAGAAAGGAGAATAAATGGCAAAGAAAATATATTATGAAGCTGAAGCTAGAGAGAAAGTTCTTTCTGGTGCTAAGCAATTATACGATGCAGTAAAAGTAACATTTGGCCCGAAGGGCAAAAATGTAATTATTGAAAAGGAATATGGTGCACCAGTAATTACTCATGATGGCGTAACGGTAGCAGAAGCAGTAGAGCTCCCTTCAAAAGATGAAACTTTGGGTGAAGCGGTCGGAGCAAAACTAATTAAAACTGCAGCGCAAAAATTAAATAAAGTGGCTGGTGATGGTACGACGACGGTTACGGTCTTGACATACAATATTTTAAATGAAGCGAATAAACTAATTGCGGCTGGTATGAATCCGATGGAGCTCAGACGTGGAATTGAAAAAGCTGGTGCTGAAGTTGTGGCCGGAATTGATAAAATGGCAGAAAAAATTGATGGGGATTCGGCTAAAGTTGCCGAGGTGGCAACGATTTCGGCTGGTGATGCAGAGATTGGAAAGCTAATTGCAGAGGTGATTTCTAAGATTGGAAAAGATGGTGTGGTGACTGTAGAAGCTGGGCAAGGGCTTGAAATGGAACAGGAGATTGTAGAAGGTTTTTCATATGATAAGGGTTATTCTTCTCCGTTTTTTGTTACTGACGTGAACCGACAAGAAGCAGTCTTTGAAAAGCCATTAATATTGGTGACAGATAAGAAAATCTCAGCAGCTTCTGATATATTGCCGTTATTGGAAAAAGTAGCACAGAGTGGTAAGAAAGATTTAGTGATTATCGCAGAAGAAGTGGAAGGGGAAGCGTTGTCGCTACTCGTTTTAAATAAATTGAAAGGTGTATTTAATTCCTTAGTACTGAAAGCGCCTGCATTTGGCGATAGGCGTAAAGAAATAATGGAAGATATCGCTATTTTGACTGATGCAACCGTAGTGTCGGCCGATAAAGGGTTGAAACTCGAAGAGGTGGGAATGGAAGTGCTAGGCACTGCGAATAAGGTAATTGCAGAAAAGGATTCTACTACAATCATTAAGGGTGCTGGTGATAAAAAGGCAGTGGAAAAGAGGATTGCACTGATTCATACCTTTGCAGAGAATGCAAAATCGGATTATGAACGGGAGGAGTTTGAAAAGCGAGCTGCGGCTTTGTCTGGTAAAGTAGCAGTGATTAAAGTTGGTGGTGCGACTGAAACCGAAATTGATGAAAAGAAATTCCGTGTTGATGATGCAGTAGCGGCAACAAAAGCAGCATTAGCGGAAGGCATTGTAACTGGTGGTGGCGTGACATTAGTAAACTTGGCAGAAAAGCTTGACGAGACAGATGCTGGAGCAAAGATTGTAAAGAATGCTCTAAAGACACCATTTGTTCATATTATGGAAAATGCTGGGCTGAATGCGCAAGCGTTGCTAGCAGAAGTGGAATCTGCTAAGGCTGGATTCGGTGTAAATGTAATGACGCCGGAAAAAGGTTTAGTTGAACTAAAGAAAGTTGGCGTGATTGATCCTGCTAAGGTGACTAAGGAAGCCGTAAAGAACGCAACATCGATTGCGGCAACGGCGATTACGATGGGCGCTTTAATCTGTGAGATTCCGGAAGAAAAGCCAGCGATGGGCGGCGGAGACATGGGGGGAATGTACTAAAAACCAAAAAATAAGCCCCTTTTACAAGGGGCTTATTTTTTAGCGAGGATAATTAATTATTACATACGGTCAATGGACTTAACAAGATAGAGAAGTGCGTTGGCGCGTTCAGTTTCATCAGGGATTTCGCGGGCGGCATGGTAAGCTGGATCCAGTACGGTGTAATCTTTAAGATCTTCAAAAATATCACGATAAAGATTGAATTTTTCCGAGCTACTCATATTGATTCGGTCAAGTAGTGGGATAAGATCGCGGAGAGCGGCTTTTTTGACTTCGCTAGTGTTTAACGATTGTGGGATTGGCTCTGGTGTATTTTGTTCGACGATTGGAGCAGGAGTTTCGGCAGCTGGCGGCATTGGCATTTCTGTTGGCATTGGAATGTTTAGTTCTGGAACATTGACACTTTCGAGTGGGGCAATCGGCTCAGGAGCAGGAGCAACCATTTCGACGGTTGGCTCAGGAAATGGGCCAACTGGTTCGCCAAGTTCACCGGTGTCACCTTCAGGAACCGATGATGGAGCAGCGACTGGATCAGAAAAAACAGGATCTATGTTAGTTTTGTTAGTGATGTCATCGATTGCTTTTTGTAGATCGTCGTCTACGGTTACTTGATTTTGGTCCATTTTGCCCACCTTTTAATATTAATACTTATGTTTATTATAGCACAGATTTTTAAATGCGCAAGAAGTTTACTATTTTGTCGAGAAAGTCTAGCTTTACTTCTTCCATTGGGAGATGACTGCCTAAGATATCAACGATTTGTTCACCGTTGGTTTCAGGGAAATATACTTTCGTGCTTAATGAGAAACGTTTTTTAGGAATTAAAACTGCTGAAAAATGTGCGCCTTCTTTGAGAATTCCGAAGGCTTTGAAAACTTCGTAAGGATGTTCGATTTTGTCTTCGGTTAGACCTTTGTCAGTGAGCGTGTAGTTGATTTTGCGTGGTGGACGAAAAATCATAACTAGAATAGTAATAGCGCTTAGGATGACTAAAACAAGAAATGTCCACCATTGAAGGAAGACGGCAAGAACGCAGAGACCTGCAGTGACTAAAAATAGCCCAATATACCACCACGCATCGTGATCACGGACGATATACTCTTCTGCTTGCCAACTAACTTCACTAACTTTCTTTGCCATAAGGATATTATAACACAAATGAATTATAAAAACTAGGATTAATGAGATAAAACATCCCCACAAGAGCAAAGCTCTTTTGGGTCTCTTTTGGCGGAGGGTGGGAGATAAATAATCACCTGCCCCTTCTTCAAAACAGCCCCACAAGAGCAAAGCTCTTCTGGGTCTCTTTTGGCGGAGGGTGGGAGATAAATAATCACCTGCCCCTTCTTCAAAACAGCCCCACAAGAGCAAAGCTCTTTTGGGTCTCTTTTGGCGGAGGGTGGGAGATAAATAATCACCTGCCCCTTCTTCAAAACAGCCCCACAAGAGCAAAGCTCTTCTGGGTCTCTTTTGGCGGAGGGTGGGAGATTCGAACTCCCGCTCCAGGTTGCCCCAGACTAACTCGTTAGCAATGAGTCCCCTTCAACCACTTGGGTAACCCTCCGTACTAGATATTGTATCATATATTTTCTTTTTTGGTGAAATATGATACAATATGAATTATGAAAAGGATTGTAAAATTATTATTACCAATATTAATAGTGGGGATTATTATCGTTTTAGGCGCTGGGTCGGTTTCGGCTTTGACTTTACAAGAGGGCGCAGAGGCTGCTAGATGTGACGGTTGTCCGGCTGATTTGTTCGGAGATACCGGTGTTTTTAAACAAGTAACGAATGTGATTCTTTATATTGTTGGTATTATCGCCGTAATTATGTTGATTATTGGTGGTATTAAATACGTAGTATCGGGTGGTGATTCAAAGAAAGTAACTGATGCTAAGAACACTGTTCTTTATGCGATTATTGGTTTAGTGATAGCTTTCTTGGCTTTTGCGATTGTAAACTTTGTAATTTCTGCTTTGCCATCTTCAAAGAATCCGACGACAACGAACGAAACATCTCTTCTAATTCAAAATACTCAGGGATAGAATTGCTAAGATAATTTTTTCGACGCCGTTTGCTTTTAGTATTTTGACTGCTGATTGTAGGCTAGCGCCGGTAGTCCAAACGTCATCTAAAAGAATATAGGTGGCGTTTTTGTTGATATTGATTTTTGGATTAATCCTGTAAGCGTTGGCGGCTTGTGCAATTCTTTGATCGTGATTTGAGCCAACTTGGATGGTATTAGCATTACGTAAAAGAAGTTTGGTGACCTTATATGATGGGTGAAGATGCGCGAGTTTTTTGGCAATAAGGAGAGTGTGGTCTAAGCCGCGGCTACGGATGTGAGAATTAATAGTTGGGAGGGGGACGATATTGACTGTGCCATCAATTTTGGGCAATCTATAGTCGAGCATTTTAGCTAAAGGTTTTGCGTAAGCTCGAACAGAATTATACTTGTAATCATGAATTATATCATTTAAAAGGCCGGAACGTTCACCAATGATAAAGGATGGGGGAAGTGAAATGGATTTATTATTCTTGCAATGTGAGCAAATACCGGACTTAATTTTTTGTTTACATAATGGGCAAAGATTATGATTTGAACGAAGAATGTTTTTTTCACAACGATCACAAATTGGTTTACCTATATGACCGCAACCCCTACAGTAGTGTGGCGCAATGACATCCAGAAGGCTAGGGAACGTTGTAGTTTTTACAATATTTGGCATGATTATCTTGATTTTACTATGGAACTAATATATAATAAAGCATAACAATATAAGTGGAGGAAATATGGCTCGTACAAATAGTGACGATTTGCTGATGGAAGATGATCTTGCAGCGGCGTTCCTAGGAAGCGATGATGAACTTGTCGCTCCGGTCGAAACCGAGGAACCTACTGAGTCCCTGGAAGATGTACCCCAGGAAGAAGTCAGCGAACCAGTTGAAGATGAGTGGGAAAATACCGACGACTTTCCAGGGCAGCTTGCTGTAGATGTCTACGAAACCGCCGATAAATTAGTAGTCAAAGCTAGAACCGCTGGCATCTCAAAGTCTGATCTCGATGTCAGTATTTCTGATAATATTTTGACTATCTCGGGTGTTTTGTCAGGGGGAGAGGATGAACAAACCACTAGATGGCATATTCAAGAATGCTATTGGGGTGAATTTTCAAGAACGATCGCCCTTCCTGTGCAGGTACGTGAAGACGAAAACAGCGTAAAAGCTGAACTTAAAGATGGTGTTCTTACTATTACTTTTGAGAAGGAAAAGACTGAACAACCTAAGAAGATTGCAATTCAATAAAATCAGCGTATAAAAAAAATACCCCCGAAGGGGTATTTTTTAATTACCGCCAAGGATGTTTACAATAACAAAGTTGACAAGGGCGAAAGCAAGGACGCAGACTACAAGACCAATGAGACCATAAAGAATGGTGTCTTTGGCTTTTTTAACTTTGGCGGCATCACCAGATGAAGTCATATAGTTAACACCACCGATAATCATAACAACTACACAAACTAGGCCTAGCACGCCAATTACTGCATTAATGATTGCAGTAACATTATTAACCAATGTATTGCCTTGATCACCTACTTTGTCTGGCAATTTATCTACAGTGACGCTTTCTGCTAACTTTGTAATTATTTCTTTCATTCTTTGTCCTTTTGTTAATTTAATAATATTTTATAACGATTATTAGAAAAAATCAATAGATATTTTGCAATGCACGAATTTGTCTAGGAGATAGTTGTAGCGATGGGAAAGCCATTGATAATATTAGCAATCTTAGGCCCTTGGTCTAAAGTAGAAATAGCCCAGTTGACTATGGCGAATGCTAAGACGCAGACTACTAAGCCTATGACGGCGTAAAGAATGGTTTTTTTGGCTTTTTCAATTTTAGCGGTATCGCCAGACGAAGTCATGTAGTTGTACCCACCGATGATGATGAAAATTACGGCAACAAGGCCGGCGACACCAATGAAGGCTTCAAGAATTGAAGTAATAACTGCAGGGAGCTTATCTTCTCCGGCAGACGTGCAGCCACAGGCGCTTTTAACACTTTCTGGGTAGTCACCACTACAAACTTGGCTCGAACACTGCGTCGCTAGCACAGATGTAGTTGGGAGAAAAGCAAAGCAAATTGCTAATATAATTGTGATGATTTTAGTTTTCATGATACTCCTTTGAGATAGTGTTTTGATTAATATATGCCGTATCGTTGGCGTTATTAATGATATTTGATGCGAAAGTTACGATGAGTTCGGCTAGGGCGACAATAGCGAGACCGATCAAGGCGTAAGTAATGGTTTGTTTGGCTGTTTGTATTTTATTGGGATCGCCACGAGACATAATGTAGGAAGTTCCACTCATAACGATAAAGATGGCAGAGATAACGCCAGCAATACCAATTACCCATTGGAGCGCGCTAGTAACCATTGGGCCGGGTTCGACACATCCGCCACTAGCAATACAGTTCTCTGAGAGATTGGCGGCGCCTAAACCGATGCGAATTCCGTTTAAAATAACATTTGCTGAGATTACAATAGCTAAACCTAGTAGGGCTTGATGGATGGCTTTTTTGCCGGTGGCAACTTTGCCGGTATCACCGTTAGAAAACATATATAGATATCCACCATATATAATGTAGCAAACAACTAGATATGCAGCGATGACTGTGATGTCGGTTGCGATATTGGCAGCGATAGTCCAAATGCCTGATTTGAGGCTTTCGCCGTCGTCGCCAGTGTTAATGGTTACGTTGCAATTCCAGGATGGCATGCCAAGAAAATCGCCGCAGCTACTGCTAACGAAGCTAGATGATGCCGAAGACGGGGTGGTGCCGGATGCTGAATTTGGCTTGGTATTTTGAGAACCGTCACATTCGGCGAAATAGGTATCGCGTTCTTCAGGGGTAGCACCATCTATTAATACTTTTTCTTTCAGACTATCGCAATCAGTTATTATTGCTGAAACGGAAGGAGTAACGAGAAAAGAGCATAATAGAATGGGGGTAACAAATAATGGTATGATGAATGCTTTGAGAAAATGTTTCATTGGTGTTTCCATGATTAATTATTTATATAATAACATGGATTGACGAAAAAACCAATATGCCGTGATTAGCACAAAGCTAAAAATAAGCTTTACCATTTTATTGACAATATACAAAATATAGGGTAATTATTATTGACAAAAGCGCTTATGTGTGCTATAATTGTTGTACGCCTAAAAAAGGGAGGCGTGTTCTACTATGATAGTAAAAAAGAGATTAAAACTTGGTTTAAAGGGAAAGATTTTTGGCCTATTTTTTGCTATTGTACTAACTTTACTTGGGGTGATTGGTCTACCGGTAAGTTCTGTATATGCAGAGCCGGAAGATAGTTCAACGAGTGAAACTACTCAAACCGTAGTTGATGATATCAGCGAGGAAGAGAAGCTGAGAAATCTTGGCATAGAAACTGAATCTAGTTCTGAAACTAATCAAGAGAGTGGAACGGAGTCTAATTCTAACAATTCTGGAGAGAGGAAGGGTGTGTTATCTGCTTCTTCAGAACAGATTGAAGCTGGTTGTCAGCAGAGTTTAGGTTCAATTGGGTGGCTAGTGTGTCCTACTACTGGAAAGATTGCAGAGGCAGTTGACTGGTTATATGACAGAATCCAAAGCATATTGGAGATTGAGCCTATTTCGATGGAAGAGGGTTCGCCAATTCTTGTAATTTGGCAATATTGTCAGGGCTTAACGAATATAGTATTTATTATCTTTTTGCTAGTGGTGATTTATTCACAAATTACTGGATATGGGATAACAAATTATGGATTAAAGAAGGCTTTACCTAAGCTAATTGTTGCGGCGATTATGGTGAATTTAAGCTTTTTGATTTGTACTTTTGCAGTTGATTTATCTAATATCGTTGGAAATGGATTACGTGGTGTGTTTACGGCAGTAGAAGAACATGTGATTGCGGTAAACACGGCTAATGTTGATGTTATGGCAGATGTGCCAGATGAAATTGCAGTGATGAATGCCGGAATGTATAGTTCATTGGCTGGCGGAACGGCACTTGCGATTGGTGCAGGGGCGATTGCCTTTGAAAGTGGTGCAATTTGGATGTTGATTCCGGTGGTGCTTGGAGCACTTGTTTCAGTGGTGGCTGGGTTAATCACGATTGCTTTACGTCAGGCAGTTGTAGCGCTTTTGATTATGATTTCGCCGCTTGCAATTGTGGCATCAATTTTGCCTAATACGGAAGACTTGTTTAAGAAATGGAAAGAATTGTTGAAGAAGATGTTGATATTCTATCCAATGTTCTCACTATTGTTTGGAGCATCGAATTTGGCTGGATTTGCAATTATTGCGAGTGCAAAAGATGGATTTGGCTTGCTGCTTGGTGTAGCGGTACAGATTTTCCCGTTGTTCTTCTCGTGGTCTTTGATGAAGATGAGTGGAACTTTTCTTGCAAACATCAACGCGAAGATTCATTCGTTGGCAGCTGGACCACTTGCTACCAACAGAGCTTGGGCAGAATCGCATAGACAATTGACACGAGCTAGGTTCCTTGAACGAAATAGAACGCCATCGGCGAGATTGATGAATTTTTTGGCTTATCGTAAGACTAGCCGAGATAATGAAATAGAGTCAATTAATCAGCACTTGAAGGCTAAATATACAGCTAAGAGTGATGCTTTGGATTATGATGCAGATGGACGACTTTCAAAACGGGGACAGAAAAGATATGATAGACAGGCCCTTACTACGCGTTATTCGCAGTTTTCGCAATTGCATAAAAATAATTTAGAGAGTGGTTTTGGTGACCATGATGCGACGTATAGAAGGACAATTGCTGGAATAAGAAGTGATTTGTTTAATTCAGAAGGTGTTTTTTCATCATCAATTAAAAGTGGGGCGACGTATGATGAACGTATAGCTGCGCTAGATAAAGCTAATACAGACGCGGCAGATGATCTTAAGGTTGAGTTGGCGCGTGGTGCTGAGATTGAATATAATAATGCAAAAGGTTTCTTGGAGAGAGCGTTGAATGCTAAAAACGCAGATGATGATCGAAGGGCTCTTTTGGAAGGCAATACGAGACATCAAATGCATCCTGGGTTGCTTGAAAATCCTGACAATGTTTTGCGCTATGAGCGGTGGAAAGCGATAATGCAAGGAAGAGATGATGGAGTTCAGACGGCTCTTGCAGATGCAGCAAGTACAGCACGTGCGCAAGCGCAAATTCGACAAAATAAGTTTCAGGCTGCGTCAGATTTGACTCCAGCTACCCAAAACGTCGCAGATCATATTAAAGATTTGGTGAATAGTAGAGATGCTGCTAAGAATATTGATGCTATTATTGGCGGGTTACGTGTTTTAAATATACGTGGTGATACAGATTTGGTGGCAAGAGAGTTAGAGCACGATATAATGGGTATTCTTAACAGTTCTGGGAAGATTGAATTAGGAACTTATGCTTCACAGGCGATTGCTAATTTTGCGATGTTTGACGTGAAAGACAATGACCCAGCATTGCGCCGATTTGGTAAATACATTAATATGCAGACGGCAGCGTTATATAATGAAAATGATCCGGAAAAACGTCGAAAGAGAAGAGATGTGTCATGGTGGGAATACGTTAATAGTGAATATGTTGAGCATGATGAGAATGGTAATGTGGCACATGATGAAGATGGCAATATCATAACGAAAAAGACAAGAGGTATGCGAGAATTGCTGCCTGGTACTTCGTATGCAAGGGTAGAGCGAACAGCATATAAGTCTCAGAGAGAAGGGGTTAGAGCAGCGTCATATGAACTTGATTCGGATGGTAATTTGTCGCAGAACTTCAGTGTCAAAAGATACTTTGACAATATGGATAATCTTTATGATGCGACTCTGGCAAATATTATTAGTGACCAATTCTCGTATTTGAGTGGGGGTGAACAAATAATGGCATTTTCGAAGGATCTGACTGGAATTGGTAAAGATGGTAAGTTTGACTGGAAATATATCTTTGGTGATGAAATTAATCCAACTATCGAACAGAAGGGAGAGGCCGTTATAAGATTCCGAAATTTGGTGAAGAAATTCCTTGGTGGGCATGTTGCTAATCAGATTGCGAGAAGTAAAACTGATATGTTGCAGGCTATTAGATCGCAATATGCCTTGCTTGATGAAGTGTTGTATATAAATGATGAAGGGAAAGAGGTGGTGGATTTGGAACGTCTGGAAGAATTTGACAGAAGGCAATTTACAGATGGTGATGAGAATTCCGCTGGTAGTTATAAGAATTTCTTAAGAGAGAAGCAAGACGCGATAAAGAAGAGATTTAGGGAATCTTTCAAAGAAGAAGCGCTTAAGACTTATGCAAAACAAATGAAGCGAGGCTACCAAGGTGATTCGAAAGAGATGCTTAGCCAAATGCTTGGTCCAGAAGAGCTATATGATTATTATTTCCCTAATGGTGAAGGGAATAGACGGACGAGACGACGTGAAGAACCTGATGATGAAAACGAAGGTATATTGATTGGGGATGATACGGATGGCGAGACATCGGATGGAGGTATTTACAATGATACTAGAGAAAGAATTCGAGAGATCTTTGAAAACTACAGAGGGGCAAGGAGACTTAATGTGGAAGAATTCTGGAATGAAGCAAGAGATATACTTAGCTCTTCGGCAGAGATGGGAGATTTGAGAGTTATTTTGGAAAGATTTGCAGAAGGATTGTCGCAATACACAGATGTTTCGCAATTATACCGCGCCATTATTCGGACGTTCTTTGGTAGTGACTAACGATGGCGAATTGCGTTAATGTTTTTAAAAACATGTTATAATAGTTGCATATGGCGCAATATAAAGTGCCTCAAGACGTTGAGGCGGATGACAAATTAATCGGGCCGTTTAGTTTTCGACAGTTCGTTTATCTTTTGATTGCGGGTGGTTTGATTGCGTTAGCTGTTGGGCTTTTTCAGATTTTTCCTTTGCTCGCGATTGTTCCGTTGGTGCCAACTTTGCTTTTTTTGGCCTTAGCCTTACCACTAAAAAAAGACCAGCCGATGGAGACGTATCTAGCGGCAATCGTTTCTTATTATCTTAAGCCGAGGACACGTTTATGGACGCCTGGGCAGAGAGAATCAACTATTCTTATTACTGCTCCAAAAGTGGTGGAAGAGAACCGCGTAAGAGACATTTCGAGCGAAGAAGCTACACATAGACTCTCATTTTTGGCGGATATTGTAGATAGCCAAGGTTATGCCATACGGGGCGCGAGCGAGAACTCCATGCGAGAAGATTTAATTGCGGAAGCTAATGCGACGACTGATATGTTTGAAAACAACCATTTTGATAGTCTCGAAAACACAATTGTCCAGGATGAAATGGCGCGGCATAGAGAGGTGATTAAAGAAATGCAGGAAGCTATAAAAGAAAATGAGAATGTGACAATGGAAAAGAATCGTGTGATAAAAAATGATAAAGATGAGTTTTTGGTAAATGATGAAAAAACGAGTGGTGGATTTTCGTTTAGTAGCGAAAAACCTGATTTTGATTCTCAGGCTGTGGTGCAACCTAATTCTCCTGTTGTAACGAAACCAGTGGAAAAAGTGAATATGGTAAATTCTGGTTCGAATGAGAAAAAGGTAGAAAATAATCCAAAACCTAGTATAATAGAATTAGCTAATAATACTGAATATTCTGTGGCGACGATAGCGAAAGAAGCTAATCGAATTAATAATAGAAAGGATGAGGGCGAAGTTTTTATATCGCTACACTAAAATATGGATCAGCAAGGTAATCAAAATGTGGGGCAAAATATGCAGGTTCAGCAAGGACCGCAGATGATTTTGCCGGATCAGAACAACGTGCAGGCAGGGATGGCGCAACCGAATATGATGAATGGCAATATGGCAAATGTTTCTGCTTTAGGTTCAGCAGCAATGACGGCTAATCAGATTTCTCCAGTTTCACCTAATAAAGATGTTCCAACATCTACGCAGTCTACTTTATTAATATCGGAGCTTAGAGATAATGTCGTAATAATGAAAGATGGTTCTTTTCGTGCAGTTGTGGCTTGTAAATCGATTAATTTCGATTTGATGTCTGATGTAGAACGAGAAGGTGTCGAGTATTCTTACCAAAATTTCTTGAATTCTTTGAAGTTTAATATTCAAATATTAGTGAGATCACAAAAAGTTGATATTGGCCCATATATTGAAAGACTGTCTGAAATAAGGCGGAATAACGATAATATGTTGCTTGGTGTTTTAATGGATGATTACATAAACTTTATTGATGTTTTGTCGCAAGAAGCAAATATCATGGATAAATCATTTTTCATTGTGATACCTTATTATTCTTCGGTAGACGCAGAGAAACTATTAATGCAAACAAAAAACTTTTTTAAATCGTTTTCAAAAACTAAAACGCCAGAAGTGACACGAATTGATCGAGCGACATATGATAAGGCTTTGTCGGAGTTGACAAATAGAGTAGATACGGTAACGTCTGGTTTGTTCCAAATTGGTATACATTCGGTCAGATTGAATACTAAAGAATTGGCGGAATTATACTATAACTTTAATAATCCTGATACGGCAGTTAGAGAGCCATTGGTGGATTTTTCGAGATTAGCAACGCTTTATGTGAAAAAAGGAGAGAATAATGGCTAGAAGGAAGAAATTGACACCTGCGGAAATGGCTGCGCAAGCAGAAGCAATGGAGGCAGCGGAAATACAGCAGGCGTTTGAACAGGGCACTACAACCTTGAGAGATTTGATTTCGCCTTCTGCGATTGAGATTCATTCGGATTATTTTAGATTGGGGACTAAATATGGAAGGACTATGTATATATATGGTTATCCGAGAAGTCTCTATACCGGATGGATTTCACCGATAATTAACATGGATGAAGTGATTGATGTTTCTATGTATATTTATCCAGTAGAAACTGCTGTAGTGATGAAAAATTTGAAAACGAAAGTGACTCAGCTTGAGGCGTCACTAAACATTAATGCCGAAAAAGGGAGAGTAAGGGATCCGGAACTAGAGACAGCAATTAGTGATGCTGAAGAGCTGCGTGATCAATTACAGGTCGGTGCGGAAAGATTTTTCCGTTTTGGATTATATGTAACATTGTGGGCGGATTCGTTGGATGAAATGAAATTTATTCAACAGAAAATTGAGACAATTTTTGGTCAGCAAATGATATTTTCAAAAGTCGCTTCTTCACAACAGGAACAAGGCATGAACTCGATTATGCCACAGTGTATGGACCAATTGCAGATTCGTCGTAATATGAACACGGGGGCTATATCAACTTCATTCCCATTTACATCTGCAGATTTGACGCAAGACAAAGGTATATTATATGGCATTAATATGCATAATAATGGTTTAGTGATATTTGATAGATTTAGTCTTGAAAATGCGAATATGGTGGTGTTTGCTAAATCTGGTGCTGGTAAGTCATTTACAGTAAAACTAGAGGCTTTGCGTTCGATGATGGTTGGTGCAGAGATTCTGATTATTGATCCTGAAAATGAATATCAAAAACTTTGCGATGCGGTTGGTGGTACATATGTGAGATTATCACTAAATTCGGATGTGAGAATTAACCCATTTGATTTGCCTAAAGTTGTGGATTCAGAGGATTCCAATGATGCCTTAAGGGCCAATTTGGTAACTTTACACGGGCTTTTCAGGTTGATGCTTGGTGGTAATCAAATTACTGGTTCAGGTCAAATGGTGCCAGCGCTAAATGCAAATGAAGAAGCAGATTTAGACCAGGCTTTGATTGATACATATGCTAGAGCAGGTATTACTTCGGATCCTCTAACTCATCAATCAACACCTCCAACGATAGCAAATTTGTATGACACACTATTACATATGGATGGTTCTGGACCGAATTTAGCACAAAGACTTCGTAAATATACAACAGGGACTTTCGCAGGGATTTTTTCACAGCAGTCAAATATTGATATAAATAATCAAATGGTGGTGTTTAATATTCGTGACTTGGAAGATGAGCTAAGGCCAGTTGCGATGTATATTGTTTTGTCTCACATTTGGAATATTGTAAGAGCGGAACAGAAAAAACGCTTGCTAATTGTAGATGAGGCGTGGCAATTGATGCATTATGAAGATTCGGCGAATTTCTTATTCTCGCTTGCTAAAAGAGCACGTAAATACTATCTTGGGTTAACGACGATTACTCAAGACGTAGAAGATTTTATGGGCACGAAGATGGGTCGAGCGATTGTAGCTAACTCATCAATGCAACTTTTGTTAAAACAATCAGCATCAGCAGTAGATGTATTATCGGATGTATTTAAACTAACTGAAGAAGAGAAAAGGCGATTATCTAATTTTCCGGTGGGACAAGGTTTGTTCTTTGCGGGGCAGAACCATGTGCACATCCAGATAATTGCTTCCGAGACTGAAGAGAGTCTGATTACGACAAATCCAGCGCAGAAAAAGCAGCAATAAATTTTGAGAAAAATCTAGCACTCTTGCATTATGAGTGCTAGTGGTATATAATGGGATTGTTATGACGAAAAAAGATTATTATGAAGTTTTAGGCGTTCCGAAGAATGCTTCTGATGATGAGATAAAAAAGGCTTACCGAAAGTTGGCAGTTAAATATCATCCGGACAAGAATCCTGGAAATAAAGAAGCAGAAGAAAAGTTTAAAGAGATTAATGAAGCACATGATGTCCTGAGTGATAAGCAGAAGCGTGAACGTTATGACCGTTTTGGTCATGCAGGCGTAGGGGGTTCGGCGGGAAATCCTTTTGCAGGTGGCAATCCATTTGGAAATGGAGGAAACTTTAATTATAATGGGCAGGCATTCAGTTTTGATTTTGGTGGAGGTGGGTTTGATGATATACTTAGCAGTATTTTTGGATTTGGCGGCGGTGCTAGAAGAGCCAGAAAAGGAGCAGATTATCAAACATCGGTTACGTTATCATTTGAAGAAGCGATATTTGGTGCTAATAAGACAGTTTCTACCAATAGTGGCGAACAAATAAAAGTAAAGATACCCGCTGGGATAGATGATGGGATGTCAATCAAACTTCATGGCAAAGGTGGTCCTGCGCCAGAAGGTGGAACAGAAGCGGGCGATTTGTATATAAGAATAAGGGTGAAACCACATAAACATTTAACACGGGAAGGCGCAATCATTCTTTCAGAAGAACATGTGGATATGGTGGATGCTGCTTTGGGGTGTGAGATAGAAGTTGAGACTGTTGATGGGAAAGTAACAATGAAAGTACCAGCTGGGACACAGTCTGGAACTCCATTCAAACTGTCTGGTCATGGAGTACCATTCCGTGCCGATGGCGATAGAGGTCCACATATTGTAACTATCATAGTTGACACGCCAAAAAATTTGTCACGAAAGCAAAAAGAACTTTTGGAAGAATTTAAAAATAATAAAAAACGTGGTTTTTGGGGTTAAATTTTAACTCTAGTTTCGACAAGACCAGTAGAGACATTGCGAACGACTAAATCAACGCCATTGGATGCGCGCTCAATACGGTGGGTGACCCAGCCGGAAGAATCTCTGACAACGAGTGTATTAGAAACAAGACTCCCTTCTATATAAGAGCTTGTCCCATCGGGTGCGTGGTAGATTACGCCATTTCTAATTAACATTTCTTCTAAATAACCCACTTTATATCTCCAATTATTTTTACTAGTTTATGACTTGAGCTTAAAAAAAGCAAGCTTGAGTGTGTTGAGTGACGTGATTTTTCATTAAAATGTGATATAATAAGAGTGGAATATTATAATTTGATGTTATTTGTTAACCCGTTGGTATAGAGAAAAATATCGACAAAAACAATTAGAAAGGGAATATGGAAATAATAATTCCAGTAATTGCCGCTGTGGTGGGGTTAGCTGTTGGTGCGGGAGGAATTTTCGCATACAACAAGCGTAATGAAAATGGCGGTAGGAGCAAGGCTGAAGATTTAGTGCAAAAAGCAAAACGCGAGGCAAGTGAAATTGTTTTGAACGCTAGAAAAGAAGCAGCTAAAATTACTGAAAAAAATCAAGCAGAAGAAAATGAAAGGCGCAAGGAGTGGAAGCGCACGGATAATCGTTTGGCGGAACGTGAAACAGCGTTAGACGCTAAATTGGACCAGCTTGAGAAAAAGACCGAAAAACTAAACAAAGAAGAAAAAGAACTCGAAGATTTAAAAAATGAAGTTCGGGATATCAGAACAAAGCAGCATGAAAAACTTGAAAAAATCGCTGGACTTTCAAAGGCCGATGCTAGAGACAAGTTAATGAAGATGACTGAGAACGATATTAAACAGGATTTAACTGGATTAATAGTGAAAGAACAAAAAGAATTTAAGCACGATATTGATGATACGGCACAGGCGATGTTACTTACGGCGATGGAAAGAATGTCGTCGGAAGTAACGGCTGATAGGACGGTGACGGCTTTGAAATTGCCAGATGATGATATGAAAGGACGAATCATCGGTAAGGAAGGACGAAATATTCAAGCTTTACAGCGAGCGACTGGCGTAGATGTATTAGTAGACGATACGCCTGGTATGATTGTGCTGTCTTCGTTTGATCCAATTAGAAGACAAGTTGCAAGATATGCTTTGGAAAGATTGATGAAGGATGGACGAATTAACCCGGCTTCGATCGAAGAATCTGTGGCTAAAGCAGAACGTGAGATTGAAAAAGAAGTTGTACGGGCGGGTGAAGATGCAGCACGCGAGGTGGGGGTAGTGGGGATACCAAGAGAGATTTTACATCTGTTAGGTGAGTTGAAATTCCGTACTTCATATGGGCAAAATGTGCTTCTTCATTCAATTGAAATGGCTCATATGGCAGGAATGATTGCAGAAGAAATTGGCGCGGATAAACGAATCGCTAAAACTGCAACTTTATTACACGATATCGGTAAGGCAGTAACGCATAAAATTGAAGGGAAGCATGCTGAAATCGGTGCCGAACTTGCAAAGAAATATGGTATGCCTGAACCAGTTGTACATGCAATGGCAGCGCATCATGATGACATTGAACCGACTACACCAGAAGCAGTGATTGTAAAAATAGTTGATGCAATTTCGGCGGCAAGGCCAGGAGCAAGGAATATTTCGGCGGAAAACTTTGCAGAAAGAATGCGCGATCTTGAGAACATCGCTACTTCGTTTACTGGAATTGATAAAGCTTATGCAATTTCGGCTGGGCGTGAGATTCGCGTAATTGTGGAGCCAAAGCAGATTGATGATTTGTCGGCATTGAAGTTGGCAAGAGATATTGCTAATAAAATTGAAGCGACAATGAGTTATCCTGGCGTCATTAAAGTGAATGTGATTCGCGAGACACGAGCCGTAGAGTACGCTAAGTAGTGATGTAAATGTGAGCTAATAGTTCTTTTGAATCAGCGCTCAAGAGTGCTAGCCCAAGCTACTAACTCAAAATGAACTATTAGCCACATATCCGACGACAATTATCTTTTAAAGGCACTAGCCTGAGTTTTACAAGTTATTTTAATAAACCATAAATATAATCTACTGGTGAAAGAGTGGGGTTAGGCATTTTTGATAAGACAAATTGTTTAACTTCGGGACGAGAATCTAGTTCGTTTTTGATAATTTCTTTTTGAAGCTCAGGAAAAGCGCGATTAGGTGTAAGTGCTCGATGACAAATTGGGCAAAGTTTTACTAGATTGTCTAGGACATCTACAGCTTTGGAATCGTTGGCGTAAGGAATGACATGGTTGATTTCGAAATAATAACGATTATTGCGTGGCATTAAAAAGGAGCGATCCTTAATATGATATTTGTGATGACAACCTACACAAATATCTGCGAAAGTTTCACGGGCGTAGGCTACAATTTTTTGGTTGCGAACAGTAAATGTATTTTCTGGATGTTCTTCGGCTTCCTTGGACGTAAAATTGAGAGCATCTCGCATACTGTTGATTTCAGATGAAGAAAGTTGGCGGTTGAGAATAGACTGTCGATAGAGAATCCATCTTTCTTCGAATGAACCGGGTTTGCGTATTTCGCCTAAATTGGTGTAGTTTTGTGCCATCACGTCGTATTTAAACTCGTTTAGAATTTCAGTTTTGGCAACATTTTCATAGTACCATTTGAGATTAATGCGAATTTGAGTATTGCGTTTTGCAATGCCATTTACATATTCTGGCTGTAATTCTCGGAAATTAAGATTTAAACGAGACAACAATTCGTCAGTAGATAGTAAGAGCTTGAACAGATTATCATTATAAGACTCGGAAGGGTGTTTTAAATCGACTGAATAAAATGAAAGGGTAAAATCGGGACTGCCACGAAAAACGAACAACGCTTTCGCGAGTTCGATATCATAGTTTGTGGCAAAGGTAAGTTTTGGGAGAATGGATTCATATACTGCGGATGTAAATTCATCAAGTGTATAGCTTCGTTCATTGATAATTTCGGCTTCGACAATTGTGGAGCTGACCTGCTTGAAGTCTAAATTATATTTTTTGGATAATCTTTTTGCGGTGTCTTGATATGAACTGGGATTTAAAATAATTTTTTCAAAATATTTGCTAGTACCTTTGCGATAGTTGGTTTGTACAGCAAAATTGCCATTTGGTTTTTGACTGGAATTGAAGAAAACCGCAAGAAGTGTTTCGAGCGAAGCTTTTTTTAATAAATTTTCAGTGTTCATGACTAGCCCTTTCTAATCTATTTAGTGCTGTTTTGTAATATGATTCGTCGATTTCGATGCCAATAAAATCACGTGAGAGATTGATGGCGGCGACGCCGGTAGTACCGCTGCCCATAAATGGATCAAGGACGCAATCGCCGGGATTGGTATGAACTTTGATGATATCAGTCATAAGTTTGAGGCTTTTTTGAGTAGGGTGGCCGACCCTTTCTTTGCCTAGGACTGTTGGAGTTTTATACTCTGCACGTAAATATTTAGCGTTTTCAGGAAGATTAAAGACCCAAGGCTTTTTTGGTTTGACGGCCCAAATGGCGAATTCGGTGTCTTGAACGTATCTTCGGTTAATATTGCGTGGCATGGGATTACTTTTGATCCATTTAATTATATCTTTGACAACCATTCCGCAGTTTTCAAGTTCAGTGATGATTGGCGTGATATTGCGATAGGAATTGAAAACGATGAAGGTGCCTCCGGATTTTAATAGGGATGCAGCAAGCGGAATCCAAGATGTTAAATCAAAGCCTTTGTCCCAATTACCAAAATCGATACCCGTTCTTTTGGCGCTGTTCATGGTCGTGAAATTATTTTTTTGGGAAATATTATATGGTGGATCTGTGATAATGTGGTCGACTTTACGCTTTTCATTAATAAGAGTAGATAAAATCTTATAGGCATCGTCGTTGTAGGTTTTATACATTTTTATCCTTTAATGAATTAACAATTGCTTTACCGATTGCTTTGCCGAGAAGTGGGGGAACTGCGTTGCCGATTTGTTTGCAAATAGTAGTTTTACTGCCTAAAAATCTAAAAGTATCTGGAAAACTTTGGATACGAGCTGCTTCGCGTGGAGTGATGGCACGATTGAGAACTGGATGGCTATTAGTGCCATTGGATGGAGTATCAAAACGAGTGTCAATGGTTGGGCTTTGAGAATCCCATTTGAGACGACCCCAGGTAGTTTTGAACTTTTGTTTGCCATGGAGATTGCTAGGAAGATTTTCTTTACCGGATTCTGGTGGAATCATTTTGAGCTTGTCTAGTGCGATTTTGGAGTGGTTGGTAGCTTTGTGGTTGTATAGTTTTTTTGAATTTTGTCGCATAAGTTTTTGATAATCTGAATCGGGTTTAGTTTTATAGTTTTGTTCATCATAACCTTCGCCGGATTCGAGATAGGCTAAATCAGAAATAGCATCGCGTACGGTAACTTTTTTGATTGGTGTTGGTACGGGGAGAGAAATGGCTTTGGTTTTACTGGCAATTATGATAGTTCTTTGACGATTCTGAGGAACGCCAAAATCACTGGCGGTAAGAATGCCCCAATTTGCCTGATAACCGAGCTTGTCAATTTCTTTTAGAATTTCATTAATAAACCAGCCATTGGTACTGGTAGACATGGCTTTGACATTTTCAATTACAAAAACATCTGGCTGAACGGCTTTGACGACTTCAAGATATTGCTTGAAAAGGAAGTTGCGAGGGTCTTTTAGACCGAGTTTTTTACCCTTGTTGCTAAAACCCTGGCAAGGTGGGCCGCCAACGATCATATTAACATGGAGCTTTTTAGCAGTTTCGATAATATTTTTTTTGATGGTCTCATCACAGATGTCGCCGTAAATGGTCTGGGCGTCTTTGAAATTGTAATTGAAAGTTTTGAGAGAATCGGCCATGAAATCGGTAGCCAAGACGGTTTTGATTTCTGGGTTCATGTCAAGACCAGCAGAAAGACCGCCCGCACCAGAGAATAAGTCTAAAACACGAAATGCGATTTTGTTTTGCATATTACCTCTAAACTCTTTATATTATAACAGATTTGTGGTATAATAGGAAGAGTCTATTTGACAGTGAGCGGGCCGGTAGCTCAGCTGGTTAGAGCACGAGCCTCTTAAGCTTGGTGTCGAGGGTTCGAGTCCCTCCCGGCTCACCAATTCCAAAAAAGAAGCCCCGAAGGGCTTATTTTTTGTGGTTCAAATATCGTTCGGTCCCCGTGCCGTATTCTTCCTGCACGTGATCGATAACCCTGAGCGTCTGTGATTCTTTCATATTAGATTATAACAATGATTTAAAACCCCGAAGCAGTTTTTTGATGCCTTTCTCGGCGTCAGCAATTCTCTCGCTTGGCTGCTTAACTACAAACCTATCCAAGGTCGCCAATAGGGCAGGTAGCAAAATCAAAATAATTAAAGTCGCGCAGAAGGTGCCTAGCGAAATCGCCTGGCAGACTGCCGCCGCGATTGCGGTCGCAAAGTTACCGACAATCGCCGTCACGATAATTAGAATCGATGCCGAAGTGAGAATGGCATTGATGGAACGATTATAAGTATTAATCAGCGCATCACGTATATTCATTTTGAAGTAACTGCGGTTTTCAACATAATACGACGTAAATAGAATTGCATAGTCAATCGTCGCGCCCATCAAAATCGACTGCACAATTATTAGCGCAATGAAGAAAATGCTCGATCCGATCAGCGATAAATATGCCATCACAATGTAGACTGCACATTGAATAACTAGCACTAGCAACATCGATACGAAGAACGACTTAAAGGTGCATACGACCACCGCAAAAATCGCTAGCATCGTCAAAATCGTAATGAAGTTCATTTCGTCGCCAAACGTCTGCGACATTTCGTAGGCCATAGCCGAGTCGCCCACCATGAAATAATCCTGTTTATTGCGCGGCCCTAGCGCACTTTTGAGATTGCTAATTAATGCAAAAGTTTGCTCGCCCTCCGCTGGCAGATTTGATTCGATTAATGCGCGGTAATGCTGCGGCCCCACCAGCAAAGCTTTCGCTTCGTTAATAGTCTTGCGACCGTCGGTGATTTTCTCGCGCATCTCATCGTCAATTCTTTCCGCAAAACGACTGTCTGGCAAAATTTTATCCGAGACAAAGTTGATAAACTTTTCGACCGTCAAAGTCCAGTTTT
>JAFWBV010000006.1 GCA_017506895.1 Candidatus Saccharimonadota bacterium | reverse complement strand
CCCAGTCTGGATGATCATCCTCTCAAACCATCTAACGATCGTCGACTTGGTGAGCCATTACCTCACCAACTATCTAATCGTACGCAGGCCATTCCCAAACCGCCCGAAGGCTTTAATCCGTAGATCACATGCGGTATTAGCACACCTTTCGGTGCGTTATCCCTCAGTTTGGGGTACGTTCCCACGCGTTACTCAGCCGTCCGCCGCTCGTCATCAAATAGCAAGCTATTCATGTTACCGCTCGACTTGCATGTATTAGGCACGCCGCCAGCATTCAACCTGAGCAAGGATCAAACTCTCCATTAAAGTGTTTAGTTTGAAAAACTCAACATAAAATTAAAAACTGACGATGATTAATTGCACAACTAAATTGTTAAATTATTTCCAAAGACTACTAAAATAAGTACTCGCAGCTTTAGACTGATACCATCTTATCGCAACCTGCTTTTTTTGTCAATACCTTTTTTCGATTTTTTTCGACTTTTTTGCGAATTATTTCATTTTTGGTGGGAAGAAACCACCAAAGAATTAACAATAAGCCGATTGTGCTTAGCATAGTAATCCACCACGGCATTTCAGTACTATATTCGCGATTCCCTGTATTTTGACCAGTTTCGGGAGTCTTCGGAGACGCCAATGAATTATTCGGTACCATCAAAATAGGACGCACGCCATTTTCTTCTTCTACAACTAATTCCTGTTGGGTTGAAATATTTATTGCGTCAGAATTGTTAATTGGTTCTAAATCTGTATTGGTGTCCGGCCAAGTTGTGTCAATTAATCCTGTGCCGTCATTATTTGGCTCAGTTGCATCAATCGGTTCTGTAACGATATTGTTATTTGGCTCAATTATAGATTCTCTAGGTGGAAAATACGAAACCCACTGATCACCAGAAACGTACATTTTACACTCCGTGCCGATTTCATAGTCTGGAGAGTTTAAACAAGTGGAAATATCGAAATACCCCTGTGCATTGTACATATTGTTTTCTGCATAAACAGCATAATCTATCTTACCATGGGTATTATCAACTAAATTTGAGTTAGCCACGGATAATTCAACTTCCTCCCAAGCCGGTATCCAATCTGGTCCATCGATAAAAGAACTACCTTCATACATGGGATGATTCCCAATCATACTTCCATTGGTAAAACGTTCGTGGTCGTAATTATAGATTTGACCATTCCAATTTTCCATCCACCCAATATAGAGATGTCTCAAATGTATTTCTTCATCGATTCCCATGTGACCGAATATCATGTCTCTATCAAAATATAAGACTTTGATAGTTTCTGTGGCTGGGTTTACAGATGTAATCCAGATTTGATTGTCGATTAAGTTTTTCAGTGCACTATATTTGCCACCTTTTTCATACAAACCAAATATAAAATCTGTTTTGCACCATTCATCATCGCCACATTTAGCATTTTTTTCGGCTTCGACTTCTGGATAAAAATCTAATAATTCTTCTACCGTCCACCAGGTAGTGCCATTTTCTTCCATAGCAGCTGAAACTGGTTTACCTTGATACAATAGTGTACTCAGCATTAATGCTGATAATAATAATGTAGGGATTTTTCTCATATTGCTCCTCTATTAATGATAATTGGATGCAATATTTCACGTTTTTTTTGATTATTCAACCCCTACAATTCTGATTTTAGTACATAAGTGTTTTGATAATTAACTTAAGTAATATGAATAACAAAAAACCGCGATTTTTATAACGCGGTTTTTATGATTTATTAGCTTTCTGTTTTGTCGTTTGAATCTTCTTCAGGAAGAACGATGCCAATTGATGCAACGGTATCGCCTTCGCTCATCTTCATGATGCGAACTCCCTGGGTTGCGCGACCGAGAGTCGGGATCTCTTTCATGGCTACACGAATAGCTTGACCTTTAGTGGACATCATGATGACTTCTTTGGCTAACGGATCCAAGGTATGAACAGCCACAATTGGGCCAGTTTTTGCTGTGACTGCGGCAACTTTAATACCGACACCACCGCGTTTATGTGGTGGGAAATTGGAAACTAAGGTAGCTTTTCCGTAACCATTAGCAGAAACAGCGATGAGTTTTTGATTCGGATCTGTAATAACGTCCATACCGACAATTTCATCTTTAGGGCGCAGACGCATACCGCGAACACCCATCGCAGAGCGACCCATAGCTCGAACTTCTCTTTCGTTGAAACGAGTAGCTTGTCCGGCAGATGTAGAGATGACGATATCGTTTTCACCAGTGGTCTCTTTGACCCAGCGTAACTCATCACCAGCATCTAGCTTGATAGCGATGAGACCATTACTACGAACATTAAAGAAATCTTTGATAGCAGATTTCTTGATAGTTCCCTTTTTGGTGGCCATAAAGAGATATCCGTCGGCGCCGGCATCACCTTGTTTGATAATGGCAGTAATTTTTTCTTCTGGGTGCATGTTGAGCATATTAACTGCTGCAGTACCTTTAGCCGACAGAGACGCTTGTGGAACTTCGTAAGCTTTCATGCGGAATAATCTGCCTTGGTTGGTGAAGAATAAGAGATAATCGTGCGAATTAGCCGTCAGAATCTGAGCAATCACATCCTCTTCTTTGGTTGTCATGCCACGTTTACCTTTACCACCCCTGTTTTGTTTTCGGAAATCGGTTTGAGGAACTCGCTTCATATAATTCTCAGCGGTAAGTAAAATGACACTTTCTTCTTCTGGGATGAGTTCTTCTTCGGAGAATTTACCAACTTCATGATTAATAATCTTGGAGCGACGAGCATCACCATATTTTTCTTTAAGAGCGTTAAGTTCTTCTTTGATAACTCGAAGAATTTCCTTTTCGTCAGCAAGAATTGCTTCTAATTTCTTGATTAATTCATGGAGCTGTTTTAACTCGTCTTCGATTTTATCGCGCTCTAAGCCTTGGAGACGGCGGAGTTGCATCTGTAAAATAGCATTTGCTTGAATTTCGGATAGGCCAAAGCGTTCCATGAGCTGCTTGTCGGCATCGTCATAAGAAGCACGAATAACTTTAATGACTTCGTCAATATTGTCTAGGGCAATTTTCAAACCTTCTAGGATATGTGCACGCTCTTTAGCTTTTTTCAGATCGAATTCAGTACGTCGACGAGTGACGATTTGGCGGTGTTTGATAAATTCCGCTAAGATTTCTTTGAGTCCAAGAATCCGTGGCTGAACACCATCGACCAAGGCAAGCATATTGTAATGGAATGATGTCTGGAGTGGAGTGAGCTTATAGAGTTGATTTAAGATTTTTTTAGGGAATGCATCTTTTTTGAGCTCTACAACAATACGAATTTTACCTCTTGCGGATTCATCACGAGCATCAGCAATATGGTCTAGCTTCTTAGAAAGAACCAATTCACGAACTTTCTCGATAAAGCCTTCCTTGCTCATCCCATATGGAACTTCTGTAATAACGATATTATAGCGACCATTTTTGCGTTCTTCGATGTTTGCAACGGCACGAATAACTACGGAACCCTTCCCTGTAGCATAGGCTTGCTTCATCGGTGAGCCGCCATACACTTCTGCACCAGTTGGAAAATCTGGACCCTTAACATGTTTCATGAGTTCATCTAGAGTAATGTCAGGATTATCAATTTGAGCCACAGTAGCATCAACTAGCTCTCCGAGATTATGTGGTGGTATATTGGTGGCCATACCGACAGCAATACCCATTTGACCGTTCAAGAGAATATTCGGTAATGCGGCAGGTAGCACTACTGGCTCTTGCTCAGTGCCATCAAAATTATCTCGAAAATCTACAGTATCTTTTTCGATGTCAGTAAGGAGTTCTGCACCGACCTTATCCATGCGAGCTTCGGTGTAACGATAAGCGGCTGGTTCATCACCATCCATTGAGCCAAAATTACCTTGTCCTTCAATAAGAGTGTATCGCATTTTCCAAGGTTGAGCTAAGTTCACCATTGCCATATAAATGGACGAGTCGCCGTGTGGATGATATTTACCCATAACGTCACCGACGATACGAGCGGATTTGACGGTAGCATGTGGGGCTTTCCAGCCATTTTTATTCATAGTATAGAGAATGCGTCTGTTTACAGGCTTAAGGCCATCACGAACGTCTGGGAGAGCGCGGTCCACAATAACTGACATAGAGTAGCGAAGGAAGTAGTCTTCCATGGTGTGTTCGACAGGCTTTATCTCGATACCATCAGAGATTACAGAACCACCATCGACCTTCGGGCCGCGTCCGTCCGGCCCGTCGCCACGAGCGGACGGCGCTTGTTCTCGCGCTGCCGCGCTCCGAATTCCATCAGGTCCGATGTTGGTCTCTGCTTCTTTATTTAAGCTGTTTTTATCGTTCTCTTCCATGGTTTCTCCTTAAAAGTCCAAGTCGTCAAGGTTAACAGATGCAGCACCGGCTTGGATGAAGTTCTTACGGAGGTCGACTTGGTCTCCCATCAACTTCGTGAATACAGCGTCAGCTTTTTCGGCATCTTCGACATGAACTTTGACCAAGATGCGGTTTTCGGGATCCATGGTGGTTTCCCAGAGCTGTTTAGCATCCATTTCGCCTAAACCTTTAAAACGCTGTTGAGCAGTATATCCAGCTTGTTTGAATCTCTCTTGCGTTTCATCAATTTTGGTACCATTTTTGCGCTTTTCTTCAATTTTTTCGGTCAATTTGTTTTCCAAAGCGACTTCGTCGTAGACATAGTCGATTTTTCGAGTATTACCGGTACCTTTAATTAGACCAAATAGAGGCGGTTTGGCTAGATAAACATGTCCTTCTTCGATAACCTGTGGCATATAACGGAAGAAAAATGTCATGAGAAGTGTAGCAATATGAAGACCATCAACATCGGCATCCGTCATAAAGATGATTTTGTCGTAGCGAAGTCCACCGATATTAAACTGATCGCCAATACCTACCCCTAGACCCTTGATAAGAGAAACCAACTCCTGATTGGCGAGCATTTTATCTAGTCTGGCTCTTTCAGTATTTAACACTTTACCACGAAGCGGTAAAATAGCTTGTATTTTTGGATTACGACCTTCTTTGGCGGAACCAGCAGCGGAATTGCCCTCCACAATAAACAATTCGCACTCTGAGCGATCTCGACTAGAACAATCGGCTAATTTAGATGGAAGGTTAAGCCCTTCAAAAGCACCTTTCCTGATAACATTGTCACGTGCTGCCCTTGCAGCTTTGCGAGCACGAGCCGCCAAGGTGGCTTTGCCGACAATTTTTTTGGCAATTGCGGGATTTTCTTCAAGATAGTAACCAAAATATTCCGTCATTACCTTATCTACAATACCCCTAATTTCTGGGTTACCTAATTTGTTTTTAGTCTGGCCTTCAAACTGTGGATCTGGTAACTTAACTAGAATGACAGCGGTGAGACCTTCTTTGATATCATCTCCGGTGAGATTTTCTTCTTTATCTTTGAGCAGACCATTTTTGCGAGCGTAATCATTAATGGTACGGGTAAGACCAGTACGAAATCCAACCACATGCATACCGCCATCAGGGGTCAAAACATTGTTGGCGAATGGCTTCATGGTCTCAGCATAGCTATCGTTGTACTGGAGTGCGATTTCGACACCTACATCACCAATTTGTTTGTCAACGTAAAAAATATCATCAGAGAGTGTCTCTTTGCCGTTATTGAGACGTTTTACATAGCTTTTGATGCCACCTTCGAAGTAGAATGATTCTTTTTCGCCGGTTCGTTCATCTGTTACTGTAATTAGTATCCCCTTGGTAAGATAAGCTTGGTGACGAGCGTAGCTGGAAACCCAATTATAGTCAAAGGTAGTGGTTTCTTTAAAAATTGATGGATCGGGATAAAAAGTAATAGATGTACCCGAGTCGCGCGGACTTCCTTTAGATACCTGTAAATCACTAGTAGGCTTCCCTGTATCGAATTCGATATGGTGAGTTTTACTATCGCGATAAACTTCAGCTATCATGTGCGTAGAGAGAGCGTTTACAACCGAAGAACCGACGCCGTGAAGACCAGACGATACCTTATATCCGCCATCTCCAAATTTCCCACCAGCATGAAGAACCGTAAGGACGGTTTCAAGAGTAGATTTGCCGGTTTTAGGATGAATATCTACAGGAATACCGCGGCCATTATCATCTATACGAACACCACCATCTTTTAGAATAGTGATCTCGATTTTGTTGGCATACCCTGCAATAGCTTCATCAATAGAGTTGTCGGCGATTTCCTTAATTAGATGATGTAAACCATCGTAACCAGTAGAACCGATGTACATACCTGGTCGCAACCGGACAGGTTCTAGCCCCTCGAGTACCCGAATTTCAGACGAGTCATAATCTCCAGCTTTATCAGCCATTTTTTTACCTCTTCTTTATTATTCTTTATCTATTATACACCTTAAAAACAAAAAATCAAGTGTTTAATCTGTGGTTTCAAGAATCATGAGAAATAGAGAATTCTGTTGGTTCAGATTCGGTGCTATTAGATGGAGTAGATTGTTGAATCTTGGGTTGTTGGATTTGTACCTTATCTTGAGACTGCGGTTCTGTTTGGGGTTGATCCTGCAATGACGCTTCTTTTGACGATTGCGACCGAGACTGCTCGTGCCTGGATAACCACTCGTCTAAAAAGCCTTTGTCGGCTAAATTTTGGGCCTCTAGAGCCTTTTTTGGCTCCGAGTTGGATTCGGGGGCCTTTTCGTCTAAAAAGCTCTCCTGGTGGCCGTTATTTTCTTCTGGCGCGTTTTCTGCTTTTGCCTTTTCTGCGCTCGACCAGCGGTCTTGGATTTCTTTTTCAACTTCAGCGCGCGTTTTGCCATATTTAGTGGCAGAATACACCTTGAGAGACTCCATTAGCTTTTCGTTCGGTTCGCCCATCGGAGCTGGCAATTTCATCGTGAACGGAGCTGATGGCATATCGAACATCATAACTTTTGCAATTGCAGAGAAGTTTGGTGTTTTAGTGAGATCTTCTGCTGTAAAGGTTGGTGAAAAGGCTTTGACCATTAGGTCTGCATCTGTCACACCAATACGACCACAGATGATAGAACCAACGTTGCCAAGCAATGCTTCCCTGATTTTTTCGGTTAGCTGAGTCATGAACTGATTAGCAACGATAAGATTTAAACGATATTTACGTGCTTCGGAGAGAATAGATTCGAATGAATCTGTAGCAAAGTTCTGAAACTCATCCACGTAGAGGCAAAAATCTTTACGTTCATCTTCAGGTATATCTTGACGACTCATGGCAGCTTGTTGGAATTTCATGACAAAAATCATACCGAGAAGATTAGAGTTAATATCACCAAGCTTACCTTTTGAGAGGTTGACCAAGAAAATTTTCTTATTGTCCATAATTTCACGGATGTTAAATCCGGATTTAACTTGACCTAAGGTGTTTCGCATAATTGTATTTGCTAGGAATGGGCCCCATTTACTCGAAAACCAAGTAATAACCTCGCCTGCATCGCTTGATTTTTGAGAAGCTGGAAATTCCTTGGTCCAATAATCATAAACTGCTTTATCGGTAACATATTTAAGTTTTGATTTAACAAACTCTACATCTGTAAAACATTGCGGGATATCAATAAAGGTAGCTCCGGCTGGGTCTGACATAAGAAGGAGCGCAGCATTGCGGAACATGTGCTGGCCACGTGGCCCAAAGAACCCTTGATTTTGGGGATCAAACAGTGATTGAAGCATACTAATCCCTTCTTGGACTATGAAGTCTTTTTGGTCTGGATCTGTAAATTCAAACATATTCATGCCAACGGGATGTTCGATATCTGATGGGTCAAAGTAAATTACGTCGTCAATTCTTTCTTCCGGAACACGTTGCAAAAGAGCATCTACCGCGTCACCGTGTGGGTCGATAAAGGCAAAACCTCTACCATCACACATATCTTGAAAGGCGATGTTTTCAAGAAATACTGATTTACCCATACCAGTTTGCCCGATAACGTACATGTGTCGACGACGGTTCTTATCGTCGAGATAAATGGCTTTTTGCTCACCCCTAAACTCATTAGTCCCCAAGAATACACCTTCAGTCGCAAGACGAGCCGGGCCGTCAACCTGTTTAGTAAGCTGACGCTCTACACTGGAGTTTGGAATAGAGCTCTGTTCTGGTAAATGAAAAATGCTGGCCAATTCGACACTGTTTAAGATATTATTGCGAGTTTTTAATGGGAAAAATCGAAAAGTATAATCTATGATGAGTTTTTTGGAATTTTTTAATGTGTTAACTTTAAAACCATTTAACTCGGGGGCATTAAACTGAGAAAAGGCAGACACAATACCACCCATTAAAGCTTCGGAACGAGCTTTGGAACTGGAACTAGCAACTATTCTGATTAAGGTTTCAAAGGCTGGATAACGCAGTTTGTTAGAGATAGCTGTTATTTCATCCTGTTTAACGTTAGTGATGACTTCTTGTTCGGTTTTTTCATGAACACCTGGAACTTCCCAGGGGGCCTTGATGAGATCCATCGCTATGTCACCAATACTCGCACCGATGGTTTTGGTCTTTTTCCCTTTTTGGATGGATTCGATACGTTCCTTGGAACTACTTGACCATTTTTTGTCTGCAGGACGAAACAAAATTTGTACAGCTATTCCTTCTTCTTTGTTCAAATTGGTCATGGCATTTAAAATTGCAAGCTGGGCATCTCTTTTGGTATCCTCGTAGGTTGCGATTGGGAGATAATAATCTTTGTTAAGAGTAAGCTCAGCTCCAGCTACGGTGTCAGCTCCGCCACCGCCTTCAAAGATGTTTTCTTCTCGTTTTTCTTCTACTCTAGCAGTGGGATAAGATGATTGGATTGCCTGTTTTACCGTCTCTGTAAGAACAGCTGGGACAATGGCGTAATACTTGATAAATCCATCTTTAGCAATTATCTCGAAAGAAAAATGACGTTGGCCATACATTTTGGTCTTATATCCCTTAGTAATGGTAGACGAAAGAATGGAATACATTACCTGCGCCTTAGAAATGGCCTCATTGATGATATCACGGTTATCTCGACTGCCGGCATCAATATCGTCGGTGGTCGGCGGGAGATGAATCAACAGTGGTACCATCTTGAGACCACGCTCGTACTTTTTGGCTTTTCTAAGATTTGTGATATGGGTAGAAAAAATAACTGCAAAAAATACTGCCACTGATATGAGTATAATTGCAACAACCACCCAAGTGTCCATTAATCGAGTCCCTTCTTAATGTTGTAAAAAATACTAAAACAGATTATTTCACTCATTTTCCAAGCTCCCTTCCGTAGGAGTTTTTAAGATTTATTTCCATCATTCGTCGTGTCTCTTCGTAAAAATTCGTCGCATTTCCATCTCTGTTAAATTTATTGATCTCCTTAGATATTTCCCTGACTGCATCTTTCGATAAAACTTTTTCAGTTTTAATAAAACTCAGATTTTGTTCAGGGGCAATTTGTTCATCGCTGTTCTCTATGGGGGATTCTTCGGTGGTAGTATTTGGTGGCATTTCTAGCTCTGTGGTCGAGATATCGTGGTCTTTGTTTTCTGGTGGCGTGTTTTGCAATCCTAATGATTCAATGGCTGCTATACCTACGTTTTCAGGGTTTCTTTCAGCTGGGTTAGACCATTCGACGGATTGATTGGATAAATCTAAGTTTTTTTCCGAGTCGAAGCTGTTATTGTCTACATCGTTGGTACCTACACCAGATGTAAAAAAAGAATCCTGTGGCTGTCTAGGTTGTTTATTGTCATTTTGCACCGCCGTTGTATAGTCCATATGCTTATTTTACCACATATTATGTTTTTTTGTAGACTAAAAATTCTGCTAAAAAGACAAATAGTATGATTAGACTAATTGTCCAGAGATTAATTGCCCCAAATGATCGCGCCATCATTAACATTATCGGAACGAAAGCCATAATAGCCGCATATAGGTAAAGTTTACTTCCGTTAACTTGTTTTTTAAAGGCGACTCTAAAAAATGAATGAATAAGAAATGTCATTAGACCAAAAGAAACTAGATAAACCGTTGTAAAAAATAATAAAACCCCGAACGGACCTATTTCCGTCGGAGATGTAAAATTCAGCATTAGAATTAAAGCTGCGAGTCCAATAATGCTTACTGATGTTACGATACGGTTATGCTTATTCATAACTTAATTGTATCATATATTTGGTTGATCCCCCAAGAATTTATAACTAGGGAGGAAGCGGGGGGTTATCCGGCACTTAAAATCTTAACTATTGACCGCAACCCCTTACGCTATCCCTTTGACCGCTTCACTAAAAGTGAAGCAAATGTCCTTATAGTTTGTTTCTTTCGCTCTTGTTTATGTTTAAAAAAGGTACAAACGAAAGATTTAACTATGCGCTCTACGCTTTTCCCTGCTTAATGCAGGATTTAGCGGAGCTTTAGGTAATTCCTAAATGTGTAATTTATGGCTAGAAATTACCTTTTCGCCCGCCAAATATTACGTTTTGATATTTTTCATTTTTAAAGTCCTTTTATTTTCTTTTTTGTTTAGTCATCTCGACTGTTTTTATGGTAGCATATTTTTCTAAAAAAATCAATGCATTTGTTCAATTTTATCGATGTAATTATTACAACATTCTCCCTTATTTTACCCTGTTCTATTTTATTGTTCATTTTGTTGTATTTTTTACAACATTTGTTGTTTTTGAAACTAAAAAATGCCGCTAAATCGGCTATATTTTACATAATGGTGGAGCTGCCGGATACTGCCTCCGGGTCCGAAATATCACTTGGTCATAATTCTACGCGCATAGTTCCTTGTTTTGTCTTGGCTGAAATTATTAGCTGCAAGAAACAAAACTAATAAATGCCATGGCTATTTTTTTCGTGTTAAATTACGCCAGCTAAATAACCTTATTCCCGTTGTATGATAATTCTGAATCTACGGAAACTTAATCCAGAACCAGCCTATTAATAATTAGGCATAAGCTGGCATGTACATGACATGCGCAGTTTTCGTGTTTTTAGCACTTATTTAATACTTACGGTATTTAATCGACGCGCCTTACAACTGTTAATATCCCGTCTAAGCTTGATCAGCCCCAACTGTGGATAATTATACCATATTCTGCTCTAAATTACTATCGCGTAAGCCATATGGACCAAACTAGCACTATTTATAATGCTCCGCGTTTTTGTTTTTTGGCTGTTATTTTATCATCAATCCATAGAAAAAGACCGGTAACTGCGAGGAAAACCGGTCTTTTTGTAGAGTGTGGAGTTATTTTGGCTAAATTTTTGTTTTGACCTTTTGAATAATTTTTTTATTCAAAAGCTATCTCTATAATATCGCGAAAAAATGGTTATGTCAACACTTTTTTGATACTTTTTTTGTACATTTTTTGCGAGTTTTCCACAACTTTTATCGTCGAATCTGTTGTATTATTTTGCTATCTTCGATAGCCGTTGTGGTTATTATAATGCTCGTGCATTTATAACTATGCAAAAGCGTCATAATTTGGTTGATGGTTCTAGAACAATATGCTAGAAAAACCCTATGATAGCAAAAATACATTCAATGATTCCCTGCGGTTTTGACGCTAGGTTGGTGGAAGTGGAAGGCGATATGAACAGAGGTTTACCAACGTTTAATATCGTAGGAATGGCTAACAAAACCATAAATGAAGCCAAAGAACGGGTAAGAAGCGCGCTCGTAAACTCTGGTTTTTCATTTCCAGATAAAAAAGTGACAATTAATTTAGCGCCTGCTGAGCTACAAAAAGATGGAGCGTATTTAGATTTGCCAATTGCATTGTCCATATTGTTACTTTCTGGACAAATAATCAACCAAGACGTTAGTGATAAGGTTTTTGTGGGCGAATTGTCCTTAAATGGCGAATTAAGACCGGTCAAAGGCATTATAAACATAGTTGAGACTGCGAAAAAAGCTGGATTTAAAGAAATATATATCCCTCACAAAAATCTTCTGCAGGCTTCTTTAGTGTCAAATGTTTCAATTTATGGAGTACAATCCATACAGGAATTGTATCTTGCGCTTAAAGGCCAAACTGAACTAAACAATACGGCAAACAGCGATATTCTTAATTCCGAAAAACATAATGAAGATCAAAATGGTCCATTTTTAGATTATATTTTGGGACAACAATTAGCTAAACGAGCAATAGAAATAGCAATTGCTGGCCATCATAATCTATTAATTTCCGGGCCGCCTGGGGCAGGCAAAACTCTGCTAGCAAAAACAGCTGCAAATCTTTTACCTGATTTAACGGCGGACGAAATGATAACTATCACAAAAATTTATTCCATAGCAGGATTATCAAACGACGATATAATCAGGCGGCGGCCATATAGGGCTCCACATCACACAGCAAGTGCCACTTCTTTAATAGGTGGAGCTAGTGGCCCTGGAGAAATATCCTTGGCGCACAAAGGAATCTTGTTTTTAGATGAAATACCTGAATTTCCTAGATCAGTACTAGAAGCACTTAGGCAACCGCTCGAAGATAAAGTTATAACTATTTCTAGAGCCAACCAAAAAACAACATACCCTGCCGATTTTATGATGATTGCAACCATGAATCCTTGTCCGTGCGGTTATTTAGGTGACCCTACCCATGAATGCAAGTGCTCAGAAGCCCAAATACAAAATTATAATAAAAAATTATCGGGGCCACTTTTTGATAGAATTGATATGAATCTTACGGTCGAGAGGGTTGATAATCAAGCTTTAAGAAAAGTAATAAAGAACAAAAATACTGAACATAATGTTGTAAAAAATACAATAACAGGGGCAATTCTGAGACAAAAGGCTCGTTACGGTCGAGATGGAGTATATAATGGTTCCCTTTCTTCTTTTCAAGTTTCACAACTTTTAAAACTTGATTCTGGCGCAGAGACTTTGCTAGCCAATGCTTCTGAAAAGTTGAATCTTTCAGCAAGAGCGTATTTCAAAACAATCAAAGTTGCTCAGACGATTGCTGATTTGGAGTGTTCTGACACCATTTCACCAAAACACTTGGCCGAAGCGTTAACGTATAGAAAGCGTTAGTTTAATAAAATTGCAATAAATAATATGTTATACTGATAGTATGTCAGATGTAGAACCGAAAACACATTCAGAGCCTGAAGCATCCGATAGTTTGACTAAGTGGGATGTCTTGATGAAACAACCTGCGAGTGATTCTTTAGAAAATGAATCCCGGTCGAGTGAAATAGATGAACAGAAAGAACAAACTACCGATAGTAATAGAGAGAAGCTTGTCGAGCGAGCGAAACTGTATCGTAAGTTTGGTAAGATAGCTTTGTGTCTTAGCAAACTAGACGAAGGACAAAGGGCTGCTACTGAAGCAACTAATACTACCGGCGAAGCCCTTAATGACCCCGAAGACGTCCAAGCCGATGCCTTGATTACTCAAATTGAAAACACCTTAAAAGATGTAGATAAATCGCTTAGTAAGCAAATCGATTATTCTATAATCAATCATAAACAGATAAACACTAAAGATGCGCTCGAACATGAGTTGCAAAGCGGCACTAGTATCCCAGAACTTGATATCCGCTTTGATAAGGACGGTAAACCTTGGATTTCCCACTCCCCGCGCGCTGGCGCTAGATTCTTTTTCTCAAAACCCATACATACTTTATCTAGCAAAGAAGTTGCTGAATATGGGCAGAGATTATCGCTAGAAGATGGGCTCGGCATAGTTGGGCAATACATGAAAGATAACCCTAATCATAAGGTGGTTTTAGAATTGAAAGAATTAGGGCCATCAGCTGATACGCGCAAAACATATCTTGAAAGTGTTAAAACACTGCTAGTGCAAAGTAATCTTATCGATGCAGCTATTTTTGCAACCTTATCGCCAAGTATTCTTAAGTCCACCCACGATGTTTTTCCAAATAACTCTAAGATTTTAAACGGGGGGATTTGTCCAATTATCAGTTATGATCTTGCCGATAAATCATTAAAAGGCGATGAAAAAGATCAAGAATTTGCCATGAAAGCGCCAAATTTGGAGTTGTTTTTCTCTAATTCTGCTGAAATTACCGAACGTGCAGATGGCTATGGTAAACAAACTGGTTATTTATGGACAAGATTACCAAAAGAAACTGTTGACACATTAGCCAAACTGAACAAAAATGGCAATAGTGGTGCTGCTTCGCTAACTCTAGTGAACAAATTTGCAAATATTTTGGACAAATTTAGCCCAAAAACAGCACAAAAAATACGTGAGCATTATGCAGAGCAACTGGATCGCCTTGGCATAAAAAAACAAGTGGCTATTTCTAAGAAAAATCCGGCGGAAAACTTACAAAAAACTGTGGCTCAGATGGGTAAAGACACAATTTTATATTCTGACACGAGCCCTGGCGAATGGGCAGTCGATTTACCAGAGAAATCGGAGCAAGAATAAGAGTGTTTTTGCTTGCATTTTTTCCTGTAGTTTGATATAATTGGTGACAGGTTAATTCAAGAGAAGAAAGGACTACTATAAAAAACAATTCACGCACTAGGCTAAATGGAGAAATCCGTTATCCTGAGGTACGCGTAATAGGTTCAAATGGTGAGCAACTCGGTATTATGTCGAGTCGCGAAGCCCAACTTCTTGCGAAGGAACAGGGAGTGGACTTAGTGGAAATCGCCGCTAACGCCAATCCGCCGGTCGTTAAAATTATTGACTGGGGTAAATTCCAGTATCAAAAGATGAAGGAAGAGGCCAAAAATCGAAAAAAAGCTCGTGAAAAACAATCCGAGTTGAAACAAATGAAGATTGGTCTAAAGATTTCAGATAACGATCTTAACATCAAAGTCCGCAAAATGCGTGGTTTTCTCGATGATGGAGACCGAGTAAAGATTATGATTGTCTTTAAGGGTCGCGAGATGGCTCACAAAGAATTGGGCACAGAACTATTAAACAAGGTTCTTGGTCTTATAGGTGGAGACATCGTAGCTGAGGGAAAACAACAAATGAGTGGACGGAATCTATCAATACAGATTCGTAAGAAATAACCAGCAAGAATTCGGAAGAAGTACTTTCCTACTTTCACGGTTCCCTGGTCGTACCTTTGGGGGATTATTATTAAATTTAAAAAAGGAAATATTATGCCAAAGTTGAAAACGCATAAAGGTACCGCAAAACGAATTAAAATTACTGGTTCTGGTAAGATTGTTCGTGAGCGTGCCTACGGGAATCACATTCTCGCAAAGAAATCTAAAGCCAGAAAACGCAACATGAAAACCGCTGCGGTGATTGACGGCAAAATTAAGAAAAACGTAAAGACGGCTTTAGGAGTTTAATTATGAGAGTAAAAAGAGGTGTCGCGGCCCACGCGAAGCATAAGAAGATTTTAAGTGCTACTAGCGGTATGCAACATTACCGTCGTCGTAGTTTCCGACTCGGTAAGCAGGGTGTTATCAAAGCCCTACAATACAGCTACAGAGATCGTCGTAATCGTAAGCGCGATTTGCGTGCTTTATGGATTACTCGTATTAACAACGCATCGAGAGAGCTTGGTCTCTCCTATTCACAACTGATTGCTGGTATGAAGGCTAAGAATATTACTCTGGATCGTAAGGTTTTAGCTGATCTTGCTGTAAACAACCCTGAAGCATTTAAAGCAATTGTTAATACGGTGAAGGAGAAATAAGATGGCGATTTGTGAAATATCTGGAAAAGGCAAAATGTACGGCCACAATGTTTCCTTCTCACAGAGACATACTCGCAAGGTGTTTAAACCAAATGTGAGCAAGAGAACTTTGATTATCAATGGCCAAAAGGTTAAATGTAACGTATCCACTTCGGCTTTACGCACTTTGAAGAAAAAAGGCTTGATTGAATCTCCAAAAGCTAGGGCTGAAAAGAAAACGAACAAATAATTTTCTCATTTAGAGAACAAAAATCCGACCCTTGGCGGTCGGATTTTTGATATTGAGCCGTCTATAAGCCGGGTTCTGTGACTATATATTATATATAGTCGGCAATCATCTATCTTGGCGTCGTATTGCTACAACGCTCTAGCGGTGAACGTGCGTCCCCGGGCAGGGGCTAATAGCACTCCTTGCAACAGGTAGGGTTTGCCGCCATCACGTATCGCTACGAGATACTGTGGGCTCTTACCCCACTCTTTTCACCCTTACCGTGCATCTTAGAAAAGACACAAGGCGGTATTGTTTCTGTGGTACTTTCCCTATCCTTACGGACGGTCGCCGTTAACGACTACCTTGCCTTATGTTGCCCGGACTTTCCTCTTGGGAACCCAAGCGATTGCCTTTCAGGCTCAGATATATTGTACCATAAAAAACTATATCATGCCATCTCTTAGCGGGTCCTGCCGGACCTTCTCCCTCCCCAAAATTTTGCTGACGCAAACATTTTGGGGTCCCCTTCCAGGTCCGTCACCCGTCTCCAAATGGTATTATTTTAATCAGTTTTAGGCGCCGACACGATCCTTGGTATTGTGTCGCGTGGCATTATGTTCGATATATTCAATAATCTTGGAAGCGACGTCGCGACCGGTAACTTTCTCGATACCAAACCCTGGAGATGCGTTTACTTCAAGTACTAATGGACCACGAGTAGAGCGCATCAAATCAACACCACAAATATGAAGACCCATGGCGCGTGCGGCTTTTACGGCCACTTTTTTCTCAGCATCAGTCAACTTGACTGACGTGCCCAGCCCACCCTGATGAAGATTAGAACGAAAATCATCGTCTAAGGAATCTCTTTGCATAGATGCTACAACACGATTCCCTACCACGAAGGCGCGGATATCGGTGCCCGCTGATTCTTTAATGAACTCTTGAAGCAGAATATTTGTGCCATCTTCATTATAAAGATAAAAAGCTTGTAGAGCAGACTTGGCGGCTTTTCTGGTATCTGCAAGAATCACTCCATTGCCATGAGTGCCAGTAGCTAATTTAATAATAACAGGGAGACCGATTTGTTCAAGCAAATCATCTATATCGGAAGTATTACGAGAAACTAGAGTCTTTGGGGTATCTATGTCATATTTAGCAAGAATTTGGGCTGCGCGCAATTTATCACGTGCCCTGGTGATTGCAACAGAAGCGGCGGAAGTATAAACACCTTGCATTTCAAATTGACGAACTACGGCGCAGCCATATCTAGTCATATTGTTTGAGATACGTGGTAAAACCGCATCAAATCCTTCAATTTTTTTGCCTTTATAATAAACATCTGGATGCTTATCATCTAAAGATAGGTAGCAGTTTTTATACTTAATAACTTTAACCTGATGGCCACGCTTTTCGGCTTCTTCAACTAAACGTTTGGTAGAATAATTAGCGTTGCCGTTAGAAAGAATTGCTAGTTTCATTTTATTCTCCTTTCCCTTTTACATATTTTTGATGAAACTCATAAGGATTCTTCTCGAAACGAGCTTGAACCCTGTGAGTCTGAGTACTTACTTTTTTGATGCCAGTATGATTGAGCGAGACATCGACTAAAAATTTATTAGTGATAGTGCGTCGACCAATCAGAACTGGATAATTATTTTTACTACGATCTGATAGATTATAAAGAACTTTGATTTTTCTTCCTTTAATTACGGTACTAAAATGTGTACGATAGCGAATTTGCTCATGTCCTGTTGCACTACGAATAACAGCTACTTTATAATCTTTTCTTTTGAGTGTTTCACCAGTATAAAATGGACTTTTTTTATCAAATAATTGAAATGATAATATTCCATTTTGATCAACATTGATATGACTCGCCCAAACAGAAGACGAATCGGCACCAGTATCTATTTTCGCCGGAATATGCTTAATACCGGCAATCTCAACGAATTCACTGGAACCAATAATATCGGTCGTCTGATTATTTAAACACATACATTATATTTTACAACAGAAATGCTATTTTGTCAATTGTTTACCTATCGGCCCAAGGTACGATCAATAGCGTTGTTTGCTTCTTTGTCTGCAATAACATTTTCCGAGCGAGAGACATGTTTAAATGAAACTGCATCGAAAAATGCAATTTTTTCATTGATATTCTGGTATATCGGCATGATGTCTTGGTTTTTGATGTAAAAGATGCCAGATAATTGATTAACTACCATGAGGCTGTCGGATACAAATTTTACAGTTTTATATCCTAGCTCAATGGCGCGCTCTATACCTTTTCGCATAGCATAGTATTCAGCCATACGAGATGTGGCAAAACCAATAAATTCACCACCTTGTTCGATAATTTTTCCAGTTCCATCGTGGATTACATAGCCAATACCAGCTGGACCAGGATTTCCTCTCGATGCGCCATCTACATTGACCGTAACGCTGTTAGCAGTATCGCGCATCGATAAATGATTCGAAACGGTTTTCTCTCCTTCAATTTCAATGACTGACAAACTGGTTTCATTTAGATGAATATTGGAATTGGCAAAATCTTTAATAAACTTATAAGACGTATAACGTTCTTTTGGAGTGGGTTTAATATCGCCATTTATACCTATTTCGTAAACTATATATAGATTACTAAGTTGGCTAGAACCTTCTGGAGCCAAAAACGTAATAACATCTTTTAGAATGATGGATGATACGTTAAGGCCAGTATCTTCGTTTAATGAACGAACCATGGCTTCTTCGGGTTGTTCACCAAATTTGATTTTTCCAGTCGGAAGTTCCCAAAAAACCGGGGATTCACTACGTCCACGGTTGCGTTTGAAGACGAGTATTCCGTCTTCGTTTCTAATTATGCCGACTACTCTGATACGTTGTTTCATGCCCACCTTTATTTAGGTGCCCTGTCGGCCTGTTTTCCCCGTAATATATACAAGGTGGGTAAAATCTTATGCGATACACCCACGGGTGTAAGCCACGAAATCCCTATAACATGATTATTCAGGAAAATCATGCTGCCAACAGGGCTAATTCTATTATATCATGTCTTGATTTATTTCCCAACTATCAGATAAAAGAAGTCTAGGATTCCCTGAGTTGCGCTAATCATTAAACTCGAAAAAACTTCACCAAAAAGAAAGATTAAAGCATAGACAATAATAAAACCGTATTGCTCTATAGATAATAGAAGATTGCGAAAACCATCAGGCGCGATAGCATATAATACTCTAGAACCGTCGAGTGGCGGAATAGGAATAAGATTAAAAATCATAAATCCGAGATTTATAAAAATAATTTCACCGAAGATAAATTCTGGCAGTTCGCCACCGCCACCATATAATAATCCAGTAAAATGCCCCACCAGAAAGAAAATAAAAGCTAAAAAGAAATTTGTCAAAGGTCCAGCAATGGCGACAAGCGCCATTCCCCATTCTTGCCACTTGAGATTGTACCGATTGATAGGTACTGGTTTAGCTCCACCAAAAACTGGCGCCCTGAGAATAAACAACACCACTGGTACTAAAATAGACATATACGGATCGATGTGTTTTAGAGGATTAAAAGATAAACGTCCGGCATCTTTTGCGGTATTGTCGCCTAGCCAATAAGCTACGATGCCATGCGAAAGCTCATGAAGCACAACGGATAATACTACAATAATTAATACTATTATTATATATAGGAAATTCATCTAATTTAGTACCACTACCTCTTTAACCGTAGGGAGAGAATCAAGATTCTTGACTTTGAGTTTTTTCTCGGTTCGAGCAGAAAGTTTCAATTCGGAAACCATACCATCAACATTGCCCATTGAAACAATAAGCTTTGGTTCAATCTCTCGAACAGCGCGGACAGATGAGGTGCAAAGAATATCCGCAACGATATCGTCAAGGTTTTCTTCGATGCCACCAATGATACCAATATGAACTCCGCCTATCTCGACATCGTAGATGGTTTTCTTGCTAGTAGTAGCAATACCGCGAATAGATATTTCACCAATCTCAAATTCGCCAGGGCCATGTATCTTCCCTACTTCTAGGTTTGCGTCGATAACGCCATCTTCGATATTAACTTTGACGGTGGTAGTTTTAGTCGAGATGATTATTTCGTTTTGACTTTTGCTTTCTATTTCAAACATTTTACTCCTTTTTTGATTTAATAATACCTTCTGGATCTATAATTTCGGTAATTTCCATTTCGAGAACATCAAATATGAAACGGTCGCGTACACTTTTTCGGTAAGTAAAGTCATCGGATGACATAATCACATAGTTTATTGGTTTACCCTGCTTCTTTTCAATAACTTCGGCCCAACGAGTAAGCTTTTTGGTTTTATCATTGCCAATAATCAAAAGGTCTATTCCGTCTTGGCCAGGTAAACGATTGGTGACAATGAGGCCTTTTAGGTATTTCTTGACTGGTCTGCAATATTCTTCCCACGTAGTCTCTCTGATGTCTTGATCACTTAGTGCGCTTACCTTTTTAGAAAAAATATCAACTAGCGGTCGATAAAATGGGTGTTTGCTATTAGCTGAATAGTAGACTTTATTGTCAAACGTCTCATTTTTGATGACACCAATGCTCTCTAAGTTTAATAGTTCCCTACGCACAGAATTAATCTGCTCATCAATTACTCTGGTCATCTCGCGAACATAAAATGATTTCTCGGGATTTTCGAAAAAAAGATTTAGCAGCTTAGCTCTTGTCTTGGAGCCAAAGAGTTTTTCGGTTGGAGTACTTGCTGTTTTAGTCATATCAATATAATTTTAGCACAGTTTTTAAAAACAATTAAATAATGTAATTAATTGTTTAAGATTTTTTTAATGTATGGATAAATCATTTCCAAGTCGAGCCAAATTATGTCAGGATTACGTTTAAACCAGGTCATTTGCCGTTTGGCCAAGTGCCAATCCTTATAAAAGCTTTTTTCTTTTGCAGCTTCTAAGCTTAGTTCCCCTTGAAGGTACTTCCATGCAAATTCGTAAATATTACTTTTCATTGCGCCATTATCCCAGTTGTATAGATGAGCTAGTTTTTTTACTTCGTCGTACAACTCAGGACAGAACATTTGTTCAATTCTTTTACTCAATCTTGCACGTAATTCTTCGGTATCGCATTTGATGCCTACAAGAATATAATTACCTTTTATCTCTTGTCTGTCTGTACAAGTTTTTTGTTCAAAATCTCCAATTTTAGTTCCGGTCGGCCCTTTGAATTGGTAGTCGTAAATAAGCGCATCGATGTACAGTCCAGTACCTCCCACTATAATTGGCAGTTTCCCTTTCCGTTTTATTCCATTGATCTTGTTTAAAGCATATTCTTTCCAGTCTGCTACTGTGAAACGCTCACTAGGCTCAACTAGATCAATTCCATAATGCGGTATTCCCTGTCTCTCTTCTTTTGTCGGCTTCGCTGTTCCAATATCCATTCCCTTATAAATTGCTCTGGAGTCTGCAGAAATTATTTCGCCATTGAATTCTTTTGCTAGCTTAATACCGATACCAGTTTTGCCAGAGCCTGTAGGGCCCAAAATGATAATGGTTGGAAGGTTTTGATTATCTGGCATTATTTTAGTTTCTTTAGGTAGTCGGCAAGCTTTGATAACTTGATGCTCTCTTCTTTATCGCGAAGACGAATTGAAACGGTTTTGGATTCAACGTCTTTAGGACCAACGACAAGTATGGCTGGAATTTTCATTTCGGTAGCGCGTCGAATCTTTTTGCCTAATGAATCAGCAGAATCATCTATGGTATATCTTAATTCATTGTATTTAAGTGGTTTATCTATGATAATGTCGTCTAGTATTTCAGTAATTTGCGAAACGTAATCTCCGACCTTATCATTAACTGTGACGATGCGGACTTGTTCTGGAGCACACCAAAATGGGAACCAGCCACCAGTATGTTCAATGAATACCGATAAGAAACGTTCAATCGAACCGAGCGTTGCGTGATGGATCATGACTGGACGTTCTTTTTCTCCTTTACTATTGATAAATTCGAGTCCAAAACGTTCCGGTTGGACAAAATCTAATTGGATGGTAGCCAATTGATGTTCACGGCCAATGGCGTCTTCTGCCATAAAATCAATCTTTGGCCCGTAGAAAGCGGCTTCTCCTTCTTGTTCGAAATAATCCAACCCATTATCGATAGCGGCTTGTTTGATTTGCTTCTGGGCCATATCCCAAAGCTTTTTGTCGCCTAAATATTTATCTTCATCAGAACGATACGAAAGACGCGCGCGCAACTTTTGCATACCCATAGTTTCGTAAAGCTCTTTGACGATGCCGACTAGGCGCTTTACTTCATCTTTTATCTGATCATTACGGCAGAAAACGTGTGAGTCATCTTGAGTAAGTGAACGAACTCGCGACAAACCACCGAGCTCGCCAGTTTTTTCGTCACGATAATCAGTGGTTGCTTCCATATAGCGAACTGGCATCTCCCGGTAAGTACGTGGACGAGAAGCAAAAATTTGAGCATGGTGTGGACAATTCATTGGTTTCATAGCAAAGTCTTCACCGCTAACTTGAGAGTGAACCATAAATAGCTCATCTCCAAATTTAGCATAGTGACCCGACTTTTTATAGAGGTCAGTTTTGGTGATATGCGGAGTCCAAACCTTTTTGAAGCCTTCTCTGCCACGGAGCGATAATGAATAGTTGGCCATCAACTCACGAAGTTCGGTACCGCGCGGTGTGAACAAAGGCAAGCCGGCACCAACTAAGTCTGAAAAACAGAATAAATCTAGTTCTTTACCAAGTTTACGGTGATCACGTTTTTTGGCCTCTTCCTGGCGATTAAGATATTCGTCGAGTTCTGCTTTGGTGGCAAATGCTACGCCATATATACGAGTAAGCATTGGGCGTTTTTCATCGCCGCGCCAGTAAGCTCCGGCAACCCGGAAAAGTTTAAATGGCCCAGTCTGAGATAAATCGCTCACGTGGGGACCTTTGCAAAGATCTGTGAACAAATCGCCCATGTCATAAAAAGTTAATTTTTCTTTTTCCGGCAACTCTTCGATTAGTTCAATTTTATAATCTTGCTTTTGGTCGCGCGCCCAATTTAAAGCTTCGGATTTAGTTGCAGCTCGCTTTGTCATCGGTAATTTGCGAGCAATGATGTCTCGCATTTTCTTTTCTATTTTAGGTAAGTCGGAGTCAGAAATTTTAATATCGCCAAAATCGATATCATAATAAAAACCATCATTGATGGCTGGGCCGATACCGAATTTTGCGTGCGGATAAAGCTCTTTGACTGCTGCTGCTAGGACATGACTTAGCGTATGTCTCATTTTTTCTAAATCTTCCATGTTGTTTTTCCCTTTTACTGTATTCTGTAATTATATCATAGATTTAAACATTATTTAAGTGCGCTACTCCTTTTGCAGATGCCACCACGAAGCTTAAGTGTTTTATACATTTCGCTAATAGTCTCGCGCGTTCCATTACATATTTCAATATTACTACCTAGAACTTGTTTTAATTCCGGAATAATATCATTGAATTGAGAACAAGCAATGATGACTTTGGATGGAGAAAAATTGTCCACCATGACACTTCGTCCAAAACATTCCTTGATCTCGTCAATTTGTAATTCCCCGTCATCAATTTTGGATGGCCATGAATCAAGTATCAATGTTTTGGTGTGAAAATTCGGTTTTAGTTTGTGCGTAAAACTATGGAAGCCTATCGTTTTAGTGATAGCTTTGGTGGCCAGTATTAAAGCATCTTTTTTAGCAAACGAACACGGATGTTCGAGTTGTAAACCGATAAATTTTTGATCTTGATACTTACGTCTAAAATAGTTCAAACTTGTGGTAGACAATAAATAATTGGCAAAGATGATAAGATTGACTTTACCAATATAGGCAGCTAAAGCTTGTTCTGCGCATTTCCGGGCGTCTTTGGCACTGGATTGTATAATATCAGCGTGCCGCCAATCTATAACACGAATAATATCCGCGATTTTTAACTCTTGCTCCAGTTTGTCGGCGAAATTCTCTCCGCCATACCCACTGTCAAATACTACTATTTTGATCATTTTTAACCTTTCTCCTCCGCTTGCGGACATTTTATCATGAGACTAAGGGTGCAGAAATTTGTTTTTATGAGTTTTGCAACAAATGTTGCAAAACTTGTAAAAAACTGCATATTGCAACAATAGTTCTCTGTTTTAAGATATAGAAAAAGAACCTAAAGTAATGAAAGTTACATGATAAAATATAACTATGGAAGATGATAATGTTATTTTTGAAGAACAAAATTCAATACAACAACCAGCGATTGACAATCTGCAACACAATTTTACGGATTCATCTCAAATGACATCATCATTTGAGCCAATGACACAGGTTCAGCCGCCCGTTTCCAATATTAGTACAGATACGCCCATGTCATCAACCTTTTCCAGTGGCGCATCATCGTCTCAAGACTCCTTGCCGGATGGCGTGACACAGAAAATGCCCGTTGATTTTATTGCAAACATAGACAAGAAAATAAAATTCTGGAAGAAGTTTTCTATTATAATCGGGCTAATTACATTTTTTGGTTATATTCTTATTCTTATTGGTGCAAATGTCTTGGCACATGGAACACAATTCGGATGGGCAATCTTCATAATATTCAGTATGGCTTGGCATGGATTGATTTTTATATTTTTTATATTATCGTTGGTTTCTCTTATAAGAGTAGCAGTCTTAAGCAGCCGACGCAAAAAACATTTTTTTAAAGATTATGTTATGGCTGCTATAGGCTTATTGTTGGTCTTTTCGCCATATGCGATTAGTGGTGTTTTATCATTCTTCAGAATATCATGGGATGAGGACAGCAACTTTTCTGTAACTTTAAAATCAAAAGATCCATATTATTTAAGTGGTGGCCACTCGCGGGTCAAGTTAGACTGCACTAAGATACAGAAAACTAAAACATCTAATGACCTAAAAGATATCGATACAGATGAAAGTTATAGTTATATTGACAGTGAAGAAAAAAGAAAGCTATTTGCGGCAGAACACTATATGCAACAAATAGGTGAAGAAATAATATGTCAAGTGGGGGAATTCTATAAAGAAACGGGGCGATATCCAAATGAAACCGAAATCGAAGGTTTTTCTTTAAATGCAATCAATGACGATGTAAGGGCCGGAGTATACAATATAAAACTCGAGGTCGGAGCCGAGCCAAACAATAAGGATTTTACTATTCTATTTAATAGAGACTGTACTAATAAAACAGTCGAGAACGGGAATATAGCAGTATTGTCGCCACATTATGGAAATAGTGGTAGGTATTGTGTCTATCAAACCATTGATGAGATACAATTGGAAGGTTTTTTAAACAAAGGCATGTAACTGACATCCACAGATTATGAAATAGTTGAAAATTATTTTATAACTTGAATGGTGGGTAATGAGGGGCGGATTTGCCGCAGGCAAATCCGCACTTCCGGGCGTCAGCTCGGAAAAAGAAAAGCTCGCTTTTCTTTTTCGCTCGCTTCCTACGGAAGGCGAACCCTAGGGGTTCTCGTCCATCTTATATGTATTATAGAAAATACTCAACCAAAGGGTTGAGTATTTTCTATGGTGGGGCTTAATTAACCAGGTTTTAATAATATACAGAGAAAGTCTGCAAGAAAAACTAAAAGTATTATATAATATAAATATTATGAATAATCCCGAGAGAATGGTTGATCAATCTGAGCAGACAGACAACATCGAGCCATTACCGCCCGAAGGCACGTCATGGCAAAATCCAGGTGAGTTCCCTAATTTTAGGGGAGAAGTTATATCTTTGGAGACAGATAAGGATATCAAAAATAATAATAGAGAAGTAGCTAGATCGGAAGCAGAAAAACAATACCAGAACGAATTGACTAGGGCTTACGAAACCGATCAAGAAGGTGTGATAAAATTCCCTGTCGAAGTTGACGGTAAAACAATTGATGGATATGAATTTGTTGGCTCAGACTTTAAAATGCTCGTTTCTGTTGTTGGTGCAGTAGGACAATCGCTCGGGGATCAACCGAAGAGCATTGATTTAGAAAGGTGGGCCAATACATCTAGAGACTATATTTCAACATCGTTAATCTCAGATAAAAAAATAAATTTGTTTGACAGAAATGGGCTGATATTTGGCTTCAACAACCTAAATGACGGTGATTTCTTAAGTGCAGCGCCAGCTGACCACGGAGTACTAAGGGATATTGGTGAAATGGGGCAATACAAAGACCAGGTGATGAGCCCAGATGAATTGTTAAAATCTACTGGTACTATGGACAGCTTGACCCCCTGGAATGAAGTAGAGATAAATGGCAGAACTAGACCAGATTCAATAATTGTTTTTGGAGACTCACGAGATGCAATAAGTGATGAGGCTAAAAAAGCAGCAGAGTTTTTCGGGGTGCCGATTTATTTGATTCGAACAGATATTTATGGCGAACCCACTGATAGACATGACGACAGAGAAGTCTCTGAAAGTGTTAAAGAATTTTGGGCAAATCGAGATAATCCTGTTTCCGGGCGGATAGAACAAGAAAGAAAGGCCCTTCTCGAAGAATTAAACTCTTTCTTCGAAACGGGAGAAGCTGGAGGACGAATCACGAAATATCTAGGCAATTATGAAGATAAATTGCAAACCGTGAAAGAAGCAAGTTCTACTAAAGAAGAATTTGTTAGAAATCTTATAGCCACAATAGGTCAAGACGGAATAGAGGCATTAAAAGAGCAAATCGAAGACGGCGATTAAAAATAACTGGGGGTTTAACAAGCAAAATTATAGAGGTAAATTGTGTTTTTTAGCATGTTTTTGTCGCAAAAATGGCATAAAAATAACCCTCTATTTTCGTGAGGGATTTAACAGGCATTTATAGATTACGAAATAGTTGAAAATTATTTTATAACCTGTTTGGTGGGTGATGAGGGGCTCGAACCCCCGACCTTCTCGGTGTAAACGAGACGCTCTAGCCAACTGAGCTAATCACCCGCGTGTGGTAATTATATCACAATTATTATACAAAAGCTAGGAGCGATTCTCTACTCCTGGATAATTGGGCTGAGTCTAGTATAGGCCGATTTTGTAATATATACAATATTATCAACTGTGTTGTTGATGGTATTAAAACTGTACCCATTTTTTATCCATTCTTCCATTAATCCAGTCACTTCTTTTGCATAAATGTTAAATATTTTTTCCTGACTAAGATAGTAATGAGATGCAATGTATGGCTTTAATAACATTATCATTTTCTCAATTATTTTATCATCGCCGTGCGTGTATAAAAAATTTATAATTATTTTATTACATGATAAAAAGATGAGTATTCTTTGGTATATTGATTTTAGATTATTGTTTTTGCATTTTATAATACATTTAACCACGTGATTATATTTTTTAATGATGTATCTTTCATAATTTGGCACAATACTATCTAACGATTTGTGATGCCGATATAGTGTTGAACGTGAAATTCCGGCAGTTTTGATAATACGGTTGATATTCACTTTATCTTTAGTTACAAAAAAGGCCATGATGATGGCTTCTTCGGTTTTTCTAAATCTTTTGTTCGCGAGTTTTTTGTCTGTTATCCTGTCGTTCACTGAAAGAATTATAGCATAGTGTATTTATTTTTTTACAACTTTCTTAGTGACATCAAATTTCTCCATATAAAGCCCGAGCATTAAACGAGTCTGAGCGTAAAAAGCAGCCAATGATTGATACAAAATTGATGTAATTGGCATAAGAACCCATTGTAAAACCATTAGAATATTTTTACCTTTTTTATACTTTGCTGGACGCTTTGGAAGCATCTTGAATGAAACAAGAACTGAAACAATTAAGCCGATAGACGCGAATGTCTCGACTACACTCACGATGTTGGGTAGATTGTAGGCCACCATCGAATGAGCTGAGATATTCATAATCATGGGCACCCAACCGCCAAAGGCTACGATAGGCGCTAGGATTGCTAGCGTAATGTGACCGTCTAGCAATCTCCAAAACTTTGGGAAGAGCCTCCAGAAAGGCATAATGCGATTTTCCCTTTTAACAAATAACCTGGAGCCAACATATGCAACATCGCTGGCGCCATAATACCATCGGCGCACTTGGACAAACTGCGCTTTTATGGTCTTCCAAAGTGTTTCGTCAATTACGGCGTCCTGATAAATTGGGATACGAATTGGCAAAACAGAGTAGTCTCCAGAGAAAAAGAAAAGACTGCGCCAATATTGATGGCCATCTTCAACAATTGTACGTTTGCTCCAAAAATCCATTGCTTCAAGCGCCTGAAGGGGTTGGGAATGCGAAGCAAAATTACGCAAAACGTGTGGTCGCATAGTACTAATAACATTAAAGAACGAATTAGATACCGCTATCACTCTTGACGGTGCAGGAGCATCCCAAATATTGTTCATAAACAATGAGACGGGCTGATAACTCATACGCTGGCGATTTGGATGCGTAATAAACTCATAAGCTACTGAATCTAAGTATTTAGGTGCCATGTGATTATCGCTATCAAGAGATGTCACGATAATGTTTTCTATAGGCATATGATTGTCTGCTACATACTTTGCTACAGCTTTCCCTGCATAAGTTAGATTTGGACCCTTGCCAATAATCTCGCCCGGTAGATTATCTGGGTGTTTAACTAACATAAAATGCTTAAAAACACCTTTGTATTTTTCGAATAATTTTTTGGCTGTGCGCTCCATTTCTTCACCACCACGTTCCTCGTAGGCCAAAGCAAAGATAATATGGTCATTGGGGAAAGTTGTATTCTTGACCGCTTCAATAGATGGGCCCAAAACTTCTTCTCCTTCATCATAAGCTGTCATAATCACGGCATGATAAATCTTTGATACTTTGGGATAATCTTTTTCCATAGCGGCCATTAGTTTAAGATTCTCAATGTGCTGATCGAAATGATAGCTCTTGTTGTCGTCATCATGTAAGCGTTCATAGGCTTCGTGTGGATGTTCAAGATCTTCTAATCGTTTGCGCCAATCTATTCGGCCAGCACGTTTGATTACTTCGTAGCCTTGAATTGTACGATAGGCCACAGCTATTGCTTTGACTAATGTAGTAGATATTAAAATAAATAGGTATACCGCTCCAAGAACTGGGTCTACCCAAGATAACAGGAATAAAAGGATAATTGCGCCGTAAGAAATAAGCCCTGGCAGTATTTCCAAAAACCGATAGAGCGGCCTACGCTTTCCTGTGGGTATTTCGAGATTTTTACGCATCAGCCTTCTCCGAGAAGACGAATCAAAACTAGAAAAGAACTAAGTATGAGCATAGTGGTGGTAAGCAAGAAAAATTTAGTCATACCACCGCCACGCTTGTGAAAAATACGAGTCGCTAGCAAATTGTGGAGAATGCCAAAAATAATTGCTAGTAATGGAAAAGTGAACATATCCATCCAATTGCCATCTCGGTAACCACCTATGTCACCATAACCAACTTTGACTACTGGTGCATTAGGGTTGAGATGGATAATAGCAAAAATAAATAATGTAGTAGATAAAAGAAGATTAAAAATCATCAAAATAATAATACCTCTTTCATTTTGATAAAGTTTAATAAAATCTTCTTTAAATATTTTCATTGTGTTTTTCCGGTTAATGTATCCACTACTTGGTTAACATTCTGGATAAACATGACGTCGCCGATAATACCTGTTAGGCCAGTTAAAATCATCATCCAGCCAACCAATACGACGACGGCTCCTTCGAAAAATGTAACAAAGATGCCTAACACTAGCATAATGAGCGCTACTATCAAAATGTACTTCCAGACGCTTATTTTGGCGGATGCCAGTTTGGTGGCTATATTGATACGCACTAATGATTCATAAATGATAATGATACCAATAATAACACGAAATACGCTGGCGATGTCATCACCGATAACCAATGCAGCTATGCCAATTAAAACCGAAACAACCCCGGCCAAAAGGCCATTGTTAAGAAAATCATTCTGCCCTTTTTCCATAAAATAATTAATAATCTGAAAGCCACCTTTGACAATGAAAAATGCCCCAACGATATAAGCGAGAACCTGAATCATGGTTTCCTGTAAAACAATAAATAAAATACCTAAAACTATAAGTGCGAGAGACTCAATAATGGCAGACCAGGCTGTTTTTTTGAGATCTCCGCTGACCTGCTCTAGCGGACGTTTAATAATTTCCACTTTAGACATAAATAAACTCCTTTTCTCAATTATAGCATAATATAAAGCAAAAACATATTGACTACAAAAATGGAGCCGATGGCAGGGATAACCTTTCGCTAAAGCGAAAGGTTTCCGCTGGGCGTCGATTCGGAGTGTAACAAACTTGTTTGTTACACTCACTCATCTCCTACAGCGGTCGAACCTGTATTTGCAAAAAAAATGGAGCCGATGGCAGGGATCGAACCTGTGACCTGCTCGTTACGAATGAGCTGCTCTACCAACTGAGCTACATCGGCATATTACAATTTTATATTACAGTTTTATTAAGGTGCATTCGTAGAATGAGCTGCTCTACTATGTACAACTCGGAGCTACATCGGCACATCTATGATTATATCATACTTTGCGGGGTTTACGCTTTTTCCTGTGTGGGGCGTTTTCACGAGTGGATGGCCTAAGGGCGTGAAGGAGTTTGGTGCGAGCATGCGGGGTGATAATACGATCAAGCCAGGACTCTTTGGGAGTTTGGTTTTTACTGGTCAATATTTCGACGATATCGCCTTGCTCTAATCTTTTATTCAGGTTACTCATCTTGCCGTTGATTTTAACTCCGACGACATGGTCGCCAATTTCTGTATGAAGTCTATAAGCAAAATCGAGCGGTAAAGCACCTTTTGGTAAATCGATAATGTCCCCTTTTGGGGTATAAACAAATATCCTGTCGGCAAATAAATTAATCTTGAGTTTTTTGAGATCGACTTTCTTCCCTTCGCGAAGACGCGCCGCAGTCATTTGAAGCTCCGTAATCCATAGCAGATTAGTTGGAAGATGTTCTATTTTCCCTTTTTTGTAATTCTCTGTGAGCTTTTGCTCATTATAATAAAAGCTTGCAGCAAGACCGCGTTCGGCGTATTCGTGCATTTCTTTTGTGCGTATTTGAAATTCAACGACTCGTTTGTCTTTAGTAATAACGGTGGTATGCAGAGACTGATAACCATTTTGCTTTGGCATGGCAATATAGTCCTTGATACGACCATTCATGGGGGTATATAGAGAGTGAATAATACCAAGTGTCAGATAACAATCTGTAATATCATCGACAATAACACGCAAAGCGATAATATCATAGATTTCATTGATGTTTTGATTGTGTTTAGCGAGTTTTTTATGAAGCGAATAAACTGACTTCACGCGTCCAGAGATTTCGAAATCAATTTTTTCTTTTTTGAGTGCTTCGCTGACTTCTAACTCGATTTTCTTTAATGATTTTTCGGCAGATTTGTTGTATTTATCAATCATGTCCTTTAGTTCTTTGAAACGTTTGGGGTCAACATATTTAAAAGCCAGGTCTGCCATTTCGACGCGAAGCCTACCCATATTGAGCCGATCAGCTAGTGGGGCAAAAACTTCGAGAGATTCTTTTGCGATTTTTTTCTGTTTATCAGGTGGAAGAGCAGATAGAGTGCGTAGATTGTGTAAACGGTCAGCAAGTTTAATAATAAGGACCCTAATATCGTCACCTAGAGCAATCATTAGGCGAAGAAAATTGTCCTTGGTGGCTGGTAGATAAGTATCAATATCCCGCATACCGTTACGGGCAGTAGAAAGCTTCGTAACTCCGTCAACCAAAAACGCCACTGATTCGCCAAATTCTTTTTTAATATCTTCTAAAGTAAGGTTGGTATCTTCTACAGTATCGTGTAAAATTCCGGCTATGATAGTGTCTTCATCCATGCCCCATTCTTCGAGAATGGCCTTAACCGCTAAGGGATGAACAATATACGGTTCACCGGTTTTTCGAAACTGCCCTTCGTGGGCTTTTTCGGCAATTTGAATAGCTTTCTCTATGCGAGCAGAGTTTGTCATATATTATATTATATACTATTGACACAATTGTTTGACGAGCTCTTTTAAATCTGCTTCACTTTTACATTTAAAAGTTAGCGAACGACCATGGATAACCGCTGTGGTATTGTACTTAGCGGTAAGAGCATTTTCTTCTTTGATATGCTCGCCACGTTTGATAGCGGCGGCACTGGAGCGTTTTTTGTGTTCGGCAAAATAACGTTCAACTTTACGCGCAGTCCACCCTTCTTCAACAATTTTAGGGAGAATCTTTTTGATTGAAGCCTCATCGCGAGAAACAAGTGGGCGCATCACGCCTTCTGTGAGTTTTTCTTTGACCATAATCTTTTTGACATCATCTGGCAAAGTCAATAAACGCATAGTGTTTTGGATGGTGATTTCGGATTTGCCGACCTTGGCAGCGATATCTTCATCACTTAGATTGAATTGAGATTTGAGTTTAGCATAAGCCGTAGCAAGTTCTATAGCATTCAAATCTTCACGTTGTGCGTTCTCGATGATGGATAATTCAAGACGATTTTGAGAATCAAGGGTGCGAATAATGGCTGGAATTTTGGTGAGTCCGGCAATTTTGCTAGCACGCCATCGTCTTTCGCCGGCAACAATTTTGTACTTACCGTCTTCTTTTGTGACTACAATTGGTTGCAAAACGCCGTGTTCTTTGATAGAAGCTGCTAAGGCTTCTAAAGCTTCTTTGTCAAAATCTCGTCGTGGCTGTTCTTCGTCACGAACGATGTCGTCTAAATCTAGTTCTTTGAGCCTGCTTTCCTTTTTGTCTTCCGTTGCGGTAGGGTCAAATTCGTCGTCTATCAATTCGGTCGGTATTAAACTTTCAAAACTGCGGCCTAATCCTTTCATTTGGTTCTCTCCTCTATTTCTTTTGCTAATTCTTTATAGGCTTTTGCACCTTTACTAAACTTATCATATGCGCCAACTGGAACACCGTGCGACGGCGCCTCGGCGACCCGTACGTTACGCGGTATGGTTGTCTTGAAGGTCAGATTTTTGAAATACTTTTTGATTTCATTGTAGACTTGCGCCGATAAAGAGGTGCGTTTATCATACATGGTAGCAACGACGCCGAGAAGTTTCAGATTTGGATTGGCCTGTTTCATAATAAGTTTCATGGATTCCAAAAGCTGCGCAACGCCTTCAAGGGCGTAAAACTCGGTTTGAACTGGGAGTAATAGATAATTAGACGCTATCATACCGTTGACGGTCAAAAGAGATAGAGATGGGGGTGAGTCTATGATAATATAATCGTAGTTATCAGCAACTGAATGGATGGCATCACGAAGACGGACAAATTTACGTGGTTGACTAGTAATTTCAACTTCGGCATTTGCTAATTCTGGTGTAGCAGGAGCAATATCATAGTTTTTGTATTTGGTAGGACGAATTGCTTGGCTCAGGCTAGCAGAGCCCAGTATTACTTCAGTCATGGTATAACCGAGTTGAGCTGGAATAGTTTTATCAATGCCTAACCCCGAAGAGGCGTTGCCTTGCGGATCGAAATCAACTAATAATGTCTTAAACTTGTCTTTTGCGAGATAATATGCAAGGTTAACAGCCGTGGTAGTTTTGCCGACACCGCCTTTCTGATTTGTAATACAGATTACCTTCGCACTCATAATACTTAAGATTATAACACAAATGTAGTTTAATAAAAAGTAGAAAGTAATTCTGACGGCTTGGACTTCTAAATTGTAAGGCTTGCAACATTGGGCAAGAAAAAATCTCCTTATTCGCCCTTCGGGCTGGGGAGATTTTTCATTACTGAGTTACCAAGCTCATAATTTAGAAATCTGGTCTAAATCTCATTATGCCGACAAAGTTACTCTCTACTTTTTAACCAATTTTAGTGATTTCGATCTCAGAGTATTTCTGACGATGGCCGGTTTCTTTGTGCACGCGTTTTTTGGCTTTATAGCGAATAACGCGAAGCTTGTCACCCTTAACTTCGGGCGTTTTAACTTTTGCTGAAACTTTTACGCCCTTTACTGTTGGTGTACCAACGGTTGTCTTATCGCCATCGGTTACGAGTAAAGCGTCAAGTTCGAGCTCTTTGGTGCCTGCCGGGAGGAGGTCCACCCGTAGGGTCTCT
>JAFWBV010000005.1 GCA_017506895.1 Candidatus Saccharimonadota bacterium | reverse complement strand
TAAGTCGTAACAAGGCATCCGTACGAGAACGTGTGGATGGATTACCTCCTTTCTTGAGAAGGAATTATGCGCCTGAAACTGTAAAGTCGCAGGTAGCAAGGTCGGTTACGGTTATGATTTGCAAGCTTGAATCATAACAGCTCTGGTTTACCAGACGTAACATTAAGCTTTACACTGAAGAGATGAAGATTGCACAACTAAGTTGTTAAATACTAAATCCGCCCAAAAGGGCGGTTTTTTGTGTTATAATCATCTTGATAAATAAGGATAAACACTATGCCGAGCAATAACGAACGAATCCCAGAAACACTAGATTATCAAGAAACCGACGAAAGAGCACAAGATCAACAGCTCGGCGCAAAAGTCCTTTCCCAAATCCATTTTGAATCTAGTCACCAACCTATCGTGGAATCTAGTTTCAATAAAGCTATCAAACATGGCGAAAAACTCCCAGGCAAGAATGGCGAACGCCGCAATCTTAGTTATTTAAATCGTCTTAATAAGCTAATAGAAAAACACGGCAATAAAGCAGAGCAAAGACTCTGGCAGGCATCCATTAGAGATGATCTCCTTATAGCGTACGATAATATCCCCGAATCGTACTGGAACGCCAAAAAACAAGAGCTACGCGACAATGGTTACGGTAATTATGAACTGACCGAGGAATACAAACATGAAATCTACGAGAAAGAACGCGAATTGCAAAAAGAATCTCTAGAAAAATGGGCTAACTATCTAGGCGATGAACACTCACCCTACCCACTCTGGTTCAAAGTTTATGCCTGGGATGGCATGACTAAAATGGGTAGATATAACAAAGGAAAAGGGAAATACGAAACCAGAAATGAAACTACCATTGCGCCATACCCTGACCCAGATGCCGAAGTCCTAGCTGGCGTTTTTGATGTGATTAATCGTTATTACGGCAACAATGAAAAACAGTTTTATACAGATGAAGGTGAAAGAAATATCAAACTTGAACAAATTGTTAGCTCAGGTAGTTTCCCCAAGGTATTCAATGCTATTCAGCAAGACATAGCTCCAATTCTAGAACCTCCAGAAAAAACCGAAGATGCTCATGGTGAATGGATAGAATATCAATTGGGAGACGAAGATGACATTGCAAGAGCCGCCAAAGGTACTGGTTGGTGTGTAGCTTCATCATCAGTTGGCAGGCATTACTTAGAATATGGGACTTACGGTGACGATGGCAATGAAGATTACGACGACTATGATAACTATGATGAAGACTACGAAAATGATAACAACAGCCGACAAAACCGGTCAAAGTTTATTCTATTTCATTTAATAGACGAAAAGACTGGCAAACTATCCAAAAACGCCTGCGCTTCAATCAGATTAGACCCAGATGGAAATGTGGCGGAAATCTCTGGTTTAAAAGAAGGCCAAGCTCTGGACGATTCTCTTGTGCCTATCGTAGAAGAAAAAGTCAAATCCCTCCCAGGTGGCGAAAAGTTCCTTGAAGCATTTACTGATAAAAACATGCTCATAGCGCTAGATCGCAAGATGCAAAAGGGCGAAGACTTAACCAAAGAAGAACTAGAATTCCTCTATGAAATACATCGTCCCATCCAGACCTTGGACACTTACAACAATTGTGATCCACGTATTCACGAATTAAAACAAAAGTATGACTTTGATTATGCCCTCGACGCTGGTATAAGTATTAACAGCTTTGTTTCTAGTATGAGCCCTTGGGACATAGTTCATAATCTAGATCTCCTCATTTCACACGGCGCTAACATCAATACTCTTGTCTCTGAGCTAAAGCCTTTCGACAGAGCAGTTAATCTAGATCTCCTCATTTCACACGGTGCCGATATCAATATTGATACTCTCGTCTCCAAACTAAGCCCCGATGATTTAATGTTCAACCTAGATACTCTCATTTCCCACGACGCCAATATCGATATCGATGCTCTCGTCTCTAAGTTGCATCCCATTGATATAATCTACAACCTAGATACTCTCATGTCACACGGCGCCGACATTAAACTCCTCATTTTTAAACTACACCCTTCTGATATCGCTAATAATCTAGACACTCTCATTTCTCACGGTGCCAAGATAAACATTAAACAACTCGTTTTAGAGCAACTACACCCTTCTGATATCGCTAAAAATCTAGACACCCTCATCTCTCATGGCCTTGATATTGATGATATCGTTTCTAATCTATCCCAAATTGGCGCCACTAAAAATCTACTGGAAGCCATTATCTCTCACGGCGCCAATGTTGACGATATTGTTTCCAATATGTCTTCAGCTGGTATAGCCAATAACCTAGACACCCTCATTTCATACGGCGCTAACATCGATGACATTATTATTAGCCTGTCCTCAGCCGACACTATCAAAAACCTAGACGCTCTAATATCTCATGGCGCCAATATCGACGATCTCGTTTCTAATTTGTTTCCAGACGATATCATCAAAAACCTAAGCACTCTCATCTCTCACGGTGCTGATATTGACCAGCTTGTCTCTGAAATACGCCCAGAAGAAATCGCCAAATATCGAGACGTTCTCCGCCGTCACGGCGCAAACGTCTAGAACCAGGTGTGGATGGATTACCTCCTTTCTTGAGAAGGAATTATGCGTCTGAAACGGATTTATCTGTCTTTAGGTAGCAAGGTCAGTTACGGTTATGATTATGCAAGCTTGGATCATAACAGCTCTGGTTCTTATCAGACGTAACAGCAAGCTTTACACTGAAGGGATAATTGCTTTGGCTAAGTTGTTAAACAAATCTCCCGAAAGGGAGTTAAGAGATCATAGGAGTGGGTCCGAACAAATATTAGATACTATAGATAAGCATTGTTCTTAAGATTAAAAGAAAATTGTAAAATCAATGTTTACAATTTTTTATGAAATTTACCCCTGTATAAATATATAAATAGAATAGCAATATTTACTATTTGTCAAATAAATGATATAATAGCATTAAGTTCCGAGAAAGTGTGGACTCGTAGTTTATTATCAGGGAATAACACATGGGAGAGATAGAGAATAATGATTGAAGAATTAAAAAAGATTATTTCTGAAAGAAACTGTTGGGAAGAGAATGACACGGTGTTAGGCGTAATAGTGAGCCTTCTTAATAATTGCAAAGAAGAAGACGATTTAGATCTGCCAGTCAGCTGTTTTGCGCCTTCTTCTGACGACCCCTTCTATTTTGGGGACGGACCATTTGATGAAGCTGAAAGAAGAGAAGGCGAGATGGTTCTGAGATTTAAAGAAAGCTACTGGTGCTAAAACCCAGCCCCCGATTAATAATTGGGGGCTTTTTCATGTATCGATTATGTTTTTTGCTATAATAAAAGTATATAAGGAGATAGATATGACCAAAAATATTGAAAAAAAGAAAATGTCAACTTGGGAAAACAACCATGGAAGAAATTGATATTCTTAAAAAAGCAGGCTTATCCGAAGCCCAATCCTCTGTCTATGATTGTCTATTAAGAAACGGCGCCATGACCCCCATGGAACTCGCCAAAAATACAAATCAATCTCGCGAGAATTGCTACATGATAGCAAAAAAACTCGTCGAACTTGGCTTAATAGAACAAACCAACGATAAAAAGAGTACTTACCGTGTACTTAATCCTGCAAATCTAGAAATTCTCGCTGAAAAACGCCGTAAAATCGTCGCCAAAAACGAAAAGTTCGTCAAAGACAACCTTTCATCGTTATTGGATATCTTTTACGCCAACAACGAAATGCCAGGGGCTAGAACATTGGAAGGGATAGAAGGAATCAAAGAAGTCTACCTTGATATCCTTAGAACCAAAAAAGATGTCTATTTCTTACGAACTGAAGCAGATGAAAAAATATGGGGGAAAGATAAAGAGCTAGCTGAATTCCTAGATGATTATCGCAAACAAAGAGCGATACTTGGTATGCATATATATGCACTTACACCTGCAGCGCCAAACCCAATTAAACACGTCAAGGCCGGTGGCGACAATGCCTGGAATTTTGAACGAGTATGGATGCCGCGAGACGCTTATTCCGCACCCACCGAAATACAGGTTTACGGTGACAAGGTTGCGCTTGTGGCGTATGGCGAAACTCAAATGGCAACGATTATTACTAGTCCTGCTATCGCTGAAGCAATAAGGCAAATTCTTAAAATAATGATAGAGTATTACAAGAAATTCTTTATGCAGGAGTATTGAATGGAAAAATCTAACCTAGCTTCAAAAGAAAACATGAATAAAGAGATAGCCGAACGCAGTATAGATACGCAACTAACGCAAGAAAACCACGAGCACGAAAGGCTATTTTTTGGTAGAACCAAAGATGGGGCCGAGGTGTATGATAGGTCAGACAGTCATTTTCATAGCGAAGGCGGCTTAACTCCAGAGCTGTTAGGAGAGGCTCTAGCTACAATTGAAGCGAATGGCAGGCCTTTTATTAAAGAGCTAGTTCGCTTCGACCGCATCATCGGCGGTAAGACCTGTGTCGAAGTAGGGCCAGAAGACGAAATTATAATGGCTTACCGGAAAGGCAGAAGTGGTCCAACTCCATTAGTAAAGAATCGCGAAGCTTCTCCGTGTGATTCTGTGACGATTGTATTAAGAAAAGACCGTTCTATCCGAGACAGAGATGTCTACGAAACCCTAACAAGTTATGTTGGGGAAGGTTCACCAAGGGAACCGTGGGATCCAAATTTAACCTCAGAAGAAGACCGTAAAGAATGTGAAGATTTTTGGAAAACTCATGCCCTAATTTATGATGATGAACTAATTGACTGGGAGAAAACTAAGGCCTATGAATTCATGTCTGAACCTGCCAAAGAAGCGGAGTTAGTCCGACAGAGAACTGTTTATGCTGGCTTATTTATTAGTCCTGAAGAATTGTATTCAAGAAGGCAAGCAACTTTAGAAAAGCCTATTGAACACCCACATGTTACTACGGCTTTTAAACCTGATTCTGATCAATTACATCTAGCCCAGATTGGTAGCAATGCGAAAATATACGCTATTGGCTATGGCAACGATGGCGAAAACGAAGGACTATTAGTTAAAGTTGAAGCAGATAGCCTAGAAGTCCAAGAAGCCTGTGATGCGCTAGAGATTCCACATATTACCTTATCTACCAGTAGGAGAGGTCAAGCAAAAAACACGGCTTTTCTAGAATTCACGCCACTTGAAGAGCCAATAGAATTAGATGGACAATTTGGGATATTCTCTCAAGGAGCAATCATTGATAGTCAAGAGAAATTGCAACTATTAAAGGATAGAATTAAAAAAATTCTTAGCTAAAAACCACTTTGTAAAAACAATATTTACAAATTATGGCATTTTATATCTCTGTTAATCGGTCATTTATTAACATAATATTTACTTTTCTTTGGATTTATTATATAATAGTACCAAGTTCGCAGAGAAGTGTGAGCTAGGAATTTAAAAGAAAGATGGAGCGTGAAATATCACGCGGAAAGATAGATTTGAAAAGGGCCCTTTGAGGTTCCGCCCACCTCCTTAAGATGGGGAGAATGGGTGCCGTCAACATGGACTATAAGCCCCTCGGGGTGAAGGTCGCGGTTGGAAAGGTCATCAACATGACTTACTTTCCTTTTCTTTCCCTTAACACGCTTGCTAGGATTGGCTTTAGCTCTGTTGAGTTCAAACAGAGCTTTCACCACCGTACTGAAGGGTGGAGCCAAAACTACCGTGTCAGAGTTGCCTATCCTAACGGATATGGTGCTTCCATTATTGCATGGCCGGAAGGCAGCAATAGATGGGAGGTCGCCCTCTTAAAGGACGATATACTCTGGGAAGATGATGAAGGGTATGACTGTGTATGGTCAGACCTTACGGAAGAAGAAGTGATCCAGGTTTGTGATCGCATCTCTTCTTATTAATCATCTTCGGGGGAGGCGGGGTCTAAAGCCCCGCTCCGAAACGTTTGTTTTGAGGGCTCCAGTCATGAGCCAGATAAGTGTGCCGAGGCCTGCCATGGGAGACGATGCCGGAGATGGCGTCGTTGCAGCAGGGACCCAGGAAATGAGGGGTCGAAGCCTATCCAGGAAAATGGGATAGGGACACACATTGACCTGCTTTCCGCGGCAGTATCACATGCGGAAACCTGCATTAGACCAGTGCATTAGGAGCACTGGTACTCGTGGAGCGAAAGAGCCAAGAAGTGATTATCTTGGCGGACGCGCCGAGGTAAGTCACTTACTTCTCGGCGGACGCGCTGGGAAGAAGGCTTATAAGCAGCGAGTGCAGGTTGAGGAGGAGTTTTGTAGATGTTTTCCTGCCTAGAAATAATGAAGGTGAGTGGAAAAATCTAAACGAGCGCGATCCTGGTGAAGAGAATAAGATCCAGGAATATCCAGAAGGGAGAAATCCCTCGCGTAAGTCTGGGCAGACGTAATGTTGCCCTAGTGGGGAAGCGATTTCCCCCGGTAATATACCGGGGGATTTTTAATGCACTATATTCAGCCTCTACCGTTTATCCCCCTCACCATGTATTTGATTTCTCTGGTATCTACTCTCTAACTTCTCAATATTTCCATCAGCCACGCTAGACAAGGGAACACCAAGATATCGTGCTATCGAAGCAATATACCAAAGAGTATCGCCTAACTCTTTTATTACCAATTCGCGGTCTTCTTCGGAAACCAAACCATCCTTATCTCGTAAAATTTTTTTAATTTTATCCGCCGTTTCGCCAGCTTCGCCTACAAGCCCTAACACTTTTTCAATAAAACCAACATCCTTGAGATTAGAAGTCTCCTTGGCTAAATCATATTTCGCTGCTTTTTTCTGGTATTCATCAAAACCCATAAACCTCCTTTTATTGTATTTTATCAAACATTATCCATCTTTTAAATATAAAAAAGCCCCCCATAGGGAGGCTACAAAACGACCTACATTACAGCGTCTCAGTCAGACTAAGTAACGAATTTTTGCCTCTGATGATTTTCTCGATAGCGTGATCATCAATCTCCGATACGCCTTCATCATTTTTTGAAATTAAGCTAATCAGTTCCATAGTCTTGTCTGCCAGGTTTTTATCGTCATTTAAAAGATTAATCAACTGACGATAGAATAACTGTTTTTTGTTAATCGCCGCCAAGCGATGATGGCTGCCACGTGTTCTCCAATCAGTAAATGGCTTCATGTGTGCATAAATGCACGCAACCAGGATTTTGACATCCTGTTCTTCTATATGCCATTGCTTTGCCCAGTGCGATGCAATAAATGCTGAAACACTAGCATGATTGTAGAAAACAAGATCTCCTATGGTATTTGTCGCAACGGTATACTTTTTACCGATATCGTGCAGCACCGCAACCTTTCCGGCTAGCGCCTTGGATAGACCAGCTTCTTCCAGATTAACCTGCACCATAGCCACGTGTTCCGATAAACTTTCAGCGTGAAACTGAGATGTCTGAATTCCAATCGGCCCTATCTCCATCGATAACCCGCTCGGAATTCGCCTTGTCTCGACAAAAGGATAGACAAAATATTCTTCGCCACCTATTACCGCATAAGAATCATAGATGTAAAGAAACAAATCATCCTTTTTCTCGAGAAATTCATATGCTTCTGCAATGCTTTTTGGAGCATTCTTGCAAATGCGCTTTAAAAGCTCCATTTCTTTGTCTGGCATGTTTCCCAGACTAGCATACTTACCAGAGTATACTTCAGCGAGTGACAGCGCCTCGAAAGGCCTAGTAAGTGTTCTGTTTTTCATTTTTCTCCCCTTTATTAAAGAGCTATGATAGAGACATATACCTGCTATTATACCATAAAAACACAAATAATACAAGAAAATAACCTTTTTATGATATAATTAAGCAATGCAAGAAGACACTAGAAATCTTATCGATGAGTATAAAAACAAAACCAACGAGCAAGTTTTTGATGATTTAAACAAAAAACGCAATGCTTTAGAAATAGCAATCGAGAACGTCGAACATGATTTTAATATTGGTTCTATCGTTCGCACAGCTAATTCTTTTAATGTTTCCAAGGTTCATATTATCGGCAAGAAGAAATACAATCGTCGTGGCGCTATGTGCACTGATAAATATCTCACAATCGAGCATCACGCCACCATTAAAGATTTTCTAAAAACCCAGACTGACAGGGAATTAATCGCTATCGAAAACAACACTCCACGTGCCAAAGCTTTACATACTAAATCATTTAAACCCAATGTTACTTTAATCTTCGGCTCCGAAAATAGTGGCATTACATCAGAATTATTGGAAAAAGCTCACGATGTCCGGTATATTGAATCGTTTGGCTCAACTCGCTCTGTTAATGTTGGCGCCGCCGCCGCTATCGCGATGTATGAATGGACTCGCCAGAATGTCTTTAAAGATGCTTGAAATATTTCTAAATATCTGATAAAATAACATTATGGGGTAATAGCTCAGTTGATTAGAGCGCTGCCTTTGCAAGGCAGAGGTCCAGGGTTTGAGTCCCTGTTACTCCACCAGGGGATATAGCTCAGCTGGTTAGAGCGCGTCACTGATAATGACGAGGTCTGTGGTTCAAGTCCACATATCCCCACCATCAAACCGCAATCTTGGCGGTATTTTTTATGCCACCAGTCTCAAATACTTTTCATCACCCCGCATAGAAATCGCAAAATATAAGAACAATGCTACAATTACATACACTGCGTCCATTATTGCAAGTCCCACAATTTGCCCTGTCAAAAACACCGTCGCAAAGGTTAGGGAAATAGTCACGAGCACCATTCCGAGTCCAATAAAAGTCGCCACCATCACGCTTGCACTCTGTCTTACGACTACTGTATCATTATCTGCATTAAAGCGTGGGTATTTCAGGTTTATCAGTATACCAATCAGCTCAGTCACTAGTGGTAGCGCAATCACGCCAACTAAAACTAAAACCGTTTCTAAAACCCCAAACCGAAATCTTATCGCCATCACCAGGCTTCCAATCGCCGTTACTGGCACGATCAAGAGCATTGCTGCAAAAACTTTAGACATTATCACCTTAACGCCCCTTATCGGCATAGTTTTAAGGATATTAAACGCTCTCCCTTCAAGTGAAATCATAGTTGCGGTAATGCAAGTTAGCAAGCTGGCAAACGCTACCATTGCAAAGGTTACTCCAGGTAAAAATCCACGCATTTCATCAGCGGAAAGTGGAAATTCTTCAACAGAAGAGATTAGAGAGCTTGCCAGATCATCAAATTTTAAACATAACGCCCCTACCGCCACCACAAAAAACACCAATCCCATAGCTGTATTTGTCAGTAAAACTGGGGTGTTAAAATATCTCGTCATCTCTTTTTTTATCATCGCTATGGTTTGACTATGTCCTTTAAAACTATATTTAGCATCTGTTATTTTAGACTGGCTTTCTATGTTGAGTCGCGTAATGATCCGGAAACAGAATTGGCTGATTATTATCACAGTAAAGGCTAGTACCGCCAGATTGATGATTATAAAAATCAAGTATTCTAAAACATCAAAATGCGTTGCAAGATTCACAAATGTCGATGCAGGGTAATAAAACTCAGTTAATTTATCGCCAATCATTACTATTCCGCGTCCATCAAGATCAGATGAAGTGTTTATCATTAGCGCGAATCCTACTGTTGCAAACATAACCAAGAACGATAACGATACTCGCCAAAACGTCTTATGCTTAAATTTTCCAGAAATTAACGAAATCAGCAACCCTATCAAACACGCTGCTGTGAGTGGTATTACTGGTATTAGTATTAGCATTGTAATTGCTACCAGATAGAAAGATGCTTCAACTTCCACATTTATTGCGTAAGCGATAATGGCTGGTAAGAGAAAAATTAAGCAATAAATCATTTCGAATAAATAAAATTTAATCATCCGCACGAATATTATCGTGGATTTTTTGATTGGCATTGAAAGTAAAGTATCGTTGTCACGTGGCTTAAATAACAAATCTATAGCTTTGTAACTTCCTTCCATTAGAATAATTATCGTCGTAACAATCGCATACATAGAAAGAATCGATGTTTCGGTGCCATCTTCTTTTAGCCCCATCATCATTGCTACGCCGCTTAGTAGCATCATCGCACCAATCGATACGCCAAGTAGAGTTGGTATTACTCGTCTTGAATGCTCAGTTTTGCCACGATAATTAAATAAATGAACCCCACCAGACATTGAAGCTTTAAGCAGGGAAATAAACTTACTCATTATTTGGCCTCGAGCTCTAAGAAGACTTTTTCGAGCGACTTATCACCCCTAATTTTTTTCATGTCACCTACCTTAATAATTTGGCCTTTCTTTACTATTGCTACTCTGTTACATAGTTTTTCCGCCATATCCAAAATATGCGTAGAAAAGAAAATCGTGCCACCGTTATTAACGATTTTTCGCATAATCTCCTTCATGTCAAAAATTGCCTTAGGATCTAATCCCACAAACGGCTCATCCATAATCAGTACTTTTGGCTCGTGCGACAGCGCCGCAATCAACGCCACTTTTTGCTTCATGCCATGAGAAAAAGATTTAATTACATTGTTTAATTCATTTTCCATGCTAAACATTTCTGCGTATTGTTTAATATTGTGTTCTCGAGTCTCAGTCGGGACATCATACATATCGCATACAAAATTTATAAACGAAATCGCCTTCATGTCTTCATATAGCTCTGGGTCATCTGGTACATACGCCATAATTTGTTTGCAGGCGATCGGCTCATCCTTAATTGATTTTCCGTCAATCAAAATTTCTCCTTCATCAAAATCGATTATTCCACAAATCGACTTTATCAGAGTAGTTTTACCAGCCCCATTATGCCCAATAAAAGCAAATATCTCCCCCTCTTTTACATCAAAAGAAACATTATCGAGCGCTTTTTTGTCACCGTATTTTTTTGTAACGCCTTTTATCTCTATCATAAAAATAATTATATCATAGCACAATAAAAAAAGCGGAATCGTCCATCTCTGAACGATTCCAAGGTCATACATGTATTTTAAGTAGCCTCGCAGTTTAATCTACTTAAAACTACCCCTATTTTATCTCATAAAATGCATAATGTCAATAGGCTTTTTCCACATTTTGTGCAAAACTTCATATTAAATTGTTCGGGTTTTTAATAAATATTACAACATCTTTTTTAGAATTAGCATATTGACAAACCCTAAGCACTATGCTATAATGAAGATATTCACTCTATTATCATACATCAATGGGTGACGGACCTGGAAAGGGCTCCCAAAATTGTAAAACAATTTTGGGAAGGGAGAAGGTCCGGCAGGACCCATTGAGAATATGAACATTAGGGGTGGTGTTATTAATTTAAGAATTTGGTGGGCAGATAGGAGTTCTAGAATGTCTGGAACTAAAGCTGGCGGCATGAAAGCTGCTGCAACCAACAAGGCTAAATACGGCAAAGAGTTTTATGCACGTATTGGCAAAAAAGGTGGTCAAAATGGTCACACCGGTGGTTTCGCTGCTAACCCTGCGTTAGCTCGCATCGCTGGTGCTAAAGGCGGTCGTATTTCCCGCCGTGGTCCAGCTAAAAAAGCTGCCTAAATCAGATTTTCACATCTGGGACAATGATATTGAGAATCTGGTGTCTGAAATCGCGTTAGTCCGCACTTTGGACAACGCGATTTTTTGTGCAACCAATCTCTGTAAGTATCTAATTCGGATTGAATAAAATCTTCATCTATTTCTACTCCATATTTCTTGGCTAGAATCTTAGCTTTTTCCCAGGCATCAGATTCCATCTTGAGTCTTTGCACGTCAGACGTAAAAGAAAAATGTCCTAAAACAGCGTGTGATAATTCGTGTAATAACTGCAGCTCCCATTTATCGGTTTCACTATCACCAAGCACTATGGTTTTGCGTGGACGAAAGGAAAAACGCTTACCATTCACAAACCTAAAATCAGGAAAGTCCACCCTTATCTCGTCTAACAGGGCAACATTCATTTAGATTCTAGACCATTATCCTTTTGTTTAGCGTAGATATAACACCCATAAATCACTGATTCGTTTGGGCGCTTTGGCCGTTTAAGCCTAACTTTTAAATCACGGGGAAGATATTTCGAATAAGACTTAAAAATTTTACCTAATGGGCCTCCTAATATCACAGTGTCTGGGTGGTATTTTTTGATTACATCCAAAAGTCCCAAACTAACGCGATTCGCTACATCGATCATTATCTCTTTTTTGCGAAGATTAGTAGCATAATCAACATGGTAGTTTTTTTCTAGAGCACTCGCCGCAGCGATATCTTCCCATTCTAGCTCTTTATCATTGAAAGAATAAACCCAATGCCCCGGTTCAAAATCATTGGATATTTCCAGGATTCGGTTGTTTTCGCAAATACCACCACCAATTCCAGTCGAGAAAGTTAGAAAAACCGTCCTACCGGCTAGACGATATCCTTCGTAAAGTGTGGCAAGATTCGCGTCATTCTCGAACCAAATTGGGCAATCGAACAATTCTCTTAAAGGGGTAATAATATCAATTCCATCCCATTTTCGATTACCAAACAAAACTGAATAATTTTTTTGTACAATTCCTGGAATCGCCACCACGACAGTTGAAATGTGAAATCTTGTAAATCTTTGGAGACAAGATGATAGGTCTGCTAAGAAAGTCTTTGAGCCTTGGGCCGTCTTAAATTTGACCCGTCTTAGCACCCTTCCGCGCTTCGAAAACAGCGCAATTAGCGTTTTAGTACCTCCGATATCGATAGCCAAATACATATCTTGATTATACCATGGTTTTTTGCTATAATTACATAAGTTTAGGCCCATTCATAGGTTAACATATTATCCGGCAAAATCGGTCGGAAGTCTATGAATGGGTCTAAGGGAAGGAATAATATTAACTATGGCAAATGCCAAAAAAATAACTATGGATGAACTTCTAGAAAAAAATGAAGATTCATTCAAAAAATCAATAGCCGGAGACACTGTTAAGGGCACAGTTTTATCCGTTAAAAAGCACGAAATACTTATTGATTTAGGTGCTCAAGGTGTTGGTTTGGTACCGCGCCGCGAAGCTTCTTTCGTGAAGAATCTGAAAGTAGGCGACGAAGTTACTGCTTCAGTTATAGAAGCCGAGATGGACGATGGCTATGTTTTGCTATCACTACGTAAAGCCGTCAAAGATAAAGGTTGGGATGAAATCTTATCCAAGCTTGAAAACAATGAAACCGTCGACGTTACACCATTTGACGCCAATCGCGGTGGACTCTTGGTAGAATACGAAGGTATCCGCGGTTTCTTACCAGTTTCACAGTTGTCAGCCGAACACTATCCACGTGTTGGCTCTTCTGACAAGGACGAAATCTTGCAAAGATTGAATTCATTGGTTGGTAAGACCATTAAGGCTCGCATTCTAGATGCCAATAAAAAGGAAAATAAGCTCATTCTTTCTGAAAAAGAAGCTATCAAGGATGGCCTAGCAGCACGCTTTGCAGAGCTAAAGATTGGCGATGTTGTTAAAGGCGTTGTCACCGGAGTTGTTGATTTCGGAGTGTTCGTCAATGTAGACGGCATCGAAGGACTAGTTCATATTTCAGAGATTTCATGGGAACGCGTCAGCAACCCATCAGACTATGTCAAGGTTGGTGATATTATCGAAGCCAAAATTATTGCAATCGATAAAGAGCGTCTATCTCTTTCGATGAAGCAACTCGTCGAAGATCCATGGATCTCAGAAGTAGAAGGGTTAAAGAAGGGTTCCAAGGTCGAAGGCACAGTTACTAGAATCACTCCATTTGGTGCATTTGTACAAATTTCGCCAGCCGTAGAAGCGTTAGTGCACGTCTCCGAACTCGGCGAAGGCTCTGATGTCGACCCAGAAAAAATCTTTACCCTAAATGAACGTAAAGATTTTAAGGTACTAGATATCGATAAAGAAGGACGTAAGATTTCTTTGTCAATCGCCAAAAAGTAACAAAAAAAACAGCCCCAAAAGGGCTGTTTTTTGTTCTTGCTTTTTTAAACAATAAGCGTTATGATATAAAAAAGCGCTTAAAGAAAGGTCATTGAAAAATGAGTAGCAACGAAAAAATACACAGTTCGGCACCATCGGATAATCCTGATTCGGTAGCGGCCAAAGAAGAATACCTGGGAAATGACAAATTAACTAACCCCTATGCAGAGGAATTCCAAGAATTTATTCAAAACCAAAGAGATAGAATTAGTAAATCACCCGACGCCAACGAAAGACAGTATAAGAAAGAATTAAGAAAAAACGAAAAAGCATACCATGATCTCATTTTTGATAAGACCGAATATGGCAAACAGGCGCACGCAGCCGAAGCCAAACTTGAAGGATACAAAAAATTATTAGAAAAACGCATTCAAGAAACTCCTGAAGCTAGAGCTAATAGATTCGAAGAATACAAGAAAACCATGGAAAAGCGCGGAGAAAAAACTCTTGACGCTGACCAGGTCCAAGAGCAATTTAACAATCAAAATCTTCTTAACACTAACAAAATTCGGGAGCGGATCAAAGCGCAAGAACAAATAATATCCAATCTCCACCAAGATTTTGAAGATAGTTTAGCCGTCGCATCTCCAGAAGACGAAGAAGCTTTAGCTAATTGGCGGAAGCGTCAAGATGAACTCGAAGCGGAAGTTCTCCTTAAACGGCGAAGCTCAAAAGACGAGTCAACCGAGTCAGAACCAGAATCTCGCCCTAAAGAAACCGCCAAAGAATATGCCGAAAATCATCAAACTAAAGATGCCAATAATTCGGCGACTACGCCAGAAGATAATCCCGATCAAGACTTAAACCCAGTAGACGAATCTCAAAGTGACTACGAAAAAAAGCGTCAAGATGATCTCCGTGTTCGTCAGGCTATATTCTTAAAACAAGTAGACAATCTTCAAAAAGATTACGAAAAAAAGTGTCAAGATGATCTCCGTGTTCGTCAGGCTATATATGCTCTGCATAATAAAGACACCCAACAAAAAGTAGATGATAACATTGATAATAATACCGCCCCAAATAAAGGCGATGATGACAACGGTGACAAGGGCGATAATAAAGACAAAAACCCTACCCCACCAAACGCCACCGATAATAAAAACAGCAATCCTGACGATAAACCCAACAAACCAGACGATAAAAAGTTTGATAGGGAAGCCGCCCAAAAAGAACTAGCAGAACTCAAGAAAAGAAAAAGCGAGCTAGAAAACAAAATGGAGAAAAATGGTGGCTTCAAAAAGACACTCGAGCTTATTCGCCAATATAGAAAAGAGTTGGAAGAAATCACCGATGAGTTGATTGGCCGTAAAATTACCGAAGAAGAAATAAGCAAACTAAACAAAAGAAGCTTTAGGGACTACTTGTACGAGCAATATGATTGGATGGATCATAGTATGTCAAAAATCCTAACAAGTAACAAAGAATATAGAGGCAAAAAAGACGACGAAAAGTTTTCAATTGTATGGAATGCTCTTACCGACGAACAGCGCAATGACATTAGACGAATGCAGTCGCTCTGGATAGATCCAAATAACAAAAGTGGCCAAGCCTTTCGCCAGTGGCTCAAAAACAATTCTCTCATATAAAATATTTAAGTCCTACCAAAATATTTTTGCTTATGATATAATTACTGTAATCACTTTTAAGGAGTTATTTTCGTGAAAGACCATAAAAAAGAGCAAAAAATAAAGTCATGGTTAAAACACTATGACGAAGAAAACATACCGAGCACCATAGATTATCCTGACTGTTCCATGGTAGATATGGTTATGCAGTCAGCCGAAAAGTGGCCTGATAATACAGCCTACATCTATTACGGTCACAAGGTAACTTATAAAAACTTTGTTCGTAAAATCGAAAAAACCGCCCGTGCTCTCAAGAATTACGGCGTGAAAGAAGGTGACCGAGTCACTATCTGTATGCCGAATACCCCAGAGGGCATTACGATGGTTTATGCTGTTAACATGGTTGGGGCAGTCTGCAACATGGTTCACCCGCTTTCGTCTGAAAAAGAGCTAGAGTATTATATCAAAGTAGCCGAATCTAAATATGTCCTAGTTATTGATGCGGTTTTTGATAAAATTTATAAACTTCGCGACACAGCCGGGCTTGAACGTATCATCGTTGTTCGCCCGTCCGACGGTCTCGGCTTTCTCAAAAAGAAACTTTACAACACTTTACATGTCAAAAAAGTCCGATTACCGCTAAATGATAATAGAGTTGTTTTATGGGAAGATTTCATTGCAAACTCCTATTTTTACCAAGGGAATTACCACGAAGAAAGGGGTGGTGATGATCCAGCCGTTATCATGTACTCTGGCGGTACTACTGGCGCGCCTAAAGCTGTGATGCTTTCAAATCTTAACATCAATGCGGAATCTCTCTGTGACGCTGCCATGATTCGTCAAATTATACCAGGTGCTACTGTCTTATCTATTCTACCCCTGTTTCATTGTTTCGGTTTAGGCGTTTGTATCCATACGCCACTTTGTAGGGGTATGGGCTGTATCCTAATCCCAGCATTTTCACACAAGCAGTTTGCTGATATTATCAGAAAAAATGAGCCAAATTTCATCGTTGGTGTTCCAACACTCTTTGAAGCATTAATTAATACTAAACTCAAATCCGATGATTTAAAATCAGTTACCGCCGTTATTTGTGGTGGCGATGCTCTAAATCAAACTCTACGTGACAAAGTAAACGATTTCTTGAAAAACCACGGTTCGAGCGCTAAAATTCGTGTCGGTTACGGTCTCACCGAAGGTTCGGGCGCCGTCTGTCTTTCTCCTGAAAATACCTTTAAAGACGGTATCATCGGTTTACCACTTCCAGATATGGACTTTAAAATCACCAAAAACGATACCTTTAAGGAACTAGGCCCAGGCGAAGAGGGTGAAATCTGTATTTCTGGCCCACTTGTCATGATGGGTTATCTTGGAGATGATGCCGAAACTGCCCAGACGATTCGTTTGCATGACGACGGAAAACTCTGGCTCCACACTGGCGACATCGGTTATCTAGGAGAAGACGGCTTAATTTACTTCGCTCAACGTCTAAAACGCATCATCATCTCATCTGGTTATAATATCTATCCAACTCATCTTGAATCCATCATCAACTCGCATGAAGCTGTATTGACATCTACGGTTATAGGTATTGACCACCATTACAAAGGTCAAGTACCAAAAGCCTTTATCGTCTTAAAACCAGGTTATAAACCAGGGAAACGCGTCGAACGAGAAATCAGGGAATTATTAGAGCGCAATGTTCCAATCTATGCTTTACCTGCAGCTTATGAATTTCGAGATAAACTACCAACCACCAAAATTGGTAAAGTCGCTTTCCGCGAACTAGAAAAAGAAGAAAAGAACAAAAAATAAAACAAGGGGCAATTATTTGCCCCAGTTTTATTTATAATAATTCAATCTAACTCTAATCTGTAATTTCAGCGGTTTTTGTCGTAAAAACCGATTCTTGCGCCAGTTCGGGAAGTATTTTTTAAGCATTTCCCGCGAGCGAGCAAATCCAGGCTTGCCCTCTGGAAATTGTCCAAAATCTTTCGCTGAATCAATTAATAGATTCCAGATAAAAAACCATTCAAGTTCATCATGGTAAGTTTTATCTGCGTCTGCTACCTTAAATCTTTCATAAAGCCCAGTAAGGGCAGGGAAAATATCAAAAATGTTTGGATTAAATGTTTTTTTATGCAGTACCGATTCCGGGTTTTGATAATAAAAATATAACGGTTCATCTACATAGGCAAAATTAACTGTATAGAGAATCAAAGCAGACATCAATTCCATGTCTTCTTGTATAATTCCTTCCTTAAAATTAAAACCATTTTGAGTCCACCATTTACGTTTAATTAGAACTTGAACTGGTCCTAGTCCATATCGCACAAAACGACTTTTATAATCTGGCGTAGAAGGGTCAACTGCAGATAAATAATTAGTCTCCCCATTCTGATAAATACGTTTCATCCCTAACATCACCATATCTGCCTTTGTTTCTTTTGCCTTTTTTAGAAGTTTTGATACTGCAGTCTTATCAATAGTATCATCTGCATCAACAAACCAAATATACTCGCCATTGGCCTTTTTGGCGCCAAGATTTCTTACCGCCGCCGCTCCTTGCGTAGGACAATGCAATATACTTATGATAGGGAATTTTTTAGCGTAATCTTTCAAAATCGCCAAAGAATCATCGGTCGAATTATTATCAATTGCCAATATTTCTCCAGAAATCCTTCCTAAAGCTTGAATTACAGAATCAAGACATCTTTTCAGATATTTTTCTGAATTATAAACAGGGATAATAATTGAAATCTGTTTCATTATTTAAAGATATCCTTAAAGATTTTATCGGTAATCTTGCGACCCAATGTACTACCAACCGACCCGACAATATTGCCAAGGAGCCTATCTTTTGTCTTTTGGGACCTTTCTTTTGCTTTCTGGGCTTCTCTTTCGGCCTGTGCGCGTCTTTTTTCTTCAGCCTTGATACGTTCCGACTCCGCTCTTTCAGCGGCCTTCTGGGCGGCAATACGCTCTTTCTCGGCCAATTTTGCTTGCTCGTTAGCGGCCTTTTCTGCGGCCTTAGTGGCCATTTCTTGTTGTTTGCGCGCAGCATCCGCCTCTGCCTGTGCTGCTGTCTCTGCGGCTAAAGTATCGGCTTTTTGCTGAATAATTTCAGCCGCCGATTCTGGATCCAGAGCTTCATCATACTTACCGATTAAAGGGCTGGAATTGATAATCTTATTGCGCGTAATTCCATCAATTGCTCCCATTAAACTCTGTGGTGGTAAAACTATCGCTCGCTCAACTATTTCTGGTGCACCCTTTTCATTTTGGAAAGAAATCAACGCCTCGCCGGTGCCAAGCTCCAAGATGGCTTTCTCTGTGTCGAACTCTGGGTTCACTCTGAAGGCTTGTGCCGCCGCGTGTACGGCTTTTTGTTCTGAAGGAGTATAAGCTCGTAGGGAATGCTGAACTCTGTTGCCAAGTTGTGCCAATATTTCATCTGGAATATCAGTTGGACTCTGTGATATAAAATACAATCCAATTCCGCGCGAACGAATTAATTTCACAATCTGAACGATTCTTTTTAACCTATAAGTCGGCATCCCATTAAATAGTAAATGCGCTTCATCAAAGAAGAATACTAGTTTTGGTTTTTCAAGATCGCCCACCTCTGGCGAAGTAGAAAATAGTGTAGTAAGAAGCCAAAGCAAAAATGCCGCATACATATCAGGGCTTTCAAACAGTGTTACGGCATGGAGAATATTAATCACCCCTCGCCCGTCTTCTGTTGCAAAGAAATCACGAACATCTAGAGCTGGTTGTCCAAAGAAATGATCCGCTCCTTGATTTTCTAAAGTTAAGAGTGATCTTTGTATCACCCCTATACTCTGAGTAGTAATATTGCCATAGCGAGTAGAGTATTTGTCCTTTTTTTCACTTACGTATTGGAGTACTGCTCGTAAATCCTTTAAATCGATCAGGGCCAGATTCTCATCTTTAGCTATTGCGAAAGCAATTGCGAGATTGCCTTCCTGAGCTTCTGATAAGCCGAGCATTATCGAAAGAACTTCTGGACCAACTGATTCAACTGTGGCACGCAAAGGGTGACCCTCTGTTCCAAATAAATCCCAAAATCTAACAGGGAAAGACTCCACTTCAAAATTCTTCACTGTTATCTTATCTAATCTCTTTTGAATTGCATCTGTTATTTCGCCTTTTACTGCCGTTCCGGCCAAGTCACCTTTTACATCGGCTAAAAACACCGGTACGCCTGCGTCCGAAAAACTTTCTGCCATCACTTTTAGTGTGATAGTCTTACCAGAGCCAGATGCTCCCGTAATTAATCCATGGCGATTCGCCATTTGGGGCAAAATAGAAAGTTCTTTACCGCTTTCTGTCTTACCAATTAATAGTTTCCCATCTAAAAGCATAATAACTCCTTTTCTTCATTTTATCATGAATTTATCATCTTTTATATTGCAATCATGTATAATATTAGTATGTTTTGGAAAATTCTTATAGTTTTATTTATTTCGATGGTCCCGTTAATCGAACTTCGTGGCGCCATACCTGTTGCCGTTGGTATGGATCTTGGTCTTCCAGAATGGCTAGTGCTAATTGTTGCAATTATTGGCAACATCATACCAGTACCACTAATTTTCTTTTTTGCTCGTAAAATCTTAAACTGGGGCAGCAAACAAAACTGGAAACCTTTTAAACAGTTTTGCAATTTTTGTCTAAAAAAAGGCGAGAAAGGTGGCGAAAAACTTCTCAAGAAAACAGGAAATTACGGTACCTATTTCGCACTATTTTTATTCGTAGCCATCCCTATTCCAGGCACAGGAGCGTGGACCGGTACTTTGGCGGCCAGCATCTTAAATCTCGATTTCAAAAAGACCATGATTGCTATTATTGCAGGAGTTCTCGTTGCTGGACTTATTATGCTTGCCGTTTCATTGGGGCTTTTTAAATTTTTATTAGGAAACTAAAAGTACTTGTTTTTCTTTTTAAAAACAGTGTACCAATAAAGACAGTCTAAAAAAACGGACTCATTAAAATCGAGTCCGTTTTTATATGTATGTTATAATATAACCATAAGGAGTATCTATGTCAACTAAAGCTAAAAAGTCTACTAAGGCAAAGCAATCAACTAAAACTAAAAAGGCCAAAACAACAACAGAAGAAAAGTCTGTATTAAAACGTCCAACCACCTGGATTATGGCGGCCTTGCTATTTGCTTTACTCTTTATTTACGGCCTTTCAATGTACGGTTTTAAAGTTTTAGAGCAAAAAACGAAACTTGAATCTGCCGAGCTAGCGACTTTTGGCCATTTAGCAAAGATGTATATTAAAGATATGGAATTCCATGTAAACGATCAACCAACCATAAAACAGGCTACTGGGTATGGAATCTCAGATGAAGATGGCGTGCTTTATGTGACTTTTGATTTTGCTCCTTATACAGTAGAAGATAACAATATAATCCCCCAAGGTGAAATGCGCCATGCTATCATTTATTTCCAGAAAGATACCGAACGCGGCACTTATGGCCACGCCTTCGGCTATTATGATGATGCTTCCTATCACCCAGAAGGGACCTACGTCAAATTCACAGATTTCATCGGCTTTTAATTATTAAACTAGCATATCAAACTCCCAAAAGCTCAAAAAAGGCTCTTTAGAGTCCTTTGAGCTAACTTAAATAATATTAGAATAAATATCTATTTCTTGACACGAAAAAAGCCCAAAGGGCTTTAACGACTCCCGGGACTGGACTCGCACCGAGCGAAGCGAGGTCCGAGTCCATCTTTTTGACGTAAAAAAAGCCCGAAGGGCTTTTGAGTGGCTCCCGGGACTGGACTCGATTCTAGCGAAGCGAGAACGATGTCCTGGTTTTTGTGCGCATCGCTAGATGCGTGGCTCCCGGGACTGGACTCGAACCAGCAACCTCGAAGTTAACAGCTTCTTGCTCCACCATTGAGCTACCCGGGATTAAAGAACGTATCCCTATTATAGCATATTTTTATAAAATGTGGTAAAATTAAAAGAGATATTTATTTTTTACGTTTTTGAATACAGAAAGGAGAAGGATGGAAGAAAAAACAATCCAAATCGCCGGTTCTATTACTGTAGATGAGCTATCAAATGCCCTTGGCCTTTCTGTTACCGAATTAATTGGTACTCTTTTCAAAAATGGTATCGTCGCAACAATCAACCAAAGATTAGACTTTGAAACCGCATCTATCATTATCGATGAACTTGGTCTAAAAAATGTCAAACTTGAACGCAAAAACACATCCACTAAAACATCTGATTTTCACAGAGAATTGTCAGATAAAGCCGTTACTCGCCCACCAGTGGTGGCTGTTATGGGGCATGTCGATCATGGTAAAACCACTCTTTTAGACACGTTGCTTCATAAAAAGACCGTAGAAAAAGAAGCTGGTGGTATCACCCAGCATATTTCCGCCTATCAATTAGAACACGATGATAGGTTAATTACCTTTCTTGATACCCCTGGTCATGAAGCTTTTGCCGCCATCCGTCAACATGGCGCTATGCTTACTGATATCGTAGTAATAGTAGTTGCCGCCGATGACGGCGTCAAGCCACAGACTATTGAAGCCATTAATTTTGCTAAGTCGGCCAATGCCAAAATTATTGTTGCTATCAATAAAATCGACCGCGAAGGCGCCGATATTAATCGCACTATGGCAGATTTAAGTCAAAACGGTCTCCAGCCAGAAGAATGGGGCGGCGATACGGTTATGGTGCCAATTTCCGCCAAAATGAATCAAAATCTCGACCAATTGCTTGATATGATTCTATTAACCGCCGACATCGAAGAATTAAAAGCTGATATTGACATTCCTGCCGAAGGCCTAGTTATCGAGTCTCATATGGAGACGGGTAAGGGTTCGGTTGTTAATCTCTTAGTCACGGGCGGTGAGTTAAAGACCGGTGAATTTATTGTAGCCGGTTCTACTTATGGCAAAATTCGTACAATGCTAGATTGGCAGGGAAAACCAAAGGGCAAAGCTACGCCATCCACCCCAGTTACTGTGACCGGCTTCAAAGAGCTTCCAAATTTCGGTGATAGGTTTATTGAAGCCAAAGACGAAAAAACCGCTCGTAAAATGGCACTCTTAAATGCTCAAGCCATCGCTAATGAATCCGCTGACGCCAATGTCACTAGCTCAGATTTGCTACGCATGATGAATGTCGCTGACAATACCAAAACCTTTAATGTTATCGTCAAAGGTGATGTGCTCGGTTCGGTTACCAGTGTTGTTGATAGTCTTCGTCTTATTGATACCAAGGGTGAAATTACTCTAAATATTGTTTCTACAGGTGTAGGCGACATTAACGAAAACGACGTATATATGGCCGCAGGCGAAAACACGATTATCTACGGTTTCAACGTTAGTGTTCCAATCAATATTAGCAAAATGGCAGCGCGCGACAATGTTCCGATTCGCACTTATAAGGTTATTTATGAACTGTTAGACGACGCCAAACACGAAATGGAGAATCTATTAGATGCCGAAATAGTCGAAGAAGACAAAGGTGAACTCAAGGTTCTAGGAGTTTTCCGTACCGAAAAAACCAGCATCATCGCTGGTGGTGAAGTCCTAAAGGGCGATGTTAGGCCAGAATATCTCGCAAGAATTGTTCGCGATAAGAAGTACATCGGTGAAGCAGAAGTTACGTCTGTCCAAAAAGAAAAAATGGACGTTAAAGAACTGGTATCTGGTGAAACTGGCGGTCTTGCTCTTAAGACTGAGCATAAAATCGATCTTCAGATTAATGATCGTCTCAAATTCTTTACCCGCGAAACCAAAAAACGCACCTTGTAATAATGTTTGCGATTGGATTAGTACTTACATTTTTCGAAGTCATTCGGAGCGCGGCAGCGCGAGACTAAGCGCGAAAACCCCTGTGGCGACAGGGGTTTTCGACGCGAGCTGAGAAAAATTGTAAGTACTAATCTTTGTGTGATATAATAAACACAAGGAGAATCATTAGTATGGAATTCGATGATAAATTTTTACAAGAAATGGGCCTTTCGGCCATGCCTGAAGACCAAAAACAGAGTTTTTTGGACTATGTCCAAAGGGAACTAGAAATCCGTATTGGGCAACGTATTAGTAAAGGATTAACCGAAATCCAATTAAACGAATTCGACTTAATCACTGACCCTGTCGAAGCTGCTAAATGGCTCGAAAAAAATCGCCCAGATTACCGCGAAATTGTTAATCGTACCATCGAAGAGTTAAAAGAAGAAATCCGCGCCAACCGCTCTAAGCTTCTCTAGACTACTTTTTCTTGCCATATCCGTTCAAGAATGCTTTTGCATCCATCGGCTTGCGCCCTTCAGGCTGTAATCTGTCGATAGCTAAAATAGCCCCATCAGCGCAAGGAATAGATAAAACCGCCGTTTCATCCGACTTTAGTATATGGGCACCTAAAATAATGCAATTTATACCGAAAAAGGCATATTTTGGTTTTGGAAAGCCCTGAAAAGCCACAATTTTTCGTAAAGTTTGTTCGGCCGTATCTATTTTTGGTGTTAGATTTCCCATAGATTTTGTGAGTTTGCCACAGAAAGTCGCTTTTGTATCATCCTGTATAATCGGCTCCGGTAGATTTGAAAGATTATCACATATCCACTCCGCCCCTGTTTCCGCCAATGCTCTATAAATCTCGTTTTTATCAAGTGGTAAATCAGAAAGAGTAGCTTGGTGATAAACTGGCCCCGCGTCCATCGTTTTTACCAGTTTCATTACGGATACTGAATAATCATTGTTCCCAGCCAAAATAGCACTCTCAATCGGTGAAGCCCCACGGAAAGCCGGCAAAAGGGAAGGATGGATATTTAAAATACCCTCAGGCTCAAATATCTCTAATACCGATTCCGGCACCATCACCCCAAACGAAGCCAGTATTCCATGAACATAAGAATCATTCTTTTTGATCTCACGAACCTTATCCAAATCTTCTTTCGTCCTAGCATGAAAAACGATTTCAAACTTTTGTTCTAGTTTTTTAAGAGCAAAGTCTGCCAGCGGTCCATTGCCAAAGAATATAATTTTCTCTCTGTTATTTTTCATTAAACCTCCATCCTGCATAAATTATTTATTCGACATACTAAGTCTAGCTCTATTCGTCGCCCCACAATTTTTGATTATTTGCGATTTTAGAATCATAATCTACTGGTATTAAGTCACCCTTTTCGTTCATTTCGTAAAAGGCATCTTTTACCCCCTTTATATGGTCAATAAACAGGATACCATCTAAGTGGTCAATCTCGTGTAACAGGGTACGAGCTAATTCGTCTGTCGCTTTAATTCTCACTTCGGTACCGTCTTCAAGTCTTGCTTTAACACGTACCTTTGTTGCTCGTGGCACCATCCCATATATCGAAGGGACCGACAAACATCCTTCAAAGTCAGATTTTATCTTACCCTCCGCTCGAATAACTTCAGGATTAATTAGTGCTGTAAAAGAAGCATTCTTTTTGTCTTCCATATCATCGCGAATAATAATTATTCGTTTGTTCACGCCCATCTGTGGCGCAGCCATCGCTGCCGAAAGCTCATAGGGGTGTTCTTTCTCCCAATCCAATGAAAGTTCTCGCATATTAGAAATAATTTCGCGAATTTCATCATCAATGTCGCGAACTTTTTCCGATTTCTCCCTTAAACGCTCATCCGGCGTAGTAATTATTTTCATAAGCCTATTATATCACACTTTAGGGGTAAAGGAAAGCAAGGGTGTCGCAACCTTATCAAAAATATTCAGAATAGTGTAAAAAAAGTATCAACAGCTTAAACTGTAATCAACTCCCCCGCCCCTAGTTCGTAGTCCTTCATTGCTACCCGTTTAATTGTAAAATCATCATAAGTATTATAATAGTATGTTTGCGTTGCGGTAGAATAACCACCGGTGTAAATCGTTTTTTCGTACGTTCCATCCGCCGCAATAGCACCACCATTAATCATCGCCACCCCAGCCAAAGTATGAAATAGTCGCGATATGTTGGCGGTTTCAGAATCTTGCATAGGATAATGCGTATTTAGATATGCTACTCTAATAAATCGGTCAGTAGGGTAAAATCCACCAGGCAATCCTTGCATTAAAGAACCACTTCCAAATGCCGACATCCTTTCTTTACCCCATTTAACTTCTTTTGGCATCTGTGGGAATATATTCATATAATTACGCAAGTTTTCTCTATGCCAATTATACCCAGGCTGGTTTGTCAGCACGTCGACCGGATTGTCATAGATTTCCATTCCATTATCTGTGTACTCTACCACAATTGATCGCCTAGTATCTCCAATCAACCAATGAAGCTGTGATACTGGATATCGATCATTAATCGGTTTCGCCACAATCACAGTATTAGAGAGAGCCTTTTCTACCTCGTCAACTGTCCTAAAATTCAGAGCCACCCACAACGGAAATTCATATGCTGCTACATTCGTTTTGCCATCTATCGCCGAATTAGCGTAGGATGCATAACCAGGGAAATTTAACCCAGCTATCGCTAGCCCATGTTCGTTCGCACAGTCAAAATACAATGGAGAGTTTTCCGCTATAATCCCCATTCCAATCACTGCCAACCCACCCATTTCTCCTAAAAATGCCGACGAATATTTATATCCACGTGGCGTAATTATTACTTTTTGTCCATATTCGGTCGTCCAGTCCAAGTTGCGCCCAAAAAACATGTTTCCAGCATTATCATTAAATCTCACTCCCGTGCACATAATTCCTCCATTTTAAGATGTTTTCGTTTTCTTTATTGTAACACAAAATGCTAGTGCAAAAAACATTAGCGAACTCAAATAATAATTAAAGTAATCCAGGTGGGTCTAAAATTACTTTAAAATTTGTATCAATTCCTTGACAGGCTTCAATTAGCGCACTTCTTGATCGTGCTCTGACTATGATCTGCCAAGTATAGCCATTTTTTGTTCTCTCATGGAATGCCGGCCTAGGCGGAGACACTCTCAAACTCTTGTCACTGCTTAGTTTTTTTACCAATGTTTGAACTCTTTTTAATACACCCGTCTCTGTTTTCATGGTGATTTCCAGTCGCATTATGTAGCAAAAGGGTGGAAAGCCAGATTTTTTCCTTTTCTTAATCAAATAATCATAAAAGCCAATGTAGTCTTCATTTATCGCAAAGGACAAAACTGGGTGTTCCGGGCGAAAGGTCTGGATGTAGGCCTCGGCTTTTTCCAAGTGCCCCCTGCCTACTCTTCCTATCACCTGAGTGAGCAATTGAAAAACTCTCTCTTCAGCTACGTAATCAGGCAAAGAAAGCCCCGAGTCGGCTTGGACTACTCCAACCGTAGCTAATTTTGGTAAATCCAATCCCTTTACTATGGTTTGCGTACCTATTAGTATATCGATTTTTCCGTCTCTAACTTCCGGGTATAGCGTATTAAAGGCTTCACTTTTCTTGTTATCGGCGTCAAATCGTCGAATTGTGGCCTTAGGAAATAGTTTTCCCAGTTCCGTCTCGATTAGTTTTGTGCCAAATCCCTTATGTACTAATCCAGGTGAACCACACTTAGGGCAAGATGATGGAACTTTTTCATGATAATCACAGGTATGACAAACTAATTCATATGAATCAGAATGCAGAGTTAAAGGTAAAAAACAGTTTGGACACAACAACTCTTCACCACAGTTCTCACAGATAGTTAATGGGGCCGAACCACGACGGTTGTGAAATATCAAAGTCTGTCGGCCATTATCAATATTTTCAGAAATTGCCCCGATCAAAGCATCAGAAATATATCTATTCTTTGTAAAACTATCCCTGTTCTTAAAGTCAATTAACTTTATATTCGGCTTTTTAGCGGACGATTTTGCTTTCTGTAATAGCTCGACCACAGACTCATGCTTGGATGCAATAAAATAGTCTTCCACCGAAGGCGTTGCTGAACCCAATATTAGGGGACAACTCAATGTCTTTGCCATAAAACTAGCCACCCGAATCGCCGAATAACGTGGTGCATTTTCTTGCGCATAGGACGACTCATGCTCTTCGTCTATCACGATTAAACCAATATTAGATAAGGGAGCAAAAAGCGCAGAACGTGGCCCAATAATAACCAAAGGCTCATCGGATTCTAAAAGGGCATTAAATATTAAATGACGTTCCGCCTCGGTCTGTTGGGAATGCATTAATATTACTCTCTCGCCAAACATTTCCTTAAAAACTTGAACCAATTGCCCAGTTAAGGCGATTTCTGGTACCAAGAGAATTACAGACTTTTGCTCTAAAAGGGCATTATTGGCCATTTTAAGGTATATATTAGTTTTACCACTACCAGTAACGCCAAACAGCAGTTTCGTAGCTCCTGGAGCCTTCTGAAGGCCTTCTAGGGCATTTTTTTGGGAGAGATTAAGTCGAATTGATGGTGTTTTTGTCGGTTCTTTACTTTCTATATTGAACCCGAACATTTGTTCGGTTTTTCTCCGTTTCTTTTCAACTCCCCTAGGCAATACAAGTGTTACCGCTTGACCAGATGACACTAAATAAAATTCATGAATAAACCGTATAGTTTCTAGCAAATGTCGTGGTAACGGCTTTGAATACAAAATCTTCAAAATTGATTTTGTATTAAATTTCGGTTGTGCAACTTTTTTAACTACTACGCCGGGCAATTCTCGTTTGCCTACAGGCACCAAAACAATTTGCCCAGAAAGAAGGGAATCAGGAAAATCATAAACAAACGACTCCACCTTTCCTTCTGGTATCACCTCGTAAAACATACTCTATATTATACTACTTTCAAGTTTCTTGACAAAAAGCCACGGGGGGGGGGTATATTGTAAATATAAGTATTAAGGAGAACATATGGAAGAATACCCCTCTAGTAATCAAGAGAATCCAGATGCGGCTAAGTGGCAGAATTTAGGCAATGAGACTGAAAGCATAGAAACCAATCCCGAACAATTCAGAGAAACGACAAAAATGATTGAAAAATTGCAAGAAATGGGTGCAGATAAAAGAATACTTGAAAATCCTGCATTTCAAAGATCTTTATCGGGCCTAATGAGTGAATATGGGCTCAAAAAATCACAGAAAAATTCTATAGAATCGATAGAAACCGACGATGGATTGAGATTAACATATACCGGTAATCATGGCGCCAGCGATGAGCACGACTGTGGAAAAATGAATGCTATTGTTGATAGAAAAGGAAATATTATTATTGAAAGCGCCTACGCGGATGTAAGGGATGATATCTCATTTAACAAGGATGCCTTCCCGGGCTACAAAGGGACGTCGCTAATTGATAATACGATTGAAGTCAGAGAACTGAAAAACGTAGCCGAAACTACGGAGTTTTGCATAGACCAGGATGGTTCCTCGTTGTCTATAGATAAGCAAGACATTTATGAAAGTCAGCATATTCCTAAGCAAAAATCACTAGATGGGAAAGAATATGGTATTTATTTTGAAGAAAAAGGAAGGATAAAACAAATATATGATTCAAATGGGTTTGAAAAATATAGAGAAGAATATTCATATAAACCTGAAGAATATGATGGGATGGATCTCTTATCGGCTAGAATTGGATTAAAAAGCCAATATGATGGCCTGAAGCCAACTAATGCAAGTTTTGGTAAAAGAATGCGCAGTGATTTTCTAGATGAAAGAGTCGAACAAACGACATATGTTCGTAAAGAAGATGGAATAGAGATAAATGACTATTACAAAGGCAAGAATATAAAGATTGAAAAAGTTTTTGATGAAAAAGGACAAGATATAAATTCCAATACGGTAGCTCAAGCTATCGTTAAAGCACGCGAAGAAGCTAACAACGAATAAAAATCGAACATCGTTGTAATTTTTACAAAACCTATGTTATAATAGGGAAAGTTAAAGCGAGGAATTATGTTGGAAATATTTGTCACTTCACGAGTGCGTCGTAAAATCTTAGTGGTCTTTGCTAAGTACCCAGACTTCAAAACACATGTTAGGGGTCTTGCTAAACTTATCAAAGAAGATCCCGGCAATATCCAAAGGGAACTTGAGCGTATGGCGAAAGGTGGATTTTTGTTAGTGACCAAAAAGGGAAAAACCAAAATCTATCAAACCAATAAACAGTTTCCAATTTTAAAAGAACTACAATCCATCGTAATTAAAAGTCAAAAAGGGAATAAACCATCAAAAACTATCGGATAACAGGGGTTAAAATTGAGTAAAATATTTGAACAATTACTAAAAAAACGTCATTTTGATCAAGATTTCTTATGCCCAAAATATGAAGCCGGAATCGATCCTTTTTCTTTAGTCGATATGGATAAAGCAATTGAACGCACCAAGACAGCAATCCAAAATCACGAAAAAATTCTAGTCTACGGAGATTATGATGTAGACGGCGTTACGGCTAGTGCAGCCATGGCAGAATCGTTAGTTAATGCAGGACTCAAACCTAATCGTATCGAAATTATGCTACCGGATCGTTTTGCTGACGGATATGGTATGAGCCCAAAACTCATTAAGCGTGCCAAAGCGTTCAAGGCTACCCTTGTTATTACCGTAGATTGTGGCTCACGTAATCACGGCATCATTGAAGAATTAAACGAACTTGGTATAGATACTATCGTTACAGACCATCACGAAACAGATAATGATATGCCAAATGCGCTAGCTATCATTAACCCACATCGCAAAGATCATCCAACAGAATCTCTACAAAACCTTGCTGGAGTAGGCATTGTATTTAAATTTGCCGAGGCCCTAACCAAAGCAAATTTAATCAAAAATGGGCAAGAGAAGTGGCTACTTGACTTAGTTTTACTCGGAACCATCTGTGATAGTATGCTTTTAACTGGCGAAAATCGCCGACTTGGTTATTATGGCATTAAAGTTTTAGAAAAAACTCGTCGTCCAGGGTTAGCTGAACTAATGTCAAGAGCAGGCGTCAAGCATTTGGATTCAGAATCGATTGGTTTTCAGATTGGGCCACGCCTGAACGCTGCCGGCAGATTAGACACCGCTGACTTAGCCTTGAATCTCATTCGGTCTGAGAGTCCTATTGATGCGGCCCCAATTGCTGAAAAACTAGAACAACTCAACAAAAAACGCAAAGCCGAACAGACTTTGGCTATTCGCGACATAGAAAAACGCGGTATTGGGGATGATCCAGTTATCGTTGAAACTGGTCATTGGCACGAAGGAATATTAGGAATTGTGGCTGGACGTCTAGTAGAAGAATATTTAAGGCCAGCTTTTGTTCTTACCGAGACAACAAATGGAGTCTTTAAAGGTTCTGCACGCAGTTTTGGAGATTTCAATTTAGCCAACGCCTTGGATTCGGTCAAAGATAGCATTATTAGTGGTGGAGGACATGCTGGCGCTGCCGGAGTTAAAATTGAAAGGGAAAACCTATTTAAATTTCGTGAACAAATCAATGATTATTACCGCAGCTTAAACCTAAAAAACCAAGCAGACTATCTACGCCAACACGCTGATCTCGAACTAACTGATTTTTCCGAAATAGATCTTAATTTACTCGAAGAATTAAAGCAACTTGAACCATTTGGCCCAGAGAACGAGGAACCAATTTTTCGTCTCAAGAACGTTTATTTATCTGGAGTCACTCGTATGGGGAACGATCGCAATCATTTAAGGTTAGACCTTCATGATAAGAATGGCAAATATCTTAAACTTGTCGCCTTTTTTGCTCCAGAGAAATGGCTCAGTCTTGACCCTGCTGACCCAGAATTAAAAATTGAACCCCTGGTCAAACTTACAGAGAACGACTTTAACGGTATCAAATCTGTCGAAGCTCGTATTTGTGATATAATAATCTTATGAAAAAAATCATCTTGAAGTGTAAATTAAGTAGTCATGACAGCTTTGAGCAAAAGCTTAGCGATATAGATTTAGATTTTTCTCCAATTTTTTGGCAGCATGATCGTGTCTACGTACCAAAAAACTACAAACCGAATTCAAATTTCCCCCGTTTAATCATGCGAACTGAAATGAAAGCTGTCGATAAGCCAGCAAAATACTTTTTTATTTTAAAGCGCCACATCGAGGATTCTGGCGTTGATATCATAGAAGAAACCGAAATCAATGATTATGAAAAGCTAGTTAATATTATTCTTCAGCTCGGATTTAAGCCAATGGCCGAAGTTTCTCGTCGCCGCCAAAGTCTCAAGATGGGCGAAGGTAACTATATTTACCTTGACAAGATTGATCGTCTTCCAGGCTATTATGCCAAAATCGAATCTGACCTTTCTGACAAAGATTCAGTTGCCGAAGCCCAGCTTGATCTAGAAAAAACCTTCAAGGCTCTCGGTGAATCTAACTTCATCAATAAGGCTTATTTTGAATTATAAAATGACTAATTCGAGAGAATAAAGCTTGAGCTAGCGCCCTTGGGCGCTCTCGGGGATAGCCATTTTATAATTCAATCATTAACCTCTTGGTGGTTCACCATCTGGTTCACCGAGTAGTTTTTTGCTCTTAATCTCGTAGCGCCTACCATTCACTGGTGACACATAATAATCTTCATTTAAAAGATTTACAAACATCGTTAAATCTTTATCGTCCATAATAATAATTGAACCATCGTCATCCGTCATAAGTTCTAATTGCATCTCATCCGCATAATCTAGCAGCTTATCTTGTGGCATCTCTTCGGCAATATCCATTGCTTGTACTTTTTTCAAAATTGGCTTTTTGTCAGCGAGTAAAGCATCAAGCGTTAATCCTTCAGCAAAGGATAATTTATATTTTTCGGTCAATTCTTTCGCTTTCGCTTCTGCAATTACTTGCGACTTATAGTCATACTGGAACAAATTTTCAAATTTAGCCTGATTAAATACAATAATTGTCCCGTCAACAATGGCAACTTGATTGTCATCTGGCATTTTCAACGCAATCTCGGCCGAGAATGGTTCAAATGATTCACCGTTAATCTCCCAAGAGGTTGCGCCTTTAAGGGCCGCCGAGGCTGGCAAAATCTTCGCTATATAAAAAGTCTTCATTCCAGATTCACCCGGATAAGTAAATTTGGCAATGATTCCTTTTACTTTTTTAAAATCATATTCATTTTCAGAGAAATAGTCGATATCTTTATACTCATTTTCAATCAGGTGGATTAAGGTTTCAGCTCGACCGACCTTAGAAAGGGAAGTACGATATATGACTTTTTCTTCGCCATCAGCTCGTTCATATTCTCGACATTCCAGGCCTTTGTCTGCTTCCTTAATGATAAAAGAAACAGCTTCTTGCATAAACATAGCCTTCACTGCGCCAGTCAATTTGTCCGAATACTTAATCTTAAAAGGAGTATAGTTTTTATTAAATAAAAACAATTCCGCCGAAACATTATTTTTTACTTCATCGATCTCATTGGCCCACAGGAACACATCGAAATCAGTATTATCCATATAAAATCTCCACTTATTTTCTCCATTATAACATAAAAAAGTCCCTAGTATAAATACTAGGGACAAAGGAGTGATTAATAACAATCTGTTATCTCGATTTTCGGATAACAGTTTTTTCTGAAGAATTTTATCGACTTCGTTGACCATTTTAAATAGTCTATCGAGTCATCGTCGTAGTGTTCGAATATCTGTACAGCGCCATCGCTGTACAATTGAACACTATAATAATCAATTATGCGGTTATTTTTATCAGAGACAATCAAGCCAAAACTTGCAAAGTTTTGAGCTTTGACCTCGAATTCAACGTAAGAGTCGATATCGAATGCGTTGTCAGTTGCGTTGATAGTAACTGATAAACTAAAATCATGTTCTACGATAAGGGAATTAAACACAGCATGAGTGTCGTTCCCAGAAAGGATATCGGCCATATGATCGAATACATAAGATCCGAACTTACAACTTTTTGCCTCATTATTCTGAGATTTAAGAATAAAACAAGAACTATCAATTAAATAAGGAAAATCCTTAATCAACAGTTTGCCATCAAATGGCTTATTAATACAGTAAACATAGCAATAATCAGATTTATTACTCACAGCGTCAACCTGATAACAAAATTCAGTCACTCCTTTTTCACCTCCTTTTTAAACTACTTCACAAAATATGTAACCTATCCATTATATCATAAAACTAGAGAAAAGTCAATGTAAACAGAGACAATCTATCAGAAAACAGGGAAATGTTCGGTTATTACAAAATAATCTAAACAAAAATCAAGGCGAATTTGTTCGGTAAAATAACAGGGAATTTGTCCACAATTGTGGAAAACTCAACCGTAAAAAATATATAAAAAAATCCAAAAAACCACTTGCTTTTTTGGCAGAAATATAATAAACTGAAATCAGCGAAACAATAAACAAAAACGCTAAACAAAAGTTGTACTTTAAAATCAGTTTGAGACCGATCATCTAGGAGCTTCACGCGCATTAAAACTCAAGCGAGATGCGTCAAAACAATCGTGCGTTCCTTCCCTAAAACACACCTCCCAATAAAACTCTATATGGTCTAAAACACAATAAGTCTCTCAACGGCTGCGATATATGATTAGCTTCGCGCTGGTAAATCGTGGTGGATTTCATTGTGTAACAAACAAAAATCAAAGCAGAAACAAAAACGTTGAAGTTTCTAGTTGAGCGGTCTCAAGCGACAAAAAAGATGTATAATATATACATGGAGAAACTACATACCCCTGTATTATTGTCAGAAGTTCTAGCAAATTTAAGTCCAAAACCAGGCGAGTCGTATTTGGATTTGACAGCCGGTTATGGCGGACATGCTAGCGAAATTTTGGCTGTGACACAGAACTATAAAAATGCAGTTTTGGTTGATCGTGACGAATTTGCTATTAGCCATCTAAAAAGCAAATTTCCACCTGATACTGATATCATGCATACAGATTTTTATAGTGCAGTGCTGCAACTTTTCGAGTGTGGAAAAACTTTTGACCTGATACTGGCGGATTTCGGAGTTTCTTCTCCGCAATTAGATAATGAAGATCGTGGTTTTTCATTCAAATATGAAGCTCCACTTGACATGCGGATGGATCGTAGACAAAATATTACGGCATCGGATATTATTAATAAATACAGCGAACGTGAGTTAGTGAACATATTCACCACCTATGGCGAAGAGCCAACAGGCCGTGCAAGTATGCTCGCAAAAACAATAGTACATCATCGGCCAATCAGCTCAACCAAAGAATTGGCTGATATCATTAAAGAGAAGTCTAAATACACAAAAATTCATCCAGCAACCAAAATCTTTCAAGCGGTTCGTATCGAAGTCAACGGTGAGTTAGAACAGATTAAAAAAACTTTACCGTATCTGCCCAAGTTACTCAAAAAAGGTGGTCGTCTCGGTATTATCACTTTCCATAGCCTAGAAGATCGACTTGTTAAAGAGTATTTTAAAGAAGCTTCGAGCCATGGTGAAGAATCAGAATTAACCATCATCAACAAAAAACCAATTATTGCGGACACCAACGAATTAGCTATCAACCCGCGAGCTAGAAGCGCCAAACTGCGATTAGCGAAGCGGAATTGATAAAAATAAAAACATAAAAAAAAGGAGGCAAATATGCCAAAGCAAATCGTAGTTGCGAACAAATCTCGCAAGCAAACTGTTAAGGTAAATTTCCGTTAGTCTCCCTTCGCTCTCAGGGGCGGGAAACTACCCCTGAGAGATTCCGGGCTAATGATATGGGCCAGAGTGTGGCCTACCAAAAAGAGTTTTCACAGAGAGTGTGAAAAATGTATGACCTTCCCGGGGACACTGCTACCAAGTTACTTATAGCTCTGCTTGTAGAAAGACCCCGGACTAAGACAAAGGTTTAACAAACAACATAATAAAACAAAAATAAAAATAAGCGAGGATATCAAAAAAAAATGATCAGTCAGACATACGTCACCAGGAGAGAGCCCATCAGCAATAGTTTTGCTCGCAATCGCAATACTGTTCGCCACACCAAAAGAAGCCTTGGTTCCATTTCTCAAATTGCTATTATTTGTATGCTAACATTAGTATTTGGCTTGATTTATGTTGCAGAAGGCACAAGGGCCACCAGCTATGACTATGAGATTTCCTCCGTTGAATCTGAAATAAACGAAATGACTATTTTAAAAGATGATCTTGCAGTAGAAAAAGCACGTCTAAATTCAGTTGCGACTGCCAAAAATAGTACCGTAGCGGCAACGATGGAAGACGCCACGGTAACGGGATATGTCAAAGAATAATACTAATTCAAATAATCATAGATTACGCTTGCTAAAAAACATAGTCTTAATTGCGATGTTGATTATTGCAGTTAGACTATTTTTTATTCAGATTATTGAACACGATTCTTGGGTCGCAAAAGCTAATGAGCAGCATACACTACTCGAGACGATTGCTGCAAAACGTGGAGAAATCTATATGATGGATCACGGTGAGCCAGTTGCGGTGGTTCTAAATCAAACCACATATCAAATAATTATCGATCCAGCTGTTACAAAAAAAGAAGATATTGCCAAAGTATTAACTGACTATGCCAAAGAATATCAAACCCAAAATCTAGATGATGTTTATAACCAAGAAGGCTTAAGGTATGCCATTGTGGCTAAAGGCGTACCAAGGGAGACAGTCGAAAAAATCATTGAAGCAGATGTGCCAGCTGTTTGGCTTCGTAAAACCAATCAAAGAGTTTATCCGGAAGGCGATTTAGCATCTGGTCTACTGGGGTTTGTAAATAATGATGGGATTGGTCAATATGGTGTGGAAGGCTCATTGAATCAAGCACTAGCTGGCAAAGATGGTCTACTAAAAACCACTGCCGACGTCAATAAGGTTGCTTTGTCGATAGGGAACGATAATGTCAAAATTCCGGCCCAAAATGGTGAAAACATTACTTTGAGTATAGAGCGCGGTCTCGAAAAAGGAGTTGAAGATTTAGCGGTTAATGCAATTAATAATACAGCTGCTACTAACGCATCTGTTTTAATTATGAACCCAAATACCGGCAAAGTACTTACTATGGCCAATCTGCCAAATTATGACCTTGCTAACTATAGTTTGGTCAATGACGCATCAGTTTATAACAATTATACCGTTGACGTGCCTTATGAACCAGCTTCCATCTGTAAAAACTTTGCTTTTTCCGCAGCTATTAACGAAGGAAAAATGACTCCAGACACTACCTATTTTAATAAACACTATGAAGAAGTCGACGACTGGAAAATCTGGAACGCTGAAACTCGTTCTAGCCTTTATGGAACTTTAACCATGCGGGAAGCCTTGTACTGGTCTCTTAACACCGGCTCAATTTATGCATTAAAACTTCTTGGTGATAATCCAGATCATATCAATCAACAAGGAAGAGAAAAACTCTTTGACTACTATTATAATAAATTCCGTTTAGGTCACACCACCGGTGTAGAATTATCTGAAGCGGAAGGCTTTATCCCTGATCCAAATGAAGGATGGGGCCGTGATTCTACTTATGCCAACCTAACTTTTGGGCAAAATTTAAGCATTACAATGCTTCAGACCGCCACTGCTTTCTCAGCTGTAATTAATGGTGGCACTTGGCGCACGCCATCGGTCCTAGCAGACAGTTCAAAATCGACAGGGGAGCATCTTGAAAATAAAATATTATCCGACGAAACATCTACCATGATGCGCGGAATGTTGATTAACAACCGTAACTACAAAGTTCGAGCCGGTATAGATCGCCCAGGCTATGATATTGGCGGCAAATCTGGCACTGCCCAGGTTATTAGAAATGGCGCCTATGATGACTCGTTTGCGGAACTTGTTGGTTCATATATTGGCTTTATTGGCACAAGTGGAGAATTACCGCAATACGTCGTTATGGTTAAAATGTGGGGCGAAGGACAATCCATCGGTTCTGGTGACGCTATGAGTCTCTTTGATAATATCTCAAATTATTTAATTGATTATTATAAGATAAAACCTGGAGGTGCGTGATATAATATGGTTATGACATTAAATGATGAAATTTTTCAGGGTCTATTATTAGCTCTTTGTGGATTCTTATTCTCAATGGCTCTAACGCCTTTTTATACGCATTTCGCATACAAATATAAGTTCTGGAAAAAGCAAAAAACTACCACCGTTGATGGTAAAGATTTGCCAGTAATGCGTAAATTACACGCACATAAATTCAAACACGTTTTCCCAACAATGGCTGGTTTAGTTGGCGTTATTGCGGTCACTGCAGTCACTTGGATTTTTAATCTCGATCGTGGTCAAACTTGGCTTCCGCTAGTGGGTTTTCTCGGTGGTGCACTGGTAGGAGTAATCGATGATGTAATTAATATATTTGGTAGCGGGCGTGGAGCTGCAGGGCTACGTGGTCCAGTCAAGTTCTTATTGATTACAATTGTTGGGTTAGTATTGGGTTGGTTTTTCTCAGTTAAACTTGGCTGGACAGATATCATGGTGCCATTTCTTGGCGATTTTAACGTTGGTGTCGTTTGGATGACTATAATATTCGCTTTTGCGGTAGTAGCTACGTCAAACGCAGTAAATATTTCTGATGGGCTTGACGGCCTTTCTGGTGGGCTCGCTATGTTATCATATGCATCTTATGGTGTAATAGCTCTCTTGCAGGGAAATATTCTATTATTTGGTTTTTGTTTAACGGTTGTGGGCTGGCTTCTTTCTTACATCTGGTTTAACGTTCCGCCTGCACGCTTCATGATGGGCGACACTGGCTCATTTGCTTTAGGTGCTGGTCTCGGAGTTGTCTCCATGATGACTAATGCTTTTCTTTTACTGCCAATAATCGGTCTTCCATTTGTTATCGAAGCCGGTTCCAGTCTTATTCAACTTGCATCAAAAAAATTCTTTCACCGTAAAATATTTATTTCTGCACCACTCCACCATCACCTGGAAGCGTTGGGCTGGGGAGAAGCCAAGATCGTCATGCGTTTCTGGATCGTTGCTGGGGTTTGTGCAATACTAGGTATTTTCATTGCCGCCACCGGAGGGGCAATCTAATCTTATGGCGACTAACCGTAAGCACAAGTCAGATTTAGTCATTTTATTTGCCACCTTGGCTTTGATGGCAATTGGCTTGATAATTATTTATGCCATTGGCCCAATGCGTGCTAATGTCTTAAACAATACCTACGGTACTGATTATGAGTCAAACTATTTTTTCATCGGGCAATTGCGCTCTGTCGTTCTTTCACTGGTGGCTTTTTTTCTTGCCTTCAAAGTTATTCCATACAAATACTTACAAAAATATTCTAAACCCATCATGATTATAGCTCTAGTTCTATCAGCGCTTCTTTGGCTTTTATCAATGACGGGTTCAAGTCTAGCAAAATGCGAACTTGGTGAGTGCCGTTGGTTTTCTATTGGTGGCTTTAGCTTTCAGCCAGCTGAATTTTTGAAACTAGCTATGATTATTTATTTGGCAGATTTTCTTTCTCGCAAAAAAGCGGAAGGGAACATTGGCAAATGGAAAGAATTTTGGTTGCCGTTATTGATAGTTTGTGGAGCATCGTTATTCTTGGTAGTTATAGCGCAGGGGGATTTAGGCACCGGCGTTACACTAATGTCTATCATTTTTGGCATGTTATTGATTTCTGGTGTGCCAGCCAAGCAGTACCTAATTATGTTTGCTTTAGTTATCGTTATTGCAGTTGGTGCAGTTGCTTCATCAAGCCATCGTATGCAACGTGTAGATGCCTGGTTAACTACACTAACCGGCGGAGAATCATCTGACTCAACCTATCACGTCGACAACGCAATGCTTGCTATCGGGACGGGCGGTTTTTTCGGCGTTGGTATCGGTAATTCGGTTCAAGCCACCGGTTATCTACCAGAATCTATTAACGACTCAGTATTTGCCATTATGGGTGAGACATTTGGCTTCGTTGGTTTATTCCTGATTTTATTGGTTTTTACGGCCATATTACTCCGCATGTTAAAAGTAGCCGAATACACAAATGCCCAGAATGATAAGCTAGTTGTTATTGGTGTGTTTTCTTGGGTTCTAGCAGGAGTTGCGGTCAATATCATGGCTATGACTGGGCTAGTACCAGTTACCGGCATCACCTTGCCACTTATTTCGTATGGTGGCACTAGCATGATATTTGTCGCCTTTGCAATTGGCTTAAGTTTGCAACTTTCGTGCTATACTAGTAGGGAGGTAATAAGCAATGAAGATATTAGTAGTCGGAGGCGGCTCCGGGGGACACATTACGCCAGCCGTCGCCGTAATTCGTGAAATAATCAATTTAAAGCCGCGTGCCGAAATTGAATTTTGGACAGATTTTAAATATTACAAAAACGTCACAAAACTCACGACTGAGATTGGTGTCGAATGGGGCGAAGAAGTACGTCACAAAAAGAATCCATATATTCGTGTTCGTCGCATTCCGGCAGGGAAATTTCACCGCTATTCCAACTGGAAGTTCAAAGATTATTTTATCCATCTTGATATCACTCTTAAAGATCTTATCTGGGGCAACATTCTAGGCTTTTTCGGATTTTTGTCCGGGCTAGTCGTTTCTTTTTGCCGACTATTTCGCAAAGCGTCTAGGCCCAATGTTATTTTTCTCAAAGGCGGCTTTGTCTGCCTTCCAGTTGGACTAGCGGCAAGATGTTTCAAAATTCCATATATTATCCATGAATCCGACACCGTAGCAGGTCTAGCAAATCGTATTCTTATGAAAAAAGCTAAAAAAGTAGCTTTCGGTATGCCGATTTCCGAAGATATGACAAAAAAGCACCCAAACTATGTCTGGACGGGCATTCCGGTCGGCCCAGAATTCAAAAAAGTTAGTTTGCCCAAGCAAATGTCTTACAAAAAAGCTTTTTCTTTTAACCCTGAAAAACCACTGGTAGTAATTACCGGTGGCTCGCAAGGCTCCGAAAACCTCAACGAAGTTACTAGATTAATCCTACCAGAGCTACTAGAATTTACTTCAGTTGGTTTGGTTGCCGGTCGCAAACATTATGAAAACATGGTAGACCTAAAACGCTACGAAAACTGGGAAAATGCCAATTTAGAATCAAATTTCCGCATGTGGGAGTTCAACACTACTATGAATGAACTTATGGGTGCGGCCGATGTTATCGTGTCTCGAGCTGGCGCTACCACAATTGCTGAAATGGCAGGTCTAGGTAAAGCCACCATTCTAGTCCCATTTGAACGTCTTCCTGGTGCTCATCAGGTCAAAAATGCCAGCCGTTTGCAAGAACTTGGTGCCGCATCAGTTATCGGCGATGCTAAAATGATGGAAGACCCGAAGCTGTTACTTAATGAAATCCAACATCTTGTTAAATCGCCTAGGCTCCGAGCCGATATGGCTGACAAACTGGCGACTGAAGCTAGAGCTGATGCCGCAAAACGGTTAGCAAAGATTATTTTGGAGGATGCCTAAAACCCAATGCCAGACGATACAAATAACAATCAGCCCCCCAAGTTGGTCCGTCGTCGTGAACACAAAAAATCTACTATGAGACTGGGCCGTACAATTGGAGAGACTAGGGAAAAGCTTGAAACATCCAACGAACGAGCCTTGGCGCGCAAGAAAGATAAACAAAAAAAGGCCCTGAGAATTTTGATATCATCTACTATTTTTCTAGTTATGATTATAGCTGCAATAGTTTTATTGGTTATTTTCATTAGTAGCAGCAAAGAGCCCTCCATTGAAGAGCCCACTTCGACTATCACAGATTATACACCCACTATCGAGATTATAGATGAAGGAACATCTTCAGCTAATTCCATCACTAATCGCATGAAAGAGTATATTGGCCAACTCGAATACGATCTAAAAGAACTAGGTTTAAATCCAGTAAGGGCCATCATTCGCCCCCAAGCCATCCGAGAAGTCGATATATTTCTAAAAGACCACAATGGGTACCTTAAGACGATTATTGACAGGGGTGCTGGTGTTACGGCCGAAGATGCACTGCGAATGCTAAAATACCTAGAAGAACAGGGGATTACAGACTTTGAATACATCGATCTACGTGTTGATAATAAGGCCTACTGGCGATAGTGACTCTTATCGGGCAAGAATACTAGTATAAAGGGGAATGTTCGGTTTTTGTTCAGGATGTTTAATTCTGGTAATGCCCTATTTATGTTCGGTTTTTGTTCTAACTTTTTAGTATTGTATTGACTAGCAGAGAATCAAAATATAGAAAATAACAGGGAAAAACAAAAAAAGGGAAATAAAATGGGGAAAAGTCAAATTTAAAAAATTTGGCTACAAAAAAACAACAATTATAGGGGTGGGGTCTAAATGACGATGAAAAAATCTAAATAACAGCCAAAATTGTTGTAAAGTCGACAAGGCTCGATCATTCAAATTGGCACAATAACTCGTATCGTTAAACAGAAGATTCTTTTACAAAAGTGATAATTCTATATAATAGATGCCTAAAGATATGCGCAACCAATAAACATTTGCAGCTTATTAGCGTCAATTAAAACAATTAAAATAGAATGAACTTTCCATGTCATAATGTGCCCTGGCTCAAAAATACACCCACCCACTATATTGCCACTTATAAAAGACGATAACTTAACCGTCCAAAATCCAAAGTGCTTATGTCTTAAAATATGCATTGTGCGACATTAAACTTATGCTAAAACCGACATCCATTTATATTTATTTTGAATTCAAAAATCCGAGCTGGGCGATTCTTGCCCAGCTCATTTTTTCCTTTATTCCCTATTTCTTAGATTTCTAATGTTTAATACTTAAAAATCCGTCTACTGAATTATCTGTATCCGCAAAGTTGTCAGTCCTTTTAACAGGGGTAGACAGGGGTAAAGAATTGTGTGATGGATTAATCGTGACAGTCGATTTTTCTTGGTATTCTATCTCTGGACGAACAGGGGAGAATATCGGCTCTTTATTTTCAGGAGCTATAACAGGGGGAACTACAGGGGTAGATTTTTTCTCGAAACGATTTTTCCCTTTCTTTATTGTCGATTTTTTGTTACGTTTCCCTTTTTTGTCGTTCTGCGAATTTTCCTTAGTATTTCCCTGTTTATTATCATTATCAACTTTTCCAGCAACCAGGCTTGCTAAATCTTTTAATCCTAACCTTTCTTTACCTTCGGCCGCATTTGGGCTTAAGCCAGATTTGCGTAAATCTGCTTGGGGCGAAGGTTGATATTTTATGTTCGGTTTATGTTCGGTAGCATTATTGGTTCGCGCCGAATTATTCTTCCTTTCATTAGATATCGGCCTAAAGACCGGGTTTGCTTTTGTGTCAATTATGAGTTTCGGTTCACTTGGTTGTCTTCCTGAATCCGCAAGCTCTTTTTTATACTTCTCAGATTGTTCTATTGTCTCCCGTATTTCTTTTTCGACTTCAAGTCTTGGCCGCGCGTAATACTCTCTAGAATGAGCAATAATAGCTTCTAGGTTGTCAGCAGGCGTGTCAGGAATCGACAGAGTAGTTGCAGAGAAAGCTGGAACTTTTTCGCCACCGATTATCATGGAAATGACAAAATGGCGATTATTAAGTTGGATAATATCCGATTCTTCAAATGTTGGTTCGAATTGCTTCACGAGTATAGGCGCATCGTCGGCTGATACCCTAAACGAAATCGTAGTACCAACGTTACCAAATACCGCATCGCGCACAGAATCAGTCATCTGTGCCACGTATTGGTTAGCAACGGTCAAATTTAGGCCATATTTACGCGCTTCTGATAGAATTACAGCAAACGAGTCTGTCGCAAAGTTTTGGAACTCATCCACATACAAATAGAATGGACGTCTATCCTTAACGTCTGGGATATCAGAACGCGACATAGCCGCAAGTTGTACCTTAGTTACTAGGAACGCGCCCAGAATTGCTGCATTGTCTTCACCAATCAAACCTTTTGATAGATTAACCACTAATATTTTACCTTCATCCATGATTTTTCTGATATCAAACGAAGATTTTGGCTGCCCAATAATGTTACGAATAATCGGATTAGCCGTGAAAGCGCCAACCTTATTTAAAACTGGCGCAATTGATTCATTAACTTGTTTTTCATTCCATTGGCCAAATTCATGTTTCCAGAACTGCAGTACCGTGACATCTTGGCAGTAGTCTAAAGTTTCCTTACGAAAGTCTTTATCCGTTAGTAGTCTAGAAATATCAAGTAAAGTAGTAGAAGGTCGATCTAGCAAGGCTAGCAAAGTATAACGGAGAATATGCTCAAGTCTCGGCCCCCACGAATCCCCGAACATTCGCTTAAGAACGCCAATTACTTCCGAGCAGACATTTGGTTTTTTAGCCGGGTCATAAACTTCAAGCGGATTAAATGCTACCGGAAAAGCCGTATCTGCAGGATTAAAGTATACTACATCGTTTATGCGCGATTCTGGCACAAACCTTAGATTATCAATCGCAAAGTCGCCATGCGGGTCAATAATACAATACCCCTGGTTATAAAACACATCAGATAATGCCAAAAGCTCCAATAAACCACTTTTCCCTGCCCCTGTTTGACCAATGATATAAACATGGCGCGAACGATCCCGACGCAAAAGGCCGAATTGGTGGTTAATACCACGGAAATTGGTCAATCCAAAGGCTGAAACGTTCTCATCGTTTGAAAGTTCACCAGTTAAAACCGGAAGTTTCGCTGGTGGCTCAGCAGTTTTAGATGTTGCCCAAACAATATTAGGCGTTTCTACGGAAGTATGTGGTAAATGATACACTGAAGCTAATTCTGAAATGTTTAAAATAAAGCCGTGATTAGAAAACTGCCGCATTTTATAGGAGTCTAAATCCTCCTTATTAAAGCTACCACCCAGTTGCTTAAAACCGTTCAAATTTGTAGAATTATACTGCTTAAAAGTCCCAACCAAAGCCTGCATATTGAGTCTAGCATCTGTTTCGTTCTGTCCTAGGTATGCTAAACGTATTTTTACTTCGTAACCGAGCTTTGTGGCTTTTTCTTCGGCTTTTGCAATTCTAGTTTTATCTCTTTCCGACAATTCAATTTTTACTTCAGAATTAGTTCCCCCTGCTGGTGGACGAAATAACGCTAACAAAATCTCACCAATATAAGTCCAATCTATGCCGGTTCCAGCAAACAAGGTTTTAGTCCCCGCTTTAACCCGTTTTATCCATTTATCCGTGGTAGTTTTGTGCCAATCGTCAGGAATTGGCCTTGTTAAGATTTGAATCCACAGCTCTTCCGAATTATCGGGGTTTAGTTTAGCAAGTGTACCAGTAATACCGGCAAGTGGATCCACCTCGAAGGTGTCAAATGTTTTAATAGGTAAGACTTCATTATCAACCAACCCTAACTCTGTCGAATAAATTACTGGATACTTTTCCCTGTTGTCGACATAGTCTTCATTCATTTTATAGATTTGTACTGTCGGATATTGTGAATATATTTGTCCTTCCACAAAACTTTGCAAAATTTTTGGCACCCACACATAAAAACGGATTTGCCCAGACGTAGAAACAATCTCAAATGACAAATGTTCCTGGACGCCACCAGAGTTTTTTAATTCCTGCTTATCGCGCAAAATCCCATGAAGAGATGCAAAAAGCTGCTCTGCCGCTAGTTCTTTTTTATCATTAGTTCTCGGTATTTCGAGCATTAATAGTACGGAGTCTACATTTAATACTTTTAATCTATTAAGTTTTTTGTAATTGCGATACGTCAAAAATGCCAATAATCCTACCACCGGAATCCAGAATATCGGCATTAAAATAAAATGTATAATCTCTTCCATACCATTATTCTACCATATATTATGCTAGCGTATATAAGTTTTTATCAACTTTCTTAAATAATTTCTTATTCTGTAAATTTAATAAGACTGTAGTTTCTTTTACCCTACGAACATGTAAAACGTGCTTGACGATTTCTTCTCTCGTCAATGGTCTTTCTGCCTTAGTCAAAATCAACTGAATAACGTCCGCGATAGTTCCCTTTTTGTAGCCCCAATTAGACAACGCATATACTCCGCGGCCAATTAATACAAATCTATCATCCTTGATTAGCTCGTTGTGAATGGCTTGTACGGTAACATTTTTACGCTTAAAGTTAGATTCCCTGATCTCTTTTGCGATTGTTGAAAAATGTAATGGTTCCTTTTTTGTTTCAAGGATAACATAAATCTTATCGCGAATATTCTTAGGATTCACGGACGGCCACTTAGAAAGACCCCATTTACCATTAAGATGAGCTAGAAGTTTAGAAATAGAAGCAATCGCCTTAATATAGTCAGGGTGCTCATAGTTCAATTTCTCGTCCAACTCGTCAATCGTCATTGGTTCCTTGTTGGCCCTTATCAATTTGACGATCTCGTCAACTTTAGCTTTAACTTCCAAGCTATTACCGTAGTCAGCAATTCCGACCGAGCAGTAATATTTATCATTTTCATCAATCACGGTCAAACTCTTTGAAAAAGTAGCAATAAAAACGATACCAGTCTGTTCTTTTGCAGTCGTCTTCCGCCCATAAACCTTATCAGCTAAAGCTGAAACCTTGGCAACACGACCCATTTCAATAAGATTACGAATTAAAAGTTTTTCGGCAGCATTGAGTTCAGGTATTTGATCTTCTTCAGCAGAAATTTGCAAACGAATCAAAATAGCTTTCTCTAGTTGTCTTACGCGCTCTCTAGTAATAGAAAGCATATCGCCTATTTGCTCAAGTGTCTCTTTGTTGCCAGTCAAACCAAAACGACGAGAAATAATTTCCTTTTCTCGGTCTTGTTCGATTATTTTCAGGCTTCCAGAAATTGCTTTTTCTAGGGTTTCTGCGTTTTGATCCATCTGTACCTTTCTTTTTTCCACCACTGTTATTACTGTCAATAAGTACTATAATATCATAATTTCGACGGTACGTCAACTATGGAAATTATTATATTCTACATATATTGTAGCACATTTTTTACAAATATTAAAAAAAATATTAAAAACATAAACATTTTAAAAAAAATATTGTAAAATAATTGCCAAGTATTAAAAATGATTCCAAAAAATGTCAATGGTTTTTAGAGCAACCCTATGCTATTTCCGGCTTTTAGCCGATTTTTTCTTTGTTGATTTCTTAGCTGTTGTTTTAGTGGTTCTAGTCGATTTTTTAGCAGATTTCGTGGATGTCTTTTTCTTTCGGCCACCCCTTACTCCCCTTCTAGTTTTTGGCTTATTCTCTAGCATCTCGCGAGCTTTTTCTTCAGTAATAGATTTTGGATCCGTTTCTTTTGGGATTCTGACGTTATTTCGACGTCCAGGCCCCTTAATATACGGACCATAAACTCCATTAATAATCATTACATCCCCCCAATCTGCGATAATTGAATCAATTTTAGCTTGATAAATAGGCAAAGCTTCTTCAAAAGAAATTGTATAAGGGTCAGAATCCTTGATGGAAATGTTATATTTTCCACCTCTTAGGAAAGGACCGAATGGCCCATTTGAGACAATAATTACAGTTCCATCCGGTGCAGTGCCTAATTCTCGCGGTAAAGCAGGTAGTTCTAACTGTTTTAAGGCTTGTTCAAGAGTCACTGTTTTAACGGTTTTGCGTTTTGGTAGTGGTGCAAAGCGAGGTTTTTCATCTGTTTTTTTGTTTTTTTGCTCGCTATTATCGCCCATCTGGATAAAACCACCTTTCTTGCCAACTTTGGCGTAAATTGGTTGTCCAGTTTCCGGATGATGGCCTAGCAATCTTGCATTATTATAACGTTCTACTCCGTCGGCCTGTAATACGGTATCTCGGAAAGGTTTATAGAAATCTTTTAGCATCTTCACCCGTTCAAGTTTCGCATCGGCAATCAAGTCTAAATCTTTCTCAATATTAGCGGTGAACTTATAATCTACAATACTATTAAAATTCTCTGTCAAAAATCCAGACACTAATTCTCCGATAGGTGTAGGAATCAACTTATCCTTATTAGCTCCATATTTTTCCTTATCGACTTTCTTTTTAATAGTTACATTTTCAGAGCCAGATCGTGCCGGTGTTACAGATAATTCAACTACTTCTCGTTCTTCCCCATCCGACTCGCCTTTTACTACATAGTTTCTTGCTTGGATGGCGGTCATAATCGATGCGTAGGTTGATGGTCTACCTATACCAAGCTCTTCCAGCTTTTTAACCAGCGAACCTTCAGTGTATCTTGCCGGTGGTTTTGCAAATGATTGTCTTGCATTGATAGCCAAGCAGTTTAGTCTGTCACCTTTAGTGACCTTAGGTAATTCCAGATCCTTACTTTTTCCATAAACTTTAAGGAAGCCATCAAACACCACCACTTCACCTTTAGCTGTAAACGAGTCTTTGTTTGGTGTGTCGGCAGCTATTTTGATAGTAGTTTTTGCAACCTTAGCATTTGCCATTTGTGTAGCAATAGTACGTGACCAAATCAGTTTATAGAGCTTCTTCTCGTATTCGGTCTTCCCTGCCACTGTTTTTGTAATATCGGTTGGACGAATTGCTTCATGCGCCTCTTGTGCAGACGCGTCTTTGGTCTTAAAATGTCGCACTTTTAAGTAATTCTTTCCAAATGTTCTTTCAATATAACTTGAAATTAAACCAATAGCTTGAGAGGATAAATTTAAAGAATCAGTTCTGTGATAAGTAATCAAGCCAGCCTGATAAAGATTTTGTGCGGCAGACATTGTTGTGCGTGACGAAAAACCCAACTTAGAGTTGGCCTCGATTTGGAGAGCCGCAGTAGTAAATGGTGTAGGGTTCGCTCTCGTTGCTTCCGTATTCTCAACACTATCAACAACAAAATGCGCATCAGACAAAGTCTTGAGTAGCAACTCTGCTTCGTTTTCGGTTTCTGGTGCCTGATTATCATAGTTAGCTAAAAACGATGTATTATTTGTAGCAAATTCACCGGTTACCTTAAAACTGAATTTCGACTCGAACTTTTCGATTTCATTTTCTCTCTCTACAACCAATCTTAAGGCTGGAGATTGCACGCGACCAGCCGAAATAGCGCCGGGTACTTTTTTTCGTACTACACCAGATAAGTCATAGCCTACCAGCATATCCAAAGTCTGTCTCGCTTGCTGAGACGAGACCATATCCATATCTACAGTTCTCGGATTCTTAATTGCTGATTCCAGCGCCGGTTTCGTAATTTCATGAAAAGTTATTCTAGCAGTATTTTTGGGGAGTTTCAAAACTTCGCAAAGATGCCACGAAATTGATTCTCCCTCGCGGTCTTCATCGGTAGCGAGCCAAATTTTGTCTGCTTTTTTAGCTTCACGCTTCAAGTCAGTGATAATAGCTTTGTGCTCAGGGTCTATTTCGTATTTGACGTCAAAAGTATTTTTGTCAACTTCAACATCCTTCCGGATATGCCCAACCGAAGCCAGCACCTTAAAATCTGACCCCAGATATTTTTCAATTGTGTGAGCCTTGGCTGGGCTCTCTACTATCACTAAATTTTTTGCCATATATATTATGATATCACACCGTGCAAGCACAAGCATCAAAAAACCCTCAGGTAAGGGTGGGCATCACCTGAGGGTATTTTGGCCCTCTAACGCTTCTCACTATACCGGGAGAGACCCCGGAAGCGCGACCCACCTCACACAAAATTGGGGCCCGCCGGTTAGAGGGATTGCTAAGCCTTCGAAGCTGTCCTTTCAAAAGTGGAGGTAATACTTATAAAACTTGAGAACCATGAAGAAATTCCAAGCCAGAAAGGGTTTCAAAAGCTCGCAATTTCTGCTACACTACGAGTAGTATAGCTGAAATTATAACTTATTTAGGTGCGGTGTGGAGCTTTTTCAAGCCCCAACTGCTTTTATTATATCATACAGGAGAAAATATGTCAACACTTTTTACAGACTTTTTTACAAAAATCAATCAAATTTCACCCCAAGAGCACGTTTTTACAGAGAAGTTAGAGCCTATTGCGCTTAAGCATAAAACATTGTATTTTCGTGGAAAATTACCAGAAAATATGTCAAAAGATGGTAATTATGAAGCTTTTAAAACCGTTGCCATCGTGGGGTCTCGTCATAATACTAAATACGGCGAAGAAATCGCCTATCATTTGGCCTACGAATTGGCTAAACACAATGTGGTTATTATTTCTGGCCTAGCTTTTGGTATAGATAGTATAGCGCACAAGGGCTGTTTGGCTGCCAAAGGTCAAACGGTTGCAGTTCTGGGTACTCCGATAAATCGGATTTACCCCAAGGAACACACGTCTTTGGCTCGCGAAATTATCGATAAAGGCGGTGCTATTATTTCAGAATATGCTCCAGACGAAAAGGTCTTCCCAAAAGTGAGTTTTCTCGAGCGTAATCGCATCATTTCCGGATTATCAGATATAGTAGTTGTAGTAGAAGCAGCCGAAAAGTCTGGCTCTTTAAATACTGCCACCCACGCCATTAATCAAGGCAAAACCGTCTTTGCGGTTCCCGGCAACATCACGAATCCTTATTCTCAGGGATGCAACAAGCTTATAAAACAAGGAGCTTTACCATATACTGACCCTAAGGATCTTCTAGAATTATTATTCCCAGAAGAATTTCTAAAGAAAAGACGTCACCTTGCGCAACATAAATTGTTTGGCGATAATGATCTTGAGACTGCGATTATCCAAGCCTTAGCTACTGGGCTTCGTTCTGGTGAAGATATCATGGCTAGTACTCATCTTCCGCCAGAGTTATTTAATGAAACAATTACTATTCTCGAAATCAAAGGAGCTATACGCTCTCTCGGAGCCAATAATTGGAGTCTAGCATAATAGAGCTGAATTCTTATTCTAAGACTATCTCGTCAATTTTATTCTTGATTTCATCTAATATTGTCGGCAGCTTCTCTTTTTCTTCCGGAATAAACTTGGAAAGCACAAAATCCACATCCCCCATCTTTTTTCTCAAACCATCGTTGCCCGTTCCCACTCTTATTCGTGGATAATCAGCCGTTTTAAGCACCGCATCAATCGATTTTAATCCGTTGTTCCCACCAGCTAGCCCAGTAGACCGATATCTAATTTTGCCAAAATCTAAATCAAAATTATCACAAATCACCAGAATATCAGAAATTGGAATCTTATAATACCGCATATATTCAGCAACCACGATACCGGTATCATTGTAATAACTTTGCGGTTTTATAAAAATTATGTCGTCTTTTCTTCCCCAAATAGCGTTAAATCTAGGTTTTTCGCTCCATTTTAAGTTAGCCACCTTAAAATAATAGTCTAGTGCCAAAAAACCGACATTATGTCTCGTAAAATTATATTGATTCCCGGGGTTTCCTAACCCAATTACTAACTTCATATCCAAATTATACCATAAAAATACCCCGCAATAAGCGGGGTATAAGGTGGGAGTATTAGGCCTTTTTGGCGGCTCTTCTCTTTTTCTGCCTTATAGCTATCATTTTCACGAGCGGATGACGGATTACCTCATCTTCAGTGAAACAAACTTGAGCTACCATAGGGCTATCCATCAGCTGCCTAGAAGCGTATGTCAGCCCCGTACTAGTATGATCTATGTACGGCGCATGAATCTGTTCAATATCACCAGTGATGATGATTTTACCGTCAGTTCCCAGACGTTTGATCAGTGTGTCTGCCTGGCTCACAGTCTGGTCCTGGAACTCGTCATAGATGGCCAGTTCATAAGAAAAATCTCTTCCTCCAGCACTTTCAATCGGAATATTTGAAAACCAATTATCCCAGATCAAGTCTACTCTGGATTTTAACCTTACCTTAAGGGATTTCCTTTCGGGCGATTCTTCGTCGCAGTCCTGAGATTTGTTTTTCTTATCGTAGGCACCAAACTTCTTCAAAGTTTCGAGCTCTTTTCTGAGTTTACTGTCCTCCTTCAACAGATAGTTTCTCAAAGCGTTTTTGAGTGGCTGCACGTCCGGATCCATCTTCTCGTCCAAATCGCCAGGCAACGCCCCGAGCTTACTTCTAGAGTCACAAGGGACGACAGTCACACCGATGAATTCTCCATTTTTACAGGCACTATACCCATACACCGTAGCCATGTATGTTTTGCCAGAACCTGCTGGTCCAACGCACACAACTGCCGCGATGTCAGGGTCCATTAACGCTTCTGCATAGATTGCCTGACCTGCATTACAGACATGGATTGGGAAGTTTTTCACATATTTCAGCTTCACTATTGCACCACTGTATGCGTCATACTTACCAATATGATCAAAATACGGGTTGCAATTGAAATCGAAATCGCTGGGATAATCCAACTTATTCTCAAGCTCCATCACGATAAATTCGTTGGCGACTAGTGGCGGCTGGTTTGGCATTAATTCATTCCAAATTTCTTCTTCGATCCTCTGTGTATTATAGAACCGATAAAACAATTCCTTTGGAACAATTACATTACGTCTACCAGTATAAGGTTCGGGGTACTTATAACCGTATCGTTCGGTTTTAATACCACGTTCTCTTGCCCGAATCGCCAAGCCATTATCATTAGTAAGCAGTGTTACATTGTTGGAAACAAAGTTGCTAACTTGTTCCAAAGATGCAGTTCCATCTATGGGTATACCCTGACATAAAAAGCCTGCAACAATCGTAGTTAAAATAATCTGGCCGTCCATATCATCATCCGAGGGATTAAATGGCAAGCAATCCCTAAAATCCTTATGAACCGGCAAAACAGAAAACAGCTGTTCTCTGTTAGCCACCGTAACCGGTGCTTCCAAATTGTAGACAGAACCAATGTCGCAAATCTTACCCTCGACTAAACCACGGATTCTCCTAAGAGCAATTCTTGCAGCTTTGCCACGATCTGAACTCTCACTCTTAAAAGCAGAGAGCTCTCTGATGACGGCTGTAGGTATTACGATGTGTGCCTTGCTCAAATCAATGGTGGGCTCTTCCGGGTTCCGATCAGGAGTACCAGGAATAATATCCACATAGTCTACGAGAATATTAGTGTCAATGATAAATATTGGTCTGTCACCTAGCATAACAACTCCTCCTTTTTAATGTACTAGATACTCTCTAAAAAAAGAGTATATCACGATATACTCCCACCTATTTTAATTTTATCACACTATTTACGATTTATCATTACGAAACGAAAATTCAATTGGCGTGCCAATAAAAGGGTATTCTTCCCTTATCTTTCTCTCCAAAAAACGTTTCCAAGACCAATGTAATAATTCTAAATCATGACCATGCACCACAAACCAAGGTGGGCACACATCCGTCTGGACAATGTATTTTGGTTTAGGCCGAGTATTTTTCAGCCCAGCCGGTGCGTGCGCAACTACCGCATTCACAAGAACCCTATTCAAATCCGACGTTTTCATTTTGAAATGTCTTGCATCATTTATCTGTAGAGCCAGTTCGAACAATTGCGTCACATTTTCGCCAGTCTCCGATGAAGTAACCAGTACTGGTGCATATGGTAAAAAGTCAAAATCTTTTTCTAGTGCATCTAACAAGAAATCTGCCACTGTACGATTTCCGACATTTTCTTCACCAAAATAATTCGTAGGCACGCTTGAATCTAACAAATCCGATTTAGTTACCACCAAAACGATACCTTTGCCGGCTTCGACAATTTGTCCAGCCAGTGTTTGGTCTAGTTTACTATGCGGTTCAGTCGAATCAACTAAAAGACAGCAAATATCAGCCTCTTCTATTGCGGCCAGAGTTCGGATTGCCGAGAATTTTTCAATCCCAACCTCGCGTTTGCCTGGTTTGCGAAGCCCAGCAGTATCCAATATTTCAATTTCCTGCCCCTTATACTTAATGTTAATCCGGTTAATATCCCGCGTAGTTCCCTGCTTTGAGCTCACGACAGCTTGCTGTTTCTTGCCCAAAGAATTAAACAATGAAGACTTTCCTACATTCGGCCTTCCAATTAAGGCGATTTTCAGCTTATCATGTTCCACACTAATCTTTTCATTTGGTAATTTTTCAATCAATTTAGCAAAGCCTTGGCCAGTAGTAGCTGAGACATAAAGTATATTTTCCGGTGCGACACCGAGAGCCCTGAATTCTTCAATCGGTAAAGATTCAGCCAAATCGCATTTATTGAGAACTAAATACACAGTTTTTTTGGCTCTTAGTGCATCCTTTGCAAGTCGAGCATCACGATGGTCAAAATATTTCGTTGAATCAAGCACCAAAAGTATAATATCTGCCGATTCTACTGCATCAGCGACTTGTTCTTGGATCGTCATTTCGAAATCGTCAGTTGGATTTTTAAGCCCAGCTGTGTCAATCAACAAAAAAGCATCATTCACTGTAGTCATCACGTTATCACGCGTAGTTCCTTCTTCGCGCGCGACAATTGCTATATTTTTTTTGGCTAGACGATTAAAAATACTGGATTTTCCAGCATTCGTTTGTCCAACCAAAGCTACAACCGGCATCTTTTTCATATTCACAATTATAACATAAAAATAAGACCCCTTCAGGGTCTTCTTCTGATTTGGTGGCTCCTGCGGGAATAATTCTCCCGGGCGTCGTATCAGCAAACAAAAAAACAAGCCTTACGGCTTCTTTTTTATTTGCTGGTGACTCCTGCGGGAGTCGAACCCGCGATTTTCTGGATGAGAACCAGACGTCCTGGACCACTAGACGAAGGAGCCAGATACAAAGTGTGGACCCAAGGGGGGTTAGGTCCACACTTTTATTATATCATAGCGCTATTTAAAATTCAACACCACCGTAATTTGGCACTGCCGATACAATTACCTGCCCCGGTACTAACTTGATTTCATTTCCACTTTCGTCTAAGAACTTAATTTGGTCAGCAACGGAACTTTTATTCCAAGTTCCTTTAATAGCTAAGCCATTTTGAAATACATAAGCTTCCCCGCTACCAATCGTTGTAATATCTTCATGGTAATTATCCGATGCCCTTCGTTCTGGCACAATCATAGCAATTACTACCGACGGCGCCATTTGCGTTAATTCGCAAACATCCTCAGGATTTCTTTCGCCCAAATCTTCATTCGGGCAGTTATATACATTGTGCGCCACCCCAGATTGATAACTACGCAAATACTTATTTGAAGTCGCATCATACACATAATCTACGTTGAAATTTGGTATCCTGCCAAATCGAATGCCAATATTAGAAGTCCCAGCTGCAAGTTCGGATGTGTTACCAGTAGCAGGTGTAGTTATGCTTAAACGTTCTTTCACTAAGCTATTAACGCGATTCTTTTTTGATTCATCCGGCGTCATTCTAGAAAAACCTCTTATTTCTGAAGTATTATAGCCATTATTGGTGCTATACTGTTTCAAATAGCTGGCTGTAGTAAAAAGATTATTCCAAAGCCGGCTCCTGATTGTTCCGCGATACATGTAAGTGTAGTTTTCTGTCAAATCTTTATATCCACCAGTTCTAACCGCAGCCAAAGCATCCGGAGCACCACCAGCATGTACGATTGTGCAATCAAACGGTGTATCCCATTGCAAATAATACAGTCTAAGCGAACGAATTGGCCCAATCACCGCAGGGGATGGATTTTGATAAATTGCCGCAAATCTCGTAATTCCCGCTTCTGCAATTGCTTCGAATATCACGCCGGCCGTATTGAGACCTGCTTGTGGGCGTGCACCGTCAGTACCGTTAGGCGTTTGAATACAAAAAACGGGAGCATTTAAACTATTAGCATCGTCTAGTTTTTCCCCAGTCAAAGCACTATATACAGTCGAAGTGTCGTCTTTTTTAGACGGTATATCTGGATAATTTAACTGGGCTATTTCTGGCTGTGGCTTTAAAAATGTCCACAATAGACACCCTATACCGGCCCCCAAGAAAAGTAAGCCAATTATCAAAAACGCTATCCATTTATGTTCACCTTTTTTAGGTTTTTCGATGGTTTTATTGTTTTTGTCGGGTTGTTGAATGTTTTCTATACTCTTTTCATCCATATTTTGCTCCGCTTTCTATTATTATATCAAAATAAGCATAAGTTTTTCCACAATTCTTTAAAAAAAGTTGAAAATTGCTTCACAAAAATAGTTCTTATGTTATAATGAGATTATGCTTACCAAAACGAAGGTCATCGTAGGCTCGGTAGGTTTACTTATAGCGACAACAATGCTTTCGAGCTACGCAACACAAACAAATGTGGTATCGGCAGTCAGTAGGACGACTACCTTTCAGGTTAATGTCAAAGAAACTTTGGACGTTTCTATTACTACGCCTGCAGAATGGGCTTCAGGTGACGTTGATACGTTCTTGCGTAATAAGATCAATGTGAGCGTAAACACTAACAATGAGCTCGGTTTCGTTGCATCTATGACCACTAAAACTACCGATACTTCGCTTAATCATTCTCAAGGCAAAGGTACAATCCCTACTTTAAGCAGCAGCTCAATTAGGAGCTCATTTCCGGCTAATTATTGGGGTTATTCGTTGAATGATACAGAACCCGGTAATGGCTCCAGTACATATAGTGCTTTAGTTGGTGTAGAAGATACTCCGATTACAATTATTTCTAATTCTCAGAGTCACACCATCAATAGCAAAGATGTATATTTTGGTGCTAAAGCTAATTCTAGCAAAGCCTCTGGCACATATTACGGCACAGTGGTTATCAGTGTCGTAACTGGTGCTGCTCCAGACGATCCAGCAGTTACGCCACCTACTCCATCTTATCCTGGCAACACAGAAGAAGAGCCAATTTATAACCCATCACCTACTGGCGGCAGCAATGGTACTACTACTTATACATACACCAGGACGTCTGGTAGCGGCGCCAATGGCACCGTTACTACTACTACCCAAGTTAGCGATGGCGACAACACCAGTGCTTACGTTGGTTATACACCTCCGCAGGGTGTCACAAATCGCATCACTACCACCGAAGAAATCAACGGTAGCTCTTCCCTTGCTACTGGTCTAGCAATCGCCTCTGGGTTTGCCGCCACATCTGGTACTCTGTTCTTCATTCTAGCTAAACGCAAAAAAGACGAGGATGATGACGACGAGGAAGAAGAAGCCGAGAGTTAATAACTATTAAAAGCCCTAAATGGGGCTTTTTGACCGCAGTATTAAGAAGTGATATAATATAAAACATGGAAATCGTTACAAGGTTTGCTCCCAGCCCGACTGGATATATTCATATTGGTAATGTCCGCTCTGCTATTTATCCTTATTTATTAGCACGTCAAAAAAATGGCAAATTAATTTTGCGCATCGAAGATACTGATCGGGCTCGTTATGTCGAAGGAGCTACCGAATTAATTGAAGATACTCTTGATTGGTTAGGCCTAAAATGGGATGAGGGCCCTATTGTGGGTGGCCCGAATGGTCCATATTTCCAAAGTGAGCGAATGAATATTTATCATGAGTGGGCCAGAAAGCTCATCAAAGCCGGCCGCGCTTACGCAGACCCCACCACTCCAGAACAAATCGAACAATACCGCAAACAATGCAACGAAGACAAAATCCCATTTCTATATCGCAATTTTCGTCCAAAGCATACTCCAGAATGGCAGCCAGGTATTCCACTCAGATTCAAAACTGAGCCCAAATCCTATGAATGGCATGACGAAGTTATGGGTGATATGCACACTGGCCCCGAGGTGTTAGATGACATTATTCTAATTAAAAAAGACGGTTATCCTACTTATAACTTTGCTCACATCGTAGACGATGCAGAGATGGGCGTCACTCACGTAATGCGTGGTGTTGAATATTTGTCTAGCACACCGAATTACCTAGCTTTATATGAAGCTTTGAACATCCCTAGACCTAAACTAGTCTCACTGCCACATATTTTGGCGCCACAAGGTAACAAAAAGCTTGGTAAGCGTGATGGCGCTAAATCTGTTACCGAATATCGTGATGATGGTGTTCTCCCGGAAGCCATGTTAAATTACTTAGCATGTCTAGGTTGGAATGATGGCAGCGAACAAGAGATATATACCAAAGACGAACTTATCAAAAGCTTTTCGCTTGATCGTATTCAAAACTCTGGCGCCCGCTACGACGAAACTAAGCTTCTTTGGATGAATGGCCAATGGTTACGCCGAATCTTTGACGAACAAGGTCCAGAAGCCCTTTATACTCGTACGTCTGGTTTCTGGCCAGAAACTGCTGACAACTACGACGACGCTTACAAAATTAAAGTTTTATCCATTATTTATGATAGGCTAAAGACTCTCTCCGACCTTAGAAGTATGACTACCTATTTCTTTTCAGAACCAAAAATCGATCTTGAGTTCTTAATTACCAACAAATTTGTCAAAAAGCTTTCAGAAGCAGAAATTGAAACCTTATTAAAGCAAACCATAGCAAAGCTTTCCAGCCTAAAAAAATGGAATGCTGATTCATTGCAAACTGCGTTGAATGAATTGCTGCAAGAAACCAACAAAAAACCAGCAGAATTATTTAGTCTAATTCGTATAGCCATCAGTTTTGCTCCATTTAGTCCTGCCCTTAATCTCACAATGGAAGTACTGGGACGCGAAATCACCCTAGCACGTCTAAACGCCGTCGCAAGAGCAATTTGATTTCCACTCTAAAGTGATGTTGCAATCGATTTGATTTGCTTTTTGGTTAAATCACTATTGGTTGACGAGAGCTTATATACTACTCCACCATTCACCCAGGTCGCTTTACTACCATCAACATAAATAGTCAAACCTTGTTCGCGAATTGTTGTATAATTTTCAGAAAATTCATTCTTTACGAAATTTGCCAAAAGTGCATTTGAATCCCAAGATGATTTTTCTTCCACTAAAACAATGCTACTGTCGGTCTGGCTGTTTTTGAAATTTAAGGTTATTTTGCCATCTTGAGACGTGATGTCCGCCAGAGAGTAATCACGCGGCACATATGAAGGGTAAGACGCTTCTATCCCAGTCTGCATTGCGGCAACTCTAAGAGAAATGTCAGGCATGTTGAGATTTACAAAATAAACAATCGCTAGCAAAGCTACAGCTGCACAAGAAAGCGCCAAAACGACTCTTCCAAATCCAAAATGCATTTTGTTGCTCTTTTTGCTAGAAGTTTTTTTCTTGTCCTGCTTCATAGTTGACGTTAGAGCTTTTTGGATAGCGTCATCTTTCATTTGTTTTGCAGTTACTCCAGAAACTAAGCCAGTCTTTTGGACGCTACTATCCCGCATCATCTTCACGCGTTGATTAGCTAAAGTTTGCAGTGGATGAGACTGAGCTGGGGCAATCTTTTGGGCGGTTTTGACATTAGTAGTACCACTACTAATTATCTCAGAACGAAAATGCGAAACAGCTGGACTTTTCTTTATCGAAACAGCAACATCCGTACTTTGACCCGGACGTCTAACATAGCGCCGATTCAAGGTCGTCGAAGACCTCACTTGCCTATGCGCCACCCTAGCTGTATTATCTATATCGGTCCTTTGCATTATGCACCTCGCTTATTCTTATATTTATAATACACGTCTTTTAAAAAAAGCGCAAGTATTAATTTTTATAATAATTATGTTATAATATTAATCATATGGATCCTGAAAAAACAAAGAGACTAAAGAGCATCAAAATACTTGTCTCAGAAGCCTTAATGGTTTTTATAGTAATTATTACCGTTGTAATTTTAGCATTAATCGTTTCTGGATACTGGGTAAATTCTGATTTCCAAGTCGAAAGACAAGGTATGCTTCAGGTTTCATCAACCCCTACCGGAGCAAGTGTGGTCATTGATGGTGAATCATCTTGGCTTCAGCGCACCAATACATCCAAAGTCTTAGCGAGTGGCGAGCATAATGTCACTCTAACCAAAGAAGGTTATGATTCTTGGTCAAAAACTATCAACGTTGCCGAAGGGCTGCTTTACCGACTGCATTACCCAAGGCTATTTTTAATCGACAGAACGGTCGAAAAATACCATTATCTACCAGACGCCACTCAGGCCATCATTTCACCAGACCACGACCTGTTGTTAGTTACGAATAAAACCACCAACTGGCTTCTAATAAACCTAGCGGAAGAAAGTCCGAAACCACGAGAGATTGATATATCCAGCTTTTTCCAAAGCGTTGACATGGCTCCAGAATCCAAAATCGGATTATTCACGGCTAATATTGTAGATGCAGATTGGGATCACGATGAAACGCACATATTATTTGAAGCGCAAAACGACACTTTAACAGAATGGGTACTACTCGATGTTCGAAACCCACAAAACAGCATCAACTTATCACGCGAATTTGGCGGTCTCTTTTCCGACATAGAAATTTTAGATAATTCAGCCAACAATTTATTAGCAATCCAAAACGGCAATCTTCACAAAATCGATGTGTCTGGCAAGTCTATTTCCGCTGTTTTGGTCGACAACATTGTAGAATTTGACCATTACGAAAACGAATTAATCTATCTTGCAAATAAATCCGAAGAACCTTCAACGCCAGCATACGAAGTTGGTCTCATGAAATTAGGAGATAACAATAGAACATCTATTCTAAATACTGTTCAGCCTGCTAAAGTTGCACTTAGCAAGTTTTATGACAAAAAATACATTTCGATTCTCAAAGAAAACACCCTATCTTTATATGACAAAAATAATCTTGACGATCGTAAAGATTTTGTTTTGAGTTTTGTTCCTAACAGTTTAAAAATTGGTCATAATGGTGAGTTTATTATAATGGCAAACGGCAACCAGATGGCGGTTGTTGATATGGAAGCAAACGATGTAGTAGAATGGGCAATTGAAGGTGAACAGTATGGGTGGCTAGATAACGACATGCTTTATACGGTAACTGATGGAAATCTCATCGTTTACGATTATGATGGTCTCAACCGCAGAGAATTAGCCAAAAATGTATCTAACCATTTTCCAGTTACTATCACCGAAAACAAGTGGCTGTATTATTTTAGTGACGATTACATAATGCGTGAATGGCTAATTAGCCGATAAAGATTATTGGCCGGTTAAGAAGTTCCAAACGTTTTCAAAGAAAGACGGTTCGTTTGATGGTAATACTTCAGCTTCTTGCGTGGTTGGGGTGATTTTGTCTGCTTCTGAAGCATTATCGTAACTTGGCGATATTTGTTCCCCAGTGATAAGTAAACGATAGCGCGATGTCCCAAGCGGAGTGCAGGTCACTAAAGTAATTAAGGGTTTATTGGTATCCGAAACTAATGCTGCCACGTTCGATGGCTCCACAACTTCTTTTTTTATCACTCTGTAAGTATATCGAACCGAATTATAGTTTACGTAAATTAAATCACCATCTTCTAGCCGTTCGAGCCCGGAAAAAATGAATTTGTAGGGGTTCGAACTATAAACATCCCCTGCTGAATGTCCTGTTATTACAAAAGTCCCTATCTCGCCCGGATAAGCACTCGCTCCGGCAATCCGATAGTGCGCAACACCGTTATTCATTGCACTCATTACTTGATCCAGTGGCACGCCAAACCTAATTGGCACATCTATATTCAATTTTGGAATAATTAGCCTTGGGTCGGGAGAGACTTCCTGTGTAATAGTCGGGTCAACTGCATCAATTTGTGAAGCCGGGGCATTTCCGGGCGATACGTATGCCATAATCGGCGCAAAGATTAAACGGTTGTATTGTAAAAACATAATCAAAAGCACCACTGCAACACCAGCGACTATAGGTATCAAATGTCTTCGCCTACGGGTTTTTTTCGCACTTTCAGTGGCCTTTTTCCTAATCTTTAACTTTAACTCATCCGCAATTCCCTTTGATTCTTCAGAGCTAGACCCGCTAGAATCTTTGCCTTCTTTTTCAGGATGGAGACTAAGCCCAGGTTTTTTCCCATCTTTCTTGCTTAGTAAACTCAAGGAGTTTAAAATCTCTTCTTCTTCAGCTTTTTCACGCGCATCTTTCAGTCGCTCTTTGGCAATATAATCTTGCGCAGCCTTTGAATAATAATCACTGTAATACTTTTGGTAGTAATCTTGCCAGGCAGAATGATATTTTTTCCATGATTCGGAGTTAATTTTCGGAGTGATTGGTTCATTCTTAAGATGAGCTTCTTTCGTATTGGCGTCTTTTAAAGATTTTTTGGCCGACTCAGCATAAGCCGCCAGAACTTTCCTTCTGGCGATTGCGGCTGCGGTTTGTCTCTGTAATTCGCTTGACGATTGCCCACCGTTTTCAGAATCCATGGTTTGATTATAGCATATTATGCTCGTTTATGATATAATTACAGCACTGGGCGAGTGGCGGAACTGGTAGACGCGCTAGACTCAAAATCTGGTTGTAGCAATACAGTAAGGGTTCAAGTCCCTTCTCGCCCACCATCTACAAGGGATAATACCCTTTTTTTGTTTGCAAAAAACTACCGTATTACCTTATAATAAATCGTCGCCACCGTCACCTTCACTATATTCGTCGGTGGATTCGCTGGAATCACTTGGCGTTTTATAGGTGTCTATACCCATCATATCGCAAAAATCATCTTCATATTCTCTACCTACCATCAAATTGCTCGGCCCTCTACTTACTATGGTATCGAGCAATTCTTGGAATTCTTTACTACTTTTTGAACCAAAAGTTCGTGGATTTGCATCTTCAATAGCTATAGCTTCTCTATCTTTTGAAAAAATAATCATTATGTTTTTATTATTAACAGCGGGTATGCCAATCATCAACGCATTAACTACACCTAATGCTAAATCTGTGCTCATAGCCATTAATGCAGCTTTCTTTGCACTTTTTTCATCTCCACTTTTGACAAACGATAACACTCTCATCACATTCGTTGTTTCAACTCCGCCCGTCATACCAGTATAAATCCAAACCATATCATCATACTTGATGCTATCAATAATCTTTATGGAGGATTTGAAGGCATTCATAGAAATAATATAGTTATCAGTTAAAGCTATTCTATCATCATAGGTCAAATGTGTTTTCCCAAGCTCCTTCTCTAAAACTGTTATTTTCGGTCTGGAAGTTTTTTCTATATTCCCACTTTTTTGGGAAAAGCTTATAGGTATATTGGTTCCATCAACCTCTTTAAGTTTTTTACCAGCCATACAATCCTTTCTTTCATATCATTATAACATTTTTTAGCATCCGGACAAATACCCCTATTATGATTCGCTATTTAGCATAAGAATCCCTCAAAAACGATTTTTTAATTCGTTTGCGATTCTCTCAATAATTGGAACCACCAAAGCATTTCCCATAATGAAGTATCTCTGGCGTTCTGGCATATCAGTTTTTGTCCAGTTGTCCGGAAATCCATTAATTCTTTCGCATTCTACCGGTGTTAATATGCGAAGCTTTTTTGTCTTCGGGTCCTCAATTACGTGAGTGCTTCGATTAAGTGAACTTTCACTTGTTAGCATTGTTCTTGCTGGTCTATCCAATGGGTCAGGAAAAGCAATCGCACCTTCTGAAAAAGTATAAGTATAGCCACTAGTGGATTTTCTTTCAATCTTCTTTGAGCCTTTTAGATAAGTCCATTTACTCATCTTGTCATCAGAAATAAAGTAGTGATCATCAACACCTTTTTTCTCCACTATTTTTGACAGGGTTGTAGGTGCTTCATAAATAGGAGTAGTTTCAATAGTCAACACTTTGCCATCTACCATTACTCCAGCATTATTTAATTGTGCGGAAAAATTCTTTGTTAAATCTACCAAATCTTTATAGCAAGAAACATCAGCTTCTTTCATTCTTTTAATTGGTTCTTTCTCAACCGGAAAAGCAGTTCCAAATACTCCATCTGATAGAATCCAATTTTTCATTCCATCATCTTTTTTAGCTTGTTTTTCTAGTGCCTTATGTAGTTTTGTTCCGTCCCTATAAGCAAGAATAAAAGTTCTTCTGCGTCTTTGAGTATATCCATATTCTGCAGCGTTTATCACTCTCCATTCAACAAAATACCCCTCGTCCATTAAGCAACGCAGTATGACGCCAAAATCCCTTCCTCTTTGTTTGGCTGGAGATTTCAGTAATCTATCTACATTTTCTAATAAAACATAGTTTGGATGTCGGAGTTTAATGATGTTATTAATAGACCACCATAGCACTCCTTTTTTACCCTCTATTCCTCGTGCTCCAGTTCTTGCTACAGAATAATCCTGGCACGGAAAACCACCACAAAGTAAATCGTGTTCTGGGGTTTCCTCAATTACAGTTGCGATATCTTCATTTGAACATTTTTCCGGACTCCCAAAATTTTTTACATAACACCTATAAGCCCATTGACCCTTCTGCCCTGGCTCCCATTGATTAGCCCAAACAGTATCAAATATCGAAGAACTTCTCTCTAGACCAACACGAAATCCACCAACACCGGCAAACAATTCAACCACACGAATTTTCTTCTCCGCCACTCTTCCTCCTTTTTCTATGCATTCCATTATAACACAAAAAACACCTAAAGCCTTTTTGCTTTCAAAACTTGCAAAGAGAGTGTAAACTAGTAGTAAGTAGTATCACAAGAGTAACTTTAACTGGGGGAGATAAGGAAAAAGAATGGAGATTGAATACTCATCAGCATTAAAAAACGAAAGTGACGAGAAAAAAATTTTTAATATCAAATCATTTAGTAAACTTGATAAAACTGGACTATCATTTGGTAAAGTAGAACGCCGTATTTTGATGAAAGAATTTCCAACTGGAGAAAAATTATACATTCAATATCCAGGTAAAGAAACGGTGAGAGAAAACAATCCTAGACCTTGGGATTTTAGACCAAAGCTTCAACTACCCAATGGTGAATGGTTAAAAGACTTAAGTTTCAAAAATGTCTGGGATGACCTATATATGTTAAAAGACTTTGCTATGGATATGGGCTATCTAGCGACACTATTCTTCCGTATCGCTTATATGATGGACACTACAAAAGTCACAAAGACACTTAAATATGAAGATATAGAAATTACGACCGGTAAAATCATTAATACTGGCGAAATGGAATTAAGCTGGTTTGAATATAACCCAAGCGAAGAAGTTTTGAGTGGCTTTCAAATCTCCACCGAAGCACTCCGTGGTTGTTCAGTCCCTGTTTATCTGGCATACAACGATTATCTAGCTCAAAATGAAGACTGCAAGTATTATTACCGAGCTGTTTACGATAAGGGAGAAACCTGGAAGACCGATACTGGTCGCAGAAACACACTCTTAACCCATATGGCAGTCATTGCATTTATTGAAGACTTATTAAGATTTACGGAAATAACAGATATGTTCCAGAGAGGTATGGGTGTCGCCAATCTCCCAACTAAATACTGGGAAGATGTTACTGGTGGTAGAGTGACAAAAGCATAACACTAAAAGATACTACTTCGCACAAAAAACCGCTCATACACGCCTTAAAATGCGAAATACAAGCGATTTTTGGTTGGCTATTAATCCTTGTGGGATACTATCAAATCAAAAACTTCTTTCTTCTGTTTTTTTGCTCAAATCATCAAACTCATCAATCTACTGTTTCAAGCCATTTTCATTAAACGGCAATCTTCCAATAATATGAAAGATTATTAAAGCAAAAACCGAGATTAACACTTTTCTGTCCTTAATTTGAGCTACCCATTCAGGTATAGCCATAGCAACTTCTGTTCTGCTCATGCTCATATTTTAATTATATAAAGTTACAGTTTTTTACATTCGTTGACAAATCCTCATCAAACTTTCTCCATTTACACTACTTTTACACTTCTCTTTATGTGCCAATATGTGCGTTATGATGTCATTAGGGTTAAACAATAACCCCAATTAACATTAGAAAACAGGGCGAGATTTGGGGCTTAAACGCTTCCGTTTACTAAACTCAAAATCTGGTTGTAGCAATACAGTAAGGGTTCAAGTCCCTTCTCGCCCACCATTCAGGTTATATAATAATTTTTAACTATTTAGTAATCTGTAAGTGTCTGTTAAATCCCTCATAAAAATAGAGGGTTATTTTTATGCCATTTTTACGACAAAAAATACGTCGAGAATCGTAATTAACCTCTATAATATCGGCTGTTAAATCCCTTATATAATTACAATCATTTTTCTATAGGATTCATAAGATCGTATTTTAATATCCATTTTCTATAACGATAAATCGCACAGTATGCGGGCAAAAACAAGACGAATGAAACTATAAAGTATGCCATAATCGCAGTCGGCATCTCTATTTGTTGACAATAATCAAAGCACATCTTAAATGGATACCCGGTAAGAATTAGTTCATGTAGTATACATGCTCCTATGCATAGAACATGAATTATCAATAATATGCCATATGGCACAAATAGTTTACCTTTTGTAACTCGTTTATAATCAAATTTTGCCAAAGATATACCAGAGTTGTATGACAGAAATAGACCTACAATTGCTAAAGGCGCTAGAAAAATTGCGGCAATAATCTGCATGCTTGCCATATTCTTAAAGAACGGCAACGTGTGAGGAACCCAAATTACTACAATTATTATGAAGAATATTAAACTAATAATTTTCGGTTTACTAACCACTCTTTTTGGTGCGTTGTTTAATACTCCTGTAGGATTCATATAATGATTATACTATAATAAGGACTAATTAGACATTATCGTTTCGTAGCTTTTTGATAAGTCTTTCCTGTAAGCTATTAAAACCTGATTAATTAAGCTCCACCAAGCGCGTATAGCGCTTTTTTTATTTGTCCCAGTCAAAACCTTCTCCATAATGCCCCCATTTAGCCGTAGCTTCATAAATCGGGCGCTTTAGATTTAAGAATTTAATAATACCACGTGGTGACAAATCGTAGCCATCAATTTCTTCTGGTTCGCCATCGATTATCACAGTTTTTTCGAGCGGCTGATCATGCCCAATCGCGTAAGCCAAACGTACCAAAACTTCATGCGCCTTACGTTTACGTAAATAATCTACAGCAATTTTACGAGCCATATAAGCGGCCGAACGGTCCACTTTACTTGGGTCTTTACCAGAATAACAACCGCCACCAATCGCAACTCGAGGCCCATAGTTGTCCACGATTAATTTGCGTCCAGTTAATCCAGTATCAGCGTCAAACCCTCCCTGGTTCCAATCTCCGGCTGGGTTAATATGTAGTTCTAATTTGCCTTCTAGCTTTTCATTGGCGATAAATTCATGCACCAATTCTTCTAGCACGTCTTTTGGCACATTTTGAAAACTTGCCACCATGGAATCAATTGAACCATCCGGCGCAATCGTCACTTGAGTTTTGCCATCATAAGGATATTTATCAAAAATAAACTGGTTTAATCGTCGCGACAATATTACTTCGCGTGGTAGCATTTCGGGCGTCTCATCACAGGCATAGCCAATCATAATTCCCTGATCGCCCGCTCCACCAGTATCCACACCGGCTGCAATTTCAGGCGATTGCTTTACAATTTTGGTGTGTATTTCCATGTCTTCGCCAGCAATGCGTTTGACAATGGTCGGAATATCAATGTCGGATGCTTTTGAAGTGATTTCGCCAGTCACAAATACTACGCCGTGTCCGCCACAAGTTTCTGCCGCCACGCGCGCATCTTTATCTGCCTTTAAATAGGCGTCCAAAATCGCATCGCTAATTTGGTCACATAGTTTGTCTGGGTGTTTTGGAGAAACGCTCTCCGCAGTTCGATAGAACATATCTTTCCTTTCTGGTCGGATTTACCACCTTGGTTATTAAACTAGGTTGGCAGGGGGTCGTCGGGCCGTTCCCTTTGCCCCTTCTTGATATTAAATTGATAATGTTTCGATTATATCATGTCACGTGATAAAATAAAACTATGAAAATTGCATTCTTTTCCGACTGTTATTTAGACTTAACTGGTGGCATTGTGAGTTCGATTAATGCTCAAAAACAAGCTCTCGAAAACAATGGTCACACTGTCTATGTTTTTAGTTCTAGCTATCCTAAATCTCAAACCGAAATCAAAAAACTCGCCCAGCAAAATATTTTCCCGGTTCCGTCCTGTAGGTTTTTATTTCGGGGGCTTACACCAGTCTCGCGTCGGCCAAGTATTATCGAAAAATGGCTCTTAAAAAGCCATCCCGAAATCACGCATTTTGATATTTTTTACATTCACTATGAATCTGGTTGTTCGATCGCCGGCCTGCGTCTTGGTCATCGTTTGCATATTCCAACAGTTCAAGTTATGCACGGCCGCGAAGATGTTGGTGAAGCTAATTTAATCCCCTTTGGATTTCGTACAATAGTGGCAACATTTCTTAACTGGTTTCATTCTTGGTATTTACCGCACCATGTTAGAATAAAGCGAGATGATTATCTAGCAAAGACTGTCGCTAATGCCAAAATGTGGACCTTGATGGTAAATCACGCTAACGCAGCCGATTTAGTGCTTACCCCATCCGAGCACTTTCGTAAGAAGCTGATACATTATGGTATTAAAAAACCTAGTCAAGTTTTTCCGAATGGTTTTCCCGACTTAAAATTTCCAATGCACGCATCGGCCAAAACTTTAAAGTCCGGCGAAGAGCTTAAAATGATTTGGCATTCGCGCGTCTCGGGCGAAAAACGTATCATACCGTTTTTAAACGCCTTAACTAGCGTCGATTGCAAATATCGGCTTGACGTTTTTGGCGATGGCAACGATTTACCTAGAGCTCGACGCTTTGCGGCGACCCACCATCTTAATGTTAGATTTCATGGTAATGTCCCATTTGCTAAACTTAGTGATGCTATTTCAAATTCCCATCTCGATGTCCTAGTGTCATACAATTACGATACATTCGGCATGACTTTAATCGAAGCTGAAGCATATGGTGTACCAGTGTTTTTCTGCGATCCAGATATGCAAGAAATTGTACCAAAAGGTAGTTTCATAATGTCCAAAAACGAAACGCCCGATTCTATGGCAGAAGCCTTAAATGCCATTTTTTCTCGTCCAGAAATCATTGCTAAGATGAGCGAAGTAATGCTAGCCCATCGTGATGAAATTCTAATTTCAAAAAGAATCAAAAGACTCGAACAACTATTTTTGAGCATGCAACAGCCTTAAAATTAGAATACTAATAGTCAAGAATGATATAATTCTAATATGAGATATTTAGCAGACTTACTTACATTATCAAGATTTATACTCAGTATAATTCTAATTATTATATCGTTTACTGGCAGCCCGGCCGAAAACGCATTTATCATTTTCCTTACCGCCGAACTAACAGACACTTTTGATGGCACCTGTGCACGCAAGTGGCCTTTTCCCAAAAACAAGACGCCAAAGTATCGCAAGTATGCAGCTCAATTCGATATTGTTTCTGACGTGTTACTCGCGGCAGGTCAAGTGCTTTTCTGTACCCTTCAAGTCAATTGGATTGTGGGCCTAATTGTAATTATCTACTACACGGTTATTTGTGGGATACTAGAGATTATTTTGTATGGAAAACTATTTGGCCATCCAGACAATTGCACCAAGAATTCACTCACCAATCGTAATTTTCCACTCGCCAAAAAAATCGTACTTACACGTCGCTACTTATATACAATTTGTCTTGGCGTCGTGAACGCCTTTATTCTTTTCGCTACTAGTTGGCCAATGCCAGTCAAGATTGGACTATTCATTTTTGGCTGCTCAATCTTTGTTTTTATCTGGTTCTTTTTACGTCAACGTCGCAAACATGTCTCTCGAGACGCAGTAGAAATTGAAAAACAGCTCGCATCTTCTGCCAAGAGTCACAAAAAAACAAAATAGTTTTTAAACATAAAAACTATGCTATAATTATTTCGTGAGTAAGGTCATATACAAAAAATTTCGGATTCAAAAATCTTTTGTATTGTGTTTTTTGCTAATTATTATTACCGCGCTAGTTAACCACTCCGCATCCGCCACTACCGATGTCGTAGATCGTGCCATGATTGGCGTCCCCCCATCTTGTACTATGCGTGGTTCTGGTATGAACTCTCATAATGCTGAGATTCCTAATGGTACTATTAACTCTGCCATCGGTGAAACCAACGTTAATATCTTTTGTAATGATGATGCAGGCTATGCTATCTATGCTATTGGCTACACTGACGATACTGATGGTAAAACTGTTCTAACTAGTTCTTCTTTAGGCTCTGGCTCTGATATAGCCACTGGCACTCTTACATCAGGTGGTAACTCTCAATGGGCCATGAAACTATCTACCCAAACTAGCCCAACTCCAGCCTATCCAGTCACTATCCAAAATTCATTTGACTCTTTCCATGCAGTACCAAGTGAATATACTTTAGTAGCTAAACGTACTACTGGTACTGATGTAGGTACAAATGCCACTGGTTCTAATTTCAAAACCACTTACCAAGTTTATGTCTCAAGTAGCCAACTCGCCGGCACTTATGTCGGCCAAGTGAAATATACTTTAGTCCATCCGAACACTACTCCTATTCCCAATAGTACGATGCTAGACACAGGCCAAGTAGTGGCCGCTAAAATGAAGACTCTAGCTGCTGGCGGTACTACCACGGCCTATAACGCTAAAACTAGCGACATTAAAGCTATCCGTATGGCCGATTCCCTTCCAAGTGGTTTCACCCCATCTGAGGCCAACACTGTTTCCACATCCACTTCTAAGCATCCAATTTACATCTTCTATGACAATACTAATGATGCTGGTATTATGTATTTCTATACTGGTGGATACCAGGTCGTAATGAACTCTGATTCAGCCAGCTTATTTAGGGGTAACCTAGCATTGGCTGATATCTCTGGTTTAGAAAATTGGGATAGTTCTAATGTGGCTAATATGCATGCATTATTTATTGATAGCACAATATCCTTAACCAACCTCGATCCCCTAGCTAAATGGGATACGTCCAATGTAGAAAATATGCAAAGCACATTCTCCACCAACCCTTCATCTTTCCAGGCTGGCTATATATCATCGTTGTCAGATATTACTGCCTTAGCTAACTGGGATACCTCAAATGTTACTAATATGCAACAAATGTTTTCTCTCGATACATCACTAACAGATATTTCTACATTATCTTTTTGGGATACATCCAATGTGACGAATATGGCCTGGATGTTTGCAGATTTACCAATCACGAACGTAGACGCCTTATCTAATTGGGATGTTTCTAATGTTGAAAGCATGCAGGCGATGTTTCATATTGATGCATGGCTACATGATGACTACGGTTTCAATTCGCAACTTGAAGATATTTCCGGTTTAGCAAACTGGAATACTGGAAGTGTTACAAATATGTCAGGTATGTTTGGTTATTCTATTATTACAAACCTAGATTCATTGTCTCGTTGGGATGTCTCGAATGTAAGTAATATGAGACAAATGTTCATACAAACTACTAATCTTAGAGATGTTTCCGGCATAAAAAACTGGGATGTGACTGGCGTAACGGCAACAGCAGGGAGTGGTTCGTCTAGTACAAATAATTTTTATACAATGTTTAATGGATCTGCCGCCACGCCCGAACCCTTCACCCTGCGTGCTGGTTCTTGGAATAGTTCCGGTACCTACGTTCCGTCAGCTTAGTCATATAATTTACCTATTTCCAGCACTACATATAATATATAGTGAGCACCTACGCTATATCTAGCGTCAAAATTGCTAAAAATCATCCAAAACCACGCTATATCTAGCGTACCCGAACAAAAGCCGAACTAAGCCGCACAATTTAAACCTTTATCGTACGATTCCAGCAATTGTTGCTTCGACGAATCTATTCGGATTATATAGATTCATCCCAGCGATTTTTCCAGCCACTTCTCCATTCCAAAAACTAATCGGCGAATACTCAGTTTTTTCTAGAGCAATTGCCTTGACGTTGCCGCTACTTGAAACCAGTATTTGTCCATTGTGTAAAGTTATTATTCCAACCGGATAACTTAGGGTGAACTTATGAAGAATCTCCGCCACCTGCACTAGCGACGAAGATATTAAAAGCATTTTGGGATAATAAACCGAGCGCAGTAGCTTTTGTAGCTGTGCAATAGATGCCAAAAACACCACATTTTCATTCATTAGTATCCTTTCCGGTAGATTATCGGCTATCACATCTACCGTATCACGGGTTACTAACGTCATTTTTTCCGAATTTTTAATTGCGTTCGCAATTACTCGCGCAGTCTCCGTGTTATGAGACAAATCTCCAAGCACTACATTATAATCGGTTGCGTTAAACGAATCTAAGAGTATCTGACTTTCTGCAAAAGTCCCCACGTCGGTAGACGGCACAAATAAAAAATTTGGCAAATTCGGCAATTTGCTTTTTAGGGCATCAGGCAAAATCAATCTAATTTCTTGCACTGGGAATGTAGCATCAATAAACTCTGCTGCCCTGATTTCGGTTTTAAAACTACCCGAATTACCACCTATTATATTTATATTACCCTGTTTTTTTTCTGGAATATTCCATTCCATATCTTTATAAGGGTTTTCACTAAGTTTTTCAAAATAGTTCATTTTAAAAATCCAATTCTATTGATATCGGGCAGTGATCTGAGCCGAGAACGTCTTCATATATTTCTGCCGATTTAAGATTGCCCGATAAACTTTTAGAAATAAAGAAATAATCAATCCGCCAACCGACATTGTTTTCCCTTGCGTGGCCCCAATGTGACCACCAGGTATATCGTACCGCATCTGGGTTCAAAAATCTAAACGTGTCGATAAAACCTGCCTGAACTATGTTTGTAATTCCCTGCCGTTCTTCATCAGTGAATCCTGCCGAATGATGATTAGTTTTTGGCCGTGCTATATCAATTTCTTCGTGTGCTGCATTAAAATCTCCACACACCACTACAGGCTTCTCTTTTTCAAGCTTCTTCAAATACTCTAAAAATTCCGGATCCCACTTTTTTTCACGTAGCTTAAGTCTCTCAAGCGCATTTTTTGAATTTGGTGTATACACATCGACAAGATAAAACTTTTCAAACTCTGCTGTCAGAACTCTACCTTCTGCCAAAGGGTCTCCAAATTCGTCTGCAAATAGTTGTGTTGTTGGTAAGTCATTTTTAATAGAGATTGGCTTAATTCTAGTAAAAATTGCCGTCCCTGCGTATCCAGGCCTCTCGGCTGAATTCCATAGCTCTTCGTATTCCGGTAAATCGATTTCGGCCTGACCTTGTTTGGCTTTAGTTTCTTGTAAACACAAAATATCTGGCTGATACTTATCAATAAAACTTTTCAAAGCCCCCTTCCTCAAAACCGCTCTGAATCCATTTACATTCCAAGAGTAAATCTTCATAGTGTCATTATACCATTCTTTCTCTATCGATATCCCGTTTTTTGATGGTTTCGCGTTTATCGTATTTCTTCTTGCCTTTTCCAACCGCGATTACTAGTTTGATATGTCTCGAACCGCCCAGTAGTCGTAGTGGTACAATGGTCGACCCAGCTACTTTTTCGCGTTCTAATGCCACAATTTGTTTACGGGTAGCTAGAAGCTTGATATTACGTGCTGTTTCCGCGCCCAAAGTGAGATTATTTAGCCATAGTTCAGAATTACGAATCGTGACAAACGAGCCTTTTAATTGAACATGATGATCCCGAATTGAACGCACTTCTGGACCAGAAAGCACCATTCCGACAGTTAATTCATCGCCCAAAATATAATCGAACTTTGCTTTTCGATTAACCGTAACTGAATCTGGCGTTTTCTTCTTTTTCATGCCCTAGATTATAACATAAATTGACATAATTAACCATTAATGATATAATAACAAAATAGCACATTAATAATGAAGGGGTTATCGGGATAGCAAGGGAGGTGAATAAATGCTTTATCCGAGAATCGAAAACTGGGAGTTGTACTTTGAGCGTGAATTCGGTAAAGAAAACCGTCGTAGTATTGTAGAAGCGTTCGTTAAGTACTGGGAAACCTTCCAGGGAGAGTTAGTAATAAATGGTAAATGCGTTCTTGGCGGTAATGTCTTTGGTCGTGAAGGATTTAAAGATGGCGCCGAAGTCTTTACTTCGTATATTAAGAGTATCAAACGAGTTGAAGGCGAAGATGAATGCGACCTGATGTGTGCCGAAACCGAATCTGGCACTAAGTACTACTTCGATGCTGGCGAGTATAACTCGTATATGGGAATCATGATTGCAGATATGATTAATCATGGCGATTTATATGACCAGCGAAACTATTATTTGAGACCCAAATATTGGGACTCAATACTCCTTTAAAAAAAGCCTTGGCATTTGCCAAGGCTTTTTAACATACTTTTACCTGCTCTGAACCTACTAAATCCCGGAGCTTTACCAGTAATTCTTCCGAAGCATCGACTTTAAAAGGCATTTTTAATGGACGTTTAGACTCACCGTCTTTAATTACAAGTACCACTTCTTGCATTCCCATATACAAATCAGCTAGTCTCCTGATAGCGGTTAACATTTCAGTATCTGAAGGGTTTTCAATCAACACATATAGTCTTTCTTTACGTGGGTCTTTCGGCGGTTCTTTTAGCACTCTGGGCGCATCATCTATTGTTGAGCCACTATTTTCCTTATTTTTGTTACCGCCATATACACGTTCAGCGGAAACTCGTCTTCGCCCTTTTCCGTTAGCAGGAGCCGAAACAGGTGCAGCTAACTTAGTCCCAGTGGATGTATAAGACGCCAAAGTATCATCTGAAATTGTCTCTACCGCTTCGGCCAACAATTTAACATCTGATGTCATATTGCCATCACGGTCAGTTGCATTTACTTTGCCCTTAACTTTTACTACATTATCAACTTCGAGTTTGCCGCCACATTCTGCAAAGACTGACGGAAAAACAATAAATTCCGTTTCACCAGTTTTGTTCTCCAATTTTACGAAGGCCATTTTATCGCCTTTTTTCGTCAAAATTGTTCTCACTGACGTGATGATACCTCCAACCGTTACCATTTTGTCGTTGTTTTCGGCAGTTATGAGAGATATTGGGTGAGTTTGCTCCTCAAAATACGTATCATATTTATCTAACGGATGCGCCGACAAATAAAGACCCATCAAATCTCGTTCCCATAATAGCTGTTCTTTTTCTGGATGCTGTACCGGTGCGGGCTTAATCTCCACTTCCGGCACTGCTCCTGCTTCACCCATCATTCCGAATAAATCAGTTTGTCCTGAACCGACATCCTTTTGGATTTTAGCACCATATGCTTGCACGGCTTCGAGATTGAATAGTAAATCCGAACGCGAGTAGCCAAATCTGTCAAAGGCGCCAGTTTTGATAGCTCCTTCCCAGGATTTTTTGTTGAACTTAGTCGAATCGACGCGTTTTGCAAAATCACAAATTGACTTAAAGGGACCATTTTTATCTCGTTCTGGAATCACGATTTCTTCTACCAATGCTTTCCCCATACCTTTAATTCCGGATAGGCCAAACCTAATTGTGTTTTCTCCGCCCACAATACCAAAATCTCCATAAGATTGATTGATATCGGGACCCAATACTTTAAGACCCATTTTCTTACATTCAGCCATTTCTATTGCCAATCTATCAGTCCAACGCATATCAGCGGTCATTAGCGCCGCCATAAAGGCGTCTGGATAGTGCGCCTTAAGATACGCCGTCCAATAAGCAATTAAGGCATAGCATGCGGCATGTGATTTATTGAAACAATAATTAGCAAATTCGAGCAGCTGTGACCAAAAGGTCTCCGCAATTTCTTCTGTAGCACCACCAATTTCTACCGCACCCTTAATAAACTCCGGTTTCACCTTTTTCATTAAATCAATTTTTTTCTTACCTACGGCTTTACGTAGCGTGTCAGCTTGACCGCCCGTAAAACCGCACCATTCCTTCGAAATCTGCATGAACTGCTCTTGGTAAATCATAATTCCGTAAGTACTCTTCAGTGAGTTCTCTAGTCCTGGATGCAAATATGTAATCGGCTCTTGCCCGTGTTTTCTTCGAATAAATGAATCAATAAATTGCATTGGCCCCGGACGATATAATGCCACCATAGCGATAATATCTTCAAATGAAGAAGCTTTCAAATCGCGCAAATATCTCTTCATCCCAGCTGATTCAAGCTGAAATACGCCGGTAGTTTCCGCTCGTTGCAGAAGAGCATACGTTTGTGGATCGTCCAATGGTAATGAATACATGTCTACATCTTCATGATAAACTTTTCTTACCATTCTTAACGCATTATTAATAACAGAAAGGTTAGAAAGCCCCAAAAAGTCCATTTTGAGTAGTCCCAGCTCTTCGACTTGCCCCATTGGGAACTGTGCTGCAATCGGGCCTTTCGCCGAAACTTCAAGCGGTAAAAACTTTACTAGATCGTCGGGCGCAATAATTACGCCACATGCGTGTACACCATGGTTTCTGATGGTTCCTTCTAACCTAGATGCAAAATCAATCACTTCCTTTGACGTCGGGTTTGTTTCGTACTCTTGTTTTAAATCAGGCACATCGCGAATCGCGTCAGCTAGATGAACGTGGTGACCTTGTATCGGATCTGGCACCATTTTGGCTAGCCTATCCGCCTCCGCATAAGGCACCTCGAGTACTCTAGCCACGTCTCGTACGGCGTTTTTGGCCATCATTTTGCCAAAAGTCGCAATGTTTGACACGCGATTAAAACCATATTTATCGGAACAGTATTGAATTACCTCATCACGTCTCGTGTCTTGTATATCCGTATCGATATCTGGCATGCTAATTCTATCCGGATTCAAGAATCTTTCAAAGAGTAAATCGTATTTTAAGGGGTCTAGCTCGGTAATACGCAGCGCATAAGCCAAAATTGAACCTGCCGCCGAACCACGCCCAGGTCCATAGACGATACGCTGGGACTTACCCCAGTTAATAAAATCTTGGACGATTAGAAAGTAACCATTATACCCCATTTTGTCTACTACAGACAATTCGTAATCAATACGGGGCAGTATTTTGTGTAATTCGTCGCGGTCTTTATCTACCTTTTCGAGTATTTTCCGGCATACTTCTACGCTCATATCCACAGTATCTTCAAGCTTCTTCCCACCATAGCGATAGACTAATCCTTGAAACACCAATTTATCTAAGAAAGTTTTCTCATCTTCACCGTCTGGTACTGGAAATTTTGGAATCAGTATTCTGCCCAGTTGCAAATCAACGTTACATCGATCTGCTATTCGCCTAGTGTTTCGTACAGCTTCCGGACAAGTATCTTCCCAGTGCTCGATTATTTCTTTAGGAGAGATAACATGTAAATCATAGTCCTTTAATGTCATTCTATTCGTATCAGATAGATTAGCCGCCGTGCCGATACAAAGTAAAACTTCGTGCGCATCCTGATCTTCATGCCTAAGGTAGTGTGCGTCGCACGTTACCACAAGCGGTAATTTCAACTCATCTGCATGTGCCATCAACCAATCATTAACCTTTTTTTGCTCTAGTGAATGAGTTGATGACTTCGGGTGACCATGGTCCTGCATTTCTAGATAAAAACGATCCTTAAATACATTTCTGTACCAATCAATTAGTTTTAAAGCCCGTTCATCGTCACCGGCTCTAATTGCTTCAGAGATTTCTGAACCCATACAACCAGACAAACATATAATTCCTTCATTATATTTTTCTAGTTCATCATGGTCGGTACGTGGTTTATAATACTTGCCGTTTATTTCGGCGTTGCTCATAATTCGGCAGAGATTTTCAAAACCCTTATTGTTCATTGCTAAAAGAGTTATATGGAATCTCTGTTTATCATGTGCTGGATCACGGTCTGTCATTTTGCGAGCCGCAACATAAGCTTCAAGTCCCAAAATTGGCTTGATTCCAGCATCATTGCACTCTTTGTATAGCTCAACTAGCCCAGACATTGTGCCGTGGTCAGTTACGGCAACAGCTTCCATTCCCTCGTCTTTGACGAATTTAACTAACTCTGGTATTTTAGTCAAACCATCCAATAACGAATAATGGGTATGGTTATGAAGATGGACATAATCACTCGGTTTCAACCGCGTTTCAGGCATTTTTGATGGTCTTTTTTACTTTCTCGGCACCCTTTTTAGCAGTTTTTTCAACCTTTTTGGCGGCTTTTTCAATCTTTTCGGCGCCATCGTCGACTTTTTCTACCAAATCTTCCTTTACATCGTCGTACTTATCTTCGAGATCTTCTTTAATATCATCAAATTTTTCGTCAATTTCGTCTAATTTATCTTCAATTTCGTCCTCATTCTCTTCGCATTTTTTTGAAATAAACTTTCCTGCCACTGCTCCCGCAACTGCTCCAAGTATCGCTCCTAAGAAAAACTTGCCTGCTCCACCTTTAGTCTTTTCGCTCATTCTTTTTCTCCTTTTCTTTCATTAGACTTTTTAGTTTTGGGTTAACGTATTTATTTACAAACATTTCCATTGACCCACCGATTGACGTCATTCCTTTTACATTAGAAACTATACCATTGGCGTTTTTTGCAATATCTTGACCTTCCACTACTATTTTCTCAACTTCCTTGCTTAGGTTGATGAGTTTTACTATTAAAACAATAGTTAGTATTAATAGCAACAATAAAGTAGTGCTTAAAATTGCTACAATTATCCATTCTGCTACATTCATTTATTATTAATCTCCTTTTCCATAATTATACACTATTTCTTTGACGTCTTCACCATAATCGGTTTCCGAAAGTACATATTCTAAATGTGCAAGAAAATAGTTTTTTGGATCACCTGTTGTAATCCATTTACCACGACTTTTAGCGACTACTACATCACCGTGTTCAGCCAACTTTGTTATGGCGTCTACTGTCCACAACTCTCCATCGAGTCCGGTGTTAGTCGGAATCAAATAATCAAAAACTTCAGGTGTTAACAAATAGCGACCATAACTTGTCAAATTACTCGGACTTAAGTCGGGCGTTTTTGGTTTTTCAACGATGTGTGAAAGTGTTCCATTTTCTTTTAGTGCAATCATACCGTATTTGTTCCAAACACTTTCTGGCATCTCCTGCGCAGCAATCACTGCCTTAGCAGTGGGATTCTCGCGATAAGTCTCAATCAGGGTTTTCACATCACCCTGGCCGAGAACTAAATCATCGCTATAAAGCACTACGAACGCTTCGTCATTTTCTACGAAACCCTTTGCTGATACGATTGGCGAACCATTGCCATAAGGTAAATTAGGATCCTGTTCGATTACGGTAATTTTTGGAAAACTTAAAACCTTTTCTACTGGCTCGAACCTTTCAAGCTTACCTTGTTTTTCTAGTAAAGCCCTAACATTCTCTGCTTGCCCATGGAAATAATCCTCATAAATCTCTTTAGATTTAGTATTGGGTGTTGCTACGATTATGATTTCGTCAATTCCCGCTTCAGCACATTCTTCTACACAAAGTTGCATAACTGGCTTAGCGCCTATCGGAATCATTGCTTTAGGGATAGTTTTTGTGATTGGCAAGTAACGACTTGCAAATCCAGCATCAGTAATAATTGCTTTCATAAAGCCTCCTTTAAGAAAAATTATATCATAAACGCCAGGTTATTTGCGTTTTTTACGATTCTTGTAGGCTTGCTTTCTCGCAACCTTATCTTCAATATTCTGTGAGCGATTATGTACACCATAAATCAAACTCGTAATACCAACAATCATCATATATGCGCCAAAGAATCTAATAAATGTTGTGATTTCGAATCCACCCGCATTTAGGATTACTACGCCAATAATACAACCACAGGCTCCAGCCAGGATTCGTATAAAGCGATCGGTTGGGTCCACTGTTGACAAAAATCCATGGAAGATATCAATGATACCAGAAACGATTGTATAAACTGATAGAATTATTACGGTATTAGCTAAGTCATTTTTTGCAAAGAATAACATTGCCAATGCCGCTATGACGTCGACCAGGGCGTCAATAATTGCATTGATCCAGCCATGCTTTTTAGTTGAACAATATAACGCGCCAACTGCATCAACGATACCGACAAATAATAGAAAGATGCTAATCATTGCAACAGCGTTTTCAATATTTGCCATTCCGCCAAATAAAGCAAAACAGCCAAATGCTATCGCAAGCGCACCACGAACTAGGAACACTAACCAATGTTTGTCAATGAATCTTCGATTAATTTTTGCCATAAAAATTCCTTTATTACTTATGCTTATTGTATCACCTGTTGACAAAAAAAGCAAAGCGTGCTATAATAAAAGTATTCATAATTGTTTTTCCTGCAAAAATCACCCGGATGGGTGATTTTTGTTATGTCCGAATTAATTATTTTTCGGAATTCGTTTGGCTTCAAACAGCACCGTGGGTACTGCTGGTGGTGGCGTAAAATCAGTAGGCTTTAGTGGTAGTCTAATTCGAGTTGTATAGTCTCGTGTCAAAGTCAAACCAAGTTGCGAAGTATAATGCCGGTCATTATTTAGTAACTTCAGAGCAAACTGTTTCTGTAGAATCAAATAAATCGCTTCCGGCGGATTTAGGCTCTCAATCAATTTATGCATAATTGCCGATGATAAGTGAAACGGTGGGTTGGCAAAGACTTTATAAGGCCCACTAGGTAATTCATAGTCCATGAAATCCTTTTCAATCACTTCCACGTTTTCATATCCCTGTTTAGCCAAGTGTCTGCGTAATTTTGTCACTGCTTCCCTGTCGGGTTCAATCGCAATTACTTGAGAAACCCTTCGAGCCAAAGCCGAAGTAATCACACCCGAACCTGCCCCAATTTCCACCACGGTATCGCGTTTTTTTAAATTTGAATGCCCAATCAAAACTAGCGCCAATCTCGGGTTTCTTAAGAAATGTTGTGACAATAAATGGTTTCTAGACGGCACGGCCACTCCTATACATGTCGGATTTTCTTGCGAGCAGTTTCCACTATCTTTGTTTTTTGGTAGGCCAAAGGCTTCAAAACCATATCGTGGGCCGGCGTATAGCGCAATTCTTCGCAACCGAATGATCGCTTAAACTCTGAAACTCCATAAAACCGGTGTGAAGTCTCATCTGGTTCAACAATCCCCCATAAATTATAACGAATACAACCACGTTTTCGTGCTTCTTTCATCGCTTCCATATGGAGAAGCGGTGCCGCCGAATACTTCGTTCCCAGCTCTGATGATACTCCGTAATGATAGCTCGCTTCTGGACCATAAAAAATCATAAAATTCTGCGCCAGCGTCTCGCCATCTTTGCGGGCTGTATAGATAATAACCTCTTCGCCACTGCGGAAAGCTTCAAATTGTTTTTTCAAAAACTCTCCAGAAAACGCCACATACTTTTGTCTCTCAGCGTGTAGTTTTTCTAGTCGGCAAAACTCTTTAATCGCTTCATCACTAGTCTCCGCCAATATTTCAATTCCATTTTTCATCGCTTTACGTAGTTTTCTGCGAAAACCCTGTGAAGCCCCAGCCAGTATCTCTTCTTCGGTTTTTTCTAGATTCAAAATTCCTGCAAATTCCACCGACAAATACATCGGTGCACGTTTCAAACCCAAATCGTTCATAAGCTTCAAAGATTTATCAGACAATTCTAACTGTGGTCTCACTCTTACAAATACGCATCCGGCCTTTTTCCCTTCAGCCTTAATATCTTCAAATAAAGCCCTAATTAACTTTTTATCTGCCCAGTCTAGTATCGGCCCACCTGCAATTGCCATATAGCGTCCTCGTTTTGCCGTTTCAACTACTCCTGCATATGCCCCCACAATCTTATCATCATTGTAGGCCAGCCTTCGTACAACCTTTTTACCGCGCGAAGCATGAAACTCATAAAAATCCCACGACTGCAAAAAGTTAGATTCCGGATGAGATTTAATAAATTCGTCCCAAATCTCACGAGAAGTCGCATCTATGATAGAAAAACCAGAAATAGTGCAATTCGAAACCGTCCGCGACGACGGGAGCGGATTGAGTAAGGAACCTCGTAACGACGGGCGTGACGAAGCGTGTCGAGAATGCGCTGTTTTAGTTTTTACTATCATAAACGTCTCCTTTTCTTGCGTGCTTTTTCGACGACGAGATCCTTTAAATAGCCCATCCGTGAAATTACTATATCGTGTGCCGGCACATATTCTACTACTTCGCCCCCAAACCCAGTCTTAAAAGTAGTCACCCCAGCATAGCGATGATTCGGCTGTCCAGCCGGTGCAATTCCCCATAGATTAAATCTCTCGAATCCTTCTTTCTTTAAATCTTTCATAGCTTGCCACAACAAAGCATATGCTCCAGGTAGTTTGCGATTTAGGAGCGTAGAAGCGGCTTCGTAATAATCTCCTTCACGTCCGGCTTTTATAATGAGCCCATAAGCAATCACTTCTCCATCGGCGGTTTTGGCTACATATATTGTCGCATTGTTAGAAAAAGCTGCTCTTTCGGCCATCAAAACCTTTAAAGACGGTGGCACAAAACCCTGTCTTTTTGCGGTCTCTGCCTGCACCTGGTGAAACTCTTCAAAGATTTCTTCTGAATTATCACGAGTGACGTCTATACCCTGTTTTTCCGCTTGCCTGACTTCGTACCGAGTCTGGCGTCTCATATCTGCAAGTAATTCATCTTCGGTTTTTGTTAAATCAATCATTACTGTGTGCTCGGCTGCAAGATGCATTGGCGATTCGACCAAACCCAACTCAGCCAAAAGTTTCATATTCTTATCAGTTTTGTTTAGTTGTGGTCTTATTCGCACAAATACGCACTTTTCTTTTTTTGCGACGGTTTTTATTGTCTCAAACACAACTTTTACTTTCTTTTTATCGTTCCAGTCAATCAATGGTCCGCATGGAATCTCTAAATATCTCCCACGTTTAGCATTTCTGACAATTGCGAGAGCGTAACCTTTTCCATCGAAATCCAAAAATAGAGCTTTATCACCGAGCAGTTCATTCATTTGGCCATAAGCCGGAGATTGCAAAAAATTCGCTTCTGGATATAATTCTACTATTTTTTTCCAAGTATCTTGGGAATAATCAGCTTTTGGCTGCTCATCCATATTTATTCTTCTCCTTTCTCTAAATATGGTTTAATGATTTTTAATGCCGGGTCTAAGTCTCGTTTTGTATAATAGAGTGGTAAATTGATGATATGTTCAGATACATATACCGCATTTGGACAATCTTGTTCAGGAAAATGTACTTTATTGTAATATCTTTCAGGTGACACCGGTTTTTCGTACCAAAGACCTCCGAAATAGTATCCTTTTCTCTGGAGCTTTTTTAATACTTCTTGCCTGTCTCTCACAAAACAATAATCTCTGATGGCGGATTCGCCACTGCGTCTTAGTTCATTAATTTGTTTTAAAGCTCTTTTTGCTTCAAACTTATTTAGCCTTCTAGTAATATCCAATCTATTGTCGGCCGACTTCTCAACAAAATGTATCGCAACCAATAATCTCATCATTGCACCACCTAATCCTACGTAGGTTAGGGTTCTGCATAACGCCCCAAACATTGGATAAAACTTTGCCCGCAAATAATCAGATGGTTTCGGAGCTTTGCTAGGCGCTTTGATTCCGTGTTTTTGCTCTTGCCTGAATATCACTGCACCACCTGACACGGTATCGATAGACTTGTCTTTACCAAAGGAAAGCGCCGTCGCTATTCCAACTGTACCAGCTTCCCTACCATCTTTATATTTTACGCCAGCACAATGTGCTAAATCTTCAATTATAAATAAATCATGCTCCTTTGCAATTTTTTCAATGGACTTAATATCAACAGGTATGCCTAAAGTATTTTGGACAATAATCCCTTTCGCTCTTTTAGACCGACTAACTATCGCATCTTCAATCGTATCAGAAGTGAAGTTCAAGTTTTTCTTGTCAATATCCACAAATACAGGCTTAAGCCCAGCCGCTTTAACCGCCTCGTATACCGCATAACAAGTAAATCCATTAACCAAGATTTCATCTTCCGGTTCGAAATAAGCCTTTAAAGCCAGCGTCAAAGCCGAACGACCGTTTTTACACAAAAAAGTCTCTCCGCCGTATCTTCTATTTAACGTTCTTGTCAGTGTGTCACAATCTTTTTTTCTACCGAAGGTGAACAGATGGCGTAACCATTCGCCACTTGAATATTCTGCCGCCATGCCAATAAAATAATGCTTCACTTCTTAATCCTTTTTACTAACGTTATTATCGCTCGCGCCAATCCTTCTGGATCTGAAATATATGGCGCATGCGTCCAATTTGCGTAAAACTTTAATTCTGCTTGTGGCAATTTTTCGTACATTTCCGTAGCTTGTCTTGGCGGGGTGGTCGTATCCTTCTTGCCCCATAGAATAAACGTTGGAGTATCTACTTTGCTTAAATCCAAATCTTTATCCGATGAAAGCATATTAGCCAAAGTTTTTTTCATATTTTCTGGCGCTTTTGAATAGTCTGTTGAGCCAGTCAATTTGTGAAATGCCTTGTCGATAATCGGTATCTTTTTTAATGGTTTTCCAATTTTTGCCATTCGCTCTACTAAACGTTTTCTTCTGGATGGCTCATAAATACCAGCCGCATCAAGCAAAATCAAGTGTTTCAGTTTTTTGGGTTTTTTGGCACACAGATTTAAGAGTATTCTTCCACCATTGGAGTGCCCAAGCGCAATTGCACCATCCGGGATTTCTTGATTAGCCCATTTTACATAATCATCTATCGTATATACTTTTTTCGACGGTTCAGTTAGACCAGGCACATTCAACATCTTTACCGTGATGCCGTTCTCTCGTAAAATCTCCAAAGTATTTTTCCAGGGTTCTACCGTGTACGTCCACCCATGAATTATATATAAATCCGCCACAAATAGTCTCCTTCCATATCTTTTATTAAGTTAGCACTGCACCTAAAACTTAGCATTACGAATCTAGCCCCCAACTTTTACGCCTAGCCACGGCAGCTTTTTCGCGCCTACAAAGTTTTTTGGCATCTTTCGGATTAGCCAATAGTTTTTCAATAACCCACTCAAGGTATTGACTACCCTTAAAAATCAAAGTTTCGTTGCCATGGATTCTACGTTTAATATATTCTAGGGCTTTTTTCGGATCGGTAGTAGCAACCGCCGATATACCAAGTCGTTTTAGCTCCGGAGCAGTCCATTGTTTAGTACGACGCCCAACCAATATCACCTTATCTGGTTTTACGTCGGCAATTAATTTCGCTAATCTAGTATGCTCTTCTTTTTCCAAAGAACCCTGGTCAACAATGTCACCAATTACTAGCCATTTTTTCTCTGCGTGCATCCTTTTTGCCATATCGAGCACCGAAGTCATCGAAATCATGTGCGCATTATAACTGCTATCCACGATATCAATTCCTTTTATGCCCTTAAAATACGAACTTCTTCCTGGAGCAATTTTAAGGCCAGTAAAATCTGCATTGAACTTAAGTTTTAAATATTTCATCAGATCTTGGATTACGAATAAATTGAAAGCAATATCTTTTGGTTCTGGATGGTCAAAGTGAAAAGTCGTATCTCCATAAGTAAAATCGGTTGAATCGGGATAGACCACATATTTTTTGAGTAAAGTCTTTTTTATCGGGATCACTTTTGCTTTAATTTCGCTGGTTGCTTCTACCATCAATTTGGAATCGGCGTCAATATATACTCTTTTTGTAGTGTTTACTGGCAAATTTGCGAATTCCGCCACAATTGCGTCGCTAACGTTGTCGTAGTTTCCGTTTTCGACTTCCTTCTCAAACTGTACTGCGTGTGAAAGCCCAATCGAAACCCAAATAGTCACTTCCGGTTTTAGCCATTCCGCCAAAAACTCAGTCTCATGTGGACGCTCTCCGTCAATCTCAACGACGTAGAATTCTTGTTTACGTCGATAAAACAATCCCTTAAACGGCGCAGCTAAAATCAGATAAATCCATTTGAGTTTTGAACCTCTTACGCCAGAAAGCCCTAGCATATCAAATGGAATGCCGAATGCTGAATTCGCATCATGCGAATAATGAGCCTTGTTCCCTATTTCATGTTCTAGCATCGTCATCATGGTAGTTTTGCCAGCCGATCCAGTCACTGCTATTACGCGTGGATTCCATCGCCTAAAAGCCAGATTTGCATAATGTCTGAAATATCTAGCCACAGAGAAATAGAGTCGCTTTTTTATTTTAGCTATACTCATGTCATTATTATATCACACCTTGCATAAAATAAAATAATATGCTATAATATAAATATGGCTCTGTATTTGAGCTATTTTATGTACCTTAAAAAGGGCGAGTTGTCTAATTAGGAGGTGGTTAAAATGGACAACAAACATATCTGGGTGGCGATAATCGCCGGCGGACAAGGAACACGTTTATTCCCTATTAGTCACGCTAATAGGCCGAAACAGTTTTGTCAGCTTGATGCAAATAATACATTCATTCAGGCTGTGATCAAAAACTTCACCGGATTAGGTTTTAAGCCTAGTCAGTTCGTGATTATTACTACTAATGATAATCAGACCGAACTGGCAAAGGAACAGGCATTACCGCGCGGAGTATTATCGCAAAACATCTATCAGATTGATCCGACCCTGGGGTATTCTGCCGCTATGTACATGGCTGCAGAATTTGTTTCATCGCACGATAAAAATGCAGTGATTATTAATACCCCGTCTGATCAGTTTATTGATGCGACGAGCGATGATTTTCGCCAAACCATCGAAAATGCGATCAATGAAGCGGAAAAAGATAGCGCAGTCATTGTAGGGGTTAAAGTCAATGACTTAGTCACAGCTACCGGCTGTGGCCACGCTCTCTATGAAGTAGACGATAGTAGCTGTTTTACAGTCACAGGTTTTATTGAAAAACCGAAACGTGAAGAAGCCGACCGTATTATGCGTCAGGGTAACTCTGCCTGTAACACCGGAATCAACGTCTGGAAAGCCAGCACGCTGCTTACTTCAATCTACAGAAACCATATCAAGGGTATGGCGACAGATGAAATGATGCATCAGCTTGGTGAACTCAAAATTGCCGTAGGTAGTTTTGAATGGCACGATTGTGGTACTTTGAAGTCTCTTTACGCAATCAGCAAAAAGACTCCAAACCACAAAAATGCTAGTTTGGGGCCGGGTAAGTTTGAGCGCATCGAATGTCGTCGTAGTTTACTCTATGCTGGTGACGGCATGGAACTTCGCGTCGCGGGTGCCGATGGTGATGCAGTAATCTTCACTACAATCAACGAGCGACCGATTATCGTGGTCGCAAAGCTCGACGAGAGCCAGCGTATCAAAGAATTGGCAGAGGACTATAAAAAACACGAAAATTTCCTAATCGACGACTTCTCATTCGGCGCCAGAAACAACATTGTTCTGAGTTCGAATGTGTCAGATGACCTAATTGTCGGTTTCGTAGGAGTAAGAAACTACGCAGTATATGTTCACAAGAGAGCAGACGGCATGCTGGAAGCTGCTGTTTCTCAACAATTAGCCCACAACAAATAAAAAAAATCCCTGAGCCATTTGGCCCAGGGATTTTTCATGTTTTACATTTTAATTTCGGCATCTACACCAGCAGGCAAAGAAAGATTTTGCAAACTTTCAATTGTTTTTGGCGTAGCATTCGAGATATCGATTAGACGCTTGTGTACTTTCATCTCGAAAGCTTCACCGCCAGTTTTATAAACATGTGGCGATTTCACTACAGTATAAGTTGAACGCTTAGTTGGTAAAGGAATAGGACCACTAATGGTGGCTCCAGTCCTGATTGCAGTGTCTACGATTTGCTTAGCGCTTTGGTCAATCACGCGGTGATCGTAAGCTTTTAGTCTAATTCGAATCTTTAGACCTTCTTGTTTTTTGGCTTCTACCATATCTTTCCTTTCGTACCCGATAACCTCCAAGACATGAGTTTTTCAGGCTTGATAATTATTATTAATGTGACCACATTATAACACACTTTTGTTATAAAAGCAAAAACAGCTCTATTTAACTATGTTATAATTATAAAAAAGGAGGAGAATGAAATACGGAGGAGCCCACCGTGTCAAAGGCGTTTCTGGTCTTAGCCAAATTAGTATTGACCTAAAACCCAATCGGAGCGTCAGTGATGTTTTTATTAATCAAAAAATGGACTTAACTGAGTTATCAAAGTATATCGAGAAAAAGAAAAAAGAAGATGACAAAGTAACCTATTTTCATGCTTTTCTTACTGCTATTGCCAAGACGGTGTATAATCGTCCTAAATTAAACTATTTTATTGCTAATCGTCATATCTATGAGCACGATAAAGTCGTCCTGTCCTTTGTAGCCAAAGTGAGCTTTGATGACCGTTCTGAAGAAATGATGGTAATGATTCCAATTGAAAAAAATGACACTATCTTTACCATTGGTGATAAAATCCGTCAAAAGGTTGACGGCTTTCGTAGGAAAAAAACTGGTCAGGTTGACAAAAAAGGCGCAAATTCCGCAATTGATTTCTTTGGCAAATTGCCAAATTTCATTCGCGTTCCACTGGTTGGTGTGCTTAAATGGACCGATAAAAAAGGCATTCTTCCTGCATCGCTCGCTGAAGACAATCTCTACTATAGTACCATGATTGTCTCGAATCTCGGCTCTATTGGCTGTGGTGCTATCCATCATAATATTACCGACTTCGGCAATTCTTCTTCACTCCTCACTATGGGTGAAATCAAAGATGAAGAAGTTATTATTGATGGTAAGAAAGAGATTCGCAAAATGTGCGAATGGGGGATGAATTTCGACGAACGCATTGCTGATGGCTACTATTTTGCTAAATCTGCCGATTTACTCCAATATTATCTCGAAAACCCAAATGAACTTGAAAAACCCGTCGGCGAGAAGCTCAATCTCGCCGAAATCCGCTAGTATCTAGATTCGAGACGAAGAAAAACCCGTGCCTTTAGGCACGGGTTTAAAGTCAGGAAAAAATAATTTTCCGTAACTCTTCTCGGTACTGCTCTATATTTTCTTGGGCAGTACACAAAAACTCCCATTCAACATCAGAATAAGGAGCATGATTGGACTCGCTAAGTTCTTTCTCCAGTGCTCCGCTAAGAATATGATACCGAAGGAGGCTAAACTGCACAGGTGACAATTTGTATTCAAGAAAATCCAACGCTTCTTTCAGTCTGGCATCACAGTCATATTCGTAGGTTTCATACCGATCAACCCACACCATGCTTTCAAAAAAATCACTATCAGATAAGAAACTCAACCTTTTGTCGAAATTATAGCCTATTGATATCAGGTCCTGTCTAATATAGCCTAAATCAATTATCGCAGTCGTAAATCTCCTTCCGAAATCATCCAGTTCTTTTAGCACGGTTTGAGCCTTTTGGGGATGCTTTTTAACACGGTTTTTATCATTGATAAGACTAATCATGTCCTGATCGCTAATGCCATCAAATGAAAAAAAGTCCATTTCCAACTCTTCGAAATATTCCGAATATGGCAGCCATTTTCCGGTTTCGAATTCATTTTCTCTGCTAAATATGGAATGATATCTGATTTCGTTCGTCATATAAAAAGCAGGATCTTTTTTGATTTTTCTTCTTATCACGTCAAAAAAAGGTTTTTCATACTTTCCTTGAAGTGGGCCAATCCTGGCTTCGAGTTCTCTAATCGTAAATTCACTCGCTGGTCTACAATACAGTATCTTCTCCATTTAATCATCTCCATTCTGAATTCCTAAATTGTATGAATGTTTAAAAACACGACCCCTAGGAAAAAACTCGTCCTTTCTTTTTTAAGGTTCGCGTATTCTAATAATGAATAGTTATATATACTATAACATAAATAGTATAAAAGTCAATTACTTATATTATAATAACTGTTTCCCCATCAAAAATCTCCCTATTAAAGGGAGATTTTTTAAAAGTATCAATTACTTTTATTATTTGATGACCTTGGTAATCACACCAGAACCGACAGTCTTGCCACCTTCACGGATAGCGAAACGGTCTTGTTCGTTCATAGCGACAGGAGCGAGCAACTTTACGTTGAAGGTTACCTGATCACCTGGCATGACGATTTCCTTGTCGGCAGGAAGCTCAACTTCACCGGTTACATCCGTGGTACGGAAGTAGAACTGTGGTTTGTAACCCTTTGAGAATGGGGTATGGCGGCCACCTTCTTCTTTCTTCAAGATGTAAACCTGTGCTTCAAATTCAGTATGTGGAGTGATTGAGCCTGGCTTTGCAATAACTTGGCCACGTTCAATTTGATCACGCTCAATACCACGAAGTAGAAGACCAGCGTTATCGCCAGCTTGGCCTTGATCCAAAGTCTTGTGGAAGGCTTCGATACCAGTCACAACTGACTTTTGAGTGTCACGAAGACCTACGATTTCAACTTCGTCATTCAATTTGACAACACCTTGCTCAATACGACCGGTGGCAACAGTACCACGACCTTTGATTGAGAAGACGTCTTCGATCGGCATTAGGAATGGTTTGTCAAGATCGTGCTCAGGAATATCAAAGTATTCATCCATAGCGTGGACGAGTTCCATGATAGCGTCTTCGGCTTCCTTGTCACCTTCGAGCGCCTTAGTAGCAGAACCCTTGATGATAGGAGCGTTGTCGCCATCGAAACCATATTTGTTCAATAGCTCACGTACGTCCATTTCAACGAGCTCAACGAGTTCAGGATCAGCAAGATCCATCTTGTTTAGGAAGACGATAATCTTTGGTACGTTCACCTGGTGAGCAAGAAGTACGTGCTCACGAGTCTGTGGCAGTGGGCCATCATTGGCAGCAACAACTAGAATTGCACCATCTACCTGTGCAGCACCGGTAATCATATTTTTAATGTAATCAGCGTGGCCTGGCATATCTACGTGTGCATAGTGACGCTTTTCTGATTCATACTCCTGGTGAGAAGTTGCGATAGTAATACCGCGAGCCTTTTCTTCAGGTGCATTATCGATTTGATCATAAGCAACTGGTTTATTTACGTCCGATGGAAGTCTCTTCGCAAGAACGCTCGTAATCGCAGCTGTTAAAGTGGTTTTACCATGGTCGACGTGACCCATGGTGCCGACGTTAATGTGCGGCTTGGAACGGTCAAAATTTGCCATTCAATCTCCTTTTATATTTATTACGTTTGGAGCGCTAATAAAAACCAGCTCCAAATCTCTACCCTACTATTTTAGACTATTTTGCCCGACTTGTAAAGAGATTTTAAAAAAATCCTTGACAAATTTTTTTAAATGGTATATTATCTTAAGCATAAAAGGTTCATACAAAAAATAAAATAAAAAAGGATAAACCATGTTTGCGTTAATAAACAAAAAAGTTATCATGAAGAGACTCTTTTTTGGCGTTTGCTTTTTAGCAATTTTGTCAGCGTCAGTTTTCTTCATCCAGAAATCAATCAAATTTAGTGTAAATGCTGCCACCGATGATGGAGCCACAGTTAAAGTGAAGACGGATGATGATGAAATAATTCAATACGATAATCATGGTACACGTGATTATAAAGTCGAATCTGATGGAAAAACCTATCAGGCCTTTTGCGCCAATCCATTTAAAGAGCGCCCAGGAGACGTAGAGGGCACTAATTATATAGCAGATAAAATAACGCAAACCACTGATATGTATAATCAACTTAAACTCGTAGCCTACTTTTATATAGCAAACACTGCCGAAACGCAAGCAGTCATGAATAGTTTCTTCTCCGATATTGCTGATGATAACACGAGATATGCCCTGATACATGCCACGCTTGGTTATATTTACGCAAACGATCTCCATGGTTTATACGAGAACAATATTCAGCGTGTACAGAATATTAGAAATGTTGCGCAAGAGTTTATTGCCAGTAATAATATTGTGTGGCAAAGAGCTCAAGATTATCAATTATATATGTTAAATCCTGCTTCAGTACCAGACGATGTTCAAAACGTTATCTGGCTAGAATATAATCCAATTGGCCAAATTAAAATAACAGGTTGTGATACCGAAATAGATGGTTGTACTACGCTTGGCAACGGTGACTTTGCAAATACTACGTTTACAGTTTATAATGCAGACACCACTGATGTTGTTTACGGAGGCAATCATATTGCTCCAGGCGCCAAAGTCACTAGTGGGCCAATGAATGAAAGTTGTGAACTTGTCTTCGATAAGCTTCCAGTTGGAACTTACATAGTTAAGCAAACTACAGTTGGAAATGGATATTTAATTAATGAAACCGAAAAGACCGTCACAATTCCACCCAACAGCACTGTCCCAGCTACAGTTAAGTTTTGTGATCAAATCAAACGTGGTGACGTGAAATTTACAAAGAGAGAGGAAGACTCCGGCGAACCTATGGCAAATATCGTCTTTAGAATTACATCTAAGAAAACTGGCGAAAACCACCTTGTCGTCACAAACAATAATGGTGTAGTAAACACTCAAAATAGCTTCATTCGACACAGCAACCATACTAATGAGTATGACCCAATGGAAGTCGAGGCGATTACTTATCAAGGTTTTGGTACCTGGTTTGGTAAATATAATGGCAGTATGACTACAGTTAACGATAATCTCGGTGCTTTACCTTACGACACCTATGACATTGTTGAATTAGCCTGCGAAGCCAACCAATATTGTTACGATGTCCCTTCCCACAAAAAGACCTTCGAGATCAAAGAAGACCAGCAGGTAGTAAATCTAGGTGATTGGACCAATGATTGTGCCGAATTTAGCCTTGACACTACGGCAACCGACGACGTGGACGATGACAAATTTGTCGAAAACTTAAAAGAAGCCAAAATCAAAGATACAATAGATTACTGCGTACAAAGGGACAAAGACTTCACCTTGAAGGGCATCTTAATGGATAAAGAAACAGGTGAACCACTAGAAATCGATGGTGAAACCGTAGAAAAAACTATGACCATTAATTCAGAAACCGAATGTGGACAGGTCGAAATGATTTTCGAATTCGACGCTACTGATTTAGCTGGTAAAGAAATCGTAGTGTTTGAGAGCCTCTACGACGGTGACGTGTTGCTAGTAGAACATGCAGATATCGATGACGATAATCAATTCGTTAACATAGTCAGCTTTGAAACTTATGCTACGGATAAAGCTGATGGCGACAAAAATGTTATCGCCAATAAAGATGCAACCGTTACGGATAATATTAAATACTGTCTCCGTGCCGGCTACAAGTATACCATCGTCAGTACACTATATGACAAGGTAACAGAAGACTTCGTTGTTAGAGGATATGATGGCGAGCCACTCCTGGTAACTACTGAGATAGAACCTGAAGAAAATTGCGGCGAGATTGATGTTGAATACAAATTTGACGCAACCAATCTTTCTGGACACGATATTGTCATGATGGCGGCGGTACTATACAATGACGAGTATATCTTGACACACGACGACGTTGATAACGAAGATCAAACCGTGTCAATCTTCACCCCAGAGACACCAGACACCGGTTTTATCACCGGCAGAGCTCAAGGCGGCGAGCAGGATAATCCAATTATTATCCCAGCCATAGTATCAGCTGTCGTAGTGCTAGGATTTGTTGGAATTAGAATCACGAGAAAACGAAGCATTCTTCGTTAAAAGTATGAACAAAAAATAACCGAGCTGCTATCGGCCCGGTTATTTTTTTATCAATTATTTCGAATTTCTCTTCTCAATAATTTCTGCAGCCACGTTAGGTGGTACTTCTTCGTAAGCATAAAGTTCCATAGAAGAAGCAGCGCGACCTTGGGTCATACCACGTAAATCGCTCGTATAACCAAAGAGATTGGCGAGAGGACAAAACGCTTTGATAAGTTTAGCACCACCATTCAAATCTTCCATTTCGTCGATACGACCACGTCTTGAGTTGATATCGCCGATTACGTCGCCCATGAAATCTTCAGGAGTAGTTATTTCCATCTTCATGACAGGTTCGAGTAACACCGGATTAGCTTTCTTGATACCTTCACGAGTTGCCAAAGCACCTGCAAGTGTAAAGGCGAGCTCGGATGAGTCTACATCATGGTAAGAACCATCATAAAGAGTAGCTTTAACGTCTACTACTGGGTAGCCTGCAATTACGCCACCAGCCAAAGTGTCTTCGACGCCTTTTTGTACCGGCTTGCGATATTCCTGAGGAACCACACCACCTTTAATTTGATCGATAAATTCAAAGCCCTTCCCTGGCTCATTTGGCTCAAACTTAATCCAAACGTCACCATACTGACCACGACCACCAGACTGTTTAATGTGTTTACCTTGAGCCTCGGCAGTTCCACGAATGGTTTCTCGGTAAGCTACTTGTGGTGCGCCAGTATTAGCCTCGACGCCATGCTCTCTCTTCAAACGATCGATAATAATTTCTAGGTGTAACTCGCCCATACCCGAAATAATCGTTTGACCAGTTTCTTCGTCGGTATGGACGCGGAAAGTTGGGTCTTCTTCAGCAAGTTTCGAAAGCCCAAGCCCCATTTTTTCCTGGTCAGCCTTTGTCTTTGGCTCTACAGCAATCGATACTGGTGGATCTGGGAATTCAATCGACTCGAGTAGGATTGGATGTGCTGGACTACAAATGGTTGTACCAGTAGTACAGTTTTTCATGCCAACGATTGCAGCAATATCACCAGCCTTAATTTCGGTAATATCATTTCTTTCGTTTGCATACATTCTAACCAAGCGTCCGATTCTTTCTTTGTCACCAGTTGATGCATTAAGAACCGTATCACCAGATTTCAAAACACCAGCATAAACACGGATAAAGATTAACTTACCTACAAACGGATCAGTAGCAATCTTGAATGCAAGCGCGGTTAAAGGTTCCGAATCATCTGCCTTACGGACAATTTGGTCACCAGTTTTTGGGTCGGTTCCAACGGTTTGGCCTTGGTCACGATCTAGCGGTGAAGGCAAATAGTCGGTCATAAGGTCAAGTACCTTTTCGACAATCACACCACGTCCATCACCACCAGTTACCAAGAAGAAATCACCATCAAGCACACGTTTGCGCAAAGCGGCCTTTAATTCATCTATCGTAATCGAATCTTCGCCCTCACTGAAGTATTTATCCATCAAAGCTTCATCGGCCTGAACAGCCTCTTCCACTAGCATAGAGCGGGCATTTTTAGCTTTTTCAAGCATATCAGCAGGGATTTCACCTACGGTCAATTCGTGATCTGCATAATCTTTGTAGGTGTAGGCTTTCATATCGACAAGATCAACTACGCCACAGATATCTTTTTCAAAACCAATTGGCAAATGAATTGCTACAGCATTTTTAGACAAACGCTTGTGAATTGAGTCAAGCGATTTATAAAAATCACCACCAATTTGATTGATCTTATTTACGAAACAAATACGCGGGATACCATATTTAGTTGCTTGGCGCCAAACCGTCTCAGATTGAGCCTCGACGCCCATTTTTCCATCAAACACCACTACGGCACCATCGAGCACGCGTAGTGAACGCTCTACTTCTGCGGTAAAGTCAATGTGCCCCGGAGTATCAATAATATTAATTTGATGATTTTTCCAATAAACCGTTACGGCAGCAGAAGTAATCGTGATACCGCGTTCCTTTTCCTGCTCCATCCAGTCAGTTTCAGCTCCCCCAGTGCCACCTTTAACTAAATCAATTTTATGTTTAAGCCCGGTACGATACAAAATCGCTTCCGAAGTTGTAGTTTTGCCGGCATCGATGTGAGCAATAATACCAATATTACGCAAATCGGCCAAGCTCTTAATTCCAGTAGCCATATACTCCTTTAAATTATTATTACTTTACTGTTTCAAAGCTCCACGCTCAAAAACAAGACATATTTTCCATCATTTTACCATAATAATTCAAAAAACGAAAGATTTTTTAAATATTTAATTCATTAAATTTCTGTTCTTTAGTCCTAAGTGCTTGCAGGGCATAAGTTTTCAGTGCAACACATTCTTCCATGTTATTATTAAATGCGTCTTTGTTATTATTATAGATTTTATCAATCACTTCCCGCGTGGCATATCCCATGCTTCTGGCTTCGTCTTCAATTAACTGGCTTTGGTATCCATGGTAGTTATCTTCTGGGTTCGTGTAATTACTAATATTTTCATGATAAACAACTTGTCGTAGCGTAGGGTTTCCGTTCGAAATTTCATCTTGATGCGCGTGCCACATTTCGTGTGCAATTGTGGCAAACATCTGACTAGCCATTTGCTCATTTTTTTCACTCATTTTCTGAAAATTGACATGAAGCGTATTTGTGCCAGGTATATAAAAACCTAAAACCGAATTCATAGCCCGTTCATCTCCTTGGATCGGTTCGATATCAATCGTGTTTTTAAGCCCATAAATATCCGAAAAAAGCCCTACAATTCCCTTAATACTCTTATCAACCCCCAAACCATCCTTATCTTCAACCAGCTCCCTAGCTAAATCTCCGATTTCTGCCGCCGACGCTCTGATACCGTAAATATATGGATTTATAAATTGTTTTTCCCATTCACTGTTCGAAAGCCCATCTTCGATTTTGACTGCCATAAGTTTATTAACATCTATTGGGGCCTCGTTAGTTTCCGTTAACTTATTTTTAATGCTGTCACCCCAGGCATTAATAAAGTTTTTTTCTGCGTCAAATTCTATTTCTTCTTTAATTCCATCAAAAGTCCCATTCTCAGGTCTAGTCGTCTTTTTGTTAAATGATTCATCCATTCTTTATTATTCCTGCAACTATATCATTGTAGTTTTTTGCGGAGAATCTCTTGTACTGCGCCCGGGTTAGCTTTACCACGCGATTCTTTCATTACCTGCCCCACCAAGAATCCGAGTACTTTTTCTGAACCTGCTCGGAAATCTTCCTGTGCTTTTTGCGTTTCCGGCTTAGATAGTACCACGTCTACTATTTTTTCGAGAGCACCAAGGTCATTTTCTTGAATAAGTCCCAGCTCCTTTGCGATTTGTTTTGCTCCATGATTCTTCATCTGCGGATCAAATAATTTCAAAAATACTTCCTTGGTTGCTGTTGATGACAATTCTTTTTTCTCATTCATTTCAGCTAGTTCTGCCAAATCGGCTGTCGATGGCAAATCGTTCAAATATTCCGCCGACTTTTCCTCCGCCAGTAACACTGATGTAAATAAATTAGAGATTGTTGCAATTTGAGAACTTGGAAGGTTCACGGGAGAGAGTGAAGCTTGGCCTAGCGGCCTTGAGCGCTCTCGACCGGGGACCTTTCCGAGTTCTCTTAATTTCTCCATAAGCTTCGGATAATCTAGCAACACTTCCAAGATGTCTGATTTAATAATGCCATTAAATATTTCGCGGTAATCCGATGGCATCAAAGGTAATTTAGCCGACTCATTTTCGATAAATTCAGCCGAAAGATTAATCGGTGGCAAATCTGGCTCCGGCATATAACGATAATCTTTTGCTTCTTCCTTTGATCGCTGCCCCGTTGTTTCACCCTTAGCGTCATTCCAGCCCCTAGTTTCTTGCACTACCTTTTGTCCAGCATCTAAGATTTTACTCTGGCGTTTTATTTCGTATTCTACTGCTCTTTCTACGCTTCTAAATGAATTAAGATTTTTAACTTCTGCGCGTGTGCCTAATTTCTCTGCTCCTTCTGGCGCCAATGATATATTTACATCAAATCGCATATTCCCGTTGTATAAATCACCGTATGTCACGCCAGCAAAGCACATCAATCTCCAAAGTTCCTTCGCATAATCATGGGCGTCACTCGCCGAATGAATGTCGGGCATCGAAACAATTTCAATTAAAGGAGTATCTACACGGTTTAAATCTACTAAGGAGTAACTATTAAAATGTGTTAATTTTCCAGCATCGCCCTCGAGATGTGCGTGTTCAATTCGAATTTTGGTTCCAGACGGTAGCTCAACATATCCTGCACCAATAATCGGTTCATAAAATTGAGTAATTTGATATCCTTTAGGTGAATCAGGATAAAAATAGTGTTTTCGATCAAAACGTGACCAAGTGTTAATTTCGCAATTCATGGCTCGCCCGGCTAGGATTGCCAATCTAATTGCTTCGCCATTTAATCTTGGCAACATTCCGGGCAAAGCGTAATCCACTGGTGAAACGCAAGAATTTGGTTCTTTCCCCCGTGCATCGTTATCCACTTCGGAAAACAATTTAGTTTTTGTACAAAGTTGTACGTGGCATTCGATTCCAATTGTCGGTATATATTTCATTATTTCAACCTCGTATTCTTTATTGTTAGATAAAGTCGCATTGCCTTATTTTTGATTCTTATTTGATTCATACTGCTCCTAAATCTTTTAGGGCTTGTTTATATACAGAAACGGCATTCATTGCTTGTTTGTAACTAATCTCGATGTCTGATTCATGCGCAATTACGTTGCGAAGTTTGTGAGCTCTCCAGACGGCATTCAGATTAGAGAATCTACCACCTGCCTTTTTTAACCTATCCCCCATCGTTTTACCAGGGATACCCATTTCTACCATAGCTTTGTCTAGCAATTTATCACAATTAATAATAGTGGTCATAAAACTTGCTGGATTTTCTTGTTTCAAGCCGTTTTCGATTTCTAAAAATTTCGCCTGATATTGTTCTACATTAAAATGATAACCGCGTTTACCAGTGAGTAGAATAGCAACAAAAACCAGTACGGCTACAATTAGAATTGCTATAATAAATGTTACTACACCACCATCCATTAGATTAGCTCCTTACTAAATATAATTAAATTCTTATCGCTTCTTCTAGGCCCTACGAGTTGCAAGCCAATTGGTAGGCCCTTCTTAGTTTTTCCTGCTGGAATAGCTAAACCAGGCACTCCAGCCAAATTAAGCGAAACGCTCATCACATCCTCTAGATACATCGCTACCGGATCATTTACTTTTTCACCGAGCTTAAAGGCTGGGTTTGGGGACACCGGCGTCAATAAATAATCACATTTTTTAAAGGCTTTTTCATATTCTTTTACAATTAGTGTTCTAGCCTTTGCGGCTTTTAGAAAATACGCATCGTAAAAACCAGATGACAACACAAAATTTCCAATCATAATTCGGCGTTTGTTCTCAGGCATAAATCCTTCCGAGCGAGTATTAAAATACAAAGCATCTAAATCATCCGACTTTTCTGAACGAAATCCATAGCGTACGCCATCATAGCGTGATAAGTTTGAGGCGACTTCGGCTGGAACGATAATATAATATGCTGCAAGCGCATATTTTAATGCTGGCATTTCAAGCTCAACGATTTCATGGCCCTTTGATTTTAGGGCGTCGCACTTAGTTTTCAATGCCTCGCGAATTTCTGGGTCAACCGATTCATTGTCAAAATCTTTAATTATGCCAACGCGAGCACGGGAACTATTCAATTCCGTGCTCACTTCGTCGTTATAATAATCTGGTAACGTTGTCATATCTTTCGAATCTTGGCCCGAAGCAATCGACATTAGTAAATCCATATCTTCTGGTGTTTTCGCAAAGAAGCCAATACAATCCGTCGACGAAGCCATCGCGACTACACCATAGCGCGAAATGCAGCCATAGGTCGGTTTAAATCCATAAACTCCGTTAAAAGATGCCGGTTGTCTAATTGAGCCACCAGTATCTGTACCGGTCGCAAATTCTACAATATCGAGCGCAACAGCTACTGCTGAACCGCCAGACGAACCTCCGGCGACACGTTCTTTATCGTGTGCATTAAGTGTAGGACCAAAATATGAGTTTTCAGTCGATGACCCATGAGCAAATGCATCCATGTTTGTCCGTCCAATCATGATTGCCCCTTCCGCCTCTAGTTTTGCTACTGATGTTGCGGTGACCGGTGAGACGAAACCTTGCAAAATATGCGCTGAAGCCGTAGTCTCGCCTTCTGGCGACAAGAAGTTATCCTTTAGTGCATATGGTACACCGGCTAGTTTTCCTACGTCTTCTCCTCGTGCGATTCGAGCATCGATTTTGCGAGCTTTTTTCAGAGCCTCTTCTTCGTTTAGATAAGTAAAAATGTTATATTCAGCAAAATGCTTGGCTTTTGCCAGTGCATCCTTTACTAGTCTCTCAGCTGTAACTTTTTTGTTTGCGATTTTCATAATACTTTTGGCACCTTTATTTGATTATCAATTTCATTCTTAGTAAGAGCCAATAATTCTTCGCGCGTAGCATCTTGTTCTAAAATTACGTCATCTCTCCAAACATTTTCCATTTCAAAAACTTGATAAGTTGGCTCAACCGTGGAAGTATCAAGCTCGTCTAATTGTGAAATATATTTAATGATATCTTGCAAATCCTTTCCTAATGAATCGGTCTCGGCATCACTCAAAGTAAACTCTGACAAATTAGCCAAATGCAAAATATCCTCGCGTTTAATATCCATATCTATAATTATATCACTATTTTACGTTCTTAAACAATTTCTTTTTGATATATTCAAACACCGGCTTTGACTCTTTTAAATCTAGGAAATAGCTCGCAATTAAATAGGCAACAAGCGACGTGAACGAAATAAACAAGAATTTAGGTATTGTAATCACTAATGAATTATCAGTTGCCATTAATGGAATAAACTTTGTCATCGAGAACGCCACGCAGCCCGTGATCGCTGTTGCTACAAGCATTCGGATAAATGCTTTAAAGAATGCCTTATCCAGTAATTCATGGCGTGACCGCTGATTTAAAATAAACAATAATAGACAGATTTCAAAAACTGCACCAATAGATTGAGCAATACCTAATCCATCTACTCCCCAACCAAGCAGTGAAAACATAATCATAAGTCCAATCGTCGAACCAATTGCAATAATTGAAACGATAAACGGTGTCTTAGTATCTTGGTAAGCATAAAAACCACGTGATGCAATATGAAAAACCGATTTTGCAAAAATCGCCACGCATAAGGTTCCTAGAATCGACGAAATTGTGCCGTTACTATCATTATTACCAATATTAGAAATAAAACTAGTAACATAACCACGGCCAAAGAACGCAATTACTGATATTGGCAAAGCAATCCAGATAATCATTCTGAGTGCCTGCCTGAAAGTATCATTAAATTTTTTCCGATCACCATTGCCTAGCTCTTCGGTTAGTTTTGGGAAAAAAGCTGTAGAAATCGCCACGCCAACCAAACTCACCGGCACCGTATGCAGCGTAGTTGCCTGGTCAAAAGATCTAACGGCGCCCGCACCCATACGAGACGATAAGTTTGTTGAAACTAATGCATTTACATAATCAATTCCCTGGTCCAAAGAACGTGGCGGCAATAGTTTAAGAATCGTCCTAAATCCTTGGTTTCGCCAGTAAATTTTAAAATCATAATCAAATCCTAGCCCAAATAGTCCGATGAGCGACACAATCAGCTGCATGATAGCACCCAAAATAACGCCAAGCGCTACTCCCATGATGCCGCCTTCAAATATTTGAATACCAAATATATTTATGCCATTAGTGAAACAAGTAATACCTATAATAATTCCTATATTATATATGGCGGGCGCAAAAGCATAAAAGATAAACCGCCCTACCGCTTGTTGCATTGATGTCAAAACTGTTGCAATTGAAAAAAGAAACGGATTAATTGCTATTACTCTTGTCATATTAATAGCAAGTACCATGCCGGATTCATCTAGACCTGGTGACACGACGTAGCGAATCAATGGGTCGGCAAATATCATTATGAGTATACTGGCCGTGAAAGTTAAAAGCGCCAATAAATTAATCAGGCTTGATGACATTTCCCAGGCGGATTTTTTATTGCCAGTTGCAAGTCTTTGGTTAAACACCGGAATAAAAGATACGGCAAGGGCTCCTGACGTCAGAATAAAAAACATAAAATCTGGAATAGTGAAAGCCGCCGTGTAAGCGTCAATCCCCGTCGGATAAGTGCCTAAATAGTAAGAATTAAGTAGCCGATCTCGGAACAAACCAAGTAGCGCTGAAATTAAAGTTGAAGAAGCTAGCACAATCGCTGCCGATTTTACCGACAAACGAATATTTGCAAGCGCCACAACCGACCGGAACTTAAACTTTCGCATAATACCATAATATCACATAATAAATATTTATGTTTTTCTAAATTTTAGTGTATAATACTTATATGACTAAAAAGAAATCGGAGGTGATTTTGCCGAAGAAATCCAAAAAGGCTAAATCATCCAAAACTGCGAAAAAAATGAATCTTTATTCAAGCTTGAGCTATAAGCATCGAGCCAAAAAAGAAGCCAATGCAAGGCGTCGTGCCGAAGAACTCGCCAAGCTCCCCAAGGAGCCGGTCAAGCGGTTCTTTGCCAGGCTTCATCCCAAACGAGTTTTTAAATGGTGGTTCTCTTGGCGCGGTCAAAAAGCTATTCTAAAATTTTTTGCCGCTTGTATTTTGATAGGAATTATCTTTATTGGCGGGCTATTTCTCTATTACAAAAAAGATCTTGAAGAAATTCGTCTCGATGAAATGTCTATTTCAGAAACCGTCAACACATATCTTGATCGCAACGGCGAATTGCTTTGGAAAGATACCGGCAATGAAGATTATCGTTTAGTTGTAAGCGGCGATGATATTTCTGAATATATGTATCAAGCCACAGTCGCTATCGAGGATAAGAATTTTTATGGTCATCATGGCGTAGATTTTATTGCACTCGGACGCGCCATATTGTATACAGTTACTGGTCAAGATGTCCAAGGTGGTTCTACTCTTACTCAGCAGTTAATTAAGCAAGTGTATTTCTCAGATGAAGCAGCCAGTGCCAACCGTGGTGGTCTTCAGCGTAAAATCAAAGAGCTAATTCTCGCGATTGAGCTCGAAAAGATGTATTCAAAGGAAGAGATTCTAACCATGTATCTTAATCAGTCCCCTTATGGTGGGCGCCGTAATGGTGTTGAGTCTGCCTCCCAAACTTACTTTGGCAAATCTGCCAAAGAGCTAACATTGCCAGAAGCTGCTCTGCTTGCTGCTATTCCAAACAACCCAGCCGTTTTAAATCCTTATAATCCATACGGTAATGAAATGCTCATTGAACGTCAGCATAAGGTGCTCGATGATATGGTTATCAAGGGTTATATTACTAGAGAAGAAGCCGAGGCTGCTAAAGAAGTTGCAATTCTCGATACCATAAAACCAGAAGCTAATCAATATGCAGACATGTTGGCGCCACATTTCGTTCTCGAAGTTAAAAAACAGCTCGAAGACAAATACGGTATTTCGACAATGCGCGCCGGTGGTTGGACCATCAAAACCACTCTAGACTTACGTGCACAAAAAATTGCAGAAGACTCAATTGCTGTTGGCGTTGCGCAACTATATCGCAACCGCACCGACAATCTAGCCATGGTCTCCGTAGATGTAGAAACGTCTCAGGTTATCGCTATGGTAGGTTCCGCCGATTTCTTTAATCCTACCTACGGTGAACTTAACGTCACGACTGATTCAATTATTGAGCCTGGTTCATCTATTAAGCCAATTCTCGATTATGCTCCATTATTTATGCAACGTGATGGTATCAACTATGGCCCAGGTTCTGTATTAAAAGATGAAAACATTAATAGAATCTACTGTGCTGGTTATTCCGGGAGCTGTGCTCTTACTAATGCGACCAATACATTCTATGGTAATGTCACAATTCGCTTCTCTCTCGGTCACTCGCTAAATATTGCGGCCGTTAAGGCGCTCTATATTAACGGAATTGACAATTCCCTAGAAGTCGCCCATGCCTTAGGTGATAAAACATATTGTGATGGTCGCGAGGGCTACGGTCTCTCTATCGCCATTGGTTCTGGTTGTGGCGTTAAAATGGTTGAGCACGCTAACGCATATGCATCTTTGGCTCGCGGCGGCGCATACAAAGATTTAGCCTACGTTCTTGAAATCAAGAATTCATCTGGCGAAGTAATTGAATCCTGGACCGATTCCGAAGCTACGCGCGTCGTAGATGAACAGGTAGCCTATATGATTTCCGATATCTTGAGCGATCGTTCTGCTCGCTGGGCCAATAGTACCATTGGTTTTAATATCCCAGGCGTTTGGACGGCCACCAAGACTGGTACTACTACCACCGCTCGTTCTACCGAGGTCAAAGATTCTTTGATTGAAAGCTATTCTACTGCATTATCTACCTTTGTCTGGAACGGCAACCATGATGGTTCTGGGTTCGCGGTTGGTTCTGGCGACCCAGTTAGATACGTTGTGGGCAATTTCATGGAAAGAGTCCACCACGAAGTCTATGAACCAGATGGCAAATGGCACTCAGGCGACCAACCAGCTCGTCCTGCCGGCATGCAAACTCTCACCGTTAATGGCAAAACCGATATTTGGCCGAGTTGGTTTAATGCTTCCAAAAACTCAGGTATTGCCAAAGAAACTCTAACTTTTAACCGTTACAACCATTTACTGGCCACCACATGTACTCCGGAAAACTATAAAATCGCAGTCGAAGTCACTAAAGTTACTGATCCGATGACTGGAGATGATGTATACAATGTTCCAGAACCATACAACAAAGATGAGAACGATCCATGTAATTATCAACCACCAAGGGTTGCTCTTTCAGTTAGCGGCAAAAAACTAGTCGCCACCATTAGTAAAGGTACTTATGATTTAGCCGGATATACACTTCAGGTGACTGCTAAAGGTGAAACCAAAGATTACAATAACATTTCAATTGCCGGGGATGGCACTATTAACGGTTACACCCTCACTGGCACTGAATCGGCAGTTAAATTAATGGTTTCTGATGCGGCTGGTTATATCGCTACGGCTGATATCACTTTAACGCCAAAACCAGCAGTGGATGACAATACTAATCAAAATCACTAGGTTTTAGATAAGGCCTTTAAAAGGCCTTATTTTTTTCTAGATATTCTCGCAAAAATCATCTTACCAGAAGAAGTTTCGTGAAATCGCATAAACTCTACCGTTATTTCTTTACCGATACGGTTAGAAGCGCCATCTACTACCACCATGGTGCCATTGGACAAATGCCCGATTCCTTGACCCTTGCCAGAACCTCTTTCTGTAATTTTTAGTTTAATCTTTTCTCCTGGTAAAAACTCTGTACGCACCGATAAGGCCAAATCATTGACATTAAGCGCCATAATTCTTTCAGCTTCAGCAACTTTTATTAAATTATAGTCAATTGTCATGATCGCGCCTTTATTCTCTTTGGCATATTTGAGCAGTTGCTCATCAACTTTTTTCATCCTCTCGCCATCATCTACTATTTCGGTATTAACTTCGATTACACGTTCTAGTTCAGACACATTATCAAGCCCTGCCCTTGCCCGATTTCTTTTTTCGTTATCTTTTCCGTCAGCTAAAAGCTGTAATTCTCTAAGTACACTCTTTAATATAATTAAATCGCCATCTATAAAACCTGTTCTTGCGATGTTTAAAATTCGTCCGTCAATCAATACCGAAGTATCAACATAAATTTTTCTGGCACCATTTCTTGTCGGCCTAAAGTGCTTTATCGTAAGATAAGATGTTTCCGCCAAAATTATTAAAACGATTATCAATATAAACCAATCCATATGATAATTATAGCATATATCCAAAGCGGGTCCTGCCGGACCTTCTCCCTCCCCAAAATTTTTGCTGAAGCAAAACATTTTGGGGTCCCCTTCCAGGTCCGTCACCCGCTAAGCGTAAAACGCAAGTAACTACACTAAATCTTTATCATATTGAGTTGCTTTAAAGTGATTTTGTGTGAGAATCATTTCATATTTTGAGACTAAATCGTCTCGTTTTTTTAGTTCCGCCACATCTACTGCAATATCGTAGCGCGATGCTTTATTCTTACGTAACATTTCAAACGGAGTGGTTGTAGAACCTTCTTCATTAAAGCCATGTACTCGGAGTCTTCCGCGTGCGGTATAGTTTTCGAGAATATTTTCTAAAGTTTCTGGATATCCGTGGAAATTTGCAATAATTGGCTTATCGGGAGTGAATAATTCCACAAACTTTTCTTTGCTTAATTTATTCTCAGTCGTACCGATTCCGCGATAAGACAAAGCATTAATATAAACAAACCTGATTTTTAGCTCTGGTAAATCAGCCTTCAAAATTCTAATCGCTTCAATCATTTCGTGCGCCACAATATCGCCACAACCCACGAAAACCAAATCTGGCTCATCGTCTGAAATGAACTGATAGATGCTCGCGCCACCATTCACAAATTCATAATTAGCATGGTGTGAGTCGATATAGCGTGGTCGCTCATTCTTGTCAAATGTTGTAAGATTTACAACATCAGTAGATTCCATCATAAATCTATATGATTCTGCTGCGGCGACATCATCAACTGGGAAAATACAATTTGCGAGATTTGAAGGTACAGCAAGCAATTGCGAAATTAATGCTGGCGATTGGTGGGTAAATCCATTATGATCCTGACGCCAACAGGTCGAAGTGGACAAGATATTCACGGCTGGCATTGGCTTTCGCCATTTCACGCTTTTTGATTGCTTGATAAATTTCATTTGTTGCAAAAGCTGCGAAGTGATAATCGGCAAAAACGCTTCGTAACTCCCCATTATAGCTTTCTCGCCGTTAGATAAATGCCCAGTCATCACTGAAAACAATACATTTTCCGATAGCATCTCAATGATTCTACCATTGGCTGACTCCGGCAAGTCCCATTCTTTAATCGGTAAATCTCCCCAAGCTCTTTTTTCGATTTCAAATATTTTATCAAACTTATTTGAAGTAGTTTCATCTGGTGAAAAGAAATAAAAATGTGGGTCCTTCTTGAATTCTTCAAACAATAATTCGCCGATTTGTTTAGCTGGAGAAAATAGTTCTGAACCAGGTTTATCAACTCTATCTATCATTATCACCCCCATTATTGACAAGTTCATCAAATAATTCAGCTGGTCGATAACTCAAAAGCCATTCATTTAATTCTTTTAATTCTTTAGAATCTGTCTTTGGATTTTTCAATGGTATCTGATGAGCATGATGATAACGGTTCGGCCCGCCTTCGCCTTTTTCAGTTTTTAATATAAAGAATGGTGAATCGACATCTTCGTTTAGAGCATCTTGAAAATCTTCCACATTTTCTCCAACAAAGCGTGGCGTAAAGCCAAAACCACGAATTAACTCATTTAACTCTCTTTCAGATTTTCGTGCATAAATCGATGGTGCAGAAATCTTATAACCATTTAAGTGTAAAATTGGTAATATCTTGCCATTGTTTGAACCAGTGAGAATATTACGCAAATTTAACGAATCAAGTCCAGTTGCCGTCTCTAGCTCACCGTCGCCAATTAGAACTGCAATGGTTTTTTCTGGATGACCAAGGGCGACTCCATAAGCGTTAGCTAATGCGTAGCCAAGTTCGCCGCCTTCCGTAATCACGCCAGGCGTCATTGGACTAGCATGACTAGGAAATCCATCTGGCCAAGAGAAATTGCGACAAAGATATGCCAATCCTTCTTCGTCAACCGTCGCACGTCTGTCAACTTTCTCAAGTTCTTTATCTAACCATAAATTAGCATTAAGCGCTGGAAAACCATGTCCAGGTCCTAGTATAAAACTGTAATTTGAATCATCGCGAAATTTAGACTTAAAATTTGCATAGGCCACGTTAATCCCATGACAAGTTCCCCAATGCCCGAGCAGCCGCGGCTTAATGTCGTCAAAAGCTAGTTCTCTTTTTAACAAAAAGTTATCCTGCAAAAATAATTGTGCTACACACAAATAATCACAAAACCGAATCCTTTTTTTAATCTTTTCAATCTCAGCAATGCCCACCGCACTCATAACTATAATATACCACAAGTAATATCAAAAATAAATCCCTGTCCAGGCAGTAGATAGCATCAAAAGCTTTACATTGGAATGTTTTATTTTTTCTTTCCTTCCATGAATTCTTTAATTCTTTCAATTTCATCACGTAGTGCGGCAGCACGCTCAAATTCTAGGTTTGCCGCAGCTAGTTGCATCTCGGAAGATAGTTGTTTGATTAAAGCCGGCAATTCATCTTTTGGTATTTTACGGACATCGAGTTTATTCTCCTTCTCCTTCTCTGGTATGATAGCACGCAGTCCCATCGATATTTCTTTCTGGACGGAATGCGGCGTAATATGATGTTTTTCATTATATTCTTTTTGAATCTCACGTCGGCGATTCGTCTCTGAAATCGCTTTCTCCATGCTTTCTGTAATGAAATTGGCGTACATGATTACTTTGCCTTCTTCGTGACGCGCCGCTCGCCCGATCGTTTGAATTAAGGCCGATTCAGAACGCAAGAATCCTTCCTTGTCGGCATCTAAAATCGCTACAAGCGATACTTCTGGTAAATCTAATCCCTCGCGTAGTAAGTTAATCCCCACCAAAACATCATAAACGCCTTCTCGTAAATCTCGCAAAATATCTCCCCGCTCCAAAGTATCAATATCCGAATGAATATAAGCTGTCTTTACGCCGCGTTCTTTCAGATGGTCAGTCAAATCTTCGGCCATCCGTTTTGTCAAAGTCGTAATCAGCGTCCTTTGGCCCTTAGCGATTCTTTTGTCTATCTCTTCCATTAAATCATCAATTTGTCCATCTGAACTTCGGACTTCAATTTCAGGATCAAGTAGCCCAGTAGGGCGAATCACTTGTTCGGCCGGAGCAGGTGAAACCTCTAGTTCGTATTCTCCCGGTGTCGCAGATACATAGATAGCTTGGTTAATATGTTTTTGAAATTCGCCGTAAGTCAAAGGGCGATTGTCGAGCGCAGACGGCAAACGAAAACCATAATCAACCAAAGTTACTTTACGTGCGTGGTCACCGTTATACATTCCGCGCACTTGCGGTAAAGTCATATGGGATTCATCTACAATGAGCAAAAAATCTTTCGGGAAGAAATCGAGCAGTGTCGAAGGTGGCTCTCCGGGTTTTCGTCCATCTAGATGCCTAGAATAATTTTCAATTCCCTTTACGAAACCAGTTTCTTTGAGCATCTCCAAATCATACTTAGTGCGCTGTGACAATCTTTGCGCTTCCAGATATTTTTGGTGTTTTTCAAAGTACTTCATTCTGTCTTCATATTCAGCACGAATCGTCACTAGAGCCTTTTCTAGTTGGTCCATTGGCGTCGCATAATGTGTATTTGGGAAAATATGCACATAATCAGGTTTTTCCCGCACCGCCATTGTCAATGGCTCCACGATTTTGACATCTTCTAGTGTATCAAAACCAAACTCGAATCGATAAGCAAATTCGCCGTTTGCTGGGAATAAATCAATCGTGTCACCCATCACGCGGAAATTTCCTCGCTCGAATGCGAGATCATTTCGATGATACTGCATCGCTACCAATCGGCGAATGAAATCGAGCTGCGAAAGTGGTGCATCGAAGGATTCTTTCGATAGAGTAAAGCTTGGGCTAGCGCCATTGAGAGCTCTCGAGAAAGAACCTTCGTGCGCCACCTTCCACTCACCGTTTACTCGCCACATCGGCAGTGACATTTCGGTATAATTTGCTGGTGAACCGATACCATAAATACACGATACCGACGCCACTACAATTACGTCACGTCGCGTCAGCAAGGCTTCCGTCGCACCATGCCTTAATCTATCAATCTCATCGTTAATTGCTGAGTCTTTTTCAATATATGTATCGGTCGATGCAATATATGCTTCCGGTTGATAATAATCAAAATATGATACAAAATAGTGCACTTCGTTTTCCGGGAAAAATTCCCGAAACTCGGAATAAAGCTGCGCTGCCAAAGTCTTATTGTGCGCCAGAATCAAAGTCGGTCTTTGGGTCTGTTCAATAATGTTTGCCATTGTAAAAGTTTTACCTGAACCAGTTACACCCAGCAACGTTTGTTCGTGAACACCAGAATTAAGCCCGTCTACAAGCGTACGAATTGCTGACGGCTGATCGCCGGTCGGCTGAAACTTTGATACTAATTTAAATTTAGCCATATCTATTATTATATCACGCAGAATTATTATATAATATACTGTATGAGATACACCGTCACCGTAAAACCCGGCAGTTCTCAAGAAAAAATCGTCACCACTGGTGACCACGAACTCACCGTTTATCTTCATGCCAAACCCGTAGACGGCACGGCTAACGATGCTTTAATCAAAATCCTATCTAAACATTTCGACGTGCCAAAGACATCTATCTCCATCATCCGCGGCCACAAATCCCGCATCAAAACCATTGACATTTTTGATGGCAATTAAGACATCATTTATAATTAGTCTTCTTTACTTTTCATAGTAGGAAATGGCACTGCTTCACGCCCTGGTACTCCTTCAAGCAACCAGAAGTTGCGTTCAGAATTCCCCCAGCCACAAGCTGGCGGCATGCCATATTCTAGCATCTCAACGAAATCCATGTCGAGCATTTGTGCCTCTTCATCACCTGCATCGCGTGCGGCTTGCTGCTCTTTAAATCGCTCCAATTGATCCAGCGGGTCATTTAACTCAGAAAAGCCATTACCCATTTCTGTCCCGGCAATCACCGGATGAAATCTCTCGGTCACTAGTGGATTATCAGCCGATTTCTTAGCCAGTGGCGACAAGCTCAAGGGCTCTTCAATCACCCAATACGGTCCTGCTGAAGTCTTACGGATTAGTTTCCAAACATGATCAATCAAATGCGGTGTTGTCATCTCAAAATCAGATTCTACGCCATTATCCCTCAATATCTGTACCAGTTGTTCCCTGTCTGGATTAAATACGTCCACACCAAATTTTTCGCGTAGCAAATCAGCATACTTATAACGTGGCCATTCTTGGTCTAAATCGATTTCAAATCCTCCCACATTAAACTTCAGTGTCCCCCAGGTTTCTTTGGCGACATATTTGATCATTTCTTCATATAGCTTCATGCCGTCTTCATAATTCTCATACGCCGCATAGGCTTCAAAAGCAATGTGCTCCGGCAAATGTTCATCGTCCACGCCTTCATTACGAAACCTTGGTCCGATGTCATAGACTTTTTCGAAACCACCGCCAAGTAAGCGCTTTAATGGTAGCTCATGCGAAATACGTAAATAAAAATCTTCGTCCAGAGCATTCATATGTGTTACGAAAGGTTGCGCATCTGCCCCACCAGTTGTATGCTCTAGTACTGGAATGTTTATTTCGATAAAGCCATGATTGTTCATGAAATCCCTAGTTGCCTGCCAAAACTTAGAGCGTCGTACCAATCTTTCTCGCACCTCTGGGTTAACATTCATATCTACATAACGACGACGGTAACGTTCTTCCTTGTTAGTGAATTTTTCTGGCAACGGTCTAAGAGATTTTGTAAGCAGCCTCACATAGTTAGAAAACACTGATATTTCGCCAGTCTGCGATTTGTCTACGGTTCCTTTGATTTCGATAAAATCACCAATATCAAGCAGTTTAGTATCCTTGGCACCAAGCAATCCTTCCGGAGTGGGCTCATCGGTAGCCTTCATAAAAATCTGTATCTCAGCCGTATAATCACGTACCTTCAAGAAAACTAATTTCCCAAACGAACGAATTGCCACAATCCTCCCCACCACAGTGACTTCCTGACCCTTTTTTTCATCAAAATGATTAATAATCTCAGCTATTTTGGCCGTGCGGTGTGCCTTAGATGGATAAGGCTCAATACCACGCTCCCTAATCTCCTCCAGCTTTCGGAGTCTTTCGTTTCGATAATCTTCAAGTAACATACTATATATTATATCATGTTACTGGATTTCAACAATCTTAACCTTTTTTCCATTAAAATCAAATGATTCTCCAGCCTTATGACCGAGCAAGGCTTTACCAATCGGCGATTCGTTAGATATCTTACCATCAAGTGGGTTAGCTTCAGTAGCACCGACTAAAGTATAAGTCAGTTTGCGTCCACCCAAATCAATCGATACCACAGCACCTAAATCAACTTTACTCCTTTTGCCACCACGAATAATCTTGGAATTTTTAAGTATCTCTTGAATTTCCAAGATGCGGCCCTCGGCCATTTTTTGCTCATTGCGAGCCGAACTATATTCCTCATTTTCTGACAAATCACCAAAAGCACGGGCCGTAGCAATACGTTCCGCAATTGCTGGGCGCCCTTTTATAAGTTCGTCCAACTCTTTTTCGAGTTCTTTTTTGCCTTCAGCGGTCAGGCTTATTGTTCTATTAATCATTTTTTCTCCATTTACTTAAAAACAAGGTATAGTTTATATGAAAACTACCATTGTGTCAACCCTTATTTTTAGAATTTTTCAAATAATTCTGCTAGTTTCACTCGCCAACTTTGGCCAGTCTTTCGTTCAGTAATTTCCACCTCATTATTAGCTAAAGTTTTATCAGAAATCACCACCCTAAATGGTATACCAAGTAACTCACTATCGGCAAATTTTTCACCCGGTCTCTTGTCGCGATCGTCCAATAAAGTAATGTCTTCTCTGCCTTGATAAAACTTCTCAGCTTCCTTTATGCCGTTTTCTCCAATTCCAATTAAATAGTATTTAAACGGTGCTACGGTTTCTGGCCAAACTAGGCCCTTTTCATCAGCAAACTTCTCGGCAATAACTCCCATCAGTCTTGATACGCCAATACCATAGCAGCCCATGTAAACTATTTGTTGCTGGTTTTCTTCATCGATATATTTTAATCCTAGCGGCTCAGAATATTTAAATTGTAATTTAAAGATATTTCCTACTTCTGCGGCAGTGGCTTCTTCAAACTTTTCATTTTCTACCCCTAAATCTTTTAGGACGTCCTCATTAAACACTTCTTTATTCAAAACGACTGATTTATCGTTATTATAATAAACTGTATCCTCGCCAACCGGCAAGAATGTCTGGAACTCATGCGAATACTTAGAAAAGATACCGCCACTCGCAAAAGTTTCGAATGTCGAATCGCCTAGCCCCATTCTTTCGAATATTCGGTTGTAGGCCAACTCCACCTGATGATAAAACTCGTCTAAATCTTCCTTGGAAGTATGAAAACTATACAAATCTTTCATTAAAAATTCGCGTCCACGTAGAATTCCTGACTTTGCTCTAAGCTCATTGCGGAATTTATTTTGGAATTGATAAACATATAATGGCAAATCTTTGTAGCTTGAAATATAGCTTTTCATTAAACTTGTAATTGGCTCTTCGTGTGTGGGGGCTAATCCGAGTATGCCACCGGAAGAGAGCTCGGTCTTAAACCATATATCTACTTCTTGATTTGAGAAACGTCCAGTTTTTTCCCATGGTTCAGGGTTTTGCAGGGCTGTCATTAAGATTTCTTCACAGCCAATTTTGTTTAATTCTTCTCGAATAACGCTTTTGATGTTTTCTATTACTCTTAAACCTAAAGGTAGATAATCGTAAATGCCAGCCATCTCTTTATGGATGAAGCCAGCCCTAATCAAGAGCGAACCGTTTTTTGCCGTCTCGTCCTTAGGAGCATCCCTCAAGGTTTTTACAAAAGTTTTTGACAATCTCATAATAATCCAATTATATCATATCTATTGGATGCCGAGAACATATACAAGATAAAATGCAATACCATTTTTAAGCATATGCAGGATAATTCCAGAATACACAGTACCAGTAATCTCTCTAAGTCCACAAAGCACAATTGACATCGCAAAAACATTTACACCCACATTCCATTGTAGATGTATGATACCAAAAGCAAGTGAAACTAAGAAATTTGCCAGTATAATAGAAAGTGGTTTTGAACATTTTTTAAGAAAAGAGCTTTTAAGATTCCCATAAAGCCAACCACGGAAAATGATTTCTTCTGCTATTGGCGCGATGATCACGATTGTAAAGAAAGCAATCAAGCGGTCAAAGCCAGTTATAAAAGTACTAAAACCAACATCTTGCACTTCTTGTGCATTAAACCACGGGAATATGCTAAAAACCGCCACGAGCCCAGTCGCAAGAAGCATATAGGCCAACATGCCAAGTGGTGCTAAGCCAATATCTGCCCAAGTTGGCCAACCCTTGATGCCTAATTCCTCCAAAAAGGCCTTCAAACTAGTTTTTTTGCCGTCAGACAATTTTTTGTTTTTATTACGTTTCGCTTTGATAAGTTTCGGTATCATGATAATCATCATCATAGCGAGAACGTATGAAAGCGCTGAATAGATAGCCGTCGGGACTGGTTCCCTGAAAGTGTCTGGACCGAGCATCCATAGCATTAAGTACCCCACTGCTAATTGCGACACTATAACCGAAGCCCCCACCCAAACAATCATCATTAAAGCGGTCACGACAATCATTAATTTGCAATCCTAATGATATCAAGTATCGTCACGATAAAGATTAAAGCTAGTAATATAATAAATGCTCTTGAAACAATTTTTTCTTCCGTTTCTTTACTTAATTCTTTTTTACGTAGTTTATATATTGCGATGAGCAGCCATCGTCCACCATCTAAAGCCGGGATCGGCAATACATTCATGCAGGCCAATGAGACTGATATTAAAGCGGCCAAAAACGCAAGATTGGTCGGCCCTGCCGCGGTGAAGGTTGGGAATAATACTCCTATAATACCAACCGGTCCCGAGACAGAATCCTTAACTTGCGACAAAGCTTCTTGCCCTTCTTCCCTTATCTCTGAATTCGGACTAAACAATCGCGCTGTACCAGAAACTAAGTTTCCAATCATCATCCCGACCCCCTTAAACGTTTCACCAGTTAATTGCAATGTTAAACCCGCGCCCACAATCGGTGCCGACCAAGTTGAATAAGACACCGTTTGAGTGCTTGCCATCGTCACCCCTAGTAAATATTCCGAATCCGCGTCATTCAAAGTTACCATAACATGCGTAGTTGTTTCTTGCACTTCGTCTGATTCACACTCGCAAGGTGCCTGAACACATACTAGTGTATCGCAAGCATTTTCCCAACGCCTGACTTTGTATCTCACGCTTTCTCCGGCATGTTGTTTGTTGTAATCAATTATTTCGCTTGCATATTTGAACTCATGCCCATCGACTTCCAAAATATAATCATCCTTTTTTAGACCATAGCGCATCGCTGGCGAATCTTCTGCCACGCTGGTGATTTGTACTGGTGTAGAATCACTTCTGGTGTCACTAGGAATTGTAAACTGTCCCTCGAGAAACTCCGGCATGCCCACCCAAGCTAGTATAGTAAAAATCACGAATGCTACTAACCAGTTCATGGCTACACCAGCGAAAAGTATCTTAGTTTTTGCTAGGAAACTGCTTTTACCAAAAGTCCCAGGTCTTTTGTCGGCTGCTGATTCGCCGTCCATTTGGCAAAAACCACCAATTGGCAGCCAATTCAAGCTAAAAATCATGCCGTTCTGAGCTAGACTTTTGTCTTTTTCGTCAGAATAAACAACTTTTGAAACCTTTTCTTTTTTCCATTCGCTTCGTGGTAATCTACGCCACTTGCCAGTCTTGGGGTCTTTACGCCAAGCAATAGCCCGTGGCGGGAAACCGATCCCAAACTCTAATACATTGACGCCATTTTTGCGAGCCGCCAAAAAATGTCCGAACTCATGCACTGTTACTAGTATCATTAATACTAGTAAACCAACAATTACACCTAAAAAGATATCCATAAAAACTATTATAGCATATTAAACGGTGCTATTTACCAAATCTACGATTACGTTTTTCGTATTCTTTCACTATTTCATCAATATCCTGGGCGCCCATTTCAGGGAAGTATTTTTTGATAAACATAAATTCCGCATAAGATGCACGCCAAAGCATAAAACCAGATATTCTTTCTTCGCCAGATGTTCTAACTACCATATCAATGTCTGGCACTTCGGGATGGTAAAGATGTTTTCTAATTGTTTCAGGTGTAATTTCTTTTTCAACATCTTTTGCGATACTTGCCGCATCAGCAATTTCCTGTTCACCGCCATAATTAAAGCAGAAGCTCACAGTGATGCCATCGCAATCTTCGGTCAGTTTTTCTGCCTTTTCAATAATACTCATCAGCTTTGGGGAGATTCTTTTCTTTGAGCCAAGGACTAATAGTCTGCCATTTTTAGCTTTCATTTTTTCGGCATATTTTAATATCTTAGTTTCTGCAAGCTTCATAATATAAGAAACTTCTGCTTCGCTTCTGCCCCAGTTTTCAGTACTAAAAACATAAAAAGTAATATATTTGATGCCAGCTTCGCTTGCTCCATCTACCAATTGTTCAATTGATTTTAGACCCTGTTTGTGGCCTTCAATGGTTGGGAGAGAACGTTCCCTTGCCCAACGACGATTCCCATCAGCAATAATACCTAAATGCGTTAAACTCATATTTTCATTATCTCTTCGGATTTATTCTTAAATTCGGCTTCGACCTTGTCGTTGAATTCTTTAGTCAACTCATCAATTTCTTTCTCGGCGCGTTTTTTAACATCTTCGCTCATTTCGGTAGCGATTTTTACGGCCTTACGTGCATCTTCGCGCACATTGCGAATTGCAACTTTAGTTTCTTCGACTTTTGACGAAGCGGTTTTGACAATTTCTTTGCGACGCTCTTCAGTGAGAGCTGGAATTGGTACTCTGATAACACGCCCATCATCAGCTGGATTTAGACCCAAAGACTGATCGGCCCGGATTGCTGATGCAATAGCCTGAATATTAGAAGGGTCAAATGGTGTAATTACGAGTAAAGTAGCATCAGCGGCGGTAATATTAGCAACTTGATTTAATGGCATGAATTGACCATAAACCTCGACTTTTACGCTAGAAACCATATCAGGATGGGCTCTTCCCGTTCGCACTTTCTTCATTTCATCTTTAAATCGCTCAATGATGGATTCCATCTTTTTACGATCTTCTTTGGTGTCAAACATAAAAACTCCTTTATTAATATATTTATTATAGCATAAAAAAACTCTCCTTTTTAGGGAGAGTTTTAGTTGATTATTCTTCGACTTTCGCTTCGATTGTGTCGTTAGATTTTGCCTTCTTTTCAGCTTGTTTGATAGCTTTTTTGGCTTTATTTTCTAATGCGGTACGAAGTTTCTTTGCCTTCTCAGCACGTGCCTTAAAGCGGTCAACGCGTCCTTCGGTATCGATAATCTTCTCTTCTCCCGTAAAGAACGGATGGGAAGCTGAAGAAATCTGAATCTTTACCAATGGATATTCTTTACCATCAGTCCATTTGATGGTTTCTTCGCTTTTCGCAGTAGATTTACTTAAAAACGAAAAGCCAGCCGCTTCATCAGAAAAAACGACGTCGCGATAATCTTTAGGATGTAACTCTTTTTTACTCATAATTGTCGTCAATTATATCAGAGTTCTTTAAAATTGTAAAGTAAAAAAGGCGAACCGAAGTTCGCCCTATCTGTTTTCATAAAATGGTGTCAAGATCTGTCACGATCTCATCGATGAATCCATACATTTTAGCCTCTTCCGGCAACATATACAACTCTTTTTTAACTACTAAATCGTAGTCTCTTTCGGTCATGTTGCTATGGCTCAAGATGTGTTGTTTTACTACTTTATCGCTGAATTTACGGTCAAAATCGATTTTTTCTTCCATGCTACTAATCTTACCAATAGATAAGCCGGATGCCTCATGCATTAAGAATGTCATATAAGGCAACGAAAAACGCTTTTTGCCAGTAATCCCAATCAGAAACGCCATCGAACACCACATGCCGATATTCACGGTATAGATTGGGGTTTTGCTCAGCGCCATCGCAGAGACCAACGAAAATCCTTCAGCCAATTCTCCACCAGGAGAATTGATATTGATGATGATGGGCTTTCTTGACTTGACTGGGATAGACATATCTGCCCTGTTAATAGTAAAGATTTGTCTCACCAATTCTGATGTTGGGGACAGTGTCGGGTTAAACTCATCGCTACACTCGTCAACGGATGCAATTTCGCCGCAAAGATAAAATCTACGGTTCTTTTCGTCCTCTAGGTTGGATAGTTCCCATAGCGAGCAATTCGTACGCAGCTGATTGTCTGAAATCGAGACCATTTTCTCACCTCCATTTTAATGTACTTGACCTAAGTCATATAGAAACATTTTACTATTAGTTCTTGCTTTTCTCAAGCATATGTGCTATAATAAAAACATATATTAATTAATGAAACAGTTTTTGGGAGATTTCCTGAGCGTGATTTACGCCCGAGTGTGCCCAGAAACAAAGAGAAAGGAAATCATATATGACAGTAAATGTCGATATGAAAGCTCTGCTAGAAGCTGGTGCTCACTTTGGGCATAAAACTAGCCGTTGGCACCCAAAGATGGCGCCATACATTCACAGCAAACGCGGTGAAACCCATATTATCAATCTAGAAAAAACCGTTGATGGTCTTGAAGCAGCTTTGCCAAAGATTACAGAAATCGTCAAAAACGGCAAAAAGGTTCTCTTCGTCGGCACCAAGAAACAAATGAAAGACGTCGTGAAAGAAGCTGCTGAATCTACTGGCATGCCTTATGTAACGGTTAGATGGGTTGGTGGTACTCTTACTAATGTCGAAACCGTCAATCGCCAAATTAAGAAGCTAAAAGACCTAGAACGTCGCATGGCATCTGGTGAGCTCGAGAATCGTTATTCTAAGCTTGAAGTCCAGCGTTTTCAGGAAGAAATTGATCTTTTGAATGAACGCTATGGTGGCATCAAGGAAATGACCGAGCAGCCAGCGGCTATCATTGTAGTTGATGCAATGGAAGATAAAAATGCTGTCAAAGAAGCAAATGGTTTACATATTCCAGTATTTGCGATTACCGACAGCAATGTTGACCCGACTCCAATCGATTACGTAATCCCAGCCAACGATGATTCAATTAAGGCTACCAAGCTCATTCTTGATTACTTTAAAGAAGCTATTAATGAAGGCAAAAAATAATATTTAGGAGGCAAAAAAATGGCAAAAGCAGAAATATCAATTGAACAAATCAAAAAACTCAAAGAATTATCCGGTGCAGGACTTACCGACGCTAAGAAGGCATTGGTAGAAGCTGATGGCGACTTTGACAAAGCTCTCGAAGCGATGCGTAAAAAAGGCCTCACCAAAGCTGAAAAGCGCGGTGACCGCGAAACGCGCGAGGGGCTCGTCGAAGCTTATATTCACGATGGACGTCTAGGTGCTATCGTTGAAGTAAACTGTGAAACATCTTTTGTAGCCAAAACCGACGAATTTAAGACTTTGGCCCATCAGATTGCAATGCAAATCGCATCAATGAACCCACTTTACGTTTCCGAAGATGATATCCCTGAAGATGTACGCAAAGCCAAAATCAAAGAGTTGGAAGCTAATTTCAAAGGCCCAGAAAATATGAAGGAAAAGATTCTTGATGGTCAAGTCAAAAAAGCTTTCTCCGATAAAGTTTTAATGAATCAACCATACATTCTTGACGACACTAAGACTGTAGAACAATTCATTAAAGAAGCTATCGCAAAAACTGGTGAAAATATCACAATTCGTCAATTCAAGCGTATCGAACTTGGCGTAACAGAATAATAACGTAACTAAAAAATGAGTTGGATTTAAAACCAGCTCATTTTTGTTAGACCAAGCTTTAGAGCAAAGTAGCTCGGGCGCCCTCGCAGTAGTGCGCCCGAACCAAAGTGTAGAGTTATAATACTATCTTCTTCTTGAGTTCTTTTTACTTCGCTTATTAATGATTACTATCCCGCCAGCACCAATCGTCAAAAACGCTATTAATCCCGTAATTAAGAAATCTTCATTCGAAACATTTAATCCACCAAACAATCTACCAGTATCAGGTACCGGAGGTATATCGCTCGCTTTAATTTCCTTTTTGAGATATCTGACCGCCAGTTCGTTCCCTTCAATATTATAAGCCGTGATTTTAATTGAGTATATCCCAGGTTCTAAGTCGTATTTTTCAAACGGAAGGTTTACCTTTTTTTCTGGTGGCAAAGCCTTAATCGGCGAAAGCGGGGTTACCAGGTTTCCATTCTTGTCAAACACCTCAATTTTGAACTCACCAATCTGATCTTCTTCGATAGCGCCAGTGTCATTAATATAATCCAAATCTACATACGTTTTTTCTTGTTCTTGCCCTTGTTCTTGTTCTTCATCGAGTTCAGCGATAAACGGCGTATATGTGAATTGGATGATGTCTTCATCCGTACCTGCTGCCCCTTCACCAATTACCGTTAAAGTATATTCACCGTAACCGTACTGTGGATCACTTAGATTAATATTAAACGGCAAAGAACCAGCACCGTAATCAACTACCTGTTCTGGGAAATTAAATTCATGTTCAACACCAGCCGTGTCTTTATATACTAGCCTAATCCTAACCTTGCCAACATTTTCATACGCAATTGTTAAATCTTTTTGCGGGTTAATTGTGACCGTACCAGGTTCAATGCCACCAATGTTGACATTCGGGCTATCTCCAACCACCCGTATTACCACTGTATCAGTTACACCAGATACAGCTGAGACTCCCGGATTTGGGATTGCAACCGCAACAACGGTCATTACGGCAACCGTCATCAATCCGAAAAAGCCCAGAATTCTTTTTTGTGTCTTTTTCATACTCTACACTCTTGTTTATATTTAATATTTATTTTGATTTGTAAAGATAGCCACTCGCCTGGCTACCGAACTAGACTGCCAACCTAGAACGGCGCTCTTTACGCTTCTTAGACCTAATTATACACCATACAATTATAATTGTCAATAGGATTATGCTTACTATTATCACGGGAATTACATTTATCACTACAATTTGTTCAATCGTTTCAGTCTGGCCTGCCGCTTCTACAGTCCAGGTAACCTTGAAAATACCAAATCCAGGAGTTTCCTTCCATTCATCAGAAACCACTAATTCAGTCTCTGGAATAATAGAGAGTCTGCCACCATTTTCTGGAGTCTCGTAATGTCCACCAAATATAAAACCATCAGCTACTAATTTGCCTCTAGCGGTAAAATCTACGTTGCCGGTATTTTTAACTTTTGCCATTCCGCTAATGGTGTTACGGGTCTTTTCGTTCTCGGTGACAGATTGTCTGATGGTCAGATTATTGATTTCGGCCGAAACGAGAGACTCACTATCAATCGAACGACCGTATACGACCATTCCGGGGCTAGCCTCAGTTTTTATACCATTTGATGACGCGACGCCATTTGTGGTACGAGCAAATATCACAGCATATTGTCCACCATCTGGAATACTACCTGGCGTCTCGATTCTGTATTCCGCAGTGTACGATTCATTTGGTGCAATTGTGGCGCTAATGCTTTTCTTGTAGCTGCCATCAGCATCTTTGAAGGTAATCCAACGTGAAAGTTGGGTGTAATGGTTTTCATTACTAAAGCCAAGTTGGTAAGTATCATTTTGCTCAGAATAAACATACGAATAAGGAGCGGCAAAAACTTCTATAGCTAGTTCTCTCCCGCCAGTATTATTAACGGTAAAAGAATCATCATAGGTTGAAGCAGCAGATAATTGATAGACTTTGCTAACTGGGGTTAAGCTGATATTTGTACCATCCGGATTAGCAGCTTCTTCTGAATTTTGTTCTTGCGAAGCATCGTCCTCTGCATGAACATTAGAAATTACAAAAAAAGCCGGAGTTAGCAGCAAGGCTACAATAACCGACAAACTAAACGCGATTCTTTTATTCATTTACCTCCTTTTTGCAATGTTACACCTAACTAGGCTTGTATCTTCAGATTCGAGTCGCTTGGACCCACATTATTTTAACGGTGCGCCTGACTAGACTCGCATCTTCAGATTCGAGTCGCTCGGACTCACATTATTTTAATGGTGCGCCTGACTAGACTCGAACTAGCACAGCCGTGAATATGGCCACTACCACCTCAAGGTAGCGTGTCTACCAATTCCACCACAGGCGCATACCACAATTATATCATATTATTGAAACTATGGAGTCTTATTTTTAGTAGTAGTATTAACCGCCCAAGAGTTTACATCAGTAAACCTATCTAGAGCGGTAACTAGCTTTAAATCATTACTAAACGGTCGCGCATTACGGTTATAATAATAGGTCAAGTTTGGCTGGTAAAGCCCAATTGCTGGCACGCTGTTGACCCAATGTTCCAAAAAACTTTCATACTTTTTGATTCGCAGAGAGTCGTCCAGTGTTTCCCGGCCAGCTAAAAGCAAGTCGTCTACTAAAGCATTACGATAGTTTGACAAATTAAGACCAGATTTGGACGCCTGTGAAGAATGATAATATGGTAACGGATCAGGATCGGCACCCAGCTCGATTTCATAAACAAGTATGTCATAGGCCCTTTTAGACAACACATTCGAAATAAAATCCTGGTTTTCTTCATAGGTCGAAACATGGACTTCGTATCCTAGTTCGGTTAATGAATTACTAACCGCCTCGGTAACCTTTGGCAAAAAACCAGAATTGACGGTAGCAACTTCCAGAGAAACGGTTTCCCCTCCGTTCAATTCTGCCAACTTTGCCTTTGACGCTTCAAAATCCTGTCCGGGGAAATCCGGATAATTAGTTAGTTTGAGCTGAGAATCAATAATAGGAAATCTCAATGCTATTGTGTTTGGCGCCGCTTCTCTAATTTCTGCTAAATTAATCCCACTTCTAATCGCACTTCGCACATTCGCATCCTTCAACTTTTGGCTAGCAGTATTAAAGAATATAAAAGCCCCCGAATTTAAGCTTGAATTCTTTTGGTAAATTGATGCTGAAGTAATCTTGTCGATTTCTGCTTCGGTGAGCTCAGCTGTTGCTGTGATGGTACCAGCATTAAGAGCGTTAATAATATTATCTTTATTCATAAAAATATGTACCGCAAAGCTATTCAAAAGAGTTTGCCCTTTGTAATAATATGGATTCGACGAAAGATAAATTGTCTTTTCACCACTTGTAGAAATTGACTGAGCTGCATTGAAACTAAATGCCCCAGATCCAATTGGCGCATTAGAGAAATTATCTTCAATCAGGGTTTTGGGATTCACATCAGCCAAAAGATGTTTTGGAATGATTGGGATAATTAAGGCGGAAATAAAATCGGTATATGGAGTTGGCAGAGTAAAGACGATTTCACCATTTTCATTTTCTGATATTTTAACATTGGTTAGGTTTGCATCATAAACGGTGTCTACTGCCGGGTTTTTAATTAAATCCAGAGTAAACATCACATCTTCATTAGTCAGGGGTTCACCGTCAGACCATTTTAGGTTATCGCGTAATCTAACTGTCCAAATTCTGCCATTTTCGGATGGGCGGATAGACTTTGCTAGTTGGGCGCCAGGGTGTCCAGAATAATCAATCGAAGCTATGGTTGAGAACAACAATCTACTTAGTACCTTTTCGCTGCTTGTATTAGCAAACAGTGGGTTCATAGAATTCACCTCTCCTATGGTGGCCTCTATATAAGTTCCACCGTTCGACCAAACGTTATCTGCATATGAATCACCGAACCAAAACGATTGAGCAATAGCTAGCATGATTAATGCCACCACTAATAACCCCCATTCAAGAATCAATAAGCGAATACTAGAAATATGGTTTAATCTACCAAAAACGTTTTCCTTAATATGCTCTTTACTCTCTTCACTAGCCTGAATTGAAGCTTTTGAGAACTTCTTGATGATTTTTTGCCCACGCTTTTTGATAGAATTTTTCATATTATGCAGGTATTAATAATAGTCCTAAGATTGATAATACAAAGATTACTGCAAAAACAATAGTGGTAATAAAAAGTGATTTTTCGAGTCCACGACGAGTAGTATATAATTCACCAGAGCTACCAAAGCCCGCACCGAGCGATGCTCCGCGTTGTTGTAATAAAACTAATATAATTGTCAGTATTGCTGAGATGAATGTAACAGTTTCCAGAAAACTACCGAAATTCATAAATAACTACTCCTTAGATAAGATTATTTTAGCATACTTTTTCGTTTGAGTAAAGAATGGTAAGTGATTGCAAAACGGTGAGCTTCTTCATCAATTCTTGCGATAAGACGCGCGATATGCGAACTTGACGGGAGCTCAAGGTGGCCGGGCTGGCCTGGGATTACTAATTTGACGCCAGCATTACGTGAATGATCACCAGATTTGTCGCGTCCGATTATTTTTATACCATACGGTTCCACCAATGGAAGTATAGCATTGACCTGCGTAATTCCGCCGTCTAGCAAAATTAAATCCGGGAAGTCCCATTCTTGGTGTTTTAAACGTCTCGAAATAACTTCAGCCATACTTTTTAAATCATCGTTTCGAGACGTTCTGACTTTAAACTTTCGGTATTCGCTTCTCGCGGAAGCCCCATTTATAAATACCACCATGCTGCCAACGGTATTTTCTCCTGATTGGTGAGAAATATCATAGCCTTCAATTCGGCGGGGCGGTTTTTCTAGCCCTAGTAGGTTTTGTAAATCCTTCAAAGCTTGATCTGATGAAATATCCAAGAATTCTTTATCGGAAAATACGATTTTTTTCTTCAATTCCTTTAGTCCAAATAGCTGGTCTCGCGCCTCTGCCGCTAATTCATAATTTCCCGCTTCTGCTTCTTTTTTCATAGTTTTTTCAAGTTCAATTAAGAGTTTCTCTCGGTCGCCCTCAAGATAACGGATGAGTTTTTTTAGATTTCTTTTATAATCTTTTGGTGTAGTTTTTCCAACTTCAATTCCAGGCGTTAAACCTAAATCTGTATCGAGATTTTTGCGTCCGGAATAAGGCTTCACGTAATAAGGAAAAATTCTTCTCAGTATTCTTAAGGCCTTTTCGACAGAAGATTTACCGTAAAAAGGCCCAATATAAGTAGCTTTATCATCGACCGGATTTCGCGTGAAAGATATGTATGGCACATCTTCGTTCATATTGATACGAACATAGGAAACCGTTTTATCATCCCTAAGCAGTATATTCCATTTTGGCATATATCTCTTTATCATCTCAGATTCGAGAAATAGTGCGTCCATCTCGGTGTCAACTTCAATCCAGTCAGTGTCAAAAATCTCGCGTACTAGAGCCTCGGTTTTAACGTCTTTTTGACTTTTTTGAAAATATTGCCTGACCCGATTTTTTAATACGGCCGCCTTACCTACATATATGATTTCGCCCGTCGAGTTTTTATGAAAATAAACTCCCGGACAGGCCGGAAGTTTATGGAGTTTTTGTTTCAGCGCATCATTCATACTTTAATTATATCATACTTATGTATAATTGTCAATATATACTATTCTACCTCTGTTTTTTCGTTCGTTGGCACAGTGTCTGGTAATTCGTATAATCCAGACATGATTTGCTGAATTAGCTTAGAGAAGTCAGTATAGTCTACCGGCTCGGTAACGTTTACGTTGGTGGGGTATTCAAACCCTAAATCTATGATTATAGTAGTCGCTCCATCATCTATATCTGATTCTAAATATAACCTAGAAAAATCATAATTGCCATTAACTTCTGCATAGATTCTTGGTAAGCCACTAACCAAATCACCCAATTCCTCTTCGTCAATGCTGACATTATCTTCGTAACCTAAGCACGAGTAAATCTCTTCTGCCAGATTAGAGTTGTTCATTGAGTTGATGAAACCAGCGAGATTATCGCTATTAATAACTAGAAGATGCACTGGACTTTGCTTGCTAGGGATTATGACTTTATCGGTGGTAGATGTTATGAAAGGATATTTATTATATAAATCTGCGGCCGTATTACTGTTTTTATTTAAATCCGTCACCATATTTGCCATACAACTAATTGGACTCTCTTGTGGCACATAGCTATTTTCAAGTGACGTTAAGTTTTCCGCAGTTAGCCTTAGCCATACGCCATCAACCGATTCAATTATATCTAAGAATTCTGAAGAGTCTGATTCTTCTTTGTTGGCATTGGTGGTTTCATCAGTTAAACATTCAGCACTATCGCAATTCGTTGCATCAACACAATCAGTAACAGCACTATCGCAGTCTTTTACTGTTGGTGTCGATGTAGGAGTTAATAGCTCTAACAATTTAGAATCCTCAAGCGCGGCCGTAGCACCATCAATTTTAAAATAAATATTTCCGTCGGCAGCGTACACTTCATTAAACTTTACAGAATAATCCTTGTCATTATATGTTGTAAAAGTAAGAACGGCAGAAGACGTGTTAATCATCGAACCCACCATGATATCTGAATCAAGATTAATGTTAACGCGCTTAATTGGCGAACCTTCTTCATTTAAAAGTATATTAATGTCACCATCAATTGCAACATTGGATGGAGCATTTCCGCTCATAATTTTTTGCATCGCCTTTACAACTGGATCACTCCCGCTCATTAGGTTAGGTAGCAGTATCACAGCAGCTACAATGGCGCCAATCAATACAACAGCACCAATTATAATCCCAACAATCAGGCCAACTTTATTCTTTTTTGTTGGCACTGGTTCTGTTTGGCCATTATTCATGGTCCCAGTATCTAATTGTTCGGCAGCTAGTGGCGCGTTTGTTGGCGTAATGTTCGCTACAGTTTGATTTGTTGATGGTTGACTGGCAACAATTGGCCTTTGTGCCCTACTAGCAACCTGTCCAACGTCCGGTTTTTGCCCAGGAGTTGGGTTCAGGGGGTTCGGTATCCCATTGGGATTTTCATTCATAAAAATAACTCCTTTTGTGTTACTATTTATAACTATTTTACCATAAGTTTATTATATTTTGATATAATAATGGTTATGGAGAATTATATAATTTCAAATATCAAAGCTAGACAAGTCTTAGATTCGCGCGGCAACCCAACCGTAGAAGCCGAAGTTTACTTAGATAATGGCGCATTTGGGCGCGCAATTGTTCCATCTGGAGCTTCTACTGGTTCTGGCGAAGCGTTGGAATTACGTGATGGAGATACAAGCCGCTATGGTGGCAAGGGTGTCTTAAAAGCGGTCTGGAATGTAAACTCTAAAATACGTGATGTACTGGTTGACAATACATCAGATTTAGCAACTGTTGACCAAATGATGCTCGAGCTAGATGGTACTGAAAACAAGACTAACCTAGGTGCTAATGCCATGCTTGCGGTGTCATTTGCTGTGGCGAAAGCCAATGCTAGGGCATCCAGGTTACCACTGTATCGCTATGTTGCCGAATTAGCTGGCACGGTTGACGAGATGTCTATTCCGATGCCGATGATGAATGTTATGAATGGTGGAGAACATGCTTCTTGGGCTACCGATTTTCAAGAATACATGATTATTCCCTGTGGAGCTGGCAGTATCGCAGAAGCAGTGAGATATGGCGCCGAAGTGTTTCACGCGCTTAAGAGTATTCTTAACGAGCGTGGTTATCCTACGACTGTGGGTGACGAGGGCGGTTATGCACCTAAAGTTCGTGATGGCAACAATGAGCCACTTGAATGCATTAAACTAGCCGTAGAACGAACTGGACTAAAATTCGGTAAAGACATCGCAATAGCGATGGATATAGCAGCATCCGAATTTTACGACAAAGATCATTATGTGCTAAAGACCAATGGCGATTGGAAATCTGCGGATGATCTTATAAACTGGTATACTTGGATTATCGATAATTATCCGGTCGTTTCCATTGAAGATGGACTAGCGGAAAATGATTGGAACAATTGGAAAATAATGACCGAGCGTTTAGGAAAACGTATCCAATTGGTCGGTGATGACTTATTTGTGACTAATACGAAACTTCTAAAAAAAGGTATAGAGTCTGGCGTCGCAAACGCAATTCTAATCAAACCTAACCAAATTGGCACCTTGTCTGAGACCATTAACGCCGTATTAATGGCAAAAAATGCAGGTTATCGTACTGTTATGTCTCATCGTTCTGGCGAAACCGAAGATGTCACTATCGCCCATCTCGCTGTTGGACTCGGTACTGGCCAAATCAAAACTGGTTCCCTTTCACGTTCTGAGCGTATCGCAAAATACAACGAACTGATACGAATCGCTGATACGAATTCACGTCTAGGTCTTGTTAATCCATTCTAACCGGATTACTAACGAGCATTCTTAGCGAATGCACTAGCCTCGCGAAAACCGTCGTAGAAGTTTTCTGAAATTTTGGGATGCCCAATTTTATTAGCAGCCTCCACGACAGATTCTAGCCTATCAGTTATATTAAATATAGCCGTATCTTTTGCAGCAATCAGTCCGAGTGAAATCATTTTGCCTATCATTTTGTCAAATCCCTTCCAATAGCTTTCCCCAATCAAGAAAACTGGCATTTTCGGCATCTTAGCCTCTTGCATTAAGCAGAGTATTTCAGATAATTCATCCATTGTGCCAAATCCGCCCGGGAAAAACACGAATACTTTAGCCGACATAGCCAAAGATACTTTTCGTGCAAAGAAGTACTCGAATGTAACACAATCTGTTAAAAAAGGATTCGGGAATTGCTCGTGCGCTAGTGTGATATTCAGGCCGATTACTCGTCCCCCGATTTCGTAGGCACCATGCGAAGCTGCTTCCATAATACCTGGACCACCGCCTGTAATGACGGCGTGCCCGTTCTCTGCCAACATTCGTCCGAGCTCAAAGGCCATCTTGCAGTATTTATGTTCTTGGGCAAGTCTAGCCGAACCAAAAATCGTAACACCTTGTGGAAAGGAACGAACAATTTGTAAGCCTCTGCCTAAATCTTTTGCATAAGCGTTTGCACGCTCTAAATCCGCAATTGATAGTTTTTTTAGTAAATCTGCCTCTAATTTTTTTAATCCGTTTTCCAAGATGTAATCTCCTATTAATTATATTTTTTGCATTGGCATCGGATGTAATGATTCTGTTCCAGTCAGCAATCCCTTGTTGGCTCCGAGTTTCATTATAACGGATGTCGAATTGGCCGAAGCAAACACTAATGAATTGCGAAATGAATGACCAGCTGTAAAATGAGCCAAAAAACCTGATCCAAAAGCATCTCCTGCCCCAGTAGCGTCTTTGACTCTCTGATCTTCATAAATACCAAATCTGTAAGCTTCATTGCTATTACTCGCGATGCCCCCCATTGCGCCATCAGTCACAATAACCATATCAACGTAATTATTTAAATGATAGGTTAATTCCGATAAAGTTGTGCCAGGGACAATCTTTGACGCCTCATTCTTGTTAACGAGAAGCACTTTTACATAACTTAACAGACTTGTGAGTTTGCTTGATTCTTCTAGTTCTTTGACTCCGGGATTAAACATTATGTTAGCGCCAATTTCCTTTGCGTGACGGAAAAATTTTTCCAGCGTATCCATGTCACCACGCAGAGACGTTACGTATAACCAATCAGGTTGGATTAAATCGAGATCTGCTGGATCAAGATTGCCAAATTGTTCGCTTGCGCCTCGACATGTCAGAATTGTTCTTTCACCACTCTTCTCGTCTAACAGTATTATAGACGTGCCGGTCGCTCGTCTTTCTAAGAATCTCACATAGCTATTATCAACCCCTTCTTTATCTAGTACTCTTAAAATAGCCATACCAGCCGGATCGCGGGAGACGTTACCAAGAAAAATTGCTTCGTGACCATGTCTAGAAAATTCAATCGAAGAATTAATACCGCCACCACCAACTTCGTAAGATATTTTGTCTATATCAACCTTTGAGCCGACTAGCACCTTGCCAAAAATTGCATTTTCACCAATTGCGGTCGGAATTAAGTCGTCGTGGTCGACCAAATATACGTCTTGGAGCGCCGATCCGAGTGAAGCGATTCTCGCCATTATAAAACGACTCCGTTTTTATCAATTTCTGCTACAAGCTCTTGAAATGCCTGCGCTGGATCAGTAGCTTGTGAAATTGCTGAGCCGACATTAATTACGTCTACATCGGCATGTGCAATCGCGCGAATGTTCGTCATATTAGCGCCACCATCCCAGCCAATTTCAAGTTCTGGTTTCATATTACGAATTAATGGAATCTTTTCCATCTGCATTAAATCGGCGGGTGAACCTTGTACCCCCAATTGCCCAGCAAAAATCAACACATGATCGGCAGCATCTATATAATGTTTGACATTGCCAGGAAAAGTCGACGGCAATAATGCGACGCCAGTCTTAATGCCGGCATCTTTAAGGATTTGGAAACTTGGCAATAAGTCTTCGTTTGCCTCGGCGTGTAAAATACAAAGCGAAGGATTTAGTTTTAAAACTGTATCGAGATGTTCGGAAGGGTTAGCCACCATCAAATGCAAATCTGCTTCCCAATTTTTTGGCCACCAAACATTTGTGATATCCAAAGTTTGGGTTGGCGCAAATATGCCATCAGTTACATCGATTTGGACTCGGCGAGTAAAAATATTAATCCGCTCTGCTTGCGCACGGTAATCTTGTTTGTTATCCGTGAGTATTGTCGGTACAATTGATACCGTTCTAATCATAATCTTCCCTTTCGTCTAATCGATTAATACGCCTTACGCGGCGTTCTAAATTCGTGAAACTTGTTTCTATAAATGTTTTTGTAATTTCTTGCATTTTCGCTTCATCCATGAAATGAGCCGATAGGCAAAGGATATTCGCGTCGTCGTGTTCGCGTGCTAGAATCGCAGATTCGGTATTGTCGCAGTGCGCAGCACGGATACCCTTAAAACGATTCGCTTGCATTGTCACACCGTGGGCCGAATCACATATCAATATCCCTATTGAGCCTAAATCGTCGCGTACATTCTTTGCTACTTTTACAGCTGGATCGTTAAAATCGTCACCCTCGTGGTACTCATAGGCACCATCATCAATTACTTCATGGCCAGCAGCTAAAAGATAATTCATCAATTGATTTTTGCGCTCAAGTCCACGATAGTCTGCACCTATATAGATTTTCATTAAACACCTTTCCCAAAATCAACTGCGAGCTCAACTAAACGGTTTGAATAACCCCATTCATTATCATACCAGGCCACAATTTTCACCATATTACCATCCACTACATCAATCAAAGGAAGGTCAATAACGCAAGAGTGCGGGTCACCAATGTAATCTGATGACACTAATTCTTCTTCAGACACGCCAATAATACCTTCATAGTAAGGCTCCTTGGCAGCTTTCTTAAAAACAGTTACTAATTCTTCTTTGGTAGTGTTTCTTTTAAGTAGCGCAGTGATATCAGATAGCGATACGACCGGAGTCGGAACCCTAATCGAGAGTCCATTAAACTTATCTTTTAATGATGGAATGGTCAGAGCAGCAGCTTTTGAAGCTCCTGTAGTAGTAGGCACAATATTCTCGGCTGCCGAACGTGCTTCACGTAAATCTTTAGCCGGCGCATCTAGTATTCTTTGTGAACCAGTATATGAATGAATTGTTGTCATCATAGCTTTTTCAATTCCAAACTCATCTTCGAGTACCTTCATAATCGGCGCGATACAGTTTGTGGTACAAGAAGCGTTCGAAAGAATAACATCGTCACTGGTCACAACTTCTTCGTTAACACCTAGAACCACAGTTTTGGCTCCTTCTCCTTTTGCTGGTGCTGAAATCACAACTTTTTTGGCGCCCGCTTCAATATGAGCTTTTGCATCTTCTGGGTTTGTAAAAAATCCAGTGCTTTCTATTACCACATCAACATCGAGCTTTTTCCACGGCAATTGTTTTGGATCTTTTTCGGCATATACCGGAATTTCGCGAGTGTTAACAATAATAGAATTATTAGAAAAAGAGACTTTTTTATCATAGGTACCGTAGGAGGAATCATGCTTCAAAAGATGAGCCAAAGTTTTGGCGTCGGTAATATCATTAATGGCCACAACTTGCACATCGCGCCTCTCCAAAAGTATTTTTAGCGCGTTGCGACCAATCCTACCGAAACCATTAATCGCTACTTTAATCATTTTGCCTCCTAAAAAATCTACTTACACTAATTATAGCATAAGTAGATTAAAAATTGTAGAGCAATTTTATCTGGCAAAATGCGCGAATGCGCGGTTGGCTTCGGCCATACGATGGCAATCTTCTTTCTTTTTGAAGGCTGCACCAGTTTCATTGTAGGCATCAACAATTTCAGCCTCTAAGCGTTTTGCATATGGCATACCACCGCGCGCACGAGCCGATTGTACTAGCCACGAAAATGCAAAATGTAGCTGACGATGACCAGAAATCGGAAATGGAATTTGATAGTTAGCACCGCCAACGCGGCGAGACTTTACTTCAAAATCTGGCGAAACGTTTGCGATAGCTTTTTCCAAAACTTCAACTGGATTTTCGGATTTTAGCTTTTTGGCAGCACCTTCAATCGCAGCATATACTGCACGTTCGGCAACCTGCTTTTTGCCGTCGAGCATTGACTTATTGATTAATCTTTGTACCATGATTGATTGGTATTTGCGATCAGGATTTACTTTGCGTTGCAAAGATTTAGTAACTTTACGTGGCATAACTACTTATCCTCCTTTTTCGCACCATATTTGGAGCGACCTTGCTTGCGGCCCTGTACGCCCTGAAGATCCAAAGTTCCACGGACTACGTGATAACGTACACCAGGAAGATCTGGCACACGACCACCACGTACTAGTACGACGGCGTGTTCCTGCAAATTGTGACCTTCACCACCAATGTAAGCCCAAACTTCTTGGCCGTTGGTAAGACGCACACGTGCGACCTTGCGCATAGCGGAGTTTGGTTTCTTTGGGGTCTTGGTTGTGACTTTGATACATACACCACGCTTTAATGGTGCAGGTGTCTCTACGCGTCTAGTCTTCAAGGTATTTACAATGGAGCCAAGAGCTGGAGATTTAGATTTTTTTGCAGCCTTCTTCCTAGGCTTACGAATCAACTGATTAATAGTTGGCATTAAATCTTTCCTTCTTTAGTTAATATATAATATATAGTGACTTTTACTACGCTATATATAGCGTTTAGGACTCTAAAAACATCCCCAAAACACCATATCTAGTGGTCACTATTTTGCCAGTTTGCTTACAGCAATAACAAACCAGCTGAAACTCTTAAGACAATTATACCATACTTATCATAAAATGTCTATGAAAAAACATTTATCACCGCTAGAAGCTATTTATTGACTTTTACCAGATAGTTGATAGTTTCTTCTATAACCAAACGGTTTTTAATATCCATTTTAACATTTGGATTTTTTAAATTCGCTAGAGCGTCTGGTGATTTTTTATAAACATCACGTAGCTCAGCGATTTTTGCGTTAACCACATCATCGGAAACGGTAATCTTTTGTTCTACGGCGAGTGTTTGCAGGGCAAGTGAAGCTTTAACTCTCTCGGTAGCGATTTTGCGGGCTTCCTTTTCCCAGTTTTCCATTGTCTCATTGTTAGCTTTTAGAAAATCTTCAAAACTCATGCCACGACTTTGGGCATTTCTCGTCATGTCGTCACGGATCATTTTTACCTGATCATCTATCAAGATTTCTGGTGCAGGCACCTTGGATTTGGCGACCAAAGCCTTGATTAATTCATCCTTGAATTGTTCTTCAGCTCGGTGCTCGTTTTGAGCCGAAAGATTCTTTTTGATATCGGCTTTTAAATCGTCCACCGATTTGAATGGTCCACATTTTTTCGCTAATTCATCGTCAAGTTTTGGCAAAGAAACTTCATTAACTTGTTTTAGCAATACTTCAAATACAGTTTTTGCGCCAGCTAAATCTTTAACGCCATAATCTGTTGGAAAAGTAAGCTTCAGATCAAACTTGTCACCAGGCTCGTGCCCAACGATGCCATCTTCAAAACCAGGGATGAAAGCCTTGGAACCGAGTACCAGTTTATAATCTTTAGCTGAGCCACCCTGAAAAGCTTTACCATCTTTTTTGCCGGTGAAATCAATGATTACTTCGTCGGTTAATTTTGCAGCACGTTTTACCGCCTTTTTTTCTGCGAATGATTGTGAAATATTATTCAAAACCTCATTTATGTCTTTTTCGGTGGTCTTAACTGTCGGCTTCTTGACCCCGAGTTTTTTGAAATCACCAAGTCTAACTTCTGGGATAATATCTGCCGTTGCGGTATATTCGGCCATCTCGCCCGGTACGTATTTAGTTACATTGACACTAGGCAAAACGAGTGGGGATTTTTCTTCTTTTTGAAAAGCGAGTATCACCGTTGAACGTACAGCAAAATCAATCGTTTCTGCATTTAAATCGTTTTCGGGGATGAATTTTTTGGCTACTTCTGTCGGGACTTTGCCTTTGCGAAATCCGCCAACATTTACTTCCTTAGCTAGTTTTTCTAATGCCTGTTTTTCGGCAGCTTTTAAATCATCTTTATCGAGCGTGACTGTTATTTCTACGCGCGAATCAGAAATCTTCTTGAATTTTGTCTTCATATAAACTCCTATTTAATGAAATTATAACATAATTTTTGGCGAATTGGTATCTCTAAGATGAGTCAAGGTGAATTTCGATACAGCGCCGAGTTTAATGTCAGGTCCAAGTATATTATTTTGGTCAAATACTTTTTTAATCTCTTGATAAAGATTTTTTTCTGGCTCACGCATTTCTGTGTTAGTGACAACGGCTTTTAGCCGTCCTTCCGGTGTACCACCAGCTAACTTGCCACCTTGTCTTTCTATTACGTAAGCGCCAGCACGCAAAAAAGTGGCCATTTTTTTATTGTAGTTTTCGTCTTCAAGATTGAACTTTGGTCTCAGGCTATAAATTGACGAACTATATGAGCCATAAAGAGCTAAGTCTAAATCTAGTTTTCCATGCAAGATGTTTAAGTCTTTCATAAAGTATTCTAAATTTTCAGACGGCAAATAAAAATCGGTTAACACTGGCACGCGCTCGCCACCACGTGTATTCCCTAAATAATTTGAAAGTGTATTTTGAAATTCATTTAGCGTCATTTGATTTTCGGGCGATTCGATTACAAATTTCGCATTTCTTGGGCTTCTATCTCGTATAGCGGTAATTTTTTTCAAACAGTAATTCTTTTTTTCATCAAAACACAAAAAGACCACGAAACCATCCTCTAGCTTACGAATTACACCATCAAGATTCTTGCCAGATTCTTTGGCTTCTTGGATAATTTCCAAATCATAAATATTCATCTCGCGGGGTTTTAACTCTTTGGCTTCGTCCATAAAATCACAAGCCTGGTCGAGAGTTTTAAACGTTGCTACGACCCGCACAGGCATTTTTGAAACTGGCACTGCGCGCAGTATTACTTCGGATATTACACCAAGCGTCCCTTGTGCTCCAAAGAAAATCGGCGCGAGATCCATCGATTCATTTTTATAGACATCTTTAACTTTGGAATATCCAGCACACTCATACTCATCTTTTCGTAGTGAACTAATCAAGCTCTCGTTCTTTTTAATTAGTTTGGCCGTTTTTCTATAAATATCCCCTTCCAGAGATTTTTCAGCGGTTTTTTTGGCGGCCGCATATTTACGGTATCGCATAGTTTGTAATACTTCTCCATTTGCAAGTATTACTTCGATTCTCTCTACATATTTTTGAATTCCGCCATATTTTTTTGAAAATAAGTCAGTTGGACAATTCGAAATTAAACCTCCAATCGTCTCATTGTCGTGACCACCGACTGGGATTGTGAGACCAGAAACCGATAAGGCAGTATTTAATTCTTTTAGAGTGATACCGGCCTGCACGCGCACTAATCTTTCGCGCGAATCAATTTCTAGCATTTTGTTAAGTTTTTCAGTCGAAATAACTAAACCGCTACCTAAATCCGCCCCGCCTTCATCTAGGCCTGAACCACGCACTGTGATGGTTACCGGTATGTCTTTGGCCGCAATCTGGTTAAAAAAACGCACTAGCTTTTGGATATCACTCGTTGACTCTGGAAAAGCCACAAACCTAGGCTTAATTTTTAGCACGGACTGGTCAGTTGAATACTTTTCTAGTATTTCGGGCGTATCAAAAACATTTCCGACGATTAATTGGTTAAGATACTTTGTAATTTTGCCCATGCTGCTTATGATTATAGCACAATATTAGGATTTTTTGTTCGGTTCCGATTTTGCGCCAGAGTCTTCTTCAGGCTTTTTAAAAATCAAGTCAATCTCAAGCATCTTGCCACTAGGCCCAAAGAGAGTTGGTATAAACCCAACATATTCGTAACCTTTTTTCTCAACGTACTCGTTAATTATGTCTTGATGTTCCCTTATGTCGGCATTAATTAGCTTATTGTTTGCATATTTTAGTCTGACAAACTCCATTTTCCTCCTATATAATGATTTTAGCATACTTGTTTTATTGAGACAGTATTGACAAAAATTATGATATATGATATAATGGTAAAAATAGCCTAATTACGGGCTAAATTTTATCTTTATGATAGTACTTTAGAAAGGAGTGTTTGTATGGACACAGAAAAAAGGTTTGATATTGTGGCAGGACCGGGCAAAGACGTATTAATTGATGCGTTCAAGTATGCCTACACAGAAGGGGCTAAGATCCCGCTGAGCTTTACCATCATCAAAGAAAAGCCGTTTGAAGATTCAAAGCATTACAGCTTGCTCCATACGACAGATTACGTCATTAATTCTATCAGCCATGAAGATGGTTCCGGCGAAAGTTTTGAATTTACAGGCTCCTGTAGGGTTGATTTGGATTCTAGACGTGGCGAAATCAAGACCAGGTACTATAAATTTAAAGCATATTATAGTACCAAAAGAAGGGCAGGCTACGTAACCTTCTCTGATTAATCATTAACCCGGGCATAGACCCGGGTTTTTCTATTAAGTTTTAAGTCAAATATTTCCAGCCCAGCGATTTATAGAATTCCATTGCATCCGGCCAGTGAAAAATCTTTGATGCAAGCAAATTATATAGTTCATCGGTCATGATTATTACAAATAATGAAATAGCTAGAGCTAAAAATGCTCTTCTAGACATCATTGTCGAAAGCTTTATAAAAGCAGGCACAATTACATAAATCAATAAGAGTGCCGAAAAGCCAAACACTAAAACACTTCTGAGACATACAAATCCTTCAATATTTCCAAAATTAAGGATTTCAGTATTATAATCCCAATATCTCGTGCCATTTCCAATTACATAAACCAGCCATCCCGCCACAAATTCTAAAACACCAGATGTGATGGTGGCCACTAAGAAAACTGCCCACGGCCATCTTCGCAACTTCCAGGTGGTAGCCACGATAAGAATTGCTCCAATTGCATAAATATTAATCCAAGGCAAAAAATTCCCACCCTGCATATAAAATTCACCCGCCCCACCATCAAAATAATAAAAGATAAATTCATACATCCAGCCAAAGAAACCAGCAAAAGCCGTAACGAGCATTAACACACCGATCCACTGCCATTTTTCTAGTTTGGTTTCCTTTTTCGTATTCATCTTAACCATTACCATTATTATAGCAAAACTCACACGTTTATCACAAAAGTGCTACTATTTAGATTGCCCATCCGAAGACAATTCGAAGCGCCATTTTTGTTGTGCGTTTGGATATTTAGTTTTATCAACGGGGCTTAAAAACATTTTTAGTGGCCGCGCATATAGTAGACCATCGCCATATAACGCTCGATATAACACCACATTTTCTCCGGTTTCGGAATCAATCGCTAAATCTTCTACGATATATGAATTTCCTTTAAAGTGACGATATACACCATGAACTACGATTTCTCTTTTCATTGTTCTCCTATTTTATATGATTATTTTTTTCTCATTTTCCTTAGTATTTCTTTTGTCTCTGGCTCCACACGATAAGAATCGCAGATTTTAGAAATAGTTTTATTGTAGGTCCATTTAGGCAAATGCGAGACTATTAAGTATGAAAATGTTTCTTCTGGATATTTAATAAAACATTCTGCCACTAGCCAGGCAATCGCCATTTCAACATAGTATTCTTCTCTTTCTGCGAGACTTTCGACTCGGTCAAATATTACCGACAAATAGTCAAAATCTACATAGTAACATTTTAATAAAACTAGACCGACTCGCGTTGGAAATTCTTGGCCACTTTTTAAAAGTGGCTCAATTTTGTTATCAAAAAAATCTTCACGATGTCTTTTGATACTTTTCTTTAGCCCAGTGCAAAAAATATCCGCCGTGCACCAGTCGCCAATATATGCTATTTGTGAGTCAAATACTTTCATCATGTCTTCGTATGGTAAACGATGGATTAAAATACCTCGCATCAAAACCTCTTCAATCGCAACCGGTTTTTCTTTTATAAAATCAGCTAATTTTTCTGTTGGAACTTTAGCAGCAATTTCACGGATTAGCGGGATTTTTACGCCTATAAAAGGTCGCTCGCTTGGAATTCCCTTCATCGCGAAAACACGATAATTATCATCAGCTTCTCTGGCTAGCGCCGTCTTTAGCTCTTGATACGTTTTGATGTTGTTCATATTATCATTATAAAGTATAATTACGATACGAAAAGTGCTATAATTATCCCATGAAAAAATCTCGCGAAAACACCGTCGTAAAAATTAGTATCCTTAGTATCATTGCTAATTTAGTGTTGGTCGGCTTTAAGGCTTTTGTCGGTTTTATGGCAAACTCCATCGCTATCATCTCCGATGCAGTCAACAACTTGACCGATGCATTGTCTAGTATTATCACTATCATCGGCACCAAATTGGCCGGCAAAGCTCCAGACAAAAATCATCCTTACGGCCACGGACGTGTAGAATATATGACTTCTTTGATTGTTTCTGCCATTGTGTTATATGCTGGTTTTACAGCGCTTGTCGAATCAATCAAAAAGATAATTAATCCAGAAACTCCAGATTATAGTGTAACTACATTGATCGTTTTAATAGCTGGTATTATCATAAAATACATTCTCGGTATGTATGTTAAAAAGGTTGGTAAAAAAATCAATTCTGATTCTCTTGTAGCTAGTGGCACTGACGCTTTTAATGATGCTATTCTCTCAATCTCTGTATTTATTTCTGCCATCATATATATGATTTTCCATATTAATCTGGAAGCTTACGTCGGCATTCTAGTTTCACTCTTTATTATTAAAACTGGTATAGATTTAATCAAAAAATCCGTTAATAACATTCTTGGAGTCAGGGTAGAAAGTTCGCTTTCTAAAAAAATCAAAAAAGAAGTCGAAAAAGACGAAGATGTGCAAGGAGCTTTTGACCTAGTTTTAAATGATTATGGTCCGGACAAGTATTTGGGTTCTATTCATATCGAAATCCCGGACACATTGACTGTGGCCGAAGTGGATAAGATTTCTCGTCGCATTGCTAAAAAAATCTTAGAAAAATATGGCGTAATCCTTCATACCATTGGCGTTTATTCCGTCAACACCAAAGATAAAACTATTGCTGAAATTCAGAAAGATATCAGAAAGATAGTCTTTTCTCATCAAGGTATACTCGAAATGCATGGTTTTTATTTAGATGATTCTGACAAGACTATTAGTTTTGATATAATTATTGATTTTGCAGTTCCTGACCGAGAAAAGCTTTGCAGACATATTTACGACGAAATTCAAGAGAAATATCAGGACTATACCGTCCATATTACTTTAGATGTAGATGCCAACGATTAATCGTCGTGAGTGTCCACGATCAGTTCGTCTAGTTTCTTACCAGGATTTAAAACATTTAAATCTATATATTTTTCTTCACCGTCATAACCATCTAGTTCACCACGATCTTTATACTGCCAAATTGTCCAATTTCCGCCGAATTCTAAATAAACTGGAAAATAAACGTTACGCACCCACAGCGGGTACTCGCTGAAGCCCCCACTTAGATATTGATCGTAAACATCTTTTTGGGCGTAAATCATCGGTTTGACTTTATATTTGTCCTCTAGAACTGCCATAAAGATTTTTAACTGCTTAGTAACGTCCTCTTTTTTGGGTGGATTGTCTTTAAACTTGCCATAGATTTCTACGTCCACTGCCGGTATTAATCGTCCATCGAGCGAACCGACGGCAGAGATATAATTATCTGCCTGTGTTTCGCCACCGCTCTCAAACGAAAAGAAATGGTACGCCCCGGCTTTCATTTCGGTCTTAGTAATATTAGTCCAGTTTTTGTCAAACGTTTCATCCACGTGGTTACTTCCTTCGGTCGCCTTCATGTAAACAAATCTGATTCCCTGATTGGCGAGACTTTTCATATCGACCTTCCCTTGATAACTAGAAATATCCACCCCTCTTAGCCCATCGCCAATAAACCATTCATTGATAAATAACTTGCGTTCCTTTATCAATGTATAGCCCAAAAAAACACCGCCACCTAATATCGCTAGTAAAACTATGTTTAAGAGTAAGGTTTTAAACCTAATAAAACCTGTCCTATTCATAAAAATATTATAACAAAAAACAGAAGTAAGGGCAAGCGGATAGGCAATGATAATTAAAAATAACAAGACTTGTCAAAACAGAACCAAACTCACTTCAATGTTTTGGACAAGATCCAATACAATCATTGTGGTGGACCTATTTTTCATTATGTGAACGACACTATTATAATTAGAACAATTTTTTCCATAAAAAATCCACCCTTCAGGTGGCCAGATCAAAGAATAAAGTTGTTTGGTGCCCGAGACAGGACTTGAACCTGCACACCAAATGGCATATGCTCCTAAGGCATACGTGTATACCAATTTCACCACTCGGGCATTAATCTAATTATAACACAGATGAAACAAAAAGGCGAGTCGTAAGGCTCGCCAGTTTTGTAAAACTCCTTAAGCTTCTTTTTTTGCTAAAACAGCAGATGAAAGATAAGCAACAAGTGCGCCCGCCATCAAAGCAAATGGTAAAGCTTCTTCTGGACCAGTTGATGGCATATTTTTGCCAGATTCAACGGTGGTAGTATTTTTAGCTTCACTAGCCTTAGATTTTTCGGTGCTCAAATTACTTACACTACTGCTACTAGAGCTAGAAGCATTCGTGGAATTTTGAGAAGAACCCTGTTTGTCCTTTGATTCGGCCTTTGAATCGGAAACCTTAGTATCGTTTTTCTCAACTTCTTGAGTTTTCGAAGTGGTTTCAACGGCGGTCGTCGTAGTACGAGCAGATTTTTTAGTAGCAACCACAATGATTGCCACAATCAAAAGCAAAATAATTATTACGGCAGCTACTGCTACGGCAATAATCTTTCGGCGTTCCTTTTTCTCAGCTTCATTTTGATAATACATAATAAAACTCCTTATTCTTTAATTATACCACACTTTACAGAAAAACGCAAGTATTTTTATGACATAAAATAATAAAAATGCAATAAATACCTACTCCTTGACATATACCGAAATTGTGGCGCCAGCGTATTTTTTGCTGGTTTTTAGAGATAGCCCATCAATTTTTGGCGCTTCTCCAGGATGGGACAACACAAAAATGCCATTATTTTTCAAGAATTGGGCCAGATGTGCGGCTCCATCAGGTTCATATTCATCATATGGCGGATCAGCTACAATCACATTAAAATTCTCACCTGTGTCGTACTCTTCTACTTTTTTATTAAGCACCTCGCCAGAATCTATAGATAAGGTCTTAAGATTATTGGAGATACACTTAGCAGCATCATGAGATTTTTCGACAAAAACCACTCTTTCTGCTCCGCGAGAGATAGCCTCTATCCCTAATGCCCCGCTTCCGGCATAGGCGTCCAGCACTCTGGCTCCAGGAAGATAATTAGAAATCATATTAAAAAGCGCTAATCTCTCCCTGTCGCCCATCGGATGAGTCTTTTTGCCAGGAGTAGATATTACTCTTCCACGATAAATCCCTGATGTAATTCTTACGGTATTATTCATTTTACTCCTAATTTAATGTCGTTATCTGTTGATATTTAGAGATACCTTCCATTAATTCTTTATATTTTATCAAATTATCTGGATCTCGCAAAAACTCCGTTACATCTTTTTGTGCCCGTGCAATCAGTTTCGTATCTGACAATGACGCGATTCTAAGATCTAGTGCCCCATGTTGCAAAACACCGTAGATTTCGCCCGGCCCGCGCATCCTTAAATCCACTTCAGCAAGATAAAAACCGTCACTAGACTTTTCTAGTTCTAGTAGGCGACGCGACGGCTTCGCGTCCCCAGCCGTCAAGAGATAGCAAAAAGAGTCAGAAACACCCCGCCCCACTCGGCCACGCAATTGATGAAGCTGCGCGAGACCATATGAGTCAGCGTTTTCTATCACTATTAGGGTGGCATTTGGCACATCCACGCCCACTTCCACCACTGTAGTAGAAACTAAAATATCAATTTCTCCATCCGAAAAGCGCTGCATAATTTCATCTTTTTCAGCAGGCTTCATTTTGCCATGCAGAGTTGCGATTTTAAGTTTAGGAAAAGCATTGGCAAGCTTAGTAGCACGTGTTTTAACAGACATAGTCTCTGAAATGCTTTTATCGCCATCTTCTATCGCACGGCAAATCCAATAAATCTGCTGACCTTTTGCCTTGGCCCCGTGCTTTTTTGCATCTGGTGGCAAATTAACAATCTCTTGGATTTTGGGGTATAGTTTTTCGCTGATGTCAGTTTCTGGCATTACTAGAGTTTTTACCGGTTTTCTACCTGATGGTAGCTCGTCTAAAATCGAGACATCCAAATCACCGAAAACCGTCAGCTGTAGAGAGCGTGGAATTGGGGTCGCTGTCATAGCCAGAAGATGTGGCGCCAGCCAACCCGGAGATTTTAGCATGAGTTTTTGACGCTGTTCTACGCCAAATCTGTGTTGTTCATCAATCACTACCAGAGATAAGTTCGAAAAAGTAGTGTCGTCTGTTAATAGTGCATGAGTACCGATTACGACATCGATGTCGCCAGTCCTAATTTTTTCCTTTAATTCTTTTTTATGCTTGGTTGCTCCGGTTAAAAGCCCTACTTTTATACCATATGCACCTAGAATATCCGAAAAACTATTATAGTGTTGTGCTGCTAGCACAGCTGTTGGCGCCAGTATTGCGGTCTGATTGTGTGCTAGAGCTACTCCATAGGCCGCTAGGGCGGCCACCATGGTCTTACCTGAGCCTACATCGCCCTGCAGTAATCTATTCATCGGCACATCGTTTTTAATATTTTGGAAAATATCCCACACTGCTCTTCTCTGAGCATTTGTCAGTTGGAACGGTAAACTAGCAACAAAATCCTTGATTTTCGAGCTATCAAATGGAATCCGTACAGCTTTTAGTTTATTGTTTTCTTGACGATTAAGTTTTGAAGCCAAAATCAGCTCAAATAGCTCTTCATAGGCTAAATAATTCCGCGCTACACCCACGGTTTTCATAGAATCTGGAAAGTGGGTATAAAACAATGCTTTGGCACGAGTCCCGTGTGATACTGATGGCAGTAAATCTGGAATTTGGGCGAATTTGTCCTTCGAATGCAGAATTAGACGTTTAAAATCGTGAGATTTTATTGAACCATGAGCCTTGTAAATCGGGCTGAGACCACTTTTTAAATCAACATCGGATACCTCGGCCGCCGCTGGTGAAATTAGGCTATAACGACCATTTTTAAACTGATAATCGCCAGTAAAATAATACTCTTTATCAGGGGAAAACTGTTTTACCCTATAACTCTGATTAAACCAAATTACCTTAATTGCGCCAGTATTATCGTGAATAACGCCCTCGGTCACCGAAAGATTGCGGCGTCTCGCCCTGCGAGTTTTTAGAGAATCAATTCTGCCCCTAACTACAATCTTTCCGGGGCGAATAGCAGAAATAGAAACAGGGGTAGAAAAAGTGTCATAATCTTTTGGAAGATTATATAGTAAATCGCGCACCGAAACAATGCCATATTTTCGTAGTTTTTCGGCAGTTTTAGGCCCAATTCCCTTTAATTGTTCAACACCTGCGCTCAAATCCATATTTAGATTATACTACATCGAAAGGGCAGTATGACATTGACAAAATAACAGATATGTGATATAATGAAGACAAATAATTGTACATTTATAAACAAGGGGGACAATAAGATGACAATATCGATGATTATCGCGCTACTATTATTAGTAGCGGGGTTTATAATTGTACTGGGGCTTGTATTCGCGCTTTTTATCAATGCGGATATAATTCCTGGGTTGTTTGTGGCAGGATTGTGCGTGTTTGTGGCGATGCTCGTCGCACTACCATTTATGCACTTTTCTGCCTAACTGTCATTTTACCAAGCGCCTTTTATTAGGCGCTATTTTTTATTCAGATTTGCCAGAGTGCTCTTCGCGCCATTTGGCAATTTCGCCGTGGTTGCCAGATAATAGAATTTCCGGCACTTTCATACCCCTAAAATCTTCTGGACGAGTATATTGTGGGTATTCTAGATTATCTCCATCGGAAAAAGATTCAATTTCGGCCGATTGTTCCCCGCCAAGCACTCCTGGGATTAACCGCACAATAGAGTCAATAATAATTAGGGCCGGTAATTCCCCACCAGTCAAAACATATTTGCCTAGTGAAATCTTATAGTCCACAATCGAAAGTATTCTTTCGTCGTAACCTTCGTAGTGTGGACATAAAATGATGTAATGACTAGAGATGTTTGTATCGCAATTCGGGGTATTTCGGAGCGCGGCAGCGCGAGAATTAGCGTCGTCCGCCCGTGCCGACGGGCCGGACGAACGCGACCCCGAATGCGATGCAAAATCTCTAGCAATCGCTTGATTCCAAATTTCACCTACGGGGGTAGGAATAATTACTTTCGCATCGGGATCGGAAGCTTTTATTTGTTCAATTGCCGCAAAAACTGGCTCACATCTAAGAAGCATCCCATCTCCGCCCCCGTAAGGAGTGTCATCAACCGATTTATGCGGACCAAGTCCAAATTCGCGCAAATTCACAAAATCAAATTCTGCCAGCCCCTTTCGGACGGCTTTTTCCATCATTGAACACTTAAGATATGGCTCAATTGCCTCTCTAAAGAGTGTGACTATCGTAAACTTAATCATAGATATATTATACCACGAAAAAGACCACCTTGCGATGGCCCTTCCCCGCTGTTACGCGCCCACCCTTGGGGCACATTGGTTTGTTTTAATCCGCTGTTTTTGTTTTTAATGTAAGTCTCCACACTCCACTAAAGTCAGTGGAACCCCTGTGAAGCGTACCAGCTTAAATTTATAATAAAGCATAAACGTTAAAAAGTCAACTATTTTTTTATCGCAAAAATATGTTATAATATTGTTATGTTTGTTGATATTGCGAAAGTTAGTCTAAAAGCCGGCAAAGGTGGTGATGGTGCCGTTTCTTTTCGCCATGAGATTTATATTCCTAAAGGTGGCCCAGATGGTGGCGATGGTGGCAAAGGTGGCGACATTATTTTCCGTGCCGACCGCAACACTAACACATTGGTTGACTTTCGTTTTACCCCGATACTTACAGCCGAAGACGGCAAAAATGGCTCCGGCCAGCGCTCCGCCGGCCGCTCTGGCAAAGACCTAATCGTCGACGTCCCCGTCGGTACAGTCGTGTATAGAATCAGCGAATTAAGTTCTTCTGAGAACATTCGCGACAACGGGAGCGAGATAGTGAGCGAGCCCCGTAACGACGGGCGCGAGCGAAGCGATTCGAAGAAGAACTTAATCGCTGAAGCCGTCTCGGCAGGACCCGTCGAGAAGAAGAACTTAATCGCTGACCTTACCGAAGACGGCGCCGAAGTAATCATCGCCCATGGCGGCTCCGGCGGCTTCGGCAACGCCCATTTCAAATCCAGTACCCGTCAAGCCCCAATCATCGCCGAAGTTGGCGAACCTGGCGAAGAATTTACGGCAGAATTAGAACTAAAATCCATGGCTGATGTTGGTTTGGTCGGCCTTCCAAACGCTGGTAAGTCCACTTTCCTTTCCGTGGTCTCAAACGCAAAACCCGAAATCGCCGACTATCCATTTACTACTATTACGCCTAATCTCGGCGTAGCGACTATAGACGGTCAAGATTTACTCATTGCGGATATTCCAGGACTAATTGAGGGAGCCTCTGATGGTAAAGGCCTTGGCCATGATTTTCTCCGTCATGTTGAACGAACGGCGGTCCTATTACATCTAATTGACATTTATAATGACGACGCCGGCGAAGCCTATCAAACTATTAGAAATGAGCTTGAGAAGTATTCCGATCTTGCTAACCGACCCGAAATCGTAGCATTAACCAAGTGTGAAGGCGTCGATGAAGATATTATCAAGATGCAGATGTCATCCGTTCTCGCCAAAAATCCAGACGCCAAGATATTTACCATTTCATCCAGCGCCCATCAGGGCTTGACTGAGCTACTCAGAGAGCTGTCGAAGCTCGTGAGAAGTAACCCTTTCGAGAGCGTTCGCGACAACGGGAGCGAGATAGCGAGCGAGCCCAGTAACGACGGGCGCGAGCGAAGCGGCTCGAGAAAGGGTTCTTCGAACGAGCTACCGACGATATCTCTCAGTCCAGCCGCCCTTAAGGATACTTGGCAAGTCGAAAAATTAGACGAAGACCATTTCAGGGTCACTGGCGAAAAAATCGAAAAATTTGCTCGACGTACAGATCTAAATAATTATGCCAGCGTTAACCGCTTGCGAGATATTATGAAAAAAATGGGAATTCGTGCCGAACTTACGACGCAAGGCGCCAAGCCCGAATCTATTATTTCGATTGCCGGTAAAGAATTTACTCTTGTTGAAGACTGGTAAAAACTAGTGAATATAATTCAAATAGGCAGCTGAGCTAGCCGGAATCGTTGAACGTATTACACGATATGGGATGCCATAGTTCATTTCGGTTGCGACAATTGAGCCATCAGGATTTACAGATTCGACATAGCCAACGTGACCATACCAACCAGCGCTACTTTGAAATACTGCACCAGGGGCCGGATTGTGGTCTACAACATAACCAATCGCTGCAGCACGAGCTGCCCATGTATTCGCATTGCCGAGCGATGAAGGTAAATCTTGGCGATTGTACCAAGCCCATTGAGTACATTGTCCACGTCCATAAGGGCCACCAAGATTATAATAATATCCAACCACCTCGATATTTTGACGTTCAGAAGTACTACCCATATAGGTATAGGTGTAGGTATAAACCGGTCTAACCACTGGTGGCACATATTCTGGACGTTCTTTTTCCGGTAAAGAACCATCTTTAATCAAAATGCGATTCCCTTCTGAAATTCCAGAAAGTTCCAAATCATTAAGGGCAATTATTTCTTCAGCATTAGAGCCATATTTTTCAGCAATTGATTCAATGCTATCAGAAGACTTAACGGTATAAACAATACCTGGTTTACTTGGCAGATACAATACGCTTCCAGCCGAAATTGAAGTGTTTTTTAGTCCATTTGACCAACGAATTTGGTCAGTGGATATTCCAAATTTAGCCGCAATCGATTCCATCGATTCGCCCTCGGCGACAGTGTATTCTATGACGCCTCTTGAAGCCGTAATGCCGGTCAAATTTGGTTTTTCGGGTTTTCCAGCTAATGATATTCCAGCGTTGTACATTGTGTTGGTAATCACATAGTTTGATGCCACATCTTGCGCACTAGCCAGACTTAAAGCGTCAGATAAATCTGCCACCAAATATAGTTCGGATAGCTGATCAACGGAAACTTTATAATCATTTTCTGCAAAAGAATCAAGACTTAGGTTTACTGCATTGTTTCTTTTATCTATCGAACCCACAAAAACCAATACCAGTGTGACCACGCCAGCAATGATATATGGAAGAACGCCCCCTAAATTATTAAATTGAAATTTTTTCCTTTTTTTCGTCATAATGCTACGTTACAGAGTTTTTGGCAATGACGGTAAATATTCTGATTATGCTCATACTCTGTATAACTATAATACATCAAACCATCGTCTCCTGTCAAGAAATAAAGATAAGTGGTATCTGATGGATTTGCTACTGCGAGCAAAGCATTAAGGCCGGGATTAGAGATAGGGCCACATGGCAAACCGCCATGAAGCCTTGTGTTGTAGCAAGAATCAATTAATAAAGCTGCAGAATTATCCCTGTAGGTTTGGCGTTCTGGGTCCACTACGTCTAAGGCATAAGATACTGTTACATCGCTCCCCATTGGTATACCAAGATTAAGCCTAGACAAGAACACTTGAGCAACAGTCGGTTGTTCGGGCGAAGCTGCTTCTTTTTGTACCACAGAAGCCAACGTGACGCCTTGGAAAAGACTTAACCCATGTTGTTGATACATCTCAATTAAACCGTTTTCCAAAATTACCCGATCCATTTCAGCCAAAAATGCATCTAAAATTTCACTTACCGAGCTTTCACTATAAAAATTTAAGGTTTCGGGATACAAAAATCCTTCAAGCGTAGCACCATCCGGAAGATCTTCCAAGAAGGGATAGTCATACGTTGCATTAAATGCTTCGTCTATTTCCGCCTGTGTATAGTTTTCTAGGCGTTCTTCATCTGGTTTATCACTGTTACCGTTACGATCTACGTTTAAAAGATTCTTCTTTACGTCGAATATTGTTTCGCCGGGTTTAATTGTAAAATCAAAAGTTGCAGCTTTCATTTCGGCTTCTTGTCTAGCATATTCTTCGGCTCTAGCACGCGCGCGTTCATCCTTAATATACTTGACTAAAAACACTCCACCGACCGCGCCACTAATTACCACTGCGAGCACAATCAAACTAATTAAAGCCTTAGTAGAAGACTTCATCTTGTGTTTTACAATTCGGGTATTTAGCTGTACTTTTTTTGCTTCTTTCTTAGTGATTCCGGTAACAGTTTCTCCTACTTCTTTAGCGGTATTTTTTACGAAATAAGTAGCTTTATTGCTAGGGTTAGTTTTTTTGGCATTGTTTGCTACTTTTTTTTCACCGCTTGCGGTAATATCTGATAAATTCTTTAGGTTTTCAAGAAAATCCTGCAAAATAATCGAAGCGGCTTCTGCGTCAATTTCGCCCTTTTCGTATTTCTTTTTTCTTGCCTTTAATCTTTCCTCGGCGGTAACCGAAGTTAGAGACTCGTCTTGGAATCTGATTTTAATACCAGGGATTTTGGACGCAAGGGTTTTGGCAAAATTTCTTACATATAAGGACTGTTTAGTCTCGTTCCCATCATTACTTCTTGGCAAACCTAAAACAAATAAATTTGTACTGTTAATTCTGGCAATACGATTAATCTCCTGCCACTCAGTACCATTTACTTCAATAAAACCAATTGGAACAGCAATCCTAGTTGCAGAATCTGCACGCGCTACGCCAATTCTCTTCTCTCCCACGTCAAGACAAATTATCTTCATTATTTCCCCACCTTTTTATTATTCACTTTTTTCGTTTTCTTCTTGAGAAGATTGTTCTTCGTCCGACTTCTGTTCGTTGGTGGTTATCCCTTGTTGTTCGACCTTATTCCCACTCTGGTCTTTTATTTCGAGATTTACTGTTATACGATTAGAATCATTTGGTACAGATGTTACCCACGGGAAAGAAGGATCGATTTTAACTTCTGTTACGCCATCAATATCCTTCAACATATGCTGTGCATCGCCCAGACCGCGACCTTTTATTAGCTCGACGACGCTAGAGTTTGTAAGTTTTGGACCAGTTAAATAAGACGTCTTTAGTTTTCCATTGTATCCATTGTCGGTTTTTAGGAAACTCTCGATAAATGGATCTTTCATCTCATAGATTTCTTGATCATCTTTCAAGCTAGCCTTTTCCGCAATATATTCTTTTACTTTAGTTTTATCAATCACAAGTATTGAAGTAGTTGTTGTTGCTTTTACGACTGGTTTAGTGTCCGCCTTGACTTCTTCACCAACTTTTGGCGTTGACTCTAGATTTGTAACTTCTTGATGAAGACTTGAATCAATCGCCATTTTATCTTCACCAAATTGTTCTAATAGTTTTTCCTTGTTTTCTTCCAAACTAGAACCGGCCAACTTAGATTTTGCGGTGTCAATATCTGATTGTTGGACAATGGTTATTTCTTCATCGGTTCCACCTTCCATCGCGCTATCAGAATAAACGCCGATTTTAGCCGTAGTATTCCATCCAGACTTTGCGGCTGCAATATTGTATTTTGTCCCAGGTTCGGTTGCTTCTACGGTAACTCTGCCAGACACTAGGCACCCGGATGTTCGGATTGAAGCTTCGCCAAAATTCTCGCAGTCCTTTGCTAGAGTCGCTAAATCACCATCCCACATTAAGATTTTACTCTCTTTTGCTACGTATGCCAGACCGTTAATAGTAAAGGCAGTGCCTTCATTGATACTAATCTTTCCGCCGTTTTCATTAATTGGGAAATAATTATAAATTACAACTTTGCCAGTGGCCTTTTTGCCAACATTTTTCTTACCAGTGGCTTCAAATTCAACTTCTTCTGTAGATTCAATTTTCTTTTCTTCCAAATAAAACTTACCAATTGAAGAATCTTCTTCACTTAATGTAGTTGTAAATGTTACGGCTTCAGAGAAATTATTTGAAGAAGTCCTAATACCGACATTTACGGTGACCGATGGTGCGAGCACTAGTGCCCAAATCAGAATGATGATTAACAGGAGAATGCCAATCCCACTAAATATCACAAGTTTCTTGTGGTCGGCAAACCATTTAAGAACTACGTTGTTACTTGAAACTTTTTTCTTCTTTGCTTCCTTTAGTTTATTCTTTTTTGGCAAAGGTGCTTCGTCTTCAGGCTCGCCTTCATTGTCTTCATCTTCTTCGTCTTCTTCTTTTTCATCGTCATCATCGGTCTCTTTTGAGTCGATTTTTTTGGTTTCTTTATTTTCGTCTTCTAGTTCCTCTGCATCCTCTTCGGTTTCAACCGTGCCGTCCGATTCTTCAACTAACTCCTCCTTTGATGTAGTTTCTATTTCAGTGTCTTCCTTTGGAATTACTGGCGGCGTTTGGAGATCACTCGTGACCGGCAATTTACTGGAAGCAGCAAGCTTTATGATAGAAGGATCCGTAGTTACGAGAACTATAGTTTTTTCGGCTGTTTTTCCAGCTTTATGGATAAGTTTGATGTTAACCACGCTACGAAAAACCCCCGCTTTTTTAGGTGGGACGAGAGCAACGATTTTTTCTTTTGATTTTTCGATTTTGGTAATGATATCAGTGATATCATCTTCTGGTTCTATATAAATAACATCCTTATTCATATATAAAATATAACACATTTTTTGTTGCTTGTGTTAAAATAAATATAAATGAGCATTTTCAAACGCCAAAAAAACCAAACTGGTTCAAATAATGACGCCATACTTTCTGAACTGGCCCTAAAATACATCCACGATGGTGTTATTATTGCTGACAAAAATAATGTCATATGTTACATTAATCCAGCTGCAGTCATTATGACTGGGTGTAGTTCTGCCGATAATGCCGTTGGACTTGATTATGGTTTAATTGTAAAGATTGAAAGTAAAGAAGGTCGCACTTTATCGGACAATGAAAATCCTTTAATTCAGGCAATGATGACAAATCAAGCTTTAGATTCATTTCAAGCGTCCCTCATTGATAATAGCTCCGAAAAACGAATGCCAGTTTCCATCAATGTTATTCCCGCCGGTGGGGTCAGCAATAATCGTATTATTACTTTGCGTAACATTACCAAAGAGCTTGCTGAAGAAGGTGAACAAACCGAGTTTATTTCTACTGCATCCCACGAAATGCGCACACCGGTCGCTACTATTGACGGCTATCTTTCTTTGGCTCTCAACCCGCAAACTGCCACTATAGATGAAAGAGCGCGCGGTTATCTTTCCGCCGCGGAAAAAGCATCCAAGCACCTAGGCAAACTTTTCCAAGATCTTTTGGACGTCACAAAACTAGATGATGGTAAAATCAAACCTAATTTTGAGCCTGTCGATGCAACCGAATTAGTCAAGTCTATCGTTGCTGATTATGAAGTGCGCGCAAAAGAAGCTAAGCTTAATCTTACCTTTGGCTCATCCGAAGGCGGTGCTCTCGGTGGTCTAAAAATGCAACCAGTTGTATATGGCTTTGTTGATACCTGCTTTATGCGCGAGATTATGGACAATCTCATCGAAAACGCTATCAAATATACCCCAGAAGGTGGCTCTATTTACGTGAACATTCGTGGTGATGGTGACCGATTTCTCATCAATGTCACCGATACTGGTATTGGCATATCCGCAGACGATTTAAATCACGTCTTCCAGAAGTTTTACCGTGCTGATAATTCAGACACGCGCACAATCGGTGGCACTGGATTAGGCTTATACTTAGTCAAACAACGAACTGAAGCAATGGGCGGTAAAGTTTGGGCAGAATCTGCTTTCGGCGAAGGCTCAACTTTTTATGTATCTTTACCGCGTCTCACTAATGCCGAATATGAAAAACGTATGATTATGGTTCGTAATCTGATTGCGCAAAAACAGTCAGTAGTTTCAGCCCCGACGCCGACCGCCCAATCTGCCTTTCAAATTGCCAATGCTCCGAACCAGGCCGCAAATATAGTCACTGCAAATCCGGCTCCCGTTAATCAAATGAATTTACAACCTGCCGCAACTTCCACCACTACAAATCCTGTGCCCATCCAGACTTCACCTGCTCCACCAGTCCAACCGCCAATTCCATCTTCCCCACCAACTCCACCTGTTCAGCCAAATCAACCAACAAACATTATCCCAAGTCAAATCAATAACAACTTAAACGGAGAATCAAAATGAGTAAAGTAATGGTAGTAGAAGACGACGCAAGTTTACGCGAAATATACAGTATTCGTATCACGGCCGAAGGCTATGATGTGGTTTCAGCTGGTGACGGTGAAGAAGCCTTGGCGGTAGCCGTGCGAGAAAAACCTGATCTAATTTTAAGTGACGTTATGATGCCAAAAATTTCCGGTTTTGATATGCTTGACATTTTGCGCTCCACGCCAGAAACCGCTAGTATAAAGGTCGTAATGATGACTGCACTCTCGGCAGAAGATCAAAGACAACGTGGTGAACGCCTTGGTGCAGATAGGTATTTAGTCAAGTCGCAAGTCGGTATCGAAGACGTGATTAATACCATACACGAAGTTTTAGGCGATCGCGCAGCCACTGGCGCTAGTGGTTCTGCTCCAGAACCAGCTGAAGCCCCCACGTCAACTCCAGCAAATCCAGCTCCAACTCTTACAGAACCGACTCCAGTCACGGCACCTGTTCCGGCACCAGAGCAACCAGCAATAATGTCAACTCCGGCCGAACCAACGCCAATAAATCCGACTTTTGCAGAAACGGCTCCGGCCGAACCAGCTCCATCGGTCCCAGCTCCAGCACCTACAGGACCAGCTCAGGCAGATTATGGACAACCAAATTCGGCTCAATAAATTCTTAGCAGAAAGACTTGGTGTGTCTCGTCGCGAAGCAGACGATTTAATAGCTAGTGGCAAAGTATCCCTAGACGATAAACCAGCCGTAATAGGGGCAAAACTGGACAAAACATCAAAAGTGTGCTATAATAATAAGATAATCCCGTTTGACACGGAATATCTTTATATAGCTTTTCATAAACCAGTCGGTTATGTTTGCTCTCGTCGAGCACAAGGTTCTACTCCTACCCTATATGATTTATTGCCAAAAAACTTTCAAAAGCTCAAAACCGTTGGTCGTCTCGACAAGGACTCTTCCGGCCTAATTTTACTGACCAATGACGGTGATTTCGCTTTTCAGATGACTCATCCAAAGTTTCGTAAAACCAAAATCTACGAAGTTGAATTAAATAAATCATTGCAGCCACTTCATCAGCAAATGATTTCTGATTATGGTGTTATGCTCGACGATGGCCCTAGTCAGTTTAAAGTGCTAAAAGATGCACCGGCAGGACCTGTCGAGCGATATTTGGTATTTTTAACCGAAGGTCGTAACCGCCAAATTCGTCGCACCTTTGCCGCTTTGGGATATAAAGTGACCAAACTTCATCGCACTAATTTTGGTAAATACGAATTAGGTAATCTTGCATCGGGCAAATATGTTATAATTAAACCATGAGTACTATTCTAGGACTTGATATTGGTACCGAATTTGTTAAAGCGGTTTTAGCTAGGCCTGCCAAAAAAGGCAATCTCGAGATATTAGGTGTTGGTAAGGCTAAACAGGCAGAAGGCAACATGTATAATGGCGCCATCGCAGATATCCCGGCCGTCGTTAACGTTTGCGAAGAAGCCCTAGTCCAAGTCGAAGATCAGGCAGGAGAGCGAGCGGAGCTGACCGTCGTAGGAGTAGCTGGCGAGCTTATTAAGGGCTCCACCACTACGGTCCATTATGACCGTAAAAATCCAGACAAACCGATCACGGACAATGAAATGCAAGAAATTATCAAAAAAGTCCAACAAAAATCTGGTGAAGTGGCCAAAAAAACTGTTGCCCTTGAGACGGGCAATGACAACGTTGAAGTTAGGCTTATCAATTCCGCGATAGTGTCGCTTACTATAGACGGCTATAAAATCAGTAACCCAATTGGCTTTAAAGGTTCAGATGTAGTTATCCAGTTTTATACCGCATTTGCTCCATTAATTCATGTAGCTGCCATCGAAAAAGTCTGTGCAGAGCTTAACCTTGACTTGCTTACTGTCGCAGTTGAGCCATTTGCAGTTTGTCGAGCATGTCTTGGTGATGATCTAGATTCGAACTTTTCTGGCATCGTCATGGATATAGGTGGCGGCACTACCGATATTGCCGTCGTCGAAGATGGTGGTGTAGAAGGTACCAAAATGTTTTCTATTGGTGGCCGAAGTTTTACTCACCAGATAGCAGAATCGTTAGGTGTAGATTTTGACACGGCCGAAGAATATAAGCTTAAATATGATACTACTGAGCTCGACGACCGAACCAAATCCAAAGTAGAAACAGCTCTTTCGCGCAATCTATCTGTCTGGCTTACTGGCGTTGAAGTGGCGCTTGAAGATTTTGAAAATACCAGCAGTCTCCCACGTAATGTTCTTTTATGCGGCGGCGGAGCCAGTCTGTCTACTGTTCAGGAAACATTAGCAGTTTCCGACTGGTATAAATCATTGCCGTTTTCGCGGCGGCCGATTATTCATCTGATTGATGTGGGCGAATTACCAAATCTAAAAAATGAAGAAAATTTCAAAATAGATCACTCATTTGCCACTGCTCTAGGATTATTGAGAGTTGGTATGGACACTTTAGCTAGCGCCCCTGAAGAAAATAAACTAAAAGCCAAAATCGCTAAACTTTTGCAAAACTAGCCTACATAGATGCATTATCCGAAAAAATATGTTATAATGGTCATATTCTGATAAAAAAATGAAAAGGGGGCATAAAATGATTATCTTCACAAGTTTATCAGACGTACTTATAAAAGGGGTTGAAGAAACCGAAAAGCTAGTTAGAAGCTGTTACGGAGACAGGGTGGGCTTTGAGTATTCAAAAAGGCTGGATAAGACTAAGACTGAGTTTGAACAGCTACTCAGAGGTGAAATCACCGAAGACGCTTATTGGAAAATTGTTCTCGATCATCAGAATTGGCCTTTTGGCCTTCGGGACATCAAAAAAATTCTTTCAGCTACGCTTAAAGAATCAATTCCGGGCGTTATGGGTGTCATTCAGGACATTAAGTCTTTTCCGTCACGTTTGCCAGCTTGCAATGCAGAACAAATATATGGTTCTCCGGAGATTTGCTTAATCTCCAATCATATCATGGAGCGTATGGAAGAAATCAAATCATACCATCCCAAAGTATTCAAAACTTGCAACAAGAGCTTCTGGTCTTGCGAGATGTCTTCTATCGCTTCAGATGACGGCTTTTTCAAAAGTATTTTGAAAATCAATGATTTAAGCCCGAATGAAGCGATATATATAGACGTGAATCCGTTCAACACGACCGCAGCTGTATTATCTGGCATCACAAGCATTATTTATACTACTCCATCTCGGCTCAAAAAGTCGTTAATGGAATACAGTTTCTCTTTTTAATTTCCCCCTCCTAGGCGCCCTTTAATGGGCGCCGTTTTCTATTCAAGAACTGCTTTAATTCTTCTAACGCCAGCCGAAGATGATTCTTCTTTTTTTATACAGAATTTGCCAATCACCCCAGTATGTTCGACATGTGGGCCACCACATACTTCGCGCGAAATTGGGTTTTTAAAATCACCGATAGTATACACTTTAAGCTTTTCTGGGTACTTATCCCAGAATTGCCCATGCGCTTTCAGTGTATTTTTGGCATATTCTTTATCATATTCATCATACACCACTGGTAAATCTGCTTCAATCCATTCATTAACCTGCTTCTCTACGGCATTTTTTTCTTCGTCAGTCATCTTGTGATCAAGATTAAAATCAAAACGCAATCGTTCAGCTGTGGTGTTAGAACCTTTCTGGACGATATCAGGCGATATTAGTTTTTGTAATGCCGCCAGCAGCAAATGCGTGGCAGTATGATACTTAATCGTCTGTTCACCATGATCTTCCAGGCCACCCTTAAACATCCCTTTACTTGCCGTCTGTGAACGCTCACGCTGCTCTGCCAAAGCCTTGTCAAATTCTTGTCGATAATTATCAGTTAGTTTTATTCCTTCGCGATAGCACTCCTCTACCGACAATTCAAATGGAAATCCATAAGTGTCCTGCAATTTGAACAAATCCTGACCTGTTAAAATTGGGTCCTTATCATGGTTCGACGAACGAGAAAATGATGCCATCCTGTGTAGTTCTTTTAATCCCTTGTTTAGAGTTTTCCGAAATGCATTTTCTTCTCGCAACATCACTTCAAGCGCCATTTCCCTATGTGTCAAAATTGAATCAGGCAAATCAGTATAATTCTGTGCTACAATTGGCACAATTTCTGCTAAGAAGTTGTCAGAGATTCCCAAATCCAATGCTCTCAAAATCGCTCGGCGCAGTAATCTTCGCATTGCGTAACCCTGTGTTTTATTCGAAGGAACTAAGCCCTGCGCGGCCAATAGATATGCTCCGCGAATGTGGTCGGAAATCACGCGCATCTCGTCAGTATTATTGTCATATGACTTTCCAGAAATCTCTTCGAGCTTATCAATAATCGGCTTCATCAGTGAAATCTTGAATACGTCAAAACTATCAATCGAGGCAGCTGTAATTCTCTCAAGACCAGCACCGAAATCGACATTTTTTTGCTCTAATTCCGAAAAAGTACCATCAGCGTTGCGACGGTATTGCATAAAAACTTGGTTGCCAATTTCCATAAATCTTGCACCATCACTGGCTGGATGGGCTAGACCGTACTTTTCGATATCTTGTTTATCCTCGCCAAAATCATAAAACACTTCAGAGTCAGGACCGCAAGGATCACCAATCGGAGTTGTCTCGCATCCGCCGCCACGTGACCACCAATTCTCGTGGTCGTCATAGAAAAAGATTCTTTCGCCTGGTTTGATACCACGTTTGTCGCCATTAGCTGCCGAACCAATTTCTGCAATTCTTGCATCAATGCCAGCTTCCTTAAAAACTCTTTGCCAGATTTCCGCCGCCTCATTATCTCTAGGTATGCCGTATTTTTCATTACCAATGAAACAAGTTACGTAGATTCTAGATGCATCCAGCCCAACTTCTTTGGTTAAAAACTCAAAAAAACTTCGAATTTGTTCTTCTTTGAAATAATCACCTAGTGACCAATTTCCGAGCATTTCAAATACGGTTGTGTGCCTTGGGTCGCCAACATCTTCAATATCTTGAAGGCGCATAGATGGTTGTGAATCGCAAAGACGAGTCCCATCGGGATGCTTTTTACCAAGTAAATATGGCAGTAGTGGTTGCATACCCGAACCAGTAAATAAAGTTGTGGGATCACCTTCGAGTACAAGTGGCGCAGGGCTTATAATTTTGTGCCCCCTAGCTACTTGAAAATCTAAAAATTTTTGTCTAACAATATTTGCATCCATAAAAGATATTATATCATAAAAGGGATTGACAGGAAACATCGTTAGTGTTAAACTAAACATAAGAATATTAATTAAACAAAAAGGAGCTATATGGCACAAGCAAAAAAGAAAACTGCGACAAGAACCGCCAAGAAGACTACGGCAAGAAAGGCTCAGTGTCGTAAAAAAGTTTGCAATCGCACTCAAAGAAAAGACATTACAAATCAAGAGAGAATGCATGTCTATATTATCACTGGCATGAGCATAATTGCCGGTATTTTACTTTGTGCAAACGCTGCAATGATGATGGTTTAGTAAAATATATTGAACGTAATGCCCCGCCTGGGGCATTTTTTATGCTATAATTCCACCGCCAAGACAAATTTCGTTATCATATAATACGGCGGATTGTCCGCTAGCCGGTCTCTTGATTTCGTTTTCAAAATGCAGGGTATCGCTATCAAAAACAGCCGGAATAAGTGGAGCCCGATGACGTAGACGTACGAATACGGAAGAGCTTTTCTTTTGGTTCGGGGAATTTCGGAGCGCGGCAGCGCGAGAGTTAGCGCGCGAGCCCCGTGGCGACGGGCGCGAGCGACGCGACCCCGAACGAAAGAAAAGCTCTTTCAGCTTTAGTTCTTTCGTCCAGATGGCTTGATGATTCAAGTTTTTTGACACATAAACAATATTCTTTTTTATGTCCTTTTTAACAACATAATACGGCAAACCTTCGTTTACTACTCCTTTTTCGCCTTCAAGATATAGCCCATGTCTTTGTCCGATGGTATAAAACACGGCCCCCTCATGGTAGCCCAGAACTTTATCGCTTTCAATTTCACGAATCTCGCCCGGATTTGTGTCGATGTATTCTTTGAGAAAATCTTTCATCCCCACTTCTCCCACAAAGCAGACACCCATAGACTCCTTTTTGTAGGCATTATGCAGTCCATGTTTTTCTGCATATTTTTTTACGTCGGGCTTCATCATTTCGCCAATCGGAAATAGCGTGTGGGCTAATGCTTCATCAGAAATTCGATAAAGAAAATATGTCTGGTCTTTATTCTCGTCCACAGCCCGCAATAACTGAGCACAAGAAGAAGATAATTGCCGGACTCTTGCATAGTGCCCCGTAGCAATATAATCAGCCCCAGCCTCCATTGCTTTTTCATAAAACAATTTAAACTTTATTTCTTGATTGCACATCACGTCGGGATTTGGTGTGTTCCCTGCTCGAAATTCCCTGAGCATATAATCAACTACTTTTTCACGATATTCTTTTTCAAAATCCCAAACTTCAAAATCGATACCAAGCTTAACTGCAACACGTTTGGCGTCAGCTAGGTCATCTGCCCATGGGCATTTCATACCAGGTAAATCTTGTGACCAATTTTTCATATAAACTCCAACAACATGATAGCCTTGCTCTTTTAGGAGCAAAGCCGCCACCGAAGAATCTACTCCGCCACTCATACCAGCATAAACAGTTTTCATAAAAATATTATAACATATAATTGATAAAAAATAAAACAGAATTGTATTCACACACAAGTATTATCGTGTTACAATAAAAATAAGCGTATTGCGCATTTTTCGCATACGTATAGAGTTTAAAAAGGGTAATAGTGAAGAACCACCAACGAACGATTATTGAATTGGCATTATCATTTATGACCCTACTAGGTGGACATCTAATTCTAAGTTCGCCAGTTTTTGCTGCAACGGATGCGACATTGACAATTAGCCTTGGCACCCTCTCTCCGCTTGACGTTTTGCCAGGTCATTTTAATTCAACTTCTCAAAACATTACCATCACTACCGACAACTATACGGGTTATGCAGTCATGCTTACTAATTCGACCAATTCTACTGATTTAGTTAACTCAACCGACAATACATTAACGATACCAACTATTACATTACCAAGTGGCTCTAGTAGTATACCTTCCAGTTCATTTACGAGTGGCTATGGCATTAGCACGGACGGCACTAATTATGTGCCCGCTCCGACTTCTGCTACCAATATACCATTGGGGACAACTAATTCTGCCGGTACAAATTCTCATACGTTAACATTCGGTGTTAAACCCGACGGAAACACTACGACCGGTTCATACTCAAAAGAATTTATCGTAACTGCGGTTACTAATAATATGCAGTATTCGGTTACCTACAATAAAAACGCTGGCACAGATACAGTTACTAATATGCCGGCCAATCAAGGTATTGATATTACAACTTCGAGTACAGTCACAATATCAAACAATGTTCCGGTCAGGGATTACTACAACTTTCTTGGTTGGGATACTGACCCCACTGTTACTACGCCAACCTACCCTACCGGTAACACTCACACTATTACCTTAGATCCAACCACGGCAAATGCCATCAATCTCTATGCTATATGGGGAGAAACTGGTACTGTGCAGATTACGAATGTTTCTTACGTTTCTGGCACTAATGTTCTCGGCACACCTAACCCAACCGTTGATGGAAATGGAAATATTGATTTCGATTTGACATTTAAAGGCGGTTTAGATAATACTAGCGTACTTCAAGCAATTTATAGAATAACCGTCACAAACACTACGCCAAGTACCTATTCGTTCACTGCCCCAGCTTCAAACTTGACCTTAAGAATCTCAGCTAACGAAGTGCGAGACATTTATTATGAACTTAGTGGTATTTCGGTGGGCGATCCTATTCCAGGCAAAGGTGGTTCGGTCACCTTTGATATAATTTTAAATACCGATTATGTCTCTGGCGAGCATAGCGCCGAAGGTGGCATTGACGTAGAACCGGTCAGCCAATCCACGCCTAGTCTGGTCGGTAGTATTTATGGTAGTAATACCGGTGATCTTTCTGGGAGCAATACTTTGACACCATTCCAGATTAGTGTAGAGAGTACTTTTGAAGAAACTAATACGTTTACAATTAATTCGCTCAACTCTGATTTTGAAATTGTAGATTCTTCCGGAAGTCCTCTCGGCGCTCAGTCTATCTCCGCTGGAGCTACCACAACTTATACATTCTATATGAAGAAAGCAAACGGAGCTCAGTTTGCTTCTGAAACTGCCACAGCTGGCATATCTATCTCCTATAACAGCACTTACACAAATGTTGGAGAGGTTAAAATTAAAGTTGATAAAGATTCATCGTACGTAGACAATCAATCTCCAACAATCAGCAGCGTTACTATCGCTAGAAATAAAACCACCGATGGTGAAGCGACTCTAACATGGTCTGGCACCGATAATGTGGGTGTAGCCAGTTATGGAATTTACAAGTGCACCAATACTTGTGACACTATGATCTCCGTTAGTGGAGTCACCAACTCGTATACTTTTTCAAACCTATCAGATGGAACATACCACTTTATTGTGGTAGGCTACGATGACGATGGCAACACTGCCACCCAAAATCAAATTAATGGCGCCAACACTGACCCAGGTCCTGCTTCAAGCACTGGTGACCAGTCGCTCAGCTGGTTGTATAGCGTGTCTTACGATATTAGAAATGGTGATATGACGAACACATCCGGCACTACTGTGCGTGCGGGTGGAACTTGGCAAGGGACTGTAACCGCTAATAACGGCTATAACCGCCCAGATAGTAAGAACGACTTTACGGTGACGATGGATGGCCGACAAACTACTGGTTTTACTTACAATACCAACAACTACCAAATATCAATTGGTAATGCTTCTGGTAATATTGCTATATCGGCAACTCTAGAACAATCTTGTTTGATTGCTGGGACACTAATTCCAGTCTTAGACGAAAATGGCAATGAAACCACTAAACCGATCGAAGAAATCACTTACAAAGATTTGGTTAAAGTTTGGAATCACGAGACTGGCACCATCGATTATGTACACCCAGCCCGTATCGAGAAAGCTTCTAAAAAGACCGAATACCAGTTAGCCACATTAGAAGATGGTACAACTCTAGGTACTTTTGGTTGGCACGGCGTCTTTGATGTTGAGACAAATATGTTCATTTCTGTTGATGAGCCATCCAGTTTCCATCCAGGGACAGTTATCTATAAAGTTGAAGGCGACCAGCTTGTCGCGGTTGCCGTTAAAAGCGTTGAGATAGTCGAAGAAGAAGTATACGTCTACCATCTATTATCTAGCCAATACTACAATGTGGTTGCGAATGATATTCTTACCACCGATGGATTTACGCTCACTTCTAACTTCTATGGCTTTACAGACGCCAACATTATGTGGCCAGAAGCTCGCAACGAATTTCTATCGAATCCAGATAATCTATATACTTATGAAGACTTTGCGGATATTGGTATTCCGCTTAGAATGTTTAATGACTTACGTCTGCGCGAAGCCTCGTATCTCCAGAGATATGGCGTGACGCTCGAAATGTTTAAACACTACCTTGTTACCCAAGGCGTGATTAGTGGCATGGTGCCATACGATGACGAATAAGTATGATAATTACTAATAATCCATAATAATACTATCAAATTCAACCCGTTCAAATCTTAGAGAATAAATATAAATGATTTTAAGCTCTAATTCTATTGTATTCCGTTTTTACTGCACTATTAATAATTTCTGCAACTTGATGGATTTGTTGTTCGGTGTTAGTTTCTCCAAGCGTAAGTCTTAGTGAACCAGCAATTTGCTCGTCGGAAAGTCCAATCGCCTTTAAAACATGTGATCGTATACCCTTACTAGCCGCACAGGCTGCACCAGTGGAAACATAAACACCTTTTTCTTCAAGAAGGAACACTAATCGTTCCGCATCTATACCATTATAGCATAAAACAATAAAATTGTCAAGCACATGCTTTTTGTTGATTAATTCATACCCCTGTAATTCGGCCAAAAGCATTTTCCGCCATGTTGCATATTTTTTTCGGTTGCCATTTAAATGATTTTTTGTGAGTTCTACCGCTTTAGCAAATCCAACTACGCCCGGTACATTTTCAGTCCCCGAACGCAAACCTTTTTCTTGTCCACCACCATATGATATTGGCTTCAATTTAGCATCATGTGATACATATAACGCACCAATACCCTTTGGGCCATAAATCTTTGCTGAATTCAGAGTCATTAAATCTACACCTAGTCTGGCCACGTTAATATCTAGTAGGTTTAGAGCTTGGGAAGCATCAGAGTGCAAAAGTAGTTGTCGTTTAATCCCCCGTTTCATACGATTTAGCTTAATCTCTTTAATGATACCAGAAATCTCTGCTAACGGCTGAATTGTCCCTAGCTCATTGTTCACCAAAGCTACAGAAATAAGTTCAGTTTCGTCAGTAATCTTAGCTCTCAAATCATTCAAATCAACCAAGCCATTCGGCAAGACGTTTATAGATTTGCCGCCATAATGTTCTGCAACTCGTCGTACCGAATCATGTTCAGTTGCGAGAAATAAGACTGGACAAATATCTTGACTCGGCGCATTTCGGAGCGCGGCAGCGCGAGATTTAACGCCGGCCGCCCGTGCCGACGGGCCGGCCGGACGCGGCGCCGAGTGAGATATTTGTCCGTCTAGAATGGCCGTAAATGCCAAGTTATTCGCTTCAGTCGCTCCGGCAGTTATAACAAGATCAGACGCTTTTGCTCCAATCGCATGCGCAATTACGCCTTTTGCTTGTTCGTAGTCAGCCGCAACTTTTTTGGCCGGCAAATATGCCGCAGAAGGATTAAAAAAATCATCAGTAAAATACGGTTCCATTGCCCGTAAAACCCTAGAATCAACTGGCGTTGCAGCTGCGTGGTCAAGATAAATCATGATGATATTATAACATATTATTGCTTATCTGTAAATCGGCCCGTAAAAGTGATTTCTTTTTCGCCATCAATCAGCGTTAAGGTCTTTTCTTTTTGGTTGAGTTTAAATTCATATTCATTTTCCAATTCATAAAGCCAATTAGTTTCAATCAAAAGCTTCCCATCTTTAATTGCCCAAGCAAAATCATAATCATTTATATGATTATTTGTAGTTAAAGTTCCCTTGCCTATATCAGTAAACTTCCATATTACGCTCGGCATACAATTGGTTTCTGTTTCAGTATCATTGGTGCAATTTGTTCCATTTTCAAGTACCCATTCATCAGCCGAGATCAAATATTCTCCATCCGCCAAATCTGGCACTCTTATAAAATCTAAAATTAAGAAAACTGCGCCACAAATAAAAGTAATCAGGCCAATCACAAAAACAACAACAGAAACAATAAATCTATTAGATTTTTTCTTTTTTGTTTTGGCCGGTTTTGATTCAGGCGACAATTGTTTTTCGTCTAGTTGCTTTTCGCCCGGTTGCTGTTCACTAAATGCTTGAGCTAAATCACTTGCAGTGATTTCTTTTTTATCATTCTCCATAGCTCCATTTTAGCAATAGAGTTTTGTTTTGACAAGATTCAGATAAGTCTTAGCGGCTTTGCGAAAGTTTTCGAGCTCATTACCACTAATCTTGACGTAGTCGCCCCCCATTGCTCTTTTATAAACTCCAGCAGGACGAACCTCGTAACGAATAGTAGTATCCTTCATTTTGCCATCAGCATCAAGAAAACTCTCGTGCCAAATCCAAACATTTTGTTTTGCCTCAAAAAACTCACGCTGATGGCCGGCCGGAATTGGACCGAAAATCGTGCGGCCAAGTTCCGCTTCGGCATTTATTAAATCATCATAAGTAAGCTTATTCGAATAAGTAGAGCTGGGATTCGAAAAAGGATATTTTAGAATCGAATCTAGTTTGAACAATTTCTTAAGCGACATTCCTCAATCTCCTGTGCAATAGCATTAAGCTCTTCAAAAACGGATAAATCTTCTTTTGAAGATGTAGCAAAATTATAGGTATCGATCTTTGCAAAGGATGGAACCTTATATTCCGAATAGTTTTCTTGCATTTTTTGTGGTCTCCGCCTCTATAATTTTGAACTCTAAGCCTATTCTTTGAGACAGCCACTCGGCTATCTCTTTTATATAGGCCGGTTCATTAATTATACCACGAAATGGCACAGGAGTCAAGAACGGCGCATCTGTTTCGAGCATAATTCTATCTAGTGGCGGCAAAGGCAAAGTTGAATATGTAGCAAGGCCATTTACGCCGACATAGAATTCTGTTTCATTCAAAATTCTTTTCAAAACTTTTTTACTATCCGTAAAAGAATGTACTACGCCACGAATTGAAGGAAAATTCTCCACCACAGGAAAAAAATCATCAAATGCTTCTCGTACATGAAACGAAACCGGTAAATCATTATCTGTCGCAATTTGCAGCATCTCTTCAAACAATTTTATCTGCGCATTTCGGCTGGCGCTATCATGATGGTAATCCAGACCGATCTCACCGATGGCTACGAGTGAGTTTTGATTCGGGGGATTTCGGAGCGCGGCAGCGCGAGAGTTAGCGCCGGCCGCCCATGGCGATGGGCCGGCCGGACGCGACCCCGAATGAAACTCACTTGTAGCCTCGGGGTGTATGCCATATGTCCAATAAACATCATTATGATTATTTGCAAAATCGCGAGCCGCGAGCGAATCCTGGTGTGAAGTTCCGATACAGATAATCTTTTTAATACCAACCTTGCGGGCACGTTCTATCATTTCTTCGGCCTGCTCTTCGGCAAAAAATTCTCGATCATGTAAATGGCAATGTGAATCAATTAACATAAAAGAATTATATCACAAGTTCAAATAATCAATTTGAGTGAGCATTGAACGAGCCCGAGAGAGTTTTTGCAAATTTTAAGAAATTATCTCGTGCGAGCTGTGAAGACAGCCGCGAGACACGAGTAATTTCTGTTAAAAAATTTGCAAAAAATATCACGGCGCGAAGTGAAGCGCGAACGAAAATGATTTTTGAATCTAGATTCTATTTTCTCTTTTACGTTTAATCGGATCTAGCTGTCGTTTGCGTAGGCGCAATGATTTTGGCGTGACTTCCAAAAGCTCATCATCAAGCAAGAAATCCAGACATTGCTCTAGCGATAATTGTGTGTAAGGCGTCAATTGAATCGCGCCATCCGAAGCATGCGTACGCATATTAGTTAGCTGTTTTTCACGGCAAATATTAATATCGAGATCATCTTTTTTATTAGATAGCCCCACAATCATACCTTGGTAAACTGGAACCTGTGGCGGAATATACAAAATACCACGCGCCTGTGCCGCGTCTAGGGCATAAGCTGTTGAAACGCCATCTTCAAATGAGACAAGCGCCCCATTTCTTTCTGGTTTGTAACGGCCTTCCGTTGGACGATATCCTGAAGGAATAGACGACATAATAGCCGTGCCACGAGTTGCGGTGAGTAAATTGTTCCTTAGGCCAATTAACGCCGCAGTTGATATTTCGTAAATAAATCTTACCGCTCCCGTGCTGGTCATTTCTTGAGATTTTAATTCGGCCTTGCGAATGCCAAGTTCTTGTGATACAGCTCCCATAAATTCTGGCTCAACTTCAATCGTTAGGCTTTCAATTGGCTCACATTTAGTGCCGTCAATTTCGCGATAAACCACTTCTGGCCTACCGACTTCCATTTCGTAACCTTCGCGGCGCATCGTTTCAATCAAAACCGACAAATGTAATTCTCCGCGCCCAGATACTTTATAACCTAAGCCATCTGGTTGAATTTTGAGAGCGATGTTGGTTTCTAACTCTTTTTCGAGTCTTTCTGCAATTTGTCGTGAAGTCGTAAATTCGCCTTCACGTCCCTTTAAAGGTGAAGTATTTGGCCCAATATAAATAGACAAAGTTGGCGCTTCAAGCTCAATACCTGGTAAGGCTTCCGGATTATCACCAGTGGCTATTGTATCGCCAATATTTGCTTCCGAGACACCAGTAATCGCAACGATGTCGCCTGCAATCGCTTCGGTAACTTCTTCCTTCCCGAGCCCCTTATAAATAAACAAGTTATCAATCTTTGCATTCCGAACGCTTAACGTTTTCTCTCTCGACCCCGTTCGTTCGCGCCCATCGTTATGGGGCTCACTCACTTCGCTCGTCTCGTGAGACTCGCGGGACACGGTCTCAAGAGAAACCGTCTGCGCGTTCGGATGCAGTATTTTAACACTTTGTCCCTTTTTGAGCTTTCCACGAAAGATTTTCCCGATACAATATTTACCGAGATAATTATCACTAGCCAGTGCCGCGACAAGTAATTGTGCCGATTCGGCATCAGAATCGACCGACGGAGCCGGAATATCATTAATAATTGATTCAAAAATCACGTGTAGATCATCGTCGAGCTCAGTGGTTTTACCGGCTCTACCTTCACGCGCTATTGCATAATAAACTGGGTAGAATAGTTGTGATTCATCCGTAGCGAGCTCCAAAAATAGGCTTTCAATTTCACTCAGAACTTCATCAATTCTCGCTGCTGGTTTATCGATTTTATTTATTACGACAACCGGCTTCAAACCTAGAGCCAAAGCCTTAGATAAAACAAATTTCGTTTGCGGCATCGGGCCTTCCTGTGCATCAACGATTAATAGCACACCATCTGCCATATTCAAAGTACGTTCTACTTCTCCCGAAAAATCTGCGTGACCTGGAGTGTCGATAATATTGATTTTATAACCATCATAATAAACACAAGTTTGCTTTGCGGTAATCGTTATTCCCCGCTCATGCTCTTGGTCCATCGAATCCATAATCAATGTCTGATTCATTTCTGCCTGATTATCGCGAAAAGTGTGAGACTGCTTAAGAAGACCGTCCACGAGAGTAGTCTTTCCATGATCCACGTGCGCAATAATCGCAACGTTCCGAATTTTATCTTTATTTAAAGTCATGACAACTATTTTACCATAATTATTACAAAAAGTCCAGATACCAGCTAGTTTATCAGGGTAATATGCTATAATATATCTCATGGCAAATCGGAATAAACGCTTAAATCCTAATCAAGTCTACGAACCCAAACGTTGTTGGGTCGGTGATTCTCATAAAATCTGTTATGCTACAAAAGAAGAAGCCGAACTTGCCGCCCGTGTTGCCGAATATGACCATAATTCTCCCGAACTCTCTGTTTATAAATGTGAATATGGCGACCATTGGCATTTGAGCTCGAAATGATTCAATGAAAAAAATGACGCATCAATACAAGTAGCTCGCTATTATTCTTGCAAACCATAATTACCCAAAGACAATTTTGATTTTGCAAAAAAACACAGAAAAAACGAACTACATTACGAACTAGCTATACAGCGGACTGTCCTCCCGTGGTACTTGTAGTTGGTGGTCGAGGAGCCTGGGCTAACGTAAGTGGAGTTGAAGAGCAAGTAGAAGGCGATATTACTATTGTAAGCCGTAGACGACCAAAAGAGACCGCTACCGCCTCGATCGTAGATGGAAGCGCCGCTAACGTTGCCCGAGTAAAGCAGATTATTGGGGAAATGGCGAAGTCTCTGTAGCATTATAGTAACTGTAGGGGAAGTAGAACTGGACATTGCCTGTGCTACATTAAAACCATCTTTATAACCGCCCAGGCTTTTACTTAATAAACCGAATTCACCAGAGCCAGTACCAGTGGGTAGATGCCAGCCAGTAGGACATAAATCTCCTGGGGTAGTATAACCAGAGCCATTAGCATATTTCCCATTACCAGCAGTAGCAGAGTACCAGTTGTAATAGTTACCATAAGCATAGAGATTGGCTGCATGGGATGTCATATTGGTAGTGGTTGTATAAGTTGCTCTATTCGCGGTATTATCTGTACGGATTCTAGACTGGTCATCACAGGCGGCGGAGCGAGTAGTACACCAACCATCTGGAGCGGTAGATGCATTATAAGCTTTACTTGAAGTTGAAGATAAGTGGTTTGATGTAGTGTTGGTATCATATACATTGGTAAGTGGCAATGATGGGTTATTGGTATTAGTGCTAGATAATATTACATCATTGTTATTACTGTCTTTATCGGCTAATCTTAAGTTTTCTATCATCCAACATTTTCCATCCGTAAGCTTTGCAATAGCATAAGTATCATTATCTCTACTATCAGTTAATGCCGTAATATTGTTTAGGCCAGCTGTGATAGACCAAGTAGATTCATCTGAATCCCCTTCGTTATTATAGGTAGCAGCTTGCATAGAGCCACAACCAGACCAGCCTTGCATAGTACCAGCTGATTTAATCCATACAGCATAGAGACTTAATCCATTAGCTGTAGTGCCAGTAGGGACGGTGATATCTTCATTTGGGCCATATAAGTGAGCATTAGCGTTAGTAGCGTAATCAAAAGCATCACTCCAACCAGCAAAGCCATAACCTTCTCTACTAAAGTTTGAAGCAAATAATTGTACCGGGTTACCATCGGCAGCTGATTGTCTACCCATTGTGCCTTCTACATTGCCACCATTTGGATAGTATCCAATATATCCAGGCGCGGTAGTCTGTGGTTGTAGTGGCACTTCCGTACTCGGATGCACTAAAGTATATTTAACTTTCCCAGTATAGGTTCCAGCGCCTTGTGTAGCAGATATCCAAGCAGCATAAGTAGAAGTAAATCCAGAACCAGTCGCATTAACTCCAGTTGCTGGTAAATCAGTATTTGAAGGAAAAGATACAACCTTAGTATAAGTATTAGGTACTATATGATAAGCACTAAAAGCTCCATTAGTATCAGAATGTATTGTCGGAGCATAAGTCCCAGTCACCGGGCTTAACTTCATAGACCAATCAGAAGTATTGCCAGAAGTATTAGTTCCTGTATCAAAATCTAAACTACTGTTTGTACTATGTTTCATTAAAGTATTACCATATTCATCATTACTATAACCAATAGCATAAATAGCATAACCACCACTATCATTACAATATGTTTTGAATGTAGTAGTTCCAATTTCACTATAGTATTGATTATTCTGTACTGTCTTAGTATGTTCTCCCCCACTAGCAATAATACCTTCTACTGAACAAGACTGTGGTACTGTAATATTAATTAAATCTACAACTGAATTATTATCATCCGCAAAAACCACATTAGAAGTAAACAAGAACAAAAGTACAAAAAGACACATAGAGCCTAACAAACTCATAGAAATCTTTTTTGTCATGTCCTCCTTTTGCTTATGCTAAATTAATTATAGCATATTCATTTTAAAAATAAAACAATCATATTAAATCACATGCTATAATTTTCTTGAAAGGAGTTTCAATGAATCAAAAACAACGCGAATGGGATGAATATTTTATGAAAATTGCCGAAACGGTCGCTGAGAAGTCCAAAGACCCTTCATCAAAAATGGGTTGTGTGATTGTCGATCAGAATAAACGTGTAGTTTCGCTCGGTTACAATGGCATGATTCAAGGTGCTGACGAATCCAAAATGACTTTGGAAGAACGCCCAATGAAGTATTACTTTGCTATTCATTCCGAAATGAATGCCGTGATATTTGCTCACCAAGATCTAACGGGATGCACATTATATAATAAAGTCGCCACTTGTGAAAATTGTCTTAAGTATTGTCTTCAAGCTGGTATTAAGCGATTTGTTTACAAGGAGCTTCGTGTCCATTCTCATTCCACTGACCCCAAAAAATCCATGACTAATATTGAAACAGATGAAGCGGTTGTGCGTTTACTCGCATCCATGCCAGAAGTCAAAACTTTAAATCTCACCAACAATAAATCTTACATCGAAGACATTCTAGATTCTTATCCAGTCGATTCACCCGAATATGCTCGTTTACGCAAATGGGTCGAGCCAAGCGCAACTGAAGCATAGTTACCAAATAATCGGCGTCATGCCATTTTGCTCTAAAAACTTATTGCATTTTGAAAATGGTTTACTGCCAAAAAACCCATGATAAGCCGATAAAGGTGAAGGATGAGCTGACTCTAAAACAAGATGTCGCGAAGTGTCAATTAACGATTTTTTATTTCTTGCATCTCTTCCCCACAGTATAAAAACTAGATGGGGCCTTTCTCGATTCAAATATTCAATTGTTGCCGTAGTAAAAGTCTCCCAGCCACGTCCACGATGCGAACCAGCTTTATGCGCTTCCACAGTTAGCACAGTGTTAAGTAACAACACTCCCTGCTTTTGCCAATTCGCTAAACTTCCACGCGAGTTAGCGTGTCTCCCAATATCATTATCAATTTCTTTATAAATATTAATTAAAGAAGGTGGAATCGGTTGTGAATTTGGTACTGAAAAAGCCAATCCTTCTGCGGCTCCTGGCGTGTGGTATGGATCTTGGCCTAGAATTACGACTTTAACTTCATTCAAATCCGTCGCAAAGGCTCGAAACACTAATTCCTTTTTCGGGAAAATTGTTTTCTTATCATATTCTTCGTGTAAAAAAGCCGCTAAATCTTTAAAATATGGTTTATTGAACTCTGAATTCAAAAATGGTTTCCAACTCTCATGCATTAATTACATTATAGCATGGTAACAGTAAAATTATTTAGATGGTAAACATTATCCAAATTGTTGTGTATGCTATAATATATAATATGGCAAAACTATATTTTAGATATGGAGCAATGGGGTGCGGCAAAACTATGCAGCTCCTCCAAGTTGCTTTCAATTATGAAGAACGTGGCCATAAAGTATGTGTCATTAAACCCAAAACCGACACTAAACATGGCGAGAAGTTGTATACACGTATCGGACCCGAACGAGAGACTAATGTTTGTTTTGATCGCAATATTAATTTATATGATACTATCTCCAAACAATATCGTGATGTCCAGTGTGTTTTGGTAGACGAAGCTCAGTTTTTAACTCCACAACAAGTCGATCAACTTATGCTAGTTACTATCAAACTTAACATTCCGGTTATGTGTTATGGTCTTCGGCTCAATTTTCGTCGCGAAGATGGTGGGTTTGAAGGCGCTACCAGGCTTTTGCAAATTGCTCACGACATCGAAGAAATCAAGACCATCTGTGAATGCGGTCACAAAGCTACTTATAATGCCAGATTTCTAGATGGCAAACTCGTCGCCGACGGTCCTGATATACTGATTGACGACGGTAAGAGTAAAATTGAATATCGTGCTCTCTGCCCCGCCTGTTATGAAAAGTATTTATTACGGACGGGTGACGACTCTTGTGGTTCTAGGCGGGTGACGCTTTCGAAGGGGGTCCCCCACGAGAGCCGAGTGGGGGAAGAGAAAGCGGCAGGACCCGCCCAGAATAAAGCGTCATCTAAGGAGAAAAACTAATGTATATAGTAATCGAAGGCCAAGACGGTACCGGTAAATCTACTCAGGCAGAATTACTAAAACAATTCTTTGAAGAACAAGGCAAAGAAGTCGTAATGCTCGAAGAGCCAGACGGCGATTTACCACAAGCGCACGATTTGCATGATATGATTCTAACTCGCGGCTATCATTTAGAACCTATCACGAATGTTTTATTATTTACCGCTGCTCGTGTCGAATTATGGAAAAAAATCGCCGAGCCAGTTTTAAGAAAAGGCGGAGTGGTAATTTCGGCACGTAATTACTGGTCGACTTTAGCTTATCAAGGTTACGGTGAAGGGGTCTCTCGCAACAAAATCATCAAAATCACCAAAGAGCTTTTACCAGAAAAATATTTTGCGCCAGATTTCGGGTTTATTCTAACAGTTTCTGATGAAGTTCGGCTCAAGCGTCAAAATAATCGTGGCAAGGCCATCGAAACTTTTGAACAAAAACCAAATGAATTTCAGCAGAAAGTCAACGCGGCCTATCCCAAAATAGCCAAAGATTTTAACTTAAATCTTATCGATGCATCCGGCACCATTGAAGAAATATTCACAGTTATTCAAAAAATTATAAAAAAAGCTTGAGCTAAATATAATTCTTGTGTTATAATAAAAAACATGAGTAGGGTAAAAATGCATTATCTAAATATTAGTGATTATTTTATATGTCTTTCTAGTTTTCTAATAGTGGCACTTATCGGGATGATTCTTTCATCGGTACCCGCTACGGCTGAAACGACTACCGCATCTGCGTCTGTTATTGTTGGCGCAGCTTGTACTCTAACTGCTACCGTCAACACTGCTCATACCACAGAAGTTCCTGCCGGCACTAGTAAGCAAAACATTGGCTCCACTACGCTAAAGACTATATGTAACGACACCGATGGTTTTGCAATTTATGCCATCGGTTATTCAAATGATGAATTAGGCAACAATAAAATGCTTCAACAAGGCGCCGGAGCAAGTCCAGCAGAGTTTAACACCGGCACTAATACAACTGGCACTTCTTCTTGGGCAATGAAGTTAAACCAAGTTACGACCGGCACTTACGCTGCCACAATCGACAATGGTTACAGTAATTATTCGTTGGTTCCAGCCACTTATACCAAAATCGCACATCGCGATTCTGCCACAGATGCTCCTTCTACGAGCCCAGCTGTCGGTACTTCTCTCAATCTTACTTATCAATCTTATATTAGTACCACTCAGGAGACTGGCACCTATGTTGGCAAAGTTAGATTTACCTTAGTCCACCCAGCCAACGAAATCCCAGCTCAGCCACAAACCACTCCATCAGGCTTTATTGGTTACTATCCGAATACTAATATGGCTACCGGTTCAATGACCACTAGTAGCGGCGGACCAGTTCAACAACTTACGTCCAGTCAAACATCAGCTACTCTTTTAGCTTCTAACTTTAGTCGGGATGGTTATGGTTTCGCTGGTTGGAATGACAAATATGATTATAGCGGCAATTACTATGGCCCAAATGAAGAGATAACGTTTACCGCGGGGCAATATAGCGGTAGCAATGGTGGCCTTTCACTATATGCCGTGTGGGTAAAGTCCACCGGGACCCTTCAACACGATATCGAAAATGTTTGTGGCAACCTTACCAGAGCCCCACAAAGTGGAAAAGCGACAATGGCTAGTGTTACCGCACTCACTGATTTACGAGATCGTCAAACCTATGCCGTTGCAAGACTCGCGGATGGCCGGTGTTGGATGATTGAAAACTTGCGCCTAGAGTCTCAATACACTACTAGAGCAGGCGATGCCGCTTTGTCGAGAGGCTATGGTACGTATTCGGGTACAGGCACTAATTATGGTAGTTTTGTTGGTTTAGCTAATGCTGAGAGTAGTGGTTTCTCGAGTTCATTCTCTTCAAATAGTTTATATAGTATAGATGGCAGTAATAATACTATAAATATTAATAGTGCAGACAATCCACAGATTCGTATACCAAAATATAATAACATTAATACTGCTTCATCAACTAGGGCTACAAGCCTGACGGCTAGCACTACATATTCTACCACTGCTAATGCCAGCATCTATGGATACGGGAATTACTATTCCTGGGCAGCGGCTCTAGCAAATACTATTCATTACGCCACGGATAATTTATCGTTAGTTGACACAGCAATTTGCCCAGCAAATTGGTTTTTGCCACAAGGCGGTAGCGTTACATCGTCGATTAATGTTGATGGAGATGAATCAAACTGGCGAGATTATTATACATTAGGTTATTACACAATGAGTCAAGTAAAGACCGCCCATCAAGACACGGCCAACGATGGCAACTCATATTATAGTGGTACCGTCAATGCTAATGGCGATACCGCCACAAAAGCATTTCGTAAATTCCCTAATAATTTCGTATATTCCGGTCGTTTTAATGGAAATGCGGTCGGTAATAGAGGCGGAAATGGCTATTATTGGACAGCTACGCCTAGCACCAACGGTACAGCATATAGATTTGTGATAAATGAAACAAACGTTTATCCGGGCACTAATAATGACGATAAATTCCGCGGCTTCGCAGTTAGATGTTTCTATATTCCAGAATAAATAATTAAATTATCCTTCAGCAAACTGTGAGTTGTATAACTCAGCATAGAAGCCATTGAGTTTTAGCAGCTCTTCATGATTTCCTTGCTCTATCACGGCGCCATCTTTCATGACTAGAATTAAATCTGAATTGCGAATCGTGGATAATCTATGAGCTATTACAAACGACGTACGCCCAGATGTTAGTTTTTCAAAAGAGTCCTGAATTAATTGCTCAGTACGCGTATCAACATTCGATGTTGCTTCGTCTAAGATCATCATCGGTGGATTGGCCACCATAGCTCGAGCAATAGTAATTAACTGTTTTTCGCCCGCTGAAACATTATCAGAGTCTTCGCTAATTTCGGAATGGTAGGACTTTGGTAGAGCTTCGATGATATGGTTGACATTCGAAGCTTTGGCCGCTTTTTTGATATCATCAAGCGAAGCAGAAAGCTTACCATAGCGTAGGTTTTCTTCTACTGTACCAGAGAATAGCCAAGTGTCTTGAAGTACCATACCGAATAACTTTCTAACGTCAGCTCGCTTCATTTCGCGAGTTGGTACACCGTCAATCGAGATGAATCCAGAGTCCGGTTCATAGAATCGCATCAGCAAGTTAATAATAGTAGTTTTGCCAGCTCCAGTTGGCCCTACGATTGCAACTTTCATTCCAGGCTCAACCTTGACCGAAAAGTCACGAATCACTGGTCTATCCGGCAAATAACCAAAGTTAACATGATGGAACTCCACTGCACCTTTTACTGATTTGATTGTCCGGGCTGGCTCAATATCGGGTTGCTCTTCGGGTTCATTTAGAAATTCAAATATTCTTTCGCTGGCCGCTAACAAGGATTGTAAAGTTGATGTAGTCGAGGCGATTTCGGTGATGGGGCGATTAAACCTCGAAACATATTGAATGAAAGCTTGGATGTTGCCAATCGTTATTTGACCTTGTACTACAAATACACCACCCAGCGCACAGATTGCCACATAACCAAGATTTGTAAATATATGGGTTACTGGGAAAGATAATGAAGAAAAGATTTGCGCCCGTCTCGATACCATTGTTAGTTTTTCATTCACCCTATTAAACTCATCCATGGCCGTATCTTCGTAGGAATTTGATTTAATCACGATCTGCCCAGAATAGTCCTCTTCAATTTCGCTATTCAAAACACCCAATGTTTTTTGCTGTTCTCGGAAGTATTTTTGGGCGAAGCGCATAATTCTGCCAACCACTACAACTGAAAGCGGCACTACTACGAATGATATTAACGATAATGGTACGGAAATCGTCAGCATTATAATCATTACGCCAACTAGCGTTGTAACGCTCATCGATACGTCCGCAATTTCTTGAGACATGGATGTTGTTAACACGTCCACATCATTAGACATGCGCGACAACGTATCGCCATATTGATGTTTATCAAAATATGAAATCGGTAACCTAGAAATCTTATCTAATATTTGTTCTCTTAAATCCTTAGTATATTTTGCAGAAACTACAGCTAGAATATAGGCTTGTCCATAGCCAAGTAAAGACGATGCACAAAATAGCGAGATAATCAAAATTGCTTTTTCGCCCAGTACCGTCCAATCTAAATCAGGATAAGAGTCCACTGCAATTGTTGTCATGTCTCCAAGTATTTTTGGTATGAAAAGACCAAGAATTGCCGAGCCAACGGTCAAAAGCACGGACGTTAAAATCAAAAAACGGTACTTTTTAATAGACTTCAAAAACACTTTAAATGAATCCATCATATTCTTTGGCTTTTCGGCAGTTTGTGGACGATTAGGCATATTCCACCTTTCCGGGCATTTGCCTGTCGATTTGATTGGCTGGCTTAGAAATTTTGCTATCTTTTTGATACTTCTTCGCCATTTTAATCTCTGTATCGTATTCTTTGTCGGACAATTGCGATTTAACAATTTCCTGATAGACTTTACATTTATTTAGCAGCTCCAAATGTGTGCCCTTCCCTACTATGTGTCCACTGTCTAGCACTACTATTTGTTCGGCATCTTTAATAGTGGATACTCTTTGCGCCACAATTAAAACTACAGCATTCGCAGTGATATCTTTTAATGCATTTCGCAGCTTAGCATCAGTCTTCATATCAAGGGCCGAAAATGCATCATCAAATACATAAATATCTGGTTCCTTACAAATTGCTCGTGCGATCGATAGTCTCTGTTTTTGTCCACCCGACACGTTCGTCCCACCTTGTGCAATATGCGAGTTATATTTGTTTGGTAATTTGTCAATAAAGTTTTCAGCTTGAGCAATTCTGGCTGCTTTACGCATCGCTTCATCTGATGCTTCCGGAGCACCAAATTTAATATTAGATTTAATAGTACCAGCAAATAAAACTCCTCTTTGTGGCACGAAGCCAATTCGCGCAATCAAATCTTTCTTTTCATAGTTTTGGATTGGTATACCATTAATCAAAATTTCACCACCAGTTGCTTCATAAAATCTCGGCACAAGATTAATCAGCGTAGATTTGCCAGAGCCCGTTGAGCCGATAAAGGCCGTAGTTTCGCCCGCCACAGCTTTAAAAGAAATATTGTCCAAGACTTTTTCTTCTGCCGCCGGATAAGAAAAATCAACATTTTTAAATTCCACTGACGGTGTTTTTTCTGGCATGCCACTAGTTTTATTCGGCCAAATTATTTTAGAAGTTTTATTTAGAACTTCATTGATACGGTGTGCTGACACATTGGCTCTCGGCAACATCACGAATAGCATCGACATCATCAAGAAAGACAGCATTACGTGCGTTACATATTGCGCGAATGCCGTCATATTACCTAGATAGGCAAAGTCTTTTGATAATAGTGAAATACCAATCCAAGAACAAAGTAGAGTCGTACCATTAAATATAATATTAATCAAAGGATTTTGTAGTTCCAAAATTCTGTCAATATAAATTAACAGTTTTGTTAGTTTATCATTAGTTTTTGTAAACTTCTTTTTTTCTAATTCTTCATTATTAAACGCCCTCACTACTCTAAGACCAGTTAGGTTCTCGCGTGTAATTAGAGTAATCTTGTCGACCAGTGTTTGAAATATTTTAAATTTTGGCATGACGAGCGCCATGATTAGAATCACAGAGCCAAGAATTGCAGCAGCACCCACCAAAATAATCCACGACATATCAGGAGCGGTTTGCACAGCCATCACGATCGAAATAATACAAAATAGTGGCGATCTAATCATCATAGACAGCATCATAATCGTAACGGCCTGGACCTGGTTGATGTCATTAGTTGTCCTAGTCAAAAGCGATGCTGTGCTAAAATCTTTAACGTCCAAAATATTAAAATTAATAATCTTTGTAAAAATTGCTGCCCTGATATCACGCGCATAGCTAGTGCCGACTCGAGCGGAAAAATAGCTAGAAATAAGTGAAGCTATCGCAGACAAAATTGCAAGACCGACCATTCTAATTCCCACCTGCCAAATATAATCTGTATTACCAGGCACAATACCATCATTAATAATATGCGCCATCAGAGCTGGTAGTCTCAGGGTAGTCCATACCTGAAGGGCGGTAGCCGCAATCAAGATAATGACCTGCCACCAATATGGCCTTAAATATTTAAAAAGTTTGAGCATATTCTACTATTATACCATATTAATCTATCTAGTGCTGATGCTTCTTTTTTTCGATATGCATGATAAAGTAAATCAACGGCCCAAGTATAATGTATATATAGTACGAAAAGAATCTCCAAACTAGCATCGCCCAAAAGACATAACCACTAGAAAGAGCTGAGAAGACCACGAAAAACGTACCTTCTGCCGCACCCGCATTGCCTGGCGTCGGCACAAAATAGACCGCCGAAGTTACTGCTATCGTTGTAACAAAACATGGTAAAAAGTCTACTTGTCCGCCAAAAGCAGTAAGTACAAAAAACGGAATCATACCTATTAGCGCATTAAATGCTACAGACATCAAAACAGTTTTTAAGAATAACCCGCGCGTCTTCAAAATCTTACGTACACACTTGGCATATTCATTTACTTCGTATTCAGCTTTGGTCCTAGTTTTTTCGACATTTTTAACAATTCGAATTTTGGCCAGAAACTTTACGAGTAGACCAATGATTTCTAAGGTGGCTTTAGGCAAAAATGTCGCAATCATCACAGTTACGGGCCAAAAAGCAAAGAATAACAGTCCAAAACAGGCCGTACCAATCAGGACTGCATTGTTGATTGATAAGCTTCCAAGTAAAAAACATAAAACTGCAATAATAATAAATCCAATTTGTCCAGAAATCATACCGAAAACTGGAATCGACGTTGATACCCCAGCTGGCAGACCACTATTTTTCCGCATATAGTAGATTTGAAACGGTTGACCACCGATTGCTGCTGGAGTTACATTGTCATAGTATTTTCCGAGTAGGACAGTTCGTCTAGCGACTTTGCGAGCTAGCTTGCGATTAAAATGAGTTTTGTCCGCTGCCATTTCTCGCATCATTACTACATATTTTTTTATTTCAAATGTGATAGCAATAAGGAAACATAACGCCGCTGGAATCAAGAACCACCAGTTAATTTTTACTTCCGAAAGCGCGGCGGCATTTTCTGAATTACCAAATTCCGAAAAAGCCGTAATTGCAATAACTGCAATATTAATAAAGACAAAAAGTAGAATTAAAAGCGGCTTTTTAAAAACCTTTTTCGGAAATATTTTTTTGTCATCAATATCGGCTGGCTGCTCACCAGACCTTGCGTTATCGGCCATTTAACTAATCTCTCAAGGCTTTTATATTTGGATATTCTTCAATCAAAACTCTAATACAGCCAGCAATTGGAATAGCGATAATGGCGCCGAGTAGTCCAAACATATACATACCAATCACTACCGCCGATAAAATCACGACCGGCTGTAGTTTAAGCGCACTTCCCTGAATCTTTGGCGAGATAACGTTATTTTCGACCTGCGAATACACTATATATACTACTGCAAAGATACCAGCCGCTAGCGGGTTTGAAAAGAACAATAGCATTGTGACCAAAGTTCCACCAATAAATTGACCAAACATTGGGATTAGATAAAATAGCATCGTAATCATCCCCATTGGGATAGCAAGGTTAGCCGAGAATCCAAGAATAAGTGAAAGAATAAATACAATAATAGCAGTAGCACAGCCATCAATCACCGCAATCATTACTTGGCGAGAAACATAGGTTGAAACTACATTTGCCATTCTGGTCACTATGTTACGAATTACGTTAGTGGATCGTTTTTCCTCTTTGCTCGTACCCATGCTACTCCACAAAATTTCGAGCATACTCGGGCCTTCTAGTAGGAACAAGAATGTTAAAACGATTATTAAAACGATTTTCATTACTACGTCAGCTACGCCAGTGACGCTTGAAACCAGATTGTTCCCTAGTATCCCCAAAAGATTATCAGAAATTCCATTCAGGGCATTAGTAATCTCACCTTGAAGATTCTGTATACCGATTGAGTTTCCAAAATTATTAATACCGTCCCAGCCACCGAACGTCTTTTCGAAGGTCTCTGGGAAATTCTGTACAAATTTAGCGGTCTCATTGACGACTACTGGGCCCACAATTGCCACAATCGCGCCAATTACCAGAACAACAATTAGATAAGCAAAAACTGCCGACATTGTTTGGTGTTTTTTGTCCTTACCAAAGTGTTTCGTAAAGAATCCATTCACTTTTCGAACTAGAGGCTTTAATGCTAAGGCCAAAAATATCGATACACCAATAATGATAAGACCAGTCATAGCCTTATAAATTATAAAAAGTGCAACTACAATACCGAGTGGTACTAACCAGAACTTAATGAATGTCTTTAAATCAGTTCCAATTGTTTTAGACATAAACCTCCTTATAGATTTATTGTAGCATAAATGTTATAATTGTGTAAATGTTATTTTACATCGACGGGTGACGAGACTGGAAGGGGCCCCCAAAATGTTTTGCTAAAGCAAAAATTTTGGGGAGGGAGAAGTCTCGGCAGGACCCGTCGAGAAAAGAGTATTATGAAATTATTAATGCATACTTGCTGCGCACCATGCAGCGTTTATTGTATAGATAGTTTAAGGTCAGATAATATCGAACCAACTCTTTTTTGGTATAACCCAAACATTCATCCATATATAGAATACAAAACTCGACGTGATTGTTTGAAGGATTATGCAGGGCGAGTAGACGTAAAACTTATTGTCGATGAAGAATACGGCTTGGATGAGTTTTGCCGTAATGTTGTTTCAGACATTCCAAATCGTTGCGCCAATTATTGTTACAAAAAACGACTCACCGAAACGGTACGTTATGCTGCAAAGAATGGTTACGACGCTTTTACGACTACATTATTGGTTTCGCCATATCAAAAACACGAAGAATTAAAAAAAGTCTGTGAAGAATTAGCAGCGTTGTCTGGAGTGCAGTTTGTCTATCGGGATTTTCGAGTTGGTTTCCGCGAAGGCCAAGCCAAGGCGCGCGAACTTGGTCTTTATATGCAAAAGTATTGTGGTTGCATTTTTTCCGAAGAAGAAAGATATCAAAAACAAATTGCAAAAGATCTAGCAAATAATCTTGACTCATAAAAAGTTAATGTATATAATAAAAATATGCATAAACATATAGTCAATTATTTTCTGATATTAATTGGGCTGTCTATAATACTAGTTAACCACTCCGCATCCGCCACTACTGACGTCGTAGATCGTGCCATGATTGGTGTTCCCCCATCTTGTACTATGCATGGTTCTGGTATGAATTCTCACAATGCTGAGATTCCTAATGGTACTATTAACTCTGCCATCGGTGAAACCAACGTTAATATCTTTTGTAATGATGATGCAGGTTATGCTATTTATGCTATTGGCTACACTGACAATACTGATGGTAAAACTGTTCTAACTAGTTCCGCTCTAGGCTCTGGTTCTGATATAGCCACTGGCACTCTTACGTCGGGCGGTAACTCTCAATGGGCTATGAAACTATCTACTCAAACTAGCCCAACTCCAGCCTATCCAGTCACTATCCAAAACTCTTTTGACTCTTTCCATGCAGTACCAAGTGACTATACTTTAGTAGCTAAACGTACTACTGGTACTGATGTAGGTACAAATGCCACTGGTTCTAATTTCAAAACCACTTACCAAGTTTATGTCTCAAGTAGCCAACTCGCCGGCACTTATGTCGGCCAAGTTAAATATACTTTAGTCCATCCGAATACTACTCCTACACCTAAAAGCACCATGTTAGGCACAGGCCAAGTAGTAGCCGCTAAAATGAAGACTCTAGCTGCTGGCACCGAAACTGCCTACAACGCTCAAACTAGCGACATTAAAGCTATCCGTATGGCCGATTCTCTTCCAAGTGGGTTTACTCCATCTGAAGCCAACACTGTATCCACTTCCACTTCCAAGCACCCAATTTATATCTTCTATGATAATACCAATGATGCTGGTATTTTATACTTCTACACAGGTGGCTACCAGGTCGTAATGAACCCCGATTCAACAGGCCTATTCCGTTCCAACCTTGCACTTTCCGATATTTCTGGATTAGCCGATTGGGATTCATCCAATGTCACGACTATGTATACTATGTTTATTGATAGCACTATAGAATTAACTAATCTAGATGCTTTAGCCAGATGGGATACATCTCGGGTACAAGACATGACAGGGCTATTCGCCATAAATGCTAGTACTGCCAATGCCGGATACCGCTCTAAACTAGCTGATATTTCAGGGCTTATGAATTGGGATACATCCAGTGTTACGGATATGCATACTATGTTCCAAAATACATCTTCACTTACTTCTCTTCATGGTTTGGAATACTGGGATGTGTCTAAAGTTGAGAATATGCGTCTCACATTTGCTTGTGGAAGCAACTGTACGATGGCTTTATCAGATATTTCGGCCCTTGCTAATTGGGATACAAGAAATGTTGCCTCTATGCAATACACGTTCCAAAATGCTGGCTCACTTACCGATCTCTCTCCTCTTGCTAATTGGGACGTATCTAAGGTTGAGAATATGGAATGGACGTTCGCTATGGGGCCAGGAAAATCCAAAACTGGTGATCATATTATTGATTTATCACCTCTAGCAAATTGGGATGTTAGTAGTGTTGTTGATATGTCAGTTATGTTCCAGAATAATAATATTGCTTCTTTCTTGCCACTTGCAAATTGGGATGTTAGCAAAGTACAAGAATTTGACAGTACATTTAATCAAACTAATAAATCCACTACAACTACTTTAGCTGGACTTGAAAACTGGAATGTTAGTAGTGCTACTAATATGAGTGCAATGTTTGCCGATTCACCTTCACTCATTGATGCTTCAGCTATGAATGGGTGGGATGTCAGAAATGTTATAATTGGAACCGGTGCGGAAAGCGTCAATGAAGGATTTAATAGAATGTTCGACAACACTCCTGTCCACCCAACCTTTACTCTTCGCGCTGGCACTTGGAATAGTAATGGTACCTTTATTCCATCTTCTTAACCCTATTTTAGTCTGTTTCCAACATTACATATAATATATAGTGAACACCTACGCTATATCTAGCGTCCAAAATGCCTAAAATCACTCAAAACCACACTATATCTAGCGTACCCGAACAAAAGCCGAACTAAAACCTTCAAATATCCCATCGGTGTAGTTTTGTGAAAACGAATTAATAATTCTCATTCAAACCACAAGAACAATGATTGAGTTGAATATTTTAATTCGATATGATACCCTACCAAACATGAAAAACAATTATAAGGTGATAGTTAAAACTCTGCCACAAGACGCTCCATATGATTTCGAAATGTCGGCTGCACTTGTGATCGCTAATTATTTTAAGTCTGATATAGTTTTTTTAAGGCCAGGGCATCTTAAATCGCCTGATTTGCTAATCAATCACGAAATATGGGAGTTAAAAAGCCCAAAAGGCAATAGTAAAAACACGATACACAATACGATAAAAGGAGCGAGAAAACAATCCTTAAATATTATAATTGATTTAAGAAGATGCAAATTAAATAGAAACAAGGCTATATCGAATATAAAGGATTCATACAAAAAGCGAAAAAGAAAAATAGGAAAGTTTTATATTATTGATAAAAACGGCAAAATACTTGACATTACAAACTTGACATGATAAACTGCACTCAGTAGGCTCTAAAGATACTTCAGTGTATACAATAGGCCTTCGAATAGCCCTTCGGGGCTATTTTGTTGGCACAAAATCCATACGCTAGCCACTCACTCATTTTTATGTTATAATAATCAAACGATGCTTGTATCTGATTATAATTATGACTTACCGGAAGATAGAATAGCTAAATTCCCACCCAAAGAACGTGGTTCGACACGTCTATTAGTGCTAGATCGCAAAACCGGCAAAATCAATGATTCGTATTATAAACAGCTAGACGACTTTCTAAATCCGGGCGACGTTTTGATCCTGAACGACACAAGAGTAATGCAATCTCGTCTCTTTTGTAAGCTCCCAGACGGCCGCAAACGCGAACTAGTGGTGCTCGAAAAACACGGCGATGAACCACAGCGTGTGATGTATCGTGGTAGGCTTCACGACGGCGACAAGCTGGTGCTTGACAATAGTGTTTTCGAGAGGATTCGGAGTCACGACGAGAACGAGCGCGCCGACCCTGTAACGACAGGCGTCGGCGACGCGCCTCGAGAAAACATTATTATCAAGCGCATCTTAGGTAACGGCATTGCGGAAGTAGAATCAGGTGTGCCACTTGCCGAACTTGCCGAACAATATGGCACTGTTCCCTTGCCGCCCTATCTCCATCGCGATGCTACAGAAGATGACAAAAAACGCTATCAGACGGTTTGGGCCAAAAATATGGGCTCTGCCGCTGCTCCTACCGCATCACTTAATATGACCGAAGAACTTTTAGAAAGATTACGAAAGAAAGGTGTGATTATAAAGTATCTTACGCTTCACGTAGGGCTCGGGACATTTTTGCCAATACGTACCGACAAAATCGAAGACCACAAAATGCATAGCGAATGGTACCACATCCCAGAAGACACGATAGATACTATTAAGAGTATTACACGGGCGGGTGACAGACCTGGAAAGGGATCCCAAAATGTTTTGCAAAGCAAAAATTTTGGGGAGGGAGAAGGTCTGGCAGGACCCGCCCGACGTATAATCGCAGTAGGCACTACCGTAGCTCGTACTCTGGAATATTACGCTAAGACTGGCAAAACTTCTGGCGAAGACGATATCTTTATTTACCCAGGTTTTGAATTTCAGCTTGTCGATGCGTTACTGACCAATTTTCACGCACCAAAATCTACTGTGCTAATGCTAGCTTCCGCTTTTGCTGGATGGGACAATCTAAAACACGCTTACGATCACGCCATCGAGCAAAAGTATAATTTCTTAAGCTATGGAGATTCAATGTTAATATGTTAAGTAAAGTATTACATCGACGGGTGACGAGACTGGAAGGGGGCCCCAAAATGTTTTGCGTTAGCAAAAATTTTGGGGAGGGAGAAGTCTCGGCAGGACCCGTCGAAAAAGGATGATTATGCTAAAGTTTGATATTAAACACTGTGATGGTTTAGCTCGCGTGGGGGTTATTCATACGCCCCACGGCGACATCGAAACTCCAGCTTTCGTTGGCGCCGCTACGCGTGCCACGGTCAAGGCTCTCACAATGCAAGAGATGAATGATTTGGGCAGCCAAGCGATTTTGGCCAATACCTACCATTTAATCCTTCGTCCTGGCACCGATTTAATCAAAGAAGCCGGTGGATTGGCGGAGTTTTGTGGCTGGCATAAGCCGACTTTTACCGATTCAGGCGGTTTTCAAATCTTTAGTCTCCCAAATGTCAAAATTACCGAAGACGGCGTTAAATTTAAATCGCATATTGATGGTGCAAATTTTGAAATTACGCCAGAATCGTCCATGCAAGCCCAATGGGCTATCGGCGCTGACATCCATATGGCCTTTGACCATCTGGCTAAATCCGAAAGCTATGAAGATATGAAAGAAGCCATGGAGCGTACGCATCGCTGGCTCGACCGCTGCATCACCGAGCACCGAAAACTGTCAAAAAGTGCAACATCGACGGGTGACGGACCTGGAGGGGGCCCCCTGCTGAGCGCAAGCGAAGTGGGGGAGGAGAAGGTCCGGCAGGACCCGTCGAGAGATTCGGCAGGTCCTGTCGAGCAGTATCTATACGCCGTAGTTCAAGGCGGAACCTTTAATGATTTGCGCGCCGAATCGGCAAAGTACTGTGCATCCAAAAACCCAGACGGCTTCGGTATTGGCGGTGTCTTTACCGCCAAAGGTATGGACGAAATGTTAAAGACCGTCAATAGTATCTTGCCAGAAAATAAACCACGTCATCTACTCGGTATGGGTCAGGAGCCAATTGATCTATTTGTTGGTGCTGAATATGGTTGCGATACTTTTGATTGTGTCGGTCCCACTCGTATGGCGAGAAATGGCTCACTTTATACTTTAGACGGCAGGGTGAATATCAAGAACGCAAAGTATACTCGTGATTTTACACCATTAATGCCAGACTGTGACTGTGAGTGTTGCAAAAATTACACGCGCGCCTATCTTCATCACTTATTCAAAACCGACGAAATCACCGCTAAAGTTTTGGCTAGCATCCACAACGAACATTTTATCGTTCATGTCGTTGACCAGATTCGTAAATCACTAAAAGATAGCTCGTTCCAGAGCTACAAAGAATCTTTTCTAAATCGCTACTATCACAAATAATTTATTTTAAGTATTGCCAAATCGGCCCGTTTGTAGTGTCTTTAACTTCAAATCCTAGTTTGGCTAGTTCATCTCTAATTTGGTCAGCTTTTTGAAAATCTTTTTCGCTGCGTGCTCTTTCGCGCTCTAAAACAAGTGCAGCTGCTTCATCAGAAATCTCTGGAGAGCTCTCAATAAGTCCTAACCCAAACAACTCATCTATCTTTTTCCAATCATCTAAAGACAAATCTGAATTATCAATCACAGCAAAAGCCTCCGCTGAATTCAAGTTATCATTGACCGCATTGAGAATTTCGTCAAATCTCTCGGCGGGTCCTGCCGTCGCAGTTTCCCCCACCGTGCTCGACCATTGTCTGCGCGCGGCGGGGGTCCCCCCAGCTCCGTCACCCGCCGATGTTTTCCCTTGATAAATCAATGCGATTCTATTTCTCCAATTCAAGCGACGATTTTTAGCACCATCTAAAGATTCAAAAGTAAAATTCCTAGTTCCCTGATAATGCCCAGATAATACCCACATCTTATAATCCATCGGTGAAAAACCACGCTCGTCCAAATCAGCTAGACTATAAGTGTTCCCTAATGATTTTGAGATTTTTTCATTATCTATAGTAATAAAGTTACAATGAGTCCAGTATTTTGCTAGCTTAGTACCATAGGCGGCATAACATTCAGCAATTTCGTTGGTGTGGTGAATCGGAATATGATCTACGCCCCCAGCATGAATATCGATTGGTTCACCTAGTTCTTTATGTATAATTGTAGCGCATTCGAGATGCCAACCAGGATAGCCGGGTTTACCTAGATAATCCCAACGCATTGCGTGTTTTTCGCCTGGTTTAATAAACTTCCAAACCGCAAAATCAGAAATATTCCGTTTCTCATCCGAAAAACCAACTCTCGCTCCAGCCTGTAAACCAGCTAAGTCTAATCTGGCGAATTCGGCGTAATTCTCAAATTTAGAAGTATCATAATAAACCCCGTCGGACGTCTCATAAGTAAAACCATTTTTTGTCATTAAATCTACGGCTTCAATATCTTCGTCAATATAATCAGTAGCTCGCGCTAATACGTCTGGCTCGGTCAAATTGAGCGCACGATAATCTTCTAGAAAAGCTTTTATATAATAATCAGCAATTTCATATACGCTTTTGCCTTCACGTTCCGCACCTTTTTCCAGCTTATCTTCCCCTTCGTCACCGTCTGAAACTAAATGTCCAACATCGGTTAGATTTAAGACGCGTTTTACTTTATAGCCATCAGCCTTTAAAGTGCGTATGAGCAAATCCCAGTAAATATATGCCGTCAAATTGCCGATATGAGCGTAGTTATAGACCGTTGGCCCACATGTATATATTTTTACAACATCCGAAATAGGTTTGAATTCTTCGACTTTGTGGCTAGCGGTATTATATATTTTAAGCATTTAATTCCTCCATAAGTAATTTTGCCATGATTGAGTACTTGTCATGCGTAACGCCATGTCTACCAACGGTTTTGAACGCAGAGATTCCCGGATTAGCCTTCTTAAGGGCAGGGATATTATATGATGCGATTAATTGATCTTCCCCACCATATATTAATGTCGTCGGTATCGTCATTTTGCTAAGATAATCATAATTATTCTTATCTAAAACTATGTTTTGCATCGAATTATTAAACGATTTTTCTAGTAAATATGCACTGTTCTTAATGCTAACCGCTCTCCTAAATGCTTCAATTCCCACCGCAAAAGCCGGATTATCGAAATCTTTTCTTGTATAAACTGGTGGTGAAATTAGAATTGTTTTCGTGATTCCTTTAGGATATTTGCTCGCATATCTTGTCACGATGAAAGTTCCAAGTGAATGTCCGACTAGGATGATCGGCGTTTTAACATTTAGATTTTTGATTGCTCGATGCATTGCAGATAATTGCTCCTGGTAATTATAGTCAAGCTCATCACTTTTTAGCGACTTACCAGAGCCTAGCAAATCAAAGGAAACAAATCTGATACTATCTAAATCACTATCATTTTTAAAATAATCTATCGCTTTATCAAAAGAATGCGAGTCCGAAGCAATGCCATGAATTAAAACTACGGTTAGCTTTGGCTCCTTATTTTTGCAAAAATCGTTGGTCTTGGTTAGTTCTAAATCAAGCAGATTCATTTAGAACCTCCGGCACTACTTTTACTAATTCTTTTATAACGTCTTCATAGCTTATGTCGTAAGTCCGGAATCCTGACGCAAAAGGATGTCCGCCGCCACCGAAATAACCAGCAATTTTATCGGCAACTGGTGCGTCAATACTTGTGCGAATTTTGCCCGTCACTTTGCCATCCGGGTAAGTTTTAATCGCAACTGCGACCCTCACGCCTTCAACTAGGCGCATTTCTTCCAAGATTAATACATTTGGATTATATTCGTCAGAATATTCGCGGATATCGTCCCACGGAATATGCACAGTAGCTAGCGTGCCATCTAGCGAGTATTCAATCCGTTTGATTAAATCTGCCTTATAATCAAGGATTCGGGGAGACTTTTTCATAAACTCACGGCGACGGTCTTCTAGCTCGGACACATTTGCACCCAAATCAGTTAGTTCGGCCGCAATTCTGAAGGTATCGGCTGTGACAGATGCGCTGGTTAGACCCAAAGTATCAGAAAGAATTCCTTGGAAAATCGCCTCTGCTGTCTCTTTATTAATTTCAAGCTTTTGTTCTTTTGCTATATCATAGATTAGCTCAGCGCAGGCCGGCCTGACTTCTATAATGCTTTCGTGCGGGAATTCAATATCGTCGGGCGTTTCATGGTGATCTATTACGAGCACTGGTGCAGAATACAAACGATTGCGTATTGCGGTATCGTCAAGTAGTTTTGATAATAAAATTTGTGCAGCCGTATCGACAATGATGTAGCCATCAGCTTTAAAATCAAATTCGTTTGTTACCCTCGACCAATCCTTAAAATAACGCAAATATTTCGGAATATCAACTGGACAATAAAGCGAAATCTCCTTATCAGTAAGCAAATAATCCAGTGCGATGGCACTTCCTAGCGAATCCCCATCCGGATTCTCCGCCTGGATGATACAAATCTTACTCTTTTCATTCAAAAAATCAGTGAACAGACTATACATATAATCTTATTATATCATAATAGCCGTTAGAGATTAAAAAACTATTACCGTAGAATGCAGCGGATAAGTAATCCATCTCTCCACATATCCCACATTGCATCAGCGCGATCGTCCGTCCAGATTGGGTTCCATAGAGCGAACCTGGACGCATAACAGAAGTTAATTATCCCCATCCACCTATTTGCCCTAAAAACAAAATAGGGGTTACTGCTGGACATTTATTTAAACATAATTCTTTTACGATCGGATAATAAGTTTGTCGTCACAATATCTTATTGGTAATATACAGGCAAAATTCCGTTTCGCTTATCCCGTCCATTAATGTCTGCTGTGGAGTAATGCCAGTTACATTAACTACACTTGGACTTGACAAAGCATCATTTGCCATCCTAACTAGAACATTTACATATAATAACCTGTTTTAATAAATATAGCCAATTATTTCTCTATGACGCATCGGATTGTACTACCAGTATATTTGTCTCTAGTGCCAGAACCTGGATAAAACGTCCCACTACTCATAGAGAAATGATAATATTTTGCACTATGACCTTGTTGGTCTGGTACCGATGCAGTAATATAGCCAGCATTACTTCCACGCTCTCCTATTGCACCATTTTTTATAGAACCAGAATAAACAAAATTGTATGGAAAACTCCTAAACATTTGAGAAGCAGTAAGGCCACGATAATTAGTGTCGGTTTCTTCAAATACATTACGACTATCATCAAGAGGTGCCATCAATACGCGCCCCAAAACGTGAGAAGAAGTATTTGACGCAGAAATCGAACCATTAATCACTTGATGATTCCTCATAATTGGGCCTGTATAAGGATTAGTTCCTCCAAAAGGTAAACGCCAACCTCTTGGACAAATAGAAGTTCCATCAAAATGCATATTTGCTGTATCCTGTGGAAAATCCGCAAGTGCAGCATTCCACGTGTAATAATTACCATACGAATAAGTGTTACCAGTCCCATCAGCATCTTCATCACGATAAGCAGTGTTTTGATTATTATAACGTGGTATACGCACCGGAGCTGGGTTGTAAGAAGAACCACCAACAAATATTTTACTCTGAGAAAAAACTAATGAATATAAACTATTATTTCCTGATTCGTAGTTAGCGTAGTTAGGTTGAAACGACGCAGCTCCTTCTGGCAAAGCTAATCCTGCAAAATATTCAACACTACCAGTAGTCCAATACCCTTGCGCCAAAGAGCCGTCCATATTTCCTCTAGCCGTATTATCTAATCTCAAATTCTCCAGCATCCAACATGCACCAGCATCTCCTGATGTTTCCGATATTTTAGCAATCGCATAAGTTTGGCCATCTCTTTCATCCGTCAACGCCGCAATGAAGTAGTTAATAAGATCATGGTCTAAAGAATAATCAATGTCTGAGTGTATATACGGCAAAGCCGAACATATACCTGCCCCATCAGACTGCATTGTCCCAGCCGACGGAATCCAGATAGCATATAATGACAAACCTTCCGTATCAATTTCAGGCGTAACTGTAATAGTCTGATTTGGACCATAAAACTTAGCTGAAGGATCTTCGTAATCATAAGACGTACTCCAACCAGCAAATCCATGACCTTCATGGCTAAAATTAGATGCTCTTAATGTTACCGTACTCCCATCATGCAAAGGATTACCTTCGTCATCTTCGTACTGTTTCGCCATCGTCCCTTCATAATTATCCAAAGCATTCATGTTATAGCAAATCGCACCTGGCTCACATGGCACAGGCCCTAGTTCCGGTTGTGGGTTTGCCACAGCAATAAAATTAATCACATTTCTGTATTCACCAGACGGTTGC
>JAFWBV010000004.1 GCA_017506895.1 Candidatus Saccharimonadota bacterium | reverse complement strand
GTGATGATGAAGCTTATGCTACAAAAACTGGTGGTTCTGCTATAAAACTTGTGGTCTATATTCCTGGTGCAGGTACAACCCGAAATGGAGATGAGAATTATAATTTGGGTGGTGGTAATTTATGTGCGAGATACAGTAGCGTTGCTTTATGTGCTGAAAAGGATATCGCCACCAACAAAATCCTAAACTCTGAAGGTAATCTTTCTGGTAAGTCTGGTGATGGAGTTAAAGGCGCAACCTTTAACGTCCCAGATCTTGATGCTGGTACTGAAATTTGTGTAGCTGCTGCAGTTTATCCATCCAATAGTGGTAGTGATACTAATCTTGACGTAAAAGGCAACGACAGATGGAACGTATCCAGCTCAAAATGTTTTACTATTGCTAAGAAACCAAGTATTCAAATTTGGGGAGCTGGTCTCTTTTCTAAAAAGAACATCAAAACCCCAGTCAGTAAAAAGAATAATGTGTATGGTTATGCAAACTATGATATCAATTCCAAAAACCGTTTCTTTGTCTTTGGTTCATTTACTGAATTAGATGTTATTTCGCTAGGTACTGTAACTGGACTAAGTAGTGGAGCTAGTACTGGTTATGCACATATAGATAATGCTTCATTATGGCCAAGTTATAACAATAATAATGCGTCAAATGTAGATGCTTTAATGAACTATGGTCCTGGTGGTAGTTACGAAACAACTGCAAATTATTGTCTTAGAAGTGTCTTAACGTTTGCTAATGATACCTGTTCACACAATATAGCTGGTGCAATTGGTGGTTCTAGTAGAAATAATACAGAAGAAAATAGAAACGATCTTATAGAACGCTTTAAAGACGCTAAAGATAGTAAGATTAGCTATGAAAACAAAACCAGTGATTATACTACAAACGAAAATATTATAGTAGATAAAGGATTAACAAGAGTTATAGATGCTAAAGGTTATACTATTACTATTAACCAAGATATTAATTTCTTAAGCAACCAAACTTATATTTCTATGGAAGAGATTCCTAAACTTATTCTATTTGCAAAAAACATTGAAATAACTTGCAATGTGACACGAATAGATGCCGTACTAATTGCAGAAAAAGACATTAATACTTGCTCTAACTCTAATGATATTAATAGTGAAATGAATTCTAAACAACTCATGATTAATGGTTCTATTATATCCAATACATTATCCGCTAATCGTACTTATGGTGCTGCTAAAGGTGCTAACTCCATTATTCCTGCTGAAATTATTAATTACGATACAACGCTTTACCTTTGGGGTGGGAATAAGGCAGATATAACGAATTCTGGGAAACTTGAATCAACAATTTTACGTGAAATTGCACCTAGATATTAATATGCTCGGGTCTTCGTCGACTTTTCAAAACTGTCAATAGATGTTTTGTATGATATAATTTAGATATGAAACTATCAGAAGAATTGATTTATCGAGGTTTTCAGGCCGAGACAACGATTGCTAATCCGGAAGATTTGGATAATCGTGAAAATAAAAAGTTTTATTGGGGAGCCGATCCGTCGGCTGATTCGTTGACGATTGGAAATTTAGCAGCATTAATGATGTGTGCTTGTTTTGTAAGACATGGTTATCGGCCATATTTATTGGTTGGCGGGGCCACTGGGCAAATCGGTGATCCGAAAGAAAATGGCGAACGCGAACTGAAGCCGCTTGATGAAGTTGAGCATAATAAACAATGCATTAAAAAGCAGGTTGAGAATGTAATTAGCAATGCCGTTACTCGACTTACTTCTCTTGCTGCAGATGATGCTGAAGTTGCATCGTCCAATAATTCCGCTCTAACCTTAGTTGACAATTATGACTGGTTCAAGGACATGAAATATCTCGATTTCTTGCGTGAGATTGGGAAGGCTTTTTCGATGACGCAATTACTTGATAGACAATTTGTGCAAAATCGAATTGGAGATGGTGGTTCGGGGATTAGTTATGCGGAATTTTCGTATACACTGATTCAAGGATATGATTTTTTACATCTATATCGTAAATATGGTGTTGACTTACAACTTTGTGGCGCAGATCAGTATGGTAACTGTACGAGTGGCATTCATTTGATTAAGCGTTTAGAAAATGGAAAAGCCGATGTTTGGTCGACACCGTTAGTAATCGACCCAGTGACTGGGCGTAAATTTGGTAAAAGTGAAGGTAATGCTATTTGGTTAGCTAGTTCAGATAATGGTGGTGGAAATTATACTTCAGTATTTGATTTTTATCAGTTTTGGCTTAATCAGCCAGACGAAGCTGTAGAATATTTGATTAAGATTTATACTCTTCTTAAAAAGGACGAAATTGAAAAAATTCTGAAGGAGCACTTCGAAAACCCGGAGAAGAGAATTGCGCAAAGAGCTTTGGCACGTGGTGCTACGGAAGTGGTACATGGTAAGGAAGCTGCAGATACGATTGAAAATCTGACTGAACTTTTGTTTAATCGCGATACGGATTTTACAAGTTTTTCTCAAGATGAAATAATAGAATTTGCAAAATATTTGCCAGTAGAGAATAAAGGTGTTTCTCTAGTAGATGCATTGGTTGACCATGGTTTAGCAGAATCAAAAAAGAAAGCACGAGAATTTTTGGCTCAAGGTGCGATTACAGTAAACGGCATAAAAATTAATAAAGATGTTTCAGTTGAACAGGCCGCAATTATCAAAAAGGGTAAAAATAAGTTTTTGATTGTAAGATGAAATACTTAGCAGTTTTGGGTAGGCAACCGGAAATATCTATAGCGGAGCTTGAGGCGACGAATTTTTGTACTGATATCAATTGTTTGGGTGGTACGTTGAAGCTTGCCGAAAAAATGGAACAAAAACCTTTGGAATATTTACAAACTTTGTCAGAAGGTAAAATTACGATTGGCGTTAGTGATTATTCTAAAAATGCGACGCGAAAAAGTGCAACCAGCGAGGCGCTAAAATTAAAAAAAATTTTGGTGCGACATGGTCGGAGCGTGAGAGTGGTGGAGAATAAAGAAGCAGCGCTTTCGACCGCTACGTCACTACATAATGGTTTGTCTGGTAAAAATGAGCGAAAGATAGAATTAATTAAAGTTGATGATGAATGGTATAGAGTGATTGGCGTGCAAGATATTGATGCATATGCAAAGCGTGATCAAGCTAGACCAGCTCGAGATGCAAAAGTCGGAATGTTGCCACCTAAGTTAGCACAAGTTTTAATCAATTTATGTGGACAATTAAAAAAAGGTTCTGTAGTGTTAGACCCATTTTGCGGAACTGGTGTAGTATTGCAAGAAGCGATTCTTTTGGGATACCGTGCTTATGGGACTGATATCAGTGAAAGAATGGTAGAATACAGTAAGAGAAATCTTGAATGGATTGTTTCTCGAGCGCGCGACGCTCGCGCCCGTCGTTACGGGGCTCGCTGCGTAAGCTCCCCGTTGGTCGCAATGCTCTCGAAACAACCATTCAAGATTTCTGTTGGTGATGCAACTTCTTTTAAATGGGAGCAATCAATTGATGCGGTGGCATGTGAAGGATATCTTGGTAAACCGTTTTCGAGGATTCCATCTGAAATTGAGTTAAAGGAACAAAAACAAGAGTGTGGTGATATCGTATTGGGATTCTTAAAGAATTTAGCAAAACAGATAAAAAAAGATACCCCAGTAGTAATAGCGGTTCCGGCATGGCTGAGACCAGATGGCGGATATGAAAGGTTGGAGATTGTTGACGAAATTGAGAATATGGGGTATAATGTTAACAATAAAACGCGAGAGGGGCTTATTTATCATCGTGATAATCAAGTTGTCGCGCGGGATATATTAATTTTAAGGAAAAAGTAGATGTCACATGTAAAAGCTGGCGGTACCGCCAAAAATGTCCATAATAATGCTGGTCAGCGTCTCGGCGTGAAGCGTTTTGGTGGACAAAAAGTTAAAAACGGCGAAGTTTTGGTTCGCCAGACAGGTGCCACTAAGATTGCTGGCCCTGGTACTTATATGTCACGTAATTTCACGATTCATGCCGCTAAGGATGGTGTGGTTACATTTGTGAAAACTAAAAAGACACACTTTTCTGGTAAGTCTTTGCCGAGAGTGCGAGTTGAAGTACGCTAGAAAGTAACCCTTCGGGGTTATTTTTTATGGTATAATTGTTTTATGGCTAAGAAAAAACATAAGTGGTTTTCTTTTCGAACGGTTGTTTCAGTTTTAACAGTAATTCTGGTAGCCTATGTGGTATATAAAAATTGGCCGGATATTTTGGAGACTTTAAAACATTTGCATGAAGCAAATGGTTTTGTTTTAGTGCTATTAATTCCAGAACAATTATTTATGTATTTTGCTTGTGGTCAAATATTCTTTTCTTATCTACGCAGTAAACGAGATGTAAAAAAGTTTTCTTCCAAAGAAATCTTATCGATATCGACCGAACTTAATTTTGTGAATCATGCAGTTCCGGCTGGCGGAATTGGTGGGTTGGCATTCTTAACTTATCGTCTAATGCCATTTGGTGTTTCGGCGGGCCAAGCAAGTTTTTTGTATTTATTTCGTTATGCAGTAACTACAGTGGTGAATTATCTGCAGGCACTTGTGGCGATTTTAGTTCTTCTGGCATTTGATTTAATTCCGTCTGAAGCAAAATGGATTATTCCAGTATCGCTTCTGATGAACATGGGAGTGTTTTTCTTTTTGTGGTTTGTGATTTTTATAGCAAGCAGTGAAAAAAGAATTGAGAAATTTGCAAAATTTATAACTAAATTACTTGATTATGTAGCTAAGATTTTTACATTTGGGTATAAAGAAAAATTATTAAAACATAAAGATATTACTGCTTACTTTATGGATATACATCAAAGTGTTGTAATAGCAAAAGAAAACAAAAGGTATTTGAAGAAGCCGTTGGTTTGGGGTTTGGTATATAGTTTTTGTGAGATAGCGACGTATTGGATTGTGGCAATATCGTTAGGAAGGCCAGAACTATTGCCATTTATTATGGTAGGCGAGGCAATTGGTTCGGTATTTGATGGAATTGTGCCGTATGGACTGTATGAGCTTGGGATGGCAGGTGTGATGATTGCGCTTGGTGTTGATTTTGCGACGGCGACCATTATTACTGTAATGACGAGAGTGATTACACTGTTATTCACTATTGCTTCGGGATCATACCCATATTATGAAGCAATTAGAGGCAAGCAAGATGAATAATTTCACGCCGACAGAATTTATCGCAGTAGTTAATCAGACGCTGGAATATGCATATCCATCGGCTCTAATTACTGGCGAAGTGGCGAGTTTTAAAATAAATCAAGGCAAGTGGGTGTTTTTTGATATCAAGGACGAGACGTCATCGATTTCTTGTTTTATGTCAGTATGGAATCTTAGAATACCGATTGAAGATGGAATGAAGGTCACCGTAAGTGGGGTACCGAAAATCACGAAGTGGGGAAAGTTTTCGTTTACGGTTGAAAATATCAAACCAGTTGGCGAAGGTTCAATTAAGAAAGCATATGAATTATTAAAGAAAAAACTAACCGCAGAAGGTTTATTTGCGATGGAGCGAAAACGAGAAATCCCGACGGATTTGGTTCGTCTTGGCATTATTTCGTCTACTGATGCGGCAGGTTATTCAGATTTTATTAAAATAATTAATGCTAGATGGGGTGGTATAAAAGTGACGGTAGCTCATACACAAGTTCAAGGTATGGATGCGCCAGATCAAATGATTCGGGCTTTAAAGTATTTTAATGAAAAAAGCGATGTACAGATGATAGCGATTTTGCGTGGTGGTGGTTCGGCTGACGATTTGTCTTGTTTTAATGACGAGCAATTAGTGAGAGAAATTGCGGCATCTAAAATTCCAGTAATCACTGGCATAGGACACGAGCGCGATGAATCTTTGGCGGATTTAGCTGCCGATGTACGGGCTTCGACGCCGTCAAATGCTGCAGAAATGTTGACGCGGGACAGGAACGAAGAAAAAGCAAAACTAGCAAGAACGATGAATCGAACATATCAAGTACTGATGCAGACGATAGAACGTGTCCAGGATAACAATAATAGGAGTGTAAAAAGGATTTTTGATGCAATTAATACAAAGTATATAGAGCCAATGTTGGTAGCTAATAACGATAAAATGAAGAATTGTTTAAAAATTATCCAAGACGCTTTTTCTAATGTTCAAAATATTTTAGTACAAAAGATTAAAGTTTTGGACGCCTTAAATCCCGAAAGGGTATTAAGCCAGGGTTATGCTATTTTGTCTGGTAAAATTTCGCCTGGAGAAGATATTGATATTATGACTGCAAGGCAGGAAATAAAAGCAACTATAAAAGACATAAAAGAAAGGAAATGATGGAAAAGAGTGAACTTACATTGAATCAAAAAATTGAAAAACTAGATGAAAAAGTTGAATGGTTTTATTCGGATAGTTTTAAACTGGATGAAGCAACAAATAAATACAAAGAAGCGATTGGTTTAGCGAAAGAGATTGAAAAGGATTTAAATTCTTTAAAGAATGAGATTGAAGTCCTTACAGAAGATTTTAGCAAATAGTTTAATGCTTATGATATAATATGATTATGGAAAATGGACAATTACCACAAGTGCAAACGGCACAACCAACACAATCGGTGTCTGGGCAGCCAATGGTGCAACAAACACAGAAAGACCAGACAAGACCAAAAGGCAAAAGTGATTCTGGGTTGTTTAAACTGATAATTATCATTATATTATCGCTTGTATCAGTGACCTTTATTGGTTTGTTTATTTGGATGTTTATGGAATATGACACGCTTAAGACAGATTATGATTCAAACTTGGCAAGCGAAGTTGCAAAGGCGAGAGATGAGCAAGCGATTGATGATGCCCATAAATGTCAGGAAGAAAAAGAGTTTCCTTATAATATATTTGCAGGTCCAGTAGATTATGGTGAGCTTAATTTTGAATATCCTAAAACGTGGAGTGTATATATTGCTAAGGATGCGGCAAATGGGGGTGACTTTGAAGCATATCTTAATCCTTTACAGGTTGAACCAATTTCTAATAATACTGTAAATGCACTTAGGGTACGAATTGTAGATAAAAGTTTTGATGAAACAGTAAAAGAGTATCAGCGATTCCTTGAGAATAAGAACAAACCACTTAGCGTGGAGTCGGTGACGGTTAATGGCGTGACGGCAAATCGATATTCTGGTACGTTGCCGGGTACAGAATTAAATGGATATATGTTGGTCTTTAAGATTCGCGATAAAACTGCAATTTTGCAGACTGATTCAGTATTGTTTAAAGATAGTTTTGATAAATTGATTCAGACAATTAAGTTTAACTCCTAGTGTGCTATAATGGGGGGGTATGGATAAGGAGGTCGACGGAATTTTGGTGGTGGCGCATGAATTAAAGGCGCCACTAGCGGTTTTAAGACAACTGGCTTTTTCGTTGGGTGATTTAAACTTAAAAGATGAACGTTCGCGCTCACAGATGATAAGCGTTTCCGAACGGGCCATAAAGCAGGTGAATGACTTAATTAAAATTCGAAGGCTCGAAGATGGTTTATTTGAAATGGAACCAGTTTCGGTAAGAGAAGTTTGCGATGCGGTGAGTCGAGAATTGCAATATCTATTTCGTTATAACAATCGTGATTTATTTATTAAGTATTCCAATCGTGCACGATTAGTGACGGCAAATCGGGAATTATTGTATAGCGTTATTTATAATTTTTTGTTAAATGCAATGCATTATTCTGGAGATGAGACAAGGGCGGAATTAATTGTAAAAGATTATCGTAATAAAGTTAAAGTAGTGGTGCGCGATTATGGCCCAACGTTGCCAATTGATGTGTGGAAAGAAATGAGACGTGGTTGGGTAGAAAAACCACTTTCTATAGCGATGCGACCGGGTTCTTCGGGGTTAGGATTATTTATCGCATCTAATTTTGCTAGATTTATGAATGCTAAAATCGGAGCAGTGAGACACCGCGATGGTACGAGTTTTTTTATAGAATTACCAATTTCTAAACAGGCGAGTTTGTTCTAAATGATTTTTGTAATAGATGATGACGCAATAATGGCTGAATGTATAAAGGATGCGATTTATGGTGACGCTGAATTGTTTTCAAACGCTATCGATGCGATGAATCGTATAGCGGATGGAATAATACCTGATTTGATTTTTTTGGATATTTTACTTGATGGACCGGATGGTTTTACGTTTTTGAATGAATTAGTCTCGTACTCTGACACTGCCAATATTCCTGTGATAATCGTCTCTTCGATTGATTTTTCTAATCAGGATTTGTCTAATTATGGTGTAGTTGGTTATTTAAATAAAGATACGATGACGCCGGATGATATAAAAGGGTTTGTTAATGAATATTGCAAACAAAGATATTAAGACATTCGGCTATGTGATTAAGCGTACAAATTATGGAGAAGCCGATCGGATACTAAATTTGATAACTCCGCTTGGCAAGATATCCGTAATAGCAAAAGGCGTTAGGAAAGAAAAATCTAAATTGGCTGGAAGTGTTGAGTTATTTACTTTAGCGGATTTCATGATTCATAAGGGTAAAAGTGATATAGCAGTTTTAACGAGTGCAAAAATGTGTAAATACTATAGTAATATTTTAAAATCGTTTGACAGAATGGAACTGGCAGGACGAATTTTGAAAAGAGTTGGGGTGGTAGCGGATAGTTCAGATAATGCGGACTATTACAGAATAGTGGATCAAAGCTTGATGGCACTTAATGATGGGTTAGATGTTAAATTGGTAGAGAGTTGGTATTTGTTAAATCTTTTAAAGGCGATGGGCGATGAAGTGAATTTATATCGCGATCAGGCTGGGGCAAAATTGGATGCTCTGCTTAGATATAATTTTGATATCCAAGATAACTGTTTTATTGCAAATGAAAATGGGCTATACGGTGCGGATGAAATAAAACTATTAAGGCTGTTATCATCTACTGATTTAGTGATTGTTTCTAGGGTTAAGAATTTGGATAGTTTATTGGATGAGTTATTTAAATTAGTTAGAGTGATGGCTAAGATGTAGAGTACTTAAAGAGTCAATTGTGATATAATATATAGTGTAAAAAGGAGATAAAATGGCAGATTTTAATAAAGTTTTGACGCCGGGCGAACCGGAAAAAGGTGAACTTAATGTTGTGATTGAGATTCCTACCGGCTCGAATCATAAAATTGAATGGGATAGAAAGCACGCTTGCTTTATGTTAGATAGAGTAGAGCCAATGGCATTTGCAAAACCATGCAACTATGGCTTTATTCCACAAACATTAGACGAAGATGGCGACGAATTGGATGTCTTGATGATTACAGAGCAACCACTTACGACTGGAATTTGGATGAAAGCTAAAATACTAGGAGTAATGAAGTTTGTGGATGGTGGTGAGGTGGACGATAAGATTATTTGCGTTCCTGCGGATGATCGTAATAATGGTGATGCCTATAATAAACTCGAAGATTTACCTGAGCAAACTTTGAAACAGATTGAATACCATTTCAACCATTACAAAGATTTGAAAAAACCAGGTTCAACTGAAGTAAAAGCATTTGAGGGTTTGGATTCAGCTAAGAAGGTAATTGCGGCCGCAATTGAAAGGTATGCTAAAAATAATTAGTAAGGTATAAAAAGTATCTCCCTTTCGGGAGATATTTTTTTATTCTTCTGGCATTTCTTCGGTTTCAGTTTCTGTTGGCTCGTTTTCTTCTGCAGATTCTGCATTGATTTTTTCGTTTTCTTCTTCTACGAGTTTGTTGAATTCGATTTGGGTCTGAATGTCGTAAACCGAAATGTCTTCATATTCGATTGGTTTGGCCGTTAAGACGACATAGATACCATCTAAATCAATAGCTTGATAGACCGTATGGTCTCTTTCGGAAATTTCTTCGTATGCTAGTTTTGCGGTTTGGGTGTTTTCGAATTCGTAGTAGATTTTGAGTCCAGTAATATTGTCGCCAGAATAAGTATAAACTCGATGAATTTTAACAGGAACATAGCTATCATCTATTTCTGGAACGATATCTGAACCCGTCGTGGTGATAACATATTTGCTGCCGTCAGAAACGAAATAGGAATCGCTTAAGCCTCCCGTGATGCCATTATTATTAAATAATACAACCAGTATTACGATAACAACAATAATTACGAGAGCAATCATGCTACCGATAATAATTGGTTTATTTTTTACATTGTTAGTATTAGCCATTTTTTCTCCTTTTATGTTTTTATTTTAGCATGTGCATTATAATTCGGCAATAGAAGTGCGGGTCTGTTCGGTGGTGTCACGGTCGCGAACGGTTACCGTGTCGTCTTCAAGAGTATCAAAGTCTATGACGATGCAGGCTGGAGTACCAATTTCGTCTTGCTTTCGATAACGCTTGCCGATATTACCGGAATCGTCCCAAGTAACATTGCCATACTTTGTACGAAGTTTATCATATACTGCTTTGGCTTTTTGGACTAATTCTGGTTTGTTCTTGAGAAGTGGGGAAACACAGAATTTAAAGGGCGCAAGATTGGCAGGGAGTTTTAATACTGTACGTTTATTGCCATCAATTTCGTCTTCGGTGTAAGCGGATGATAAGATGGCAAGGAAAAGACGTTCGACACCAATGGATGGTTCAATGACATGCGGAATGAAAGTTTCGTTTGTGGTTTTGTCGCGGTAATCCATTGATTTGCCAGAAGCTTTGGCGATATTTGTAAGATCAAAATCGGTGCGATATGCTAGCCCCATTAATTCTTCTTGGCCGTTTGGATACTCAAACATAAAATCAATAGTGCGTTTACTGTAGTGAGCACGATCTTCGGCGGGAACTTCTAATTCGTGAATTTTGTTCTCCGGTAAACCCATGATTTTTTCTAAGAATTCGTGTTGCAAATTGCGCATTTTTTCGAAATTATCTTCCCAAGTGGTAGGATTTACAAAATATTCTATTTCCATTTGTGAACATTCGCGATCGCGCAGAATAAAGTCTCGTGGACTGATTTCGTTACGGAAGGCTTTGCCTTGTTGGGCTAGGCCAAATGGGATATCTGGATAGATAGTATCAACAACATTTTTATAGTTAGTGAAAATGCCTTGGGCAGTTTCAGGGCGCAAATAGGCGATATTTTTGGCGGTGATTTCTTGGTCATCATCTGGCAAAACGGCGCCCACGTGAGTAGCAAACATCATATTGAATTTGCGAATTGGCCCCCAATTTTCTTTGCCACAGACTGGACATTTGGTATGAGTTTTTAAGAATTCTTCAGTAGTTACGGATTCGTTGATATTTTTGGCGATTTTATCAGCACGGAAACGTGATTTACATTCTTTGCATTCGACTAGGGGGTCTGCAAAAGTGGCAGTATGGCCAGATGCTTCCCAGGTTTTGGGGTTCATTAGGATGGCGGCATCGATACCATAAATATCTTCGCGATTTTCAACGAAGAATTTCCACCATTCGTCCATAATTTTCTTTTTTAGACTTACGCCGAGTGGACCAAAATCCCACGTGCCAGCGAACCCACCGTAAACATCGGAACCGGGGAAAATGAACCCGCGACGTTTACATAGGCTTACTATTTTTTCTAAACTATCCATGTAGTCATTATACCATACTCTGGACGGGTCCTGCTGGATGACTATAATAACTCTGAATAGTTTTTTCTCAACGTTGAAACATGCGCCGTATAAAAATTACAACAGGTCGGGCGGATTCGTACCTGTATTTCAGTACAGGATACTCATCCGCGACTGTTGTATTTTTTATCGGGCAGTTTCAAAATGTTTCGAAAAAACTATTCAGAATTATTCGTTGCCCCAGAAGTCTTCGGGGTTGCTGACAACTTCGATGTTTAGTTCGGTGGTTTCGCCGGTTTGAAAATTCTTTTGCTTCAAGGCTTTGGTTTTAACTTCTTCTTCACCGATAACGACGCCATTTTTGGCTAGCTTAGATGCGTATGACATTTTGTCGTTGAATTTTTTGTTGGTAAATACAACTGTAGTGCTGTGACCTTTGTCGCGTAGTTTGGTGGCTACGCTGATAGCTTCATCGAACTCATGTTCGGAAACTGGAATAATGGCGTAATCTAATAAATCATATACGTCTGGATTTAAAAGTTTCTCTTCATTTAAAACATAAAAGAGACGCGTTAGGCCTATTGAACCACCGACGCCTGGAAATGATTGTTCGGAAAAATGTTTAGTGAGATTTTCATAACGTCCGCCACCGGCGACTGAGCCAATGTTTGGATAATCAGGTAAAATGAATTCGAAGACGGTGCCAGTGTAATAATCTAGACCGCGAACAATTTTCATGTCGGCCTGAATTTGTTCTTTTAGATTGATTGATTCGAGTAAATACAAAATTTGGTCGAGTTCATCAACGCCTTTTCTAAAGGTGGCGTTGTCGATTTCTAGATTGTTTAGTTCGTCAATTACGGATGAGCGATTGCCGTGGAGACCAATAAATGAGTTGATGATATTAACGGTGTTTTTGTCTAGACCGAGTTCTTCGAGACTAAACTTGGTTTGCTCTGGTGTAACTTTTTCGGCGTGATCAATGATGTTCATGATTTCTGAAACTTTGTCGGCTTGATCTAAAAATTCTAGCAGACCGGTAGTGATTTTGCGGTTGCTAATGCGGGCGAGTACTGGAGTGTCGATATTAAATGACTTAAAGGTTGCTAGAAGTGTGGCAATAACTTCGGCATCGTAAGCGATAGGAAGCTCGTTTCTACCAATAATGTCAATATCACATTGACAAAACTCGCGGAAACGGCCTTTTTGGGCTCTTTCGCCACGGAAATTGGTGCCAAGTTGGGAAACTTTGAATGGAAAAATCAGTTCACTTTCGTGTTCGACAACATAACGAGCTAAAGGAACGGTGTGGTCAAAACGTAAAGCCTGGTCGGCGGATTCGATAGATTTATCACCAGTTTTGACGAGTTTGTAGATTTGCTTTTCGGTATCACCGCCGGCTTTGGCTAGGAGTATTTCGGTACGTTCAATAAATGGAGTTTCGATCTCTTGAAAACCATATAGGCGATAAGTATTTGCTATGTTGGTTTTTAGATTATTAAAAATGGCCTGAGTTTCGGGGAGAAGCTCTTGAGCACCAGAGATTTTTGAAGTATTAATCGATTTCATAATAATATTATAGCATAAATAACCTGTTGACTTACAACGCTTTCTGCAAATGCCTTAATTATTGTTTTTATATATGGTATAATAAACATATGCAAGATGTTGTCTCTCCGCTTAAAATCTTTTTTCGTCAAAAATGGGTACGTATTATACTAATTATAGATGTTTTAGCCATATTAATTGTAGCTGGTATTATTATTCACAATGCAACCAAAGTGTCCATTATTAGCTTCAATATCGCTCCCGTCGATGCTGTTATTTCCGTTAACGGCAATACGAGCTTTACTAACAATACCTACAAAATTACTCCTGGTACTTACGAAATTAAAATTTCGCATGACAATTTAGAAACTAAAACTTTCACAATAGACATTGCTCCCCATGATGCGATTACTTTTACCGCGTTTCTCAAAGATGTCGATGAAAAATTCTCGTTTTACGAATCAAAAGATAATAATCTTTCCTTTATTAAACTTTCCGAAATTGCCGCAAAAGAAAATAATCTAACTTATGATAACGATGTCTCAGCTGAGGAGTTTATAAAAAAAGTAACAAAAGCCCTTGGTATTTTTGAATTACTACCAATTAAAGGCTATATTTATGAAGATACAGAAATAAATACATCTACGGCTGGGTTTGCAATTAAAGACGGCAGGAGTAGTAGTAAATGTGAAAAAATCGCATGTTTATTAATAAACTATTACGGTCATGATTATGAAGAATTGGTGACTGAAAAAATCCAAGAAGCCGGATACGACCCAGAAAACTATCAGCTTATCTATGAAAGGTATAAAAATGCTTAAAAAATTCCTGTTAAATTTGGTCGTTGGGATTAGCGGTATTTTAATAGTGACTGGCATTTTAATGTTTTCAGGCTTTCAGCTCAGCCATAAAACGTATGCTTTGCAAGGCAAAGGATTTCTTGATGAATTTTCGCAAAATAATATTTTATTTTATGATCCCAGTGATTGTATAGATCCGAATAATGGAATAATTAACGTAGATTCTAGTTTCAGGATAGATGACAGCATAGATGCGAAGAGTTTCTGGTATGCAGAAGGATGTATCGATAATGGAACTTGTGTTGGACATAAATACTACGGAGGGATTAAAGATATGGATGGAGTTATGCGAATACCAATGGTTGTGGCTGCAGCTAACCCCGGTCTTCTGGAAAGAGAAACTGAAACAGATTATGACTTCGGTGGTATGCAGTATATTTACGCAGAGAATTATGACATTCAATTTAACGCTTATAAAGGATGGATGACCGTTTTTACAAAAAAGCCTGGAGCAAATAGTACGCGAAAGTATTACTGGATAGTGCTGCCTGATAAAGCGTATATGACTGTGGCTGGAGATACATATGTTGCGACATTTGAGAATCTAAGCGAACCGGTGTTTTTTATCGCGCTCGACGCTCACGCTTGTCCACATCAGAGCGAAAATTATTGCGAGCGGGCAGCTGCCGATCCGGATGGGATTGAGATTGGAAAACAATTTCTTGGAGCTTTTACTATAACTGGCGGAGATTATACCGAGGTCGCAAACATAACTGGTAGGCTAACATCGCTACATCGATTAAACGGCAGAGGTGAAGTTTTAGCAAATGAAGCTGCCGGCAAAAAAGTCGTGGCAGGCGGAGGAAAATCTAATTCTAGCGGTTCAGTTTCTTCGGAATCTGCTACCGCCCAGCAAATTGCCGATAAAGCTAAAGAAATAGCTTACGCCGATGATGTTGATAAAACTGCCACTCAAAATGACGCTACTGATAAATTTAAAGAAGCAGCTAGTGCAGCTAATCTCGATGTTAGCAACGATTCTCTAAGGTTTGTACAAGTTGCTATTAAGGCGTCTGGTGTTGATAACGGTTTCCCGACGGGAACTTATGGTCATGGTGATAAAGATGTAGACGAATCGAAGACTGTTAAATATATGGATAGTTCTGATAAATGGGAAAAAATTGGAGCTTTAGATGATGTAAAAAATCTTCAACCTGGCGATATTGTGGTTTCGGCTGTTGATGGAACGGATAAAAACCATGTTTTTATTTATCTCGGGGACAATAAAATCGCTTCAGCTAACCAGGGCAAGTGGTATGGACGTATTGATGATTTTTCTTCTCAGAAGAGTGAGTTTCCTGATTACGATTTTCAAGTCTACCGTTTAAGTTCAGATAATTGTACATCCTATAGTGATAAATATCCGCAATACTGGCAACATAATTTTGCAGACAGTGACCATGAAAATGCTGACCATGATTGGACACAAGACAAATACAATGGAGGAACGTTCGGAGCTAACGCTTGTGGCCCAACTTCAATGGCCATGTTGGCCACAGTTGCTACTGGAAAAGATATCTATCCTTATGATGTTGCAAAGTTTGGAAATTACGTAACAACATCACCTACATCTATCGATCCAAAGGTAGGTGAAGCATATGGTTTTGAAGTTATTCCGGAATCTTATTCCTCTAAGAAGGATGCCTATAATAAAATTAAAGATTACCTAAACAAGGGGTATATGATTCATCTTTCTGGAGAGGGATGCCATGATGGTTTTGCTACTAGAAAAGGTGATGGTACATGCTCGGATGGTCATTATATAGGTATTTTTAGTATAGATAGCAATGATAAGATTTGGGTTGCTAACTCTGCTTATATGGGCAACAGTCAAGTAGATCTTCAAAGTGTTATCGATGCAATTCATAATAGTGTATTTACAGCCATCAAAGGAAGTGGCAGTAGTGGTAAGTGTAATAATGGTAGTTATTGTTCTACTAAAAGTGAAAGCGATAGTTCGGTTGTTGGTGAAGCGGCTAATATTCCATACGATGATCGTATGAAATACCTATTTCCTAATGGAGTTCCGACTTCAGAAAATGCTATGTCTACATACCTAGAAACCATTCAGGTTCCCATTAAAAATGAATCTGGCACTGAAACAACTACGCACTTAACCGTCCACAAGAAACTTTCTTCTGAAATTAAAGCCGTTTTTCAAGAAATCCTTGCCGTTGATAATTTCAGGGTAAAATCGTCTGAAACCGGTGCCTATAATTGGCGCTATATGGCTAGTGGTACCGGTAGCTTATCTCATCATTCGTATGGCGTTGCTATAGACCTAAACTGGAACGATAATCCGGCTACTTATACTGGTGGAACTTATAGTCCAGGAGGGAATTATTATTCGGTAACTGATGAGATAGTTAAGATTTGGAAAAAACACGGCTTTTATTGGGGTGGGGATTGGGATGGATACTATAGGGACTATATGCATTTTACTTATACTGATCATTAAGGAGAATAACTATGTATAATAACGACCAAAAAATAATTAATCCACTAGCTATAGTCTTTATCTTCTTTCAATTAACTCTTGCGATTATTATCGCTGCAATATTAAATAATGCCATTTCTGACGATGAAATAAACTATGCCGATTACGACCAACAACCGCAAGTCGTAATCGAGAATTTATCTAATAAAGTACCAGAATTATTACCTGGTGATATTACAGAAATTCAAAGAGAACTTTTAAGGACTATTCAAATGAATATTCCAGACATTAGAGCGGATAAAGCAAAAGCTGTCATACGTAATAATATAATAAATCATCAATTTGATAATCAAGACTTTAATCTATTAAATATAAATGTAGATTTACCGCAATTAGAGCAATCATATAGAATATTTTACAGGTACGAAAAAAATAGAAAAGAATGGTATCCTGATCCGCATAAATTTCTCATTGTAATTTGTCCCAGAACATTTAGTGATATAGGTTATCCAGATTTTAAATGTCACGACGAATATGACCAAAAAATAGAACATGGTATAGTAGCGGAGTTTATCAATTATTTAAATCCTTATTTCGATTATTTTTCCGTCTATATTGAATCATCTGAAATCGACAAGATTATTATTAATCCTTCTGTTACTTATGATAACGACGAGACTACTAAATCTCGCTATATCAAAGAAGTTAAAGATGCGATTGAATCACTTGGTATTTCCCCGGACATCTTTAAATATTACGTTCGTACATTAGAGGATGTTAATTATTACAATTGACGAATAAATAGTTGGTGGGCGATAGAGGAGTCGAACCTCTGACCTCGTCTACGTCAAAGACGCGCTCTAGCCAACTGAGCTAACCGCCCGCTGTGACCAATTTGGTGAGCCGGGAGGGGCTCGAACCCTCGACACCGGGCTTAAAAGGCCCGTGCTCTAACCAGCTGAGCTACCGGCCCAAAGTGGTCACGTTGTTAATGGTGGTTCCGGCTGGACTTGAACCAGCGACACAAGGCTCTTCAGGCCTCTGCTCTACCAACTGAGCTACAGAACCATACGTTTTATTATAACACAAGAAAGGAGATTTTGGAAGCATAAAAAATCTCCCCTTTTTTTAGGGGAGATTTTGATTTAAGATTATTTCTTCTTGGTATTATCTGCAATGTCTTTGGTATTGCGCCAAATCATGATGAACATCATGGACATTTCATAAATAATACGGATAATGATTGGCCCTAAGATTAAAGTAAGGAGCCACATTAGGAATGCCATGCCGCCCATGAGATTGAACATGCCAAAGAAGGTGAATGAATAGAGAACGATAAAGATGGTTGCAATATAATAAACTACCTTTAGAATTGGCTCAATCCACATAACCTTGAAGGATAGAAAATCCTTTAGCCATTTGCCGAATTTACCTTTTGGCTCAGTCTTGGCTTTGACGAATAGGAAGTATACGAGTATACCGCCAACGATTGCTAGGATGGCTGCAATGATCATCCAAATCCCTGCGCCAGCTGCAGAACCAGCTAGGCTAGAATAAGAGCTGCCATAGCTGCTGCTATCCAAGCTATTAAATAGTTCGTAAACGTCAGAATCTGACATAATATAACTCCTTTTGTTAATATTAGCTTCATTGTAACATAATAGAATTATTTTTGTAAAGAATTTTACTTGTGGAAAAATTGTTATGTTTGATTAATTCGCTATATATTATATATAATATATAGTATGAATAGAGTGCCATTAGCGGAGAGAATGCGACCAACAAAATTATCGGAAGTTGTTGGACAAGAAGAAATAATTGGAAAAGGAAAAATATTAACTGAGATTATTAAAAAAGGTGAACCAGTTAATTTGATTTTTTGGGGCCCACCGGGAACTGGCAAAACAACACTTGCGAGAATACTAGCACATGAGTTTAAAGCGGATTTTGTGGAGATATCGGCAGTGACGGCAGGTAAAAAGAACGTTGAAGAAGTAGTGGAGCGAGCCAAACTGAATTGGAACCTTAAAACTAGGACGGTGCTATTTGTGGACGAAATACATCGTTTTAATAAAGCACAACAAGATGCCTTTTTGCCACATGTAGAGTCGGGTTTGATTACTTTGATAGGTGCAACTACGGAAAATCCTTCGTTCGAAGTGATTTCACCGCTTTTGTCGCGCTCACGCGTAGTCGTGCTTCAACCGCTGTCAAAAAAAGCGATTAAAAAAGTACTTAAAAGGGCATGCAACATTGAAGGTATTGCTATCAATTTTTCTATTACAGAAGATGCGCTTGATTTAATTGCTGAGCTGTCGGGTGGTGATGCGAGAAGCGCACTTGGCGATTTGGAACTGGCTTTATCGCTAACTAACCAGATAGATGAAAAAGTCGTAATGGAAGCAGCGGGCAAAAAAATGCCGGGGTATGATAAGAAGGGCGATAAACATTATGATACGATTTCAGCTTTTATTAAATCAATGCGTGGTTCAGATGTAGATGCGGCATTGTACTATTTGGCACGAATGGTGCAGGCTGGCGAAGATCCGAAGTTTATCGCAAGACGTATGGTAATCTTTGCTTCTGAGGATATTGGTTTAGCTGGGAATGGAGCTTTGTCGCTTGCAACGGCATGTTTTCAAGCAGTGGAAAGAGTAGGAATGCCAGAATCGGGTTTAATATTGGCACACACCTGTGTAGCTTTGTCTAAATCGAAAAAGAATCGTGACTCTGCCGATGCTTGGTATAAAGCACAAGATTTAGCCAAGAAGACTATGGGCGAACCGGTGCCAATTTGGCTTAGAAATGCACCCACGAAACTCATGAAAGATTTGGGTTTTGGCAAAGGTCAAAAATGGGAGTCGGGTTTTCATTTGGATAAGAACTATCTACCCGATGCTATCAAAAATGAGAAGATTTTTCATAGCACAATGAAGTGAGAGCTTTAGCTTTCGAGACCGGCTTGGAAGAACATCAAGACATCTTGCCAGTCGCCGGCTAGATCAAATCCGGAACTAGTAAATTTGTTGAATTTAAAGTATGGCATGCCGCTAGCTAATTTAGCGGATTTAGCGGCATTCTGTTTGATTTCTTCGAGAGGTTTTTGCTCTTTGATACACGATTCAAACTCTTTACCAAGGCCGATTTTTTTACCAATGGATGTCCAGTATTCTTGGCCATAGTCATTGAGTTTTGAAAAACCAGTTTTACCAGAAGATTTAAAGAAATCGTTCCAGACTTTGGTGATGGCTAAATTATAATAATCCCAGAATTTGCCTTCGTTTTTTGCGCAATAAGTTGCTAGTGCGGAATAACGGGAATGCTCTGGACGAGCTTCGCCATATTCGTAAAGAAAGTCAGAAAGACGAATTTCTACGAGAATATCGTTTTGTTCAATATATTTTTTGAAATCTTCTTCGTGCTCAACAATGGCATTTTCGAAAGCTACGCAATATGGACAAACTAAATCTGAATAAATAATGAAATAATTTTTTGCATCGGGATTGCCGATAGACATTTCTGCATCCCAAAGTTTATCACTATTACTGGGCTTATTGTTCATGCTGGCGACGATAGCGGCAATAATAACTACGATTACGGCAATAACTCCGATAATTCTAATTGCTTTTTTCACTTTCCTCCTTTGGATTAATAGAATTCTTGGCGTTTTTGGGTATTTGATTTCTTTTGGCCAAGTATTTTTCATTTATTATTGTAACATATGTTTCGACGCCAAGACGTTTTAATGATAAAACGGCGATAAT
>JAFWBV010000001.1 GCA_017506895.1 Candidatus Saccharimonadota bacterium | reverse complement strand
GCAACCGTCTGGTGAATACAGAAATGTGATTAATTTTATTGCTGTGGCAAACCCACAACCGGAACTAGGGCCTGTGCCATGTGAGCCAGGTGCGATTTGCTATAACATGAATGCTTTGGATAATTATGAAGGGACGATGGCAAAACAGTACGAAGATGACGAAGGTAATCCTTTGCAGGGTGGAAGTACGGTAACATTAAGAGCATCTAATTTTAGCCATGAAGGTCATGGATTTGCTGGTTGGAGTACGTCTTATGACTACGATGATCCTTCAGCCGAGTATTATGGTCCAAATCAGACTATTACAGTTACACCTGAAATTGATACGGAAGGTTTGTCATTATATGCTATCTGGATTCCGTCGGCTGGGACAATGCAGTCTGATGGGGCAGGTATATGTTCGGCTTTGCCGTCTATAGATCCAAATATTGATTATTCTTCAAGACCCGATCTTAACTATTACATTACAGCGTTGACGGATGAAAGAGATGGTCAAACTTATGCGATTGCTAAAATATCGGAAACATCAGAAGATGCTGGTGCATGTTGGATGCTGGAGAATTTGAGATTAGATAATACGGCTATAGGAAATATGGACGGCTCTTTGGCGCAAGGATATTGGACTACTGGTAGTGTTGGATATTTTGCAGGATTAGCTTCGCCAGAAAATGCGGGGGCGTTTGTGCAATCACCTGGTTATGGTGCAGTAGACAATAGTTTATATTCATTAGTTAATTCTCAGGGTAAAATATTTCTTAGTAATAATATCTATGATACTCCACCTTATGTTCGTATGCCGCGTTACAATAATCAGAATACAGCTAACCGTGACGAAGACGCTGATGGAACTGGGAATACATATTCGTACGGTAATTATTACACATGGCATGCTGCACTTGCTGACCCCTCATTAAGATCTATAGATGCACATTTTGATGGGACTTCTATTTGTCCGAACGGCTGGCGTTTACCATTTGGGGGGCCTATGAATGCAGGTGCTTCGGTTCCGGTTTACCGACATGAACAAACGCTTTATACGATTACTCCAAAGAATACTTCTTCTTATGTTTTGGGGGGCGTATTAGTTAATGGGTATGCAGGTGGTGCTCAGGGGACTTATGATGGGGCTGTCAGGAGCGTGCGTGGACTTACTGCTTCTGAAACGTTTAGGAGTTTTCCTTATAATTTTGTGTATTCTGGGACTATTGAGAATGGCGCAATACTTCATCGTGGAAGTTTGGCAAGTATTACTACTGCAACATCTGCTCGGAAACAGTCTGATATTTCTGAGTACTACCATATTTCTATTGGTGGTGATACACTTTATTCGGGTTCAGGGACTAATGATAGACTTAAAGGTGGTTCTGTCAGGTGCGTTATAGAGAGATAAGACTGGCCTTATTGGTTAAAGTAGGGTATTATGTATAATTAGTGGTAAAGGAAAGAATGAAAACATTTTTCTTTTATGATTTGGAAACATCGGGTCTGAAGCCGAGAGAAGATCGGATTATGCAATTTGCTGGGCAAAGGACCGATATGGAACTTAATCCAATTGGCGAGCCGGTAAATGTTCTAGTTAAGATGACAAATGATGCTTTGCCGAGCCCAAGTGCGATTAATGTAACCGGTATTACTCCACAACAGACGTTGATGGATGGAATAGGTGAAACGGAATTTTGCCGGTATATTATTGATGAGATATTTATACCAGACACTATTGCGGTGGGTTATAATACGGTAAGATTTGATGATGAGTTTATGCGGGCTTGCCTTTGGCGGAATTTTTTCGATCCTTATGAATGGGAGTGGAAGGATGAGCGTAGTCGTTGGGACATTTTAGATGTTGTGCGATTGACAAGAGCGTTGCGACCAGAGGGCATTAAATGGCCATTTCGAGAAGATGGCGTTCCGACCAATCGACTAGAATTAATTACTAAGCTAAATGGCGTATCGCATGAACATGCGCACGATGCGCTTTCGGATGTGTATGCTACAATTGCGGTAGCAAAACTAATAAAAGATAAGCAACCAGATTTGTTTAGATATTTGCTTGACTATCGTGGGAAAAATGATGTGAAGAAACTGGTGAATCTCGAGAATAAGCAGCCATTCGTTTATGCTTCGGGGCGGTATGCGAATGAGTTTAACAAGACGACGGTGGTTTTCCCGATTGCTCCGGGACGAAACGGGAATGTACTGGTATATGATTTGCGTTATAATCTTGATGAGATATTAGGAAGGCAAACTTATTATCCGATTGTAAAAGAATTGTGTTTAAACAAATGTCCAGCGGTGGCCCCAATTTCAGCGTTGGGTCAAAAAGATGGTTGGGAAAAAATTGGACTATCTAAAGAGCTAGTCGAAAAAAACTTAAAAACACTTTTAAACCATCCTGAGTTTGCTGAACAAATGCGAAGTGATTATGAAAATCGTCCGGAATATCCACCAGCAGACGAACCAGAGGGTGCAATCTATGATGGATTTTTGAATGATTCTGATAGAAGAAAAGTCGCAGTAGTAAGAAGTGCTGACTCAAACAGGCTGGCTGATCTCCATTTGGACTTTGATGACGAAAGGTTACCTGATCTGCTTTTACACTATAAAGGACGCAACTATCCTAATTCACTGTCGGAAAAAGAGGCGGAAGAATATGAACAATATAGGAAACAGAGGTTGGAAAAACAAGTGCCGAAATTTATGGAAGAAATCGAAAAAGTTAAAGATGACTTTATTAAGCAAGAATTGCTTTTATATTTACAATCTTTGATGTAATTAGTATTTAACGGTTTTGATGGCTTTTTTCAAGGCGTTGATAGATTTTTGTAGTTCTATACCTTCTTTTTCAGAAAGCTTGAGATCGAGACGGCGAACGATGCCTTCACGGCCGACGACGGACGGGAAGCCGAAACTAGTGTCAGAGAAATAATCATAGGAAGAAACTGGTAGGACTCGCATTTCATCGTTTAAAATACAATTTAGGATTTGTACTACACAGGTTGCGATTCCGTAATAAGTTGCTCCTTTTTTGTCAATAATGTCGTAAGCTTCGTTGCGGACAAAATCAGAAATGTCTTTGCGAACTTTGGATGGAAGCAATTCTGTGATTTTTTGACCGCCCATATCAGCGAGCGACCAAAGAGTGAGTTCAGTGTCGCCATGTTCTCCGATTTGGTGGGCATGAATGGACTTTGGGTTAACGTTTAAGTAATCTGCGATGCGGGTGCGAAGTCTGGCTGAATCAAGGACAGTGCCTGAGCCGATAACGCGTTCGGCTGGGAGTTTGGAGAATTTCATTGTGTAATATGTCAGCACGTCCATTGGATTGGTCACGACAAGAAAAATACCGTTAAAACCAGATGCCATGATTTGTTCAATCATGCCCTTTAAAATATTGACGTTTTTGGCAAGAAGTTCCATACGGGTTTCGCCAGGTTTTTGAGCAGCACCAGCAGTAATAACTACTACATCGCAATCTTTAGCGTCTTTATAGGTGCCACTTTTAATTTTGACGAAACTTGGTGCAACGGCGAGTGCGTCACGAAGATCCATGGCTTCACCATCGGCGTCTTTAGCTATGATATCGGTTAGAATAATTTCGTTGACGGCGGTACTTTGATTAATTAGCGCGAAAGCGATAGATGCGCCAACATTGCCGGTACCAACAATCATGATTTTATTATTATCCATAAGTGTATTATAACATAATTACTATAAAAACATAAGCATTTTGATTTTTGTAATAACGCCAAAGTAATATATAATATATATTATGAAGAGGCTGTTATTTATTAAACTAACTTGTATGCTGTTAATTATACTAACTTTTATGTTCTTTGGGCTGAGTCCAAGCATCGTAAATGCGACCGATACAAATAATTTTTATTTTAGTGATTTTACGGGGGACTATTATTTAATCCACGACAGTGACGGCGTTTCGCGTTTAAAAGTCAAAGAGAGTGTAACGGCGGTCTTTCCGGATTTTAATCAGAATAAAGGTATTTGCCGCCAAATTCCGTTTACTAATATGGGCGGCACTAATAATGTTTTGCCGAGTTTGACTAAATCTGATATTGTTTTGACAAGGAATGGCTCGCCTGAACCAATTTATAGTATAGATAAGTATGATGACTATTATAGTGTTTGCACTGGCGATGAAACTTATGTTTTAGGTGAACAGACTTATGTTTTTGAATATGATTATATTAGAGTTGTAACTGAGTTTGATATAGACGGAAGAGTTTTTCAAGAACTATATTGGGATGCTAATGGTAATGGAGCAAGGCAGCGTTTCGATTCTGTGACGGCACGATTACATTTTGATGATGCCGAGAACTGGTCCGGTAAAAGTTGGTGTTATGTAGGGAAATATGGAGAAAATGGCCAAGAGAGATGTGAAATCACGCCAATAGAAGATGGCGTGCAGTTTTATAGCAAAGGTTTGTCTAGCTATGAGAGTTTGACTTTTGATGTAGAATTGAAACCTGGAAGTTTTGTGATACCAGGTCCAATTAAAGATTATTCTTTGGTAATTGTAGCTGTAATAATTGGTGTAATATGTTTAATATTTATTGTGCTAAAGGTTATAAAATATGTGAAAGTCTCTGATAAGAGAAAATATTACAAAGGATATTTTGTGAAACCAGAATACCGACCAAGTAAGGACTATAGCCTAGGAGAAATGACGGAAATATATATTGGTGACAAAAAAGACTATAAGGTGCCTATGCTACTTAAAATGATAGTTGATAAAAATATTGAGCTCGTAAAAAATGATAAAAAGAGTTGGAGTATTCATGTTAAAAAGATAGATGGTCTTGATGCAGAATATTTAGATTTACTTGCAATTATTAATAATGGGACTAAACCGAAAGATGATGATAATATTAAATTAGAAAGACATTATGCAACGAGTAGGCTGATATCTTTAAAAAATTCGATTGATAAAAAAATCACCAATGATTTGAAGAAGGATGAATTGGTTGAAAACAAATACGGTAAGAGCACTTCAATGGGGGCCGCCTCGGTTTTGATAATGGGTTTGTTTATTTTCTTATTTGTATTTAATGCATTTGATTTTGTATTCTATGGTTTAATGACTTCTGAGCCTGGAGTGGTGAAAGTCTTTAGTAATTATTTTGTGATGTATTTCATAGTTATGATATTGATTACGTCTATTATCTCGATTATTCTGGGTAGGGATATTAATAAGTTTAAGAATCGTACAATGAAAGGTTTAGCTGAATCGAGATTTATGGATGGACTTAAAATGTATATCGGTATGGCGGAAGCGGATAGGATTAAACTTTTACAAAGTGTTGAAGGGGCTGACGTGTCACCAAAGGGAATTGTAAAATTATATGAAAAGTTGCTTCCTTATGCGGCGATATTTGGTTTAGAAAAAAGTTGGATGAACGAAATGAAGGCATATTGCGAACTACAAGAGATCGAAGAATCCAATACACTTCTTGCTGCTATGGCGACAAATGATTTGTTTAGAGTGGTTAATCAAGCTTCTGATTTTGTGTCGAATGCTACAACTATGTCCAGCTCTGGTGGGTCATCTTCTTCCAGCTTTTCTGGTGGTGGTGGATTTTCTGGAGGTGGTGGAGGGTTCTCCGGTGGCGGAGGCGGAGGGGGTGGTTTTTCTGGTAGGTAGATTTTATAATTATTTCTAAATATGATATAATGTGCTTATAGTTAAATGTAAAAATAATATTAATAAGGAAAGAAGAAAATGGATCCAATAAATAATCCAACACCAACTCCGAATCCGGCTCCTGGTGTTGTACCAAATTCGGGACCTGAACCAACTGTTGGGGCGGGCCCTAATCCAGTTCAGCCAACTGGTAATGTGACGGTTAATCCGCCGGCACCAACTGCTCCGGTTCAACCAGCAGGTTTAGGTACTCCAGTTCAATCTGGCGGTTCGTCTAATAATACGATTAACCGACCTGCTCCGGCTCAGCCTGTAGCACCTGTGCCACCTGCCCCAGTTAACCCAGTTTTTAAACCAACCGGTGTAGGTGTAGCTGCAACTGATCCGATAATGATGCCCGAGCAGCCAAAAGCTCCAGATCCAATCGAAGAGGAGTTGAAGGCTCCTATGAAGGCGGCCGCTCCAGCTCCAGGTTCAATCGGTTCTGCCGTTTCTGGTCCAGCAGAAGCTTTAGATGCTCAACCTGCAAATTCAGAACCAATTGCAAGTTCTTTTGGCGCACCACAAACTCCAAATGTTTCTTTCACTGATCCTGCTTCTCGGCCTGATGTTAGTACTAATCAGCCAGCGATGACGCAGCCTGTTAAGAAACAATCAAGCAAAAAGACATTGATTGCTTTGATTATTGTTGCTTTAATGGTAATTGTAGCTTTAGGTGCCGTATTTGCGCTTCAGTTAGTTGATTTTGGTGGTTCTGGTACTGGCTCAGGTTCTGGTTCTGGCTCTAGCTCAAATTCTAATTCAAATTCGAATAGCTCATCAAATTCTACTGTTAATCCAAATAACAATGATGTTAAGGAAGATTATGGTGGTGGGGTAGACGACTTACCAAACAATAATTCTAATACAAACAATGGAAGCTCTAGTAGTTCGGATAGTAACTCTAGTAGTAGTACTAATGGCGCGACTGTACTTTGTACCGCTTCTTATACACAAACAGATGGAAAAACTGTAAATCATAAGAATACATATGTAATTCAAAATAATAAGTTAACCAGTGTTATTTCTGAGAAGAAAGTTTCAGATTCTACTGGTAACTCTACTGCGGAAAAAGAAGAGCTTGATATCAGTACGATTAGTAGTTCGTTAGGGAATACTGTTGGCACGGACGGGGCCTTAAGCGTGACAGTTGCTGAGTTTACTAAAAATATCGAAGCATCCTTAGACAACAATGAACAAAGCATTAATTATACATGTAGTTTATAATTGGTAAGATTATAATTAAAACAAGTTGTCTTTTGGCAACTTGTTTTGTTTGTCAAAATATTGTAAAATAATTATCATGAATAAGATATATATTACTACTGCTATACCTTATGTTAATGGAAATCCGCATATTGGTCATGCGATGGACTATTGTTTAGCGGATTGTTATGCAAGATACCAAAGAGCTAAGGGAAATGAAATTAGATTTCAAGTAGGGACTGATGAACATGGTAATAAAATAGCTCAAAAAGCTAAAGATTTGAGTATTTCGGTGGATAAATATGTCGAAGAAAACTCGAATAAGTTTAAAGATTTTATTACTAAACTAAACATTTCTTATACTGATTTTATTCGTACAACTGATTTAGAACATGAAAAAAGAGCACAAGAAATATGGCGACGCTTGAGTGACCATATTTATAAGGCGAAATACGAAGGTTGGTATTGTACGGGTTGTGAAAGATATATCACTAAGAAAGAATATGATGAAAACAATGGTGTTTGTCCGGATCATCAGAAACCATACGAAAAATTAGAAGAAGAAAACTATTACTTAAGAATTAGTGATTTTAAAGATAGGATTCGCGATGCAATTCTTACAAACGAGATGGAGATTTTGCCCGATTTTCGAAAAAAGGAAATATTGAAATTACTTGAAGAGTCACCTGATGTGTCGATTTCGCGCCCGATTTCGCAATTAAGTTGGGGTGTGCCTGTGCCGGATGATTCTTCACAAGTGATGTATGTGTGGCTGGATGCTTTGTCTAATTATATTACTGTACTTGGTTTTCCGGATACTTTAGATTTTAAAGAATGGTGGCCAGCTGATGCCCAATTTGTCGGTAAAGATATTTTAAGATTTCACGCAATTATTTGGCCTGCAATGCTAATCGGATTAGGCTTACCTTTGCCAAAGACTTTGGTTTCACACGGAATGGTGCTTTGTGATGGTCAAAAAATGTCAAAGTCGATTGGAAATGTAATTGACCCTATTGAAGTTCTTGGTAAGTACGGATTGGATGCCTTTAGGTATTATTTCTTAAGACACGTCGATACTTTTGCTGATTCAGATTTTACTTGGGAAAAATATGACGATGCTTATAATAATGAACTAGCGAATGATTTGGGTAATTTAGTGCAAAGATTAGCAACGTTGGCTGAAAAGAATCATATTCTACTTGATGAGCGTGATAAGGCTGGGTTATCGGACGAGTATTGTGGGCTAATGGATAAATTTGAGTTTTCAAAAGCGTTTGACTATGTTTGGGATAAGATACAGAATCTTAATAAAAGGATTGATGAAGAAAAGCCATGGAGTTTAGCAAAAAATGGTGAAATTGAAAAACTTGAAAGATGTATGAAAAGTTTGATTAATAGTTTGGTTGATGCTGTTTATGAATTAATGCCATTTTTGCCTAATGCTTCAGAGAAAATTATTGACGTGTTTAGCGGGGAAATTCATCCGCCAAAAACGCCGCTATTCCCAAAAGAAAGATAAAAAAATAATCCCCGTTTGGGGATTATTTTTTTGTTTTATTCTTCGCCGGATAATTTGGATGTAAAGTCTGAAAGATAGAATCCAACTACTCCGCCGATCATTGGGAACAAAGCGTAGATTGACAATGCTTGGCAGATACCACCAAGTATTTCGCCAAAATTCTCACCGGATGTTGGGAAGATTTGATACATCATTGCAATTGCCGGATTGAAGATAAAGTTGTTGTTTAGGCTCAAGAAAGCCGCCGATACGACGTAGCCTAATACTACTGCAAGACCCATACCGCCAGCTACGACAGCTGCGAAAGTAAAGACACTGCGTTTGTATTTTAGGGCGCGTGAGAAGAAGAATGAGATGATAATAGCGCCAACTAGTTCTACCATAGTGACAATCCACATACCATTTTCGGCAATTGCTGACATTGCTGGTACATCATAAGCGGTCTCGCCACCGGTTAGATGGAAGGCGTTAAAGATGAGCCATCCGAGCCAGGCGCCAATGACTTCGGCAATGATGTACATAATGCCGCGAATGACTGACATACGGCGGCTCGCCATCATGCCGACGGTAATGATTGGATTTAGGCATGCGCCAGAGAAAGCATAAACTGCAATTAGTACTGCAATAATAGCAAAGCTATAAGTTGCGGTGCTGGCAATTCCCATTAGGGAGAGTGAGAAAAACAGCAATGCTAGGAGTAGTGTACCGATCACTTCACCTAGCAAAGCGCCGTAGAATTTATGATTTTTGAATACTGTCAAAATACTTTCTTTTTCTTCGTATTTACGAGCAAAGAACCCAGAGAAACACGATTTCTTTTTGGTGCTTGAAACTGTTTCACTTTTTTTGACCTGTTCGGTTTTAGTTTTAGGAGCCTCGAGTTCTGACTTATTGACAGACTTTGCGGCAGTTTTTGGTTTGGTCGATTTGGCCTTTGTAGACTTGTTCGACGATTTCGACTTTTTGGTCGCCATTATTCCTCCTTAAATAATATTTGTTTAATTATACCACATTGTTGTGATATAATGAAGAAAGTTATTAATTTATTTAGGGAAAAATATGGGTGTAATAGTAAATAAACAAAATGATCAGAATGATGAGCTTTCAAAAAGAATTAATGCGGATTTAAGAGAACGCGCTCAAGTAAGTGCAGAAAAAAACGATGTTGATTTGTCGGAAGATGCCGAGTATTTAAAAGATTTGAAAAAAACTAGTAAATTTGGTTGGATTTGGATTGTTCTAATTGTTCTTGCTGTATTATCGTTATTGTCAATCATCTTAATATAGATTTATGATATAATATACATTGTATTATGTTAGAAATTGAGAGTCTTAAACAGGAATTAAAAAACATAAACAGCGAAGCGGCAAAGATTCGTGATTTGCCTGTAGAGCAAAGAGCTGATTTTGGTAAAAAAATAAATGCTAGGCGCCAAGAAATACTGGCTAAAATTGCTGAAGCAGAAAGAGCGCTACTTGATATTGAAGTTGAGCCGATTGATATAACGGCATGGTCTGGCGTGAATGAGCCTTTGCCGGAGTTTTATTTGACAGATATGGGCTCAATTCATCCTTTGATGTCCGAACTTGACCGAGTAATTAAAATTTACCAGATGATGGGCTTTGACGTTATTGAGGCTCGTCAGCTTGATGATGAATTCCATATGTTTGATTCGTTAAACTTTGCTAAAGAGCATCCAGCTAGAGATGGATACGATACTTTTCGCACCGAGGAGGGTTATATTCCGCCGGCACATACATCAACAATGCAACACCGCGTTTTGAAATCTTATCGTAAAAAATTGGAAAAAGGTGAGAATATTGCAGTAGTGGTACCAGGTAGAGTGTTCCGTAATGAAGATGTAGATGCCACTCATGAACATACCTTCTATCAATGCGAGGGTGTTTATGTTTCCGAAAAGTGTACCATGGGTAATATGTTGGGCATTCTGAGAGAGTTTTTTGAAAAGTATTATGGCCAGAAACTAAATATTAGAACGCAGCCGGGGTATTTTCCGTTTACTGAACCATCATTAGAATTTATGATCGAAAAACCAAAATCATTAGGTGGCAAGAAAGGCGATTTTCTTGAGATGTTAGGTTGTGGTATGATTCATCCGAATGTTTTGAAAATGGCTGGGATTGATCCAGCTCGATACCATGGATTTGCTTGGGGAGGTGGAATTGATAGATTGGTGATGCTAAAATATGGCTTGGACGATGTGAGACATTTTGAGAGTGGTAACTTAAGATTTCTTAAGGAGTTTTAAATGAGAATTTCATTAAATTGGTTAAAAAAATATGTAACTATTCCTAGTAGTGTTTCTAATGATGAATTAATTAGATTAATAGGTGCTAGATTGGTGGAAGTTGAAGGTGTTGTTGACGAAACGCATAAATATGACACGATTTATGTTGTTAGGGTTGAATCATGCGAGCCAATTCCGAACACTCATCTAACCGTTTGTCAAATAAATGCTGGTGGCCCAGAGCTGGTTCAGGTTGTTTGTGGTGCTCCGAATGTACGCGAAGGAATGTTGGCAGCATGGATTGCTCCTGGCGCAATAGTGCCGGCGTCAGTACATGAAGACGCACCATTTATAATTGGTAAACGTAAGATGCAGGGATTTGAATCATGCGGTATGCTGGCAGGAGCTGATGAACTGGATTTTGGTGATGATCATAGCGGTATAGTAGAAATTGAACCTGAGTTAGCAAAACCGGGAGACATGTTGGCTGATGTATTTGAATTAAATGATTTGATTCTTGAAATTGAAAATAAATCCTTAACGCATCGACCAGATTGTTTTGGTATGATTGGATTCGCAAGAGAAGTGGCCGGAATATTAGGTGAGAAGTTTATTGAACCGGACTTTGTTTCAACGGGTTTTGAGTTATCTCTTAATGAACCAGTTACCGTGAGTATAGACGATTTGGAGATTTGTCAGAGATATAGCGCGGTATTATTAGAAAAGCATGGAGAGTTCTCGAAGAAATACTTATCTTGGCAGGATACTATTTTAGTAAAGTCCGGAATGAAGCCTATAAACCCGATTGTTGATGCAACAAATTATTTAATGCTTCTTTCAGGACAACCCTTGCATGCATTTGATTATGATAAATTTCTTGAAGTAAGTGGTAGTAATAAAGCCAAAATAAAAGTGCGATTGGCCAAGAACGGTGAAAAAATAGTTTTGCTTGATGAAAGTGATATTTCGTTGAATGAGAATGATATTGTGATATGTTCTGATGATACTCCGGTGGCTTTGGCAGGTGCGATGGGCGGAAAATCAACAATGATTGATGACACGACGAAAAGAATAATTATTGAGAGTGCGACTTTTAGTTTATACAATTTAAGAAAAACGCAAATGGCTCATGGAATTTTTTCGGAGGCAATTACGAGATTTACTAAAGGCCAACCGGCGTATCAAACGATGACGGTAGCAACTCTTTGTGCAAGAATGCTGGCGGATGGATTTCGAGTGTTTGGTAAGGTAGACGAATACCCTAATAAGTCTAGAGATATTGTTGTAAAAATTACAACAGAAGAGATTAATGAACTTTTAGGAACAGACTATGATAAAAATCTGATAATTAAGACTTTGAGCAATGTTGGATTTGACGTAAAAGGTTTTCGTGATACCCTTAACGTGCTAGTCCCAAAATGGCGTACCGATATTCATATTAAAGAAGACATCATTGAAGAGGTCGGCAGGTTGCTTGGCTATGATAATATTAAGCCAGTTTTGCCATTTCATGCTACTGCAGAACAGAATGCAATGGTTGAATTAAAAAGTGGTCTGCGCAATTTAATGTTAAGGCTAGGTGCAAATGAATTATTGACTTATAGCTTTGTGAGCGAGAAGTTACTTGAAAAAGCGGGGTTAGATTCTAGCAATTCTTATCGTATAACTAATTCGATTTCACCAGAACTACAATTTGTGCGACAATCAATTTTACCGAGTTTACTTGAAAAATCTTATAAAAACGAAAAACTACCTGTGGAAAGATTTGCGATCTATGAGATAAATAAAGTTTATTGTAAAAAGAATGGATTAAATGACGAAAGTGTTCCGGTCGAAAATACTTCTTTTGGATTTATTGTTGCAGAACGAAAAGGAGTGGGAACTGCGTTTTATAAAGCGAAAAAATATTTGGCAAGATTACTTGATGAATATAATGTTTCGGTTGAGTATTTGCCGCTTAAAAACGATTATGCGGTTGAAAAGCCTTTCGAGCCAAAACGTTCTGCCGAGGTATTTGTGAATGGTGAGTTTTTGGGCATTGTGGGAGAATTTAAGAATTCGGTAAAAAGTGCCTTTAAGCTCACACCTTATTTGGCTGGTTTTGAGATTGATTTAGAAATGTTATTGCGTTATTTGAAGCCAGATAATAATATTTCTTTCGATGCGTACAACGAGGAAGATTTGACGGTGACGACGTCCGATTCTTATAATGACACCTTAGAGAAAGTGCGAAAAGACTATCCAAATAGCGTCATTACTCCTGGAGTGATTTATCAAGCAGAAGGACAAAAAGATAAGAATATAACTTTTCATATCAAGACGCTTATTTGTTAAAACTTGCAAAATGCAAATTGTTTGTGCTAATATGTAAGTATGATATTGCTCGATTCTGTAACTAAAAAGTATCCAGGTGATAATAGCCCTGCGCTTGATTCAGTTTCGTTACATATTGAGCCGAATGAATTTGTATTTTTAGTTGGAAAATCGGGTGCCGGTAAGTCGACTTTAATGAAGATGATTACGAAGGAAGAAAATCCTGATTCTGGAAAGATTATTATCGGTGGTATCGATTTAGATTATGTTAAAAAGCGCCACATTCCTGGTTATCGTAGAAGACTAGGTGTAGTGTTTCAAGATTTTAAGCTACTGCCGAGAAGAACAGTTTATGAGAATGTAGCTTTTGCTTTGGAAATTGCTGGCATGAGTGGCAAGGAAATACGAAGGACGGTGCCGAAGGTGCTGGAGTTAGTCGATTTATTAGATCAAGCGAAAAAGTTTCCGCATCAGTTGTCAGGTGGTCAACAGCAAAGAGTAGCGATAGCGCGTTCTGTAGCTAGACAGCCAAAGATTTTAATTGCAGACGAGCCTACTGCGAACCTTGATAAATTGACTACACAAGAAATCATCCAACTTTTGAAAAAGATTAATGATTTTGGGACTACCATTTTGGTAACTACTCATAATGAGAATATTGTAAACAATTTGCAGAAACGTGTTATTACGATGAAAGATGGTAAGATTGTAAATGATCAGAAAAATAATGGCATTTATAATCTTGACGCTACACCTATTCCAAAAGCTCCAGCGCGTGCGGTGCAGATGCCAGGCCACGCGCTCAAAAAGCCCGTAGCTAATAATCAAACTATGGGGCAGGTGAAAGCTCCACGAAGAAAGGTGATATAGATGTCGGAACAGGAAATGAAACAAGCTGGAAAAGAAAAGAAGCTAAAAAAGGTAACGAAGAAAAGTTTACGCGCGATGCAGCGTACGAAGCAACATCACCCAATTCGCAATCAAGCTAGAATTGCAAAATATGGAGCGAAAGGTTTTGGACGTAATATTTGGTTGTCAACTGCCGCAACTGTTGTAATGGCGATTACTTTGATTATTTTGTTTGTAACAGTTGTGGCTAGTGTTATTCTGACTAGCACGGCGGAAATGATGAAGGATAAGATTGATATTACGATTTATTTGAAGCCTGGGCTAAGTGAAAAAGTGTTATCTGATCTGAAGACTACAATTAGTAACGACTCTAATGTAAAATCGGTCGAAATTTCTAATTCAGAAGAAGAATATGCAAAGTTTTTGGCGGAAAATGAGGGAAGTGACGAAATAATTAATATTCTTGATGATGAAATGAAAGCTTTAATGCTTAGTAAGATGCAGGGTACGATGCGAATTAAAGTTTATAACGTAGATGATCTTTCTAGTATTAAGAAAATTGTTGAAGAAGATGAAGAGTTTAAGTTTTATGTTGATAAGGAAAAAGCTCCAACTTATGATGTTAATCAAGCTGAAATTGCAACAATTACATCGTGGGCAAGGATTGCAAGGACTGGCGGTATTATTCTAGCAGCGGTATTCTTGGTGATTTCGATTCTAATAATCTTTTCTACTATTAGGATGGCAATTTTCTCACGTCGTGAAGAGATATATATGATGAAATTAGTGGGCGCAGAAAAAAGTTTTATTCGTGGGCCATTCTTGATTGAAGCGGAGATTTGTGGTTTGATTGCTGGGGTTGTAGCTGCGACGGTTTCATATCTTGGCTTTGAGTTTATGGCGCCAAAGTTAGCGAATTATGGAATTGATGTCAAAGTTATAACAGATATTTTAGAATCAAACAAATTGATTTTGGTCTATTTAGCATTTATTGGATTGGGCATTATTATTGGCCGTCTCTCTGCTAGACTAGCAGTTTCAAAGTATTTGAATAAATCCTAGAATATGCTACAATGTAGTTATGGTAATACTTAAAAGTAAGAAACTTTTAACCATCTTGATAATTCCAAGCCTTTTTGTCGGATTAATAGTTAATGCTAATAGCGTTGGTGCGATTTCTAAGGCTTGTCAAAACTCAGCTGCTTGTCGTGAGGCGGTAGAAAAGGAAAAGGAAGCTACTAAAAATGCGGCGGCGGCGGCCAGCTCTGCTAATGCTTACCAGGCGCGCGTAAATGAGCTCACGGCTGAAATTGCAGGTAAGGAGGCGGAAATTGTTCAAACCGAAGTTGAGATAAAAGAATTAAAGAAACAAATTGAAATTAAGGAAGCTAAGCTACTTGAAGAGCAAGAGGCGTTGGCTGAACTGTTAATAAATATGCATTTTGAGTCCGATTCGGAACCAATCAGAGTTCTAGCAGGGGCTAGTTCTATTTCGGATCTCGCCGAAAAGACAGCGCGAAATGAAGTTGTGAAGGAGCAGATAAGTATTTCTGCAGCTGCTGTGAAGCAAGCCAAGGAAAAGTTGGAAGCTGATAAAGCCGAAGTGGAAGAGTTATTAGCCCAACAGAAATCTGCTCGAGAATCTTTATTAGCTAAAAGAAATGAACAGCAAAATTTAGTAGCTAAGTTTGCAAATGATGCTGAAGCTTATGCTGAAGAGGCTAAAGCGGCCCAGCTTGCTCAACGCGAAGCTGAACGCGCTGAACAGGAAGCTCATCCAGAGTTATACCGTGGTTCAGCTTATTCTGGCGCCAATACTTATCCGTGGCAGGGAGATTGCCCTGGAAGACAGGATGCCTACTTAACTTATTGGGAAGATGTCTATGGTTGGCATAAAATTGGTGGTTATGTTTGCGAATGTGTGAGTTATGCTGGCTGGAAGGCGTATGAATATGCTGGCGTTTCAATAGGATGGGGAAATGCTTATTCGTGGGATGATGGAGCCAGGGCGGCTGGTTATGTTGTTGATAAAAATCCTGCTGCTAATACGATTGGCCAAGTTGATGGCTATCCATATGGTCATGTATTCTGGGTGGAAAGTGTGAATGGCGATGGCTCAATCAATGTAACTGAGTACAATAATGCTTATGCTACCTATCTATACTCTGGCAGTATACATTATGGAGATTTTGGCGCTAGGACAATTCCGGCGAATGAAGTTTGGCAATATAATTATATTCACTTTTAACCAATTATCCGTGTTATAATAATAAACATGAGTGAAAAAGTGGAATGGAATGAAAAAAAGACAAGCCTTGGCAACGCTATTTTGATTTCGGCGATTATGCTGATAATTGGAATTGTTGTAGGCATAAATTGGGATAATATTTTCGGTGGTTTTGGCCCATATTTAGGTCTGTCTAATAATAAGTCATCAAAAGTCGACTGGTCGTCTCTTGACGAAGTATATAATAAGTTAGCTAATTCTTATAATGGCGAAATTGTAGAAAGTGAAGTAATCGAGGGAGCCAAAAAAGGTTTAGTTGATGCATTAGGTGATAAATATACAGTTTATATGGGCTCAGAAGAATCAGAAGAGTTTTATAATGATTTGCATGGTAACGTTGGTAGCGGTATTGGTGTCGAGATGGGGCTTAGAGATGGATATGTAAGAGTATTAAGGACTTTGCCGGATAACCCTGCAAGAAAAGCTGGTATTTTAGCTGGAGATATTATTTACAAAGTCGATGGTGAAGAAGTCTATAGTTTATCTACGGAAGAGATATCGAAAAAAGTACGTGGTGAAACTGGCACAGAGGTAACCATCACGGTAGTTCGTGATGGTAAAGAAAAATCTTTCACGATGAAGCGCGAAACGATCAATAATGTGTCGGCTTATGTAGAATATGATGGTTCAACCGCAATTATCACTGTGACACGATTTGATAATGATACTGGATCAAAGGTGCAGAAAATAGCAAAAGAGTTTACGGATAAGGGAATAAAGAAGGTGATTTTAGATTTGCGCGGTAATGGCGGTGGGTATGTTTCGGCGGCACAAGATTTGCTTAGCTTGTGGTTAGATGGTCAGACAGTTTTGCAGACCAAATCTAAACATTTTGGTGATACTGAATCAGCTTCTGGTCATGGACAAGCTATATTAAAGGATATGAAGACAGTAGTTTTAGTTAATGGTTCAACTGCGTCAGCTTCCGAGATTGTAGCTGGAGCTTTGCAAGATTATGAAAAGGCTACTGTGGTTGGCGAGAAAACTTATGGCAAAGGTGTAGTCCAACAATTGTTTGATTTATCATATGGTTCAGTATTGAAAGTTACGACGGCAGAATGGTTGACCCCGAAAGGGCGATCTATTAATCTGGAAGGTATTACGCCAGATTATGAGATAGAACGTTCATATGAAGACATTAATCAAATGCGTGATCCACAACTTAAGAAGGCTAAAGAGTTATAATATGTCAGGAGAGTTGCGCTACATAGTTTATACTACGCAACGTACGGAGAAAATGAAATGAAAATCGTTATTGCTACTGCAGTTTATTACCCACAAGTGAATGGTGTAGCGGTTTTTTCGCATAATTTGGCGCTTGGTCTAACTAAACGTGGTCACGATGTTATGGTGATATGCCCTTCACAAAATGGTAAAAATCATATAGAGATAATTGATGGTGTGAAAACTGCTTATTTAAAATCTATACAAGCAAAAGTGTACCATGATCAGATTCATCCTTTGCCAGAGAGAAAGAAGATTTTTGGGATAAAAATGCCGAACTTGTTTTATAAACACGGGTTCAGGGTGTCTGTGTTTCCGTATCCTGAGATTAAAGACATTTTGAATGATTTTAATCCTGATGTGGTTCATGTGCAAATATCAGATCCGATTGGTCTTTCGGTGGTATATTATGCAAGAAAGCATAATATACCGGTTGTGACGACTGAGCATAATCAGCCTGAAGTGCTGACTGGACCGATGAAATTGCCAAGAATTATTAAAAAACCGGTTGATGCGATGCTTAGTTCGTATTTTCGAAACCGACAGAGTAAAAGTGATTTTGTGACAATGCCGACTAGCCAAGCAATTGACCATCTTTTATCTGGTCATAGAATTGACGTCCCTGTAGCGGCTGTTTCTAATGGGGTGGATTTATCAAACTTTAAGCCGGGGAAAGCAAAAGAGTCAATTTATAAAGAATACAAGATTTCTTCGGACAAAAAAATCTTATTATATGTTGGTAGAGTTGATCCTGAAAAGAAGGTAGAAGCTATTATTAAGGCATATATGAAAGCGCGCAATAATCTTCCGAAAACAGAGATGATTATTGTTGGTGATGGGGTAGATAGAATAAGATTGGAACAGTTAGTAAAGCGTAATGGACTGGATAATGATGTTAAGTTTTTGGGGAGAGTGATGCCACCGGATTTATATGAATTATATAAGATTGGAGATGTTTTTGTGACGGCATCAGAAATCGAGACGCAGGGTATTGTTCTTATTGAAGCGGCTGCGACTGGTTTGCCCTTGATTGCTGTGGATCGTGGAGCCGTGAGCGAAGTTTGTCGAGATGGTGAGAATGGTTATTTGTGTGAACCGGGCAATATTGATGAAATGAGTAGCGCAATGGTTAAGATTCTGTCTGATGATAAAATGATAAAAAAATTTAGTGAGCAATCTCTTAAAATTGCAAATGAGCATAATTTTGAAAAAACGCTAGACTCGTTTATAAATATCTATAATCACGTAATTCAAAATAAGAAGTAATTTAGGTTGAGCAATTTTGTTTATACTGTAATTATGGTATAATTTTGATTATGAAAAGATATAACCCTTTAGAAATAGAAGAGAAATGGCAACAAAAATGGGAGAAGGAAAAGCCGTATAAGGCAGAAATTAAGCTGGGGGTGTCAAAAAAATTTATAGCAGAGATGTTTCCTTATCCTTCGGGGGCCGGACTTCATGTTGGGCATGTGAGAAATTTCACAATTGTTGATGTTTTGACTAGGTTTTATGAACAACAGCGTTTGAATGTAATGAGACCTTTTGGATATGATACTTTCGGTTTGCCGGCAGAGAACTATGCTATTAAGACTGGCACTGCTCCACAAGAAGTCACGATGACAAATATTTCTAACTTTCGTAAACAAGCAAAAAGATTGGGTTATGCGATTGATTGGGACAGAGAAATTAACACTTCTGATCCGGAATATTATAAGTGGACACAGTGGTGTTTCTTGCAACTATACAAAAAAGGGTTAGCTTATCAAAAAGAATCTTATCAATGGTGGTGTCCTGTTGACCAAACGGTGCTTGCTAACGAGCAAGTTGAAAATGGTCATTGTTGGCGTTGTGGTCATGAAGTAGAAAAAAAGAAGATGAAGCAGTGGTTTTTTAAGATTACTGAATATGCAGATGAATTACTTGATGATATCGATGCTTTAGATTGGCCTGAAAAGATTAAAACAATGCAAAAAAACTGGATCGGGCGTTCTGTGGGTGCTGAAGTTGATTTTGCAATATGGCATGAAGGTGGTAAGGGCTCTTCGTCAGATGTGCCACAAGCTGCTGGGTTAAGTTCTGCGTTTTCCCGTAAAATTACTGTCTTTACTACACGGCCAGATACGATTCAGGGCGCAACTTTCTTGGTGCTCGCTCCGGAGTATTCAGGTTTGGATTATATTGTGTCGGATGATGCTAGGGATGCTGTGATGAAATATAAAGCAGATTCTTTGAAGAAATCTGAAATCGAAAGGCAAGAGAATAAAGAAAAGACGGGGGTATTTACAGGCGCATTTGCGATTAATCCAGCAACAAAAGAAAAGATACCTATTTGGGTAGCAGATTATGTGCTGGCTGGATATGGAACTGGTGCGATTATGGCGGTACCGTTTTATGATGAAAGGGATAAGGAATTTGCAGAGAAGTTCGATTTACCAATTGTCGAGACAGAGCTAGTCGACCGAGATTTGTTTGGAACGCCAAAAACTACCTATAGGATGCGTGACTGGTTAATTAGCCGTCAACGATATTGGGGCTGCCCGATTCCGATTGCTTATGACAAGGATGGTAATCCACATCCGATTCCTGAAGACCAATTGCCAGTTTTGATTCCAGAAGTAGATGATTATAAACCAGATAATTCTGGACGTTCAGCGTTAGCTAAAGCCAAAGATTGGCTTAAGGTGACGGTGCCAGTTAAAGATGAAAAAACGGGCGAGACTCATTTAGAAGAAATGACTCGGGAAACAGATACGTTGGATGGTTATGCTTGTTCCTCTTGGTATCTTTGGCGCTATACTTCACCACATGATAAAGATAGTGCGTGGGGTAAGGAAGCTATTTCGTATTGGGCGCCGACAGATATTTATGTGGGGGCTGACCACGCTGTAGCGCATTTGTTGTACATTAGATTTTGGTGTAAGTTTTTCGCTGACCAAGGATATTTGCCATTTAGGGAACCAATTAAGAAGTTGATTTATCATGGTTATATTAATGCACCAGATGGCAAGAAAATGTCGAAGTCTAAGGGCAATGTGATTGATCCTTTGGATGTGATTAACGATGGATATGGTGCAGATACTTTAAGAACATATGAAATGTTTATTGGCCCAGTTGAACTTGATGCGGCTTGGGATCCGAGAAGCGTTGGCGGTGTTTATCGGTTTTTGAATCGTTGTTTTAATCTCTGTTTTGATGAAAGCATCAAGAATGATTTAGACGAAGAGCATAATGCAGTGATACGCCATAAGACCATAAAAAAGGTAACGGAAGATATTTATAAGTGTAATTTCAATACTGCGGTAGCATCATTGATGGAATATGTGAATGAGTTGTACAAAGAAGGGGTTCATCAAACAGATTTAATTGCGTTAGCAAAGCTATTAAAACCTTTTGCACCGCATTTGGCTTCTGAAATGTTGGAGAGCTTGGATGTTGACGATGAATGGCCGAAGTGGGATGATAAATATCTGGTTGCTGATAAGGTTGAATTAATAGTCCAAGTTAACGGTAAACTTAGGGCAAGAATTGAAGTTGATGCAAATGATTTGGAAAATGAATCGAAGATAATCGAATTGGTTAAAAATGATGAAAAAGTTAGTAAGTATTTGGAAGGTGGCATCAAAAAGACTATTTTTGTGAAGAAAGCTAATTTGGTAAATATTGTAGTTTAATGAAAATTCAGTTGGTTTTAGATAATATTAGATCTTGCTATAACGTTGGAGCGATTTTAAGGACTGCAGAAGGTTTTGGCGTGGAAAGAGTAATTCTTTCTGGTTATACTCCTAGAGTACATGATAAATCCTTGTTGCCTCACTTAAGAGAAAAACTTGACCGCGAAATTCACAAAACTGCATTAGGCGCCGAAGACTTATTGAGTATTTATTCTTCTGATGATATAAAATCTGATTTAAATTCGTTAAAAAAACAAGGGTGGCAGTTAGTTGGTCTGGAAAATAATATTAATTCTGATAAATTAATATCATTAGGGAATCAGAGCATAAAAGACGTTATCTCAGATAAGGTGGTATTAATCTTGGGCGAGGAGGTGAAAGGAATTAATTATTCACTACATGATATAATTGATCTGTTTTTAGAAATACCGATGAGAGGCAAAAAAGAATCGTTTAATGTTTCGGTGGCGGCTGGAATAGCAATATATGCTATAATGGAAATATGATAGAAGTATATACAACACCAACTTGCGCATACTGCCATGCTTTGATGGATTGGTTAGATTCAAAAGGTATAGAGTATGTCGAAAAAGATGCAACTAAAGAACCTGATATCGCTGCTGTACCGGTGACAGTGATTAATGGTGAAAAAATTGTGGGTTTTGATCGGCCAGCGATTAAAAGGGCTCTTGCGAAACTTGATAAATAGTGATAAAATAAAAAAAATTATCTATTAAATTAAGGAGTAAGATGCCTGAACCTAAGAAACAAAGCAGTCCACGTAAGACAGGACTTCGTAGGAGTCATCTTAGACTCACATTGGCTAGAAGAGTGAATAAGACTTCTCCGGTCAAAGTGTTTGAAACTAAGAAAAAGACACCAAATTTAAAAGTTAAAACAGTTAAATAAGGAAAGAAAATTAAAAAATATGGCAAGTAATCGGCATTTAGGTAGAGTAATTGTATTGCAGAGTTTATATGAGTATGAGCTTAGGACTCTGGCTAATGACCCGGACGTCGATTTGGACATTATCGTTGCAAAAAACATTGAGCCATATGATAAAGCGCTTGGCGATACTGAATTTGTTTACAATTTAGCGCGTAATGTTTCTCAAAATTTCAAGATGCTTGATGAAGCATTACAGCCAATGGCGCCGGAGTGGCCAATTAGTTCGATATCTGCAATTGATAGAAATGTTCTCAGGATGGGGCTATATGAACTTTCGGAGTGTAGAGATACGATTCCGCCGAAAGTAGCAATTAATGAAGCTGTAGAGCTAGCTAAAGCTTTTGGTAGTGACAATTCTTCAAAGTTTATTAATGGGGTGCTTGGAACTGCCTTTAAGAAGCTTGGCTTAACTGAAGAAAAAGATGGAGCAAAGAGTGATTCCGTCGATGGAACCGACGGCAAGGAGAAGGCTTAAAGTTCCCGAGGCTTTGCCAGAGGAACGGATAAAAGAGTCTGCCCTTGATAAAATTAAATCGGCTGTTTTTAGGAAAAAAGCGGCGATTCAATCTATTGTACGCGAACCTACTTCGGGTGGTATAGTTTTTCGTTTCACTAAAGATAAGAAAGATATTGAAGTATTACTCATTCAAGATTCAAAGGAACGTTGGACGATTCCAAAAGGGCATATTGAGCCAGGTGAGACTGCTAAGATGACGGCGCGTCGTGAAATTGAAGAAGAAACAGGGCTTGCAAATATTTCCGTCTTGGCGTGGCTTGGGAAAATCCATTTTAAATATCGCAGAATGGATAAGCTGGTGCTGATGACTACACAGATTTATCTAGTACAGGCTCTAGATAATCATGAAATGCCGACACCAGAAAAATGGATGAAGGGGATTAAATGGTTTTCATTTACAGACGCTTTGGAGGCTATTGAATATGAAGATATTGAAAAATTAATGTTAATTGCGAAAAAGAAAATTCGCGCAGGAGAGTATTAGGATGGACACAGGGGCTTATCAAGAATTTGCCAAAGAAAAATTAGGTTTTGAGTTTAAAGATATTAATCTACTAGTAGTTGCGCTTACGCACCGAAGTTATGTAAACGAACACAAGTCGGCGCATGAACACAACGAAAGATTGGAGTTTCTGGGCGATGCGGTCCTGGAGCTTGTCTCTTCAGATTTTTTGTTTAGGAACTATGATTATCCTGAAGGTGTGATGACGGCACTTCGGGCGGCTTTGGTACGAACTGAGTCGATTGGTGATGCGGGGAAGGAATTGGGATATGAGCCTTTGGTGCGTTTATCTAGGGGCGAAAAACACGGTTCGGAGCGAGCGCACGATGTGATTTTGGCAGATTGTTTTGAAGCGGTAATTGGAGCGATTTATTTAGATCAGGGGTACGATGTGGCGAAAGATTTTATTTATAAACATATTTTGGTGAAAATTGATGGGATTTTGGAAGAAGGTTCGTGGCGAGATCCAAAGTCTTATGTACAAGAATTAGCGCAAAAAACTGATGGTCTTACGCCGGTTTATCGAACATTGAAAGAAGATGGACCAGACCATGATAAAACATTTACCGTCGGGCTTTATGTGGGGGATAAGCTAAAGGGAACTGGCACTGGGCATTCAAAACAGGAAGCCCAAACGGCAGCGGCAAGAGAAGGGGTGAAAAAATACCGTTCTTTGGCTAAAGATAACTAGATATATCTGTTATTATTGACTTTTTATTGCATTTATGGTATAATGGAATTATGTAGCGTTTGCTAGGCTCTTTTAAATCTGCTGGAAGGGGGTTTGTTTTGCAAAGAGTCGTTATAGATTTTGGAAGTGGTATTCTCATCGTAGATGAGTGTAACAATGTGGACTTGTTCACATACGACGAATATGTGACTCTATTTGGTATTGATGCATTATCGGAAGTATTGGTTTAGGGGGATGAAAATGAAGAAGAAAGATAACGATTTCGATGATTTCTCTATCGAAGAGAAGGACGATCCCAGAACTTGGACTGATGAATTAGTTCAGGATTGTGAGAAAGACGAAAAAGTTCCGTTTGAGAACGATCCAATGCCTTTGCCTATTCTTGAGTATTTGGCTGAATTTAAGGCATTGATTGATGCCTGTGGCCATGTCTCATACTTCTTTAATATGAAGAAGTTTGTGAAAGCGAACGTAAACAAGGCAAAAGCTGTCGCCTCTGCTTATCACCATGACTTGAGATATTATCAGGATCAGCTGAATGAGTGGAGAACGAAGGCAAGACGATCTTATAGTGTTTTGAGCATCCATGCCGGAAAGCTTGGTTATGAGATGCCGGTAGAAATCGATTGGCTGAACCAGCTGGCATTCTCTGAGGATAGACGGAGTGCTTACAAAGGCTATCTTAACACCTGTCTTAAGAACTTCAAAATCATTTCGCCGAAAGAAATGGAAGAAAAATTCCAGCAGCGATTGCTTAAAAGGTTGAAGAGATTAAAGACTTCAACAAATAAGTAATCGTAGAAGGCCCCTGAGATTTGATCTCAGGGGTTGATTTTTTGTAAAAAATAAGTTAAAATATAGGAATTATAATATTTAAGGAGAAATATGCTAGCGATTCGCATGCAACGTAATGGCCGGTCACATTATCCAACGTACCGGATAGTCGTCCAAGAATCACAGCGTCATCCGCTTTCGGGACGTATTGTGGCTTTGGTCGGCAATTATAATCCCGCAACTAAGGCGCTTACCTTAGACAAAGAGGCGGTAAAAAAATATCTTAACAATGGCGCGCAACCTTCTAGTCGAGTAGCCTTTATTCTCAAAAAGAATGGTATCAAGATGCCAAAATGGTATAAAGAGACTACTGTAAAGAAGGCTGCAGCAAAACACGCTGATAAGCTTCGCAAAAATCAGCCAAAGGAAGATATTGTTCCAGAGGCTCCTGAAGAAGCAACTGAAACTCCCGTAGAGACAGTTACCGAAGAGCCTGCTGTAAAAGAATAACCAAAATAGTTCCTTTACGGAACTATTTTTGTGTTATAATTATGGTAAATTAAACTAAAAGGAGAGAAAATGGCTACTATCGACCAACAATTCGTAGAATACATCGTTAAAACTTTAGTCAATAATCCTGAAAAGGTAGCAGTAGAACGTAAGATTGATGAAAAGGGTGTGCTTTTATCGCTTACCGTCGATCCATCTGACGTGGGTAGAGTAATTGGTAAACGTGGTGTTACCGCTCAAGCAATTAGGGTTTTACTTCGTGCGCTTGGGACAAAACAGGATGCACGTTACAATCTGAAAATTGTAAATACTGATGATGAAGGTGCAGAGCAAAAGCCAAAGAAGGTTGAGACTCAACCAGTTGATAAAATAGAAGAGCCTGAAGCGGTAGAAGAAGATGTCGAAGAAGAGACGGATGAGGAAATAGACGACGGTGAAGATGATGAGACTTCTGAACTCGCTGAAAAAACTAGGGCTGAGTTGGCCGATTTAGACGATTTGGACATCTAATTAATGGACCGCTATCATTGGAATGGTAGCGGTTTTTTGATATACTTATAACAAAAAATTCCCCAACGGCGGGAATTTTTTGACATAGATAAGCTCTCAACTTTTTTGTATTGTAAGCGAACTCGCAGTTAGTTAGCTTATGTTTAATTATACACAGCTTTTTAAAAAATGCAAGTATTTTTTCTTGATTTTTTTAAGAAAATGTAATAAAATGGTTTCAAGAAGTAGTGTGTTCTATTTTTGTAACTTTATGGGAGCTGGCGACTTCCTGGGGGGAAATAGAACAGTAATCTTCGGCGCTGAGACAATTTAAATTGCAAAATGGGAATTAGTTTTGTTAATTTGGTTGTCAAAAAGATACTAATAACACTAAAAAAAGAGGTAGAATGGCAAAAAAACCGAAGTCGGGTGAAAGAGTTTTTTTCACCGAAGGCGACCAAGCACTGCCAATTCCTGATCTGACAGCACATCAGAAGGAATCTTGGGCAGACTTTGTAGAAAACGGGCTACGGGAAGTTTTTGACGAGCTTAATCCAATTGACGATTACACCGGACAAAAGCTTTCGCTTCGTTTTAAAGATTATTATTTTAAGGAACCAAAGGAGACCGAGCGCGAAGCTAAGTATAATTTAGCGACTTATGAGGCGCCACTTCATGTTTTGGTTGAACTAGAAAATAAGGTCACAGGTCAAAAGAAGGAACAAGATATTTATTTTGGCGATTATCCTTGGATGACCGAAAGAGCAACATTTATTATTAACGGTACTGAACGTGTAATTGTTTCTCAGTTGATTCGTTCGGCTGGAGTTTTCTTTAACGCTGAAACGATTGGTATGAGACGCTATTATGGTGCCAAGGTGATTCCTGGCCGTGGTGCATGGTTGGAATTTGAAACAGCAGCAAATGGTGCGATTTACGTAAAAATCGATCGTCGTCGCAAAATTCCTGTCACAACTTTCTTGAGAGCGTTGGGCATGACGAAATCTCAAATCATCGATGAGTTTAGTAATGTTGATACCGGCGAGCGTAGATACATTGATGCGACATTTGAGAAGGATGTGACATCAAATCAGGGTGAAGCGTTGCTTGAAGTTTATCGAAAGTTGCGTCCAGGTGATCTTGCAACGGTCGAGAATGCGCGTTCAATGATTGAGAGAACTTTCTTTGACAAAAAGCGTTATGATTATTCAAATGTTGGTAGATTTAAGATTAATCGTAGATTACATTTTGACACACCAAATGAACCAGAATTTAGAACTTTACAAATGCAAGATGTAAAAGCAATTGTGGCTGAGATAATTCGTTTGAATAATACACAAGAAGCTCCAGATGATATTGATTCTTTATCGAATCGTCGTGTGAAACTTGTAGGTGAATTGGTCCAGAGACAGTTTAGATTAGGTATGCTTCGTTTGCAAAGAAATATTTTTGACCGAATGTCTATGGCAAACCTAGACGAAGTTACACCTTCTCAATTATTAAATTCTCGTCCAGTTGTTGCGGCAGTAAAAGAATTCTTTGCTACCTCTCAACTTTCGCAGCTTATGGATGAAGTTAACCCATTCTCTGAGCTTGCACATAAGCGCCGTTTAAGCTCGATGGGTCCTGGTGGTTTGACGCGTGAACGTGCTGGATTTGATGTGCGTGATGCGCACCCAACACACTATGGTCGTATTTGTACTGTAGAGACGCCAGAAGGTGGTAACGTAGGTCTTGTACTTAACTTTGCAACTTACGCCAAGATTAACAAATATGGTTTCATTGAAGCTCCGTATCTTGTAGTTAAAAATGGTAAAGTCACCGATGAAGTAGTATATATGGATGCAGATACTGAGAACGATATGGTGATTGCAGATGCTTCAGTTAAGCTAGATAAAGATAAAAAGTTTGTAGAAGATTGGGTATCAGCAAGAGTCCACGGAACTCCAGCTCAGGTGGAAGCAAAGAGAGTAACTCATATCGATGCAGCACATAAAGAGATTCTAGGTGTTTCAGCAAGTTTGATTCCATTTGTGGAGAAAAACCGTGTTGACCGCTCTTTGATGGCTTGCGCAATGCAGAAACAAGCTGTACCACTACTACGTCAAGACAATCCAATCGTTGGAACGGGTATAGAACGTGAAGTCGCTAAGAACACGTCACAGCTTATAATGGCATCTGGCACGGGTACAGTTAAGAAAGCGGATAGTGAAAGTGTAATTGTAACTTACAACAAGGGCGGTGATGTTGAATATAAGTTGCAACACTTTGAAAAGACTAATGATGATCGTTGCTACAACCAGAGGTGTGTTGTGGCCCGTGGTCAAGCCGTTAAAAAAGGTGATACCTTAATAGAGGGTGCTTCAATTAATGATGGCGAGTTAGCTCTTGGGCGAGATTTACTTGTAGCATTTATGCCATGGCGTGGTTACAATATGGATGATGCAATTGTCATATCAAATCGTTTGGTCGAGGACGATACTTTAACTTCTATCAATATTAAGGATTTTGATGTTGAAGTACGCGAAACTAAACTTGGCCCAGAACAGGTTACGAGAGATATTCCAAATGTGTCTGAACACTCACTAAGACATTTAGGTGAAGATGGCATTGTAACGATTGGTTCTGAAGTTAAGAATGGTGATATCCTAGTTGGTAAAATTACTCCTAAGGGTGAACAGGAATTATCTTCTGAGGAAAGACTTCTTCGTGCAATCTTCGGTGAAAAAGCTAAAGATGTTCGTGACACTTCAGTCAGAATGAATGGTTCGTCGACTGGTAAAGTAGTAGACGTACGTGTCTATACGAGAGAACAAGGCCACGACCTTAAGGCCGGCGTGATTATGCAAATTAAAATCTTTGTTGCTGAAATGCGCAAAATCGGCGTTGGTGATAAGCTTGCCGGTCGTCATGGTAATAAGGGTGTTGTATCACGTGTTCTACCAGTGGAAGACATGCCATTTATGGCTGATGGTACACCGATTGACATTATACTTTCGCCAATGGGCGTACCTTCACGTATGAATCTGGGGCAGCTCTTTGAAACGCACCTAGGTATGGCTGCTAAGGCATTAGGCTATAAGGTCGCTACACCTTCATTTAATGGTGTCCCGGATGAGATTATCTCTGATGAACTAGAAAAAGCTGGCTACGCTAGAGATGGTAGAGTTCAACTTTATGACGGTCTAACTGGTGAACCATTTAACGAAAGAACTTCAGTTGGTGTGATGCATATGCTGAAGTTGCATCATATGGTGGAAGATAAGATTCACGCTCGTTCGACTGGTCCTTATACGATGGTTACACAGCAGCCACTTGGTGGTAAAGCGCAGAATGGTGGCCAGAGATTTGGAGAAATGGAAGTTTGGGCGCTGGAAGCTTATGGTGCTGCAACTACTCTTCAGGAGATGCTTACTATTAAGTCTGATGACGTCTATGGTCGTGCGAAAGCTTACGAAGCTATTATCAAACATGAACCAATTGAAGGACCGAAGCTTCCAGAAGGCTTTAACGTGTTAGTGAAAGAATTACAAGGTCTTGGACTTAAAGTTGATCTTTTGGATCATGGTGAGTCGGCTGACGCTGGAGATGTAATTGAAAAGACTTCAAAAGAAATTGAAAAGTCAAAAGATGATCAATCAATTTATGATCAACATAAAAAAGATACTGAGCCACAAATTCTGGATCTCGATGAATCGGAGGCAGAAGCTATGATGGCCGAAGAAGGTATCGAAATAACGGAGATTGACGATGAAGATGGCACTGTCGATCTCGGAGAGGAGCTCTAATATGGCGTGGATGGATAATTTTATCAGCGCTTCGGACTTTGATTCAATTCGTTTATCGGTAGCTAGCCGTGATGATATATTGAATTGGAGCTATGGCGAAGTAACCAAGCCGGAGACAATCAACTATAGAACCCAAAAACCAGAAAGAGATGGTTTATTCTGCGAAAGGATTTTTGGTCCAACTAAGGATATTAATCCACATGATGCGAAGCTTAAAGGCGTAAGATCGCGTGAAGCGGCGGTTGATAAGGAAGGTAATCTTGTTACTAAATCTATCACACGACGTGAACGTATGGGGCACATTGCGCTTGCTGCTCCTGTCGCACATATTTGGTTTATGCGCGGTATTCCGTCTGCATTGTCTTTGTTGCTTGATATTACTGTAAAGAATATCGAAAAAGTGGTCTATTTTGCTACTTATTTGATTGTTGATGCAGATACTAAGAAGATTGAATCGATGCTTGATAACTTGGAAGCTCAAACTAATGCAGCTAGAGATGCTATTAAGATTCGTTTTGAAAAGGCAGCAAAAGAAAAAGATGCAAATGTAAAGGCTTTGGCAGAAGAACAAACTAAAGAATTGGACGAATTGCAAGCGGACTATCTTTACAGAAAAACTACTCTAGAATCATTTAAAAAAGGTGGTGTAATTACGGAAATTCAATATCGTAATTTACCTGAAGAGTATGAAGATTTGATAACCGTTGAAATGGGTGCAACAGCTATCAAGAAGTTATTGGACGAAATCGATCTTGACAAGCTAATTGAAGATTTGCGTAAAGAAGAAGCTGAAGCTAAAGGCCAAAAAGAGAAGAAGCTTCAAAAGCGTCTAAAAACACTTGAGGGCATGCAGTCTGCAGGAATTAAACCAGAGGACTTAATTCTTACTGTTGTACCGGTGATTCCGCCCGATCTTCGCCCAATGATTGCATTGCCTGGTGGTAGATTTGCTACTTCGGATTTGAACGATTTGTATCGTAGAGTTATTAACCGAAATAATCGCTTGAAAAAGTTGTTGGATTTACATGCGCCAGAAGTAATTTGTCGCAATGAAATGAGAATGTTACAGGAAGCGGTTGACTCGCTAATTGATAATTCAGCTGCTCATGGTTCAAGGGGTGCTAACTCGACAAATGGTCGTCGTAAGCTTAAATCATTATCTGATCTTCTCAAGGGTAAGCAAGGACGTTTCCGCCAGAATTTGCTTGGTAAGCGTGTTGACTACTCTGGTCGTTCGGTGATTGTGGTTGGTCCTGAACTAAAACTAAATGAATGTGGTTTGCCAAAACAAATGGCACTTGAATTGTTTAAGCCATTTGTGATTTCGTGGCTTATTGGGAACGAATACGCCAATAATATAAGAGCCGCATCGAGATTGTTGGAAACTAAGGAAACGGTTGTTTGGGATGCGCTCGATGAAGTCATTAAAGGAAAATATGTGCTTTTGAATCGTGCTCCTTCTCTTCACCGTTTGTCGGTACAAGCTTTTCAGCCAAGGTTAATTGATGGTAAGGCAATCAAATTACATCCATTAGTTGCGTCTGGGTTTAACGCTGACTATGATGGTGATCAGATGGCAGTTCATCTACCACTTTCTGATGCCGCTCAGGACGAAGCCAGAGAATTAATGTCAGCTTCTAAGAATCTGTTGAAGCCAGCTGATGGTTCGCCGGTGCTTGCAATTTATCAGGATGTGGTGCTCGGTGCTTATTATCTTACTTACGATAAACCTGGCACGGATACTGGAGAGCCTAAAGCATTTTCATCAGTTTATGAAGCTGAGATGGCTTATGACCAGGGCATAATTGCATTACAAACACCTATTCGTGTTTTTGCTAAAAAGGAAATTCGCGATACTACTCTTGGTAGAGTAATCTTTAATGAAATATTGCCGGTTGATTATCCATATGATAATTCAGTACAAACGAAAAAGCATCTATCTAAGGTGATGGCGGATATCTTTGACCTTTATGGCTCGGAAGTCATGGTAAAAACAGCTGATGACTTGAAAGATTTAGCTTTTGAATATGAAACCATCGCTTCGATTTCAACTGCTAAAGATGATTATCCAACTTATAGCGAAATTGATGACTTTATTGCCGAAGGTGATGCTAAGACTGCTCTAATCCAGCAGGATTATAACGATGGCCTTACGACTGATGAAGAGCGTTATAAACTTACGATTGCTAACTGGCGTGATATTGATAAGAAGATTTCTGATTTTCTATCAAGTAAGTTAGCTGAGATGGACACTGATATTGCAGTAATGGTGAACTCTGGTGCTCGTGGTAATATTTCTAATATCAAACTTGCTTCGGCCGAGATTGGTATTATGGTGGATATTAACAATAACGAAATTGAGCTTCCAGTAAAGTCTTCGTATAAAAAAGGTCTTAATACTCTAGAATCATTTATTGCAACTCGTGGTGCTCGTCAAGGTCAGGTTTCTACAGCGCTTCGTACGGCTGATTCTGGCTATTTGACTCGTCGTTTGGTGGATGTTTCTCAAGATGTATTCACGACGGATGAAGAAGCGGAAGATCCTGGGTTTATGGTATACAGAAATGAAACAGAAGCATCTGGCATAGAGTTTAGCGCAAGAATTGCTGGAAGATATACTGCTGAACCAGTTCCTGGATATCTAGAAGCAGATGAGCTAATTACTAAAGAAATGGCAGAGCAAATTGAAGCAGATGAGAAAGTTGATTCTGTAAAGATTCAATCTGTACTTTCGACCAAAGCAGTTAGTGGTATTCCACGCAAAGCTTATGGTGTTGATATGTCGACTAGGGAATTAGTTGCCGCAAATGAGCCTGTTGGTGTAATTGCTGCTCAATCTCTCGGTGAACCGGGTACTCAGCTTACTCTTGATACTAAACACGGGTCTGGTGTGGCAGGTTCTGGTGCTATCGCAAGAGGTCTTCCACGTGTGGAAGAGCTTCTAGAAGCGCGTACTCCGAAAGGTCAAGCTTACATTTCGCCAATTGATGGTGTAGTTGAAGTTATGGAAGAGAATAATCATTATATGGTGCAAGTTTCTCCGCAATCTGGCGCTATCACCCGAATTGAGTTGGGCGGAAGAAAGCCAATCGTTAAGGATGGCGAGAGCGTGAAAAGTGGTGCTACTCTTGTTAAAAAGAGCGGTAATAATGCTGCAATCAAAGCCCCTAATGATGGCGTAGTTGAACTTGTAAATGATGCAATTATTCTTGTATCTGCTGCAGGTGCACCTGTTAAGATTGAAATTCCTGGTGATGCAGAATTAGTCGTAAAGTCCAATGATTCTGTTAAAGCTGGTGATAGATTGACCACTGGTTCTTTGAACTTACAAGATCTTTTGAAGTATAAGGGCATAGAAGCTACTGAACGCTATATAATGAACGATGTTCTAAATGTCTATGCAGCTCAAGGGCACGAAATTTCACCAAAGCACTTGGAGATTTTGGTTCGCCAAATGTTCTCAAGAGTACAAGTTAACGATCCAGGTGATTCTGAATTCGTTTCTGGTGATATTATCTCCAGAACTGCAGTGAGCATTGCTAATAAGGAACTCGAAGAGAATGGCAAGGCACAGATTACTTATACTAATCTTTTGCTTGGTATTACTAAGGTGTCTATCTTCTCTGATTCATTCTTGTCAGCTGCTTCATTCCAGGATACGACTCGCGTTCTAATTAATGCTGCAATTAATGGTCGTATTGATCATTTGCGTGGTCTTAAGGAAAACGTAATTATTGGACGCAAGATTCCTGTTGGAACTGGTGTTGCGCCTTTGTCGGATTTTGAAGTGCCTGACTCCAAGGTGCCTACAGAAGCAGATCTAGAGAATCTCTAAAAATAAAGGGCGATAAGCCCTTTATTTTTTTGGTGCGGTGTGTTATTATTAATAGTAGTAAAAACCAGAGGTATTATGCATTTCAAGACTATTTTCAAATCCCTAAAAAATAAAGATATGCTTAAACGAGTACTTATTATACTCGGTATTATTGTTGCTTATAGATTACTTGCTCAAATTCCTGTCCCAATGGGCGATGCTTCTACTTTTAGAGAAGCAGTTTCAAATTTAATGGAGAAATCTGATTTTTCGAGTTTTTTGAACTTAATTTCTGGTGGCGGACTTGCATCGTTTAGCATCATCTTGGTTGGTCTTTCTCCATATATTACTGGTTCAATCGTAATTCAACTTTTAACTAAAGCGATTCCATCGTTAGAAGAGTTATCGAATGACGGCGAATCTGGACGTCGTAAGATTAACCAGTGGACAAGAATGTTAACTGTGCCACTAGCTATTGTACAGTCTATAGCGTATATATTCATTTTATATCAATCTACTTTATCAGCCAATATCGCGAGTGATTTTACTCCAACTTTCGGTGATTGGGCTTTATCTGTGACGGCGATGACGGCGGGTTCAGTTATTTTGATGTGGATGGGTGAGCTAATTACTGAACAAGGTGTTGGTAATGGTATATCTACATTAATCTTTGCATCAATTATTTCTCAGCTTCCTACTACTATGGCTTCTCTAGGTTCGGCTCTGTTTGACACGAGTCAAGGTAATCTAAGTATGTTTGGCTGGTTTGAGCTACCAGTTAATCCGACGGTATTTTGGATTGTTTTAGGTTTTGCAATTGCAATGCTAGTTGTTATCTATTTCTTGGTTAAATTGAATGAAGCCCAGAGAATAATTACTGTCAATTATGCAAAACGTGTGCACGGTAATTCATCTTATGGTGGTATTAAATCGATTTTACCAATTAAGTTGATTGCGGCTGGTGTTATTCCTGTGATTTTCGCTACAGCTTTTCTTTCTTTGCCAGCTCTTATTGGTCAAGTAATTACAACTTTTAATCCTGGAAACGAGTTTGGGGCAAGTTTAGTGTCGATTTTCTCTGCTCCATCTGCTAATAACTTTGCCACTATGTATCCAGATGGCATTACGGGACAATGGTTTGTTTATCCTGCATTGTATTTCTTGCTAGTATTTATGTTCACCTATTTCTACACGTCGATTATCTTTAACACTAAAGAAATTGCGGATAATTTGCAGAAACAAGGTGGTTTTATTGAGGGAGTTAGACCTGGAATTAATACTTCAAAATACCTTTCAAAAGTTGTGAATCGTTTGGATTTGTTTGGTGCTTTAGCACTTGGTCTAATTGCAATGTTGCCTTTTATCACTGATTATATTTTTATCGTGATTACTGGTGCGCCGATAGGCTTGTCAATTTCTGGTACTGGACTTCTTATCGTAGTGACGGTGGCGTTAGAGAATCTAAGGTCGTTGGATTCTAGAGCTCTAATGATAACTTACGATGATTTCGGCGATGAGCTTAAAGATTGAGTTTAGTTGGCGTAGATTAGTTAAATGGGGCATCGTTGCTCTAATTGGTATATTAGTATTAATTTTTTTGATTCGTGTAATATCTTTTGAAAATTATTATTATAATGAAAAGGAGGGTAGCGAAAGGGTTGTCATTTCTGATGTTGGTGCGATCCAGCCAGAAGAAGAATTAATCGAAGAAGAACCAACCGTTGAAGAAGTACATGAATATACTGTTGCTGCTGATATGCCTAGATATCTAACTGTTGCTAAACTGCGAATTAGCAATGCTAGGATTTTGCCTATGGGCGTTACATCTAATAATGCGCTCGATACCCCACGTAATATTTTTGATGTCGGATGGTATACGGGTTCAGGCAAACCTGGTCAAGGTGGGACACTTATTATTGATGGTCACAATGGTGGACCGCATGTACATGGCGTGTTCAAGGATTTACCATCATTATCTTATGGGGATATTATTACAGTTGAACGTGGCGATGGGCTGAAATTTTCTTACTGGGTATATGAAAACAATGAAGTGCTACTATCCGAGGCCGATAAATATATGGGTACTGCGTCAAAGTCTCCCGTTCCTGGAAAAGAATCTATCACTTTGATAACTTGTTCTGGCGAGTGGTCGCAGCAACGTAAAACTTATCTTTCTAGACAATTTGTTCGTGCGGTGATTGTTGATTAATTTTCTTCTTTACAAACTGTATTTTTTGTGATAAACTTGAAGAGTAATTTATGGCTAGTCAAAAGGAAGTGATTAAGCTCACTGGTAGTGTTGTTGAAGCATTACCCAATACCCAGTTTCGGGTTGAACTCGAGAATGGTCATATTATTGTTGCCCACATGAGCGGTAAAATGCGAAAGAATTATATTCGTCTTGTGCCGGGTGACAGGGTCGAGGTTGAGTTAACCCCTTACGATCTTACAAAGGGCAGAATCAGCTTCAGGCTCAAGGATTAATATTAACTGTTGTATTTTTTACAACATTTAATTTAAGGATACTGTTAAATACTAGTTGCAAAAGTATTTAGCAATAATACTTTATTAAGTGTGGTAGTAATACGACGCTAAAGGAAAGGATTTTAACACAATGAAAGTACGTGCAAGTGTTAAAAAAATCTCCCCTGATGACATTATTGTCCGTCGTAAAGGCGTGCTTCGTGTCATCAACAAGAAAAAACCTAAGAATAAGCAAAGGCAGGGTTAAAATATATGGCTAGAATAGCTAGTGTTGTGATACCTTCCGAAAAACAAGTTTGGATTGCTCTTACTTATGTTTACGGAATTGGTCGAACAACTTCAAAGAAAATCCTTGCGGAGGCTAAAATCGAGCCTACCACTCGGGTGAAAGATCTCACCGAGGCTGACGAACAAAAAATCAACGACATTATTTCCGCGAAATATCACGTTGAGGGTGATCTCAGACGTCTCGTGAGTAACAATATCAAACGTTTAAAGGACATCAACTCTTATAAGGGTGTCCGCCACAAGGCGAAGTTACCAGTCAACGGCCAACGTACTCGTACGAACGCACGTACACGTAAGGGTAAGGCGATCGCGGTCGGTGGTACACAGCCTAAGGCAGCAAGTAAGACTTAAGGAGTAATATGGCAGAAGATGTTAAAGATGTAAATGTCGAGACTACTGAAGCTAAGGCTTCTAAGTCTAAGCAAAAGAAAACTAAAAGAATCGTCAACGCTGGCGCAGTGCACATCCAGTCAACTTTCAACAATACTATTGTTAGTGTGACCGATAAGAGTGGTGGAGTACTCGCTGCTTCTTCAGCTGGAGCGAATGGGTTCCGTGGTTCTAAGAAGGGTACTGCTTTTGCAGCTGGTGTTGCAGCTGAGAAAGCGCTTGAAATTGCTAAGAAAAACCATGCTCTAAATTCTGTAGACGTTTATGTTTCAGGTATTGGGCTGGGTCGTGATGCGGCGATTCGAGCTATTTCGACTGTTGGTATCAAAATCGATAGTATTACTGATGTAACCCCGATTGCCCATGGTGGGGTAAGACCTAAGGGAGAAAGGAAACCATAATGGCAAGGGATACTGCTCCAATTGTAAAACAAAGCCGTCGCGAGGGCTTTGCATTGGCACCTAAAGCACATAAAATCATGGCTAAAAAGTCTGGAATTCCAGGTGAACATGGAGATATGCGCACAAGAGGTGGTAGTTTGTACTTAACTCAACTTCGCGAAAAGCAAAAAGTTCGTCGTATGTATGGGCTTTTGGAAAAACAATTTGCTAAATTAATGCGCGAGGCGCAAAAGTCAGATGGACTTACTGGTGAAAAACTTCTTGAATTTCTTGAGAGAAGAGCCGATAATGTTATATTTAGATCTGGTTTTGCTTTGACTCGTCGTCAAGCGAGACAATTGGTTTCGCATGGACATTTTCTATTGAACGGTCGTCGTGTTGATGTTCCATCAATTAGACTAAACCCGGGTGATGTTCTAGAGGTTCGTCCAAAATCTAGTAAACTAGAATACTTTAAGAATCTTGCGAATATCGTCGGAGCGGCGAATGTTACTCCGCTATCATGGTTGAAGGTCGACGCAAAGAAGATGAAAATTGAAGTAACTGGTCTTCCGAAACGAGAAGAAGCGGAAGCTGGTATTAACGAACAATTAATTGTTGAGTATTACTCACGCTAAGGAGAAAAGAATATATGACTATTAAAAATATTCATGAAGCTACGCTTGCAGAAGTTAATAAACTTAGCGAAACTAGCGCAGAATTTGTCATTAAGCCACTTTATTATGGCTACGGCAATACTTTAGGTAATTCTCTCAGGCGAGTTTTACTTTCTAGCATCAAGGGTGCCGCAATAACGGCTTTCTCAATAGAAGGTTCAACGCATGAGTATGCAGCAATTCCAGGGATTCGTGAAGATGTTGTTGATATTATGCTTAATCTAAAAAACATTCGTTTTAAGGCACATACTGATGCGCCGGTTGAGCTTAGTTTGGAGATTAAGGGCGATAAACAATCTTCTGAAAAAAATGGTGAAAAGCGTGTTGTAGCTGGCGATATTAAACTTCCTTCTGAAGTAGAAATCGCTAACCCAAATCAGGTTATTTGCCATATTGACGATCCTAAATTCGTTTTAAAAATGCATTTTATCGTAGAGACTGGTCGTGGGTATCTCACGATTGAGAATTCTAGCGCAGAACGTGTGCATTCCGATATGATTGCGGTTGATGCAGTATTTACGCCTGTGCTACGTGTTCGCTATAAAGTTGAGAATACTCGTGTAGGTCAAGATACGAATTTGCAACAACTTACTTTGACTGTTGATACTGATGGCACTATTACGCCTTCTGAGGCTTTTGAAGAAGCTGCTGCAATTTTAGTTAATCAATACAAAGCCTTGGCTGGGGGTACTGTAGTCGAATCTACTCCGGCGCCTGGGTCGAATAAAGATGATGATGATTCTGGTCTGAATGTTTCAATTGAAGATTTGGAATTGTCAGCAAGAACAGCTAATGCTCTGCTCAATAATGATATAAAGACAGTGAGAGATTTGGTTACTCTTTCTGAATCCGATCTTAGAGAGTTGAAAGGTTTTGGCCAAAAAGCATTAGATGAAGTAAAAGAAAAGTTAACGGAGTTAAATTTTTAGTATGCACCGACATGGAATTCACGGTCGCAAATTTGGCCGTAAGACCGATCAGAGATTGGCGCTAACTCGTGGGCTAATGTGCTCTTTGATTAGGTATCAATCTATTACAACAACTCTCGCTCGTGCTAAAGAAATTCGTCGTGATATGGAAAAACTAATATCAATGGCGAAAAAAGGTGGACTCCATAATCGTCGCTTGGTAATCAAGAAATTGAATGATTTGGAAGCTACAAAGATTCTATTCGATATAATTGCTCCGCAAGTTAAGAGAGATTCAGGTTATCTTAAAATTGAACATGCCGGTAGTCGTCGTGGTGATAATTCTGAGATGGGCACAATTAGTTTTGTGGATGAAATTAACTATGAAGTAGAGTCTGAAAAGGTCGAAACGAAAGAGAAGAAAACTTCAAAGACAACCAAGAAGGAGGATAAATAATGAAAACTTATTCTCAAAAAGGCGCTGATGTGAAGCGTGAGTGGTGGCTAATTGATGCCTCTACTATGCCACTCGGCAAGTTGGCTGTTATTATTGCTGATAAACTTATGGGGAAAAGTAAGGTTACTTATACTCCACACATTGATAACGGGGATTATGTTGTCGTCATCAATGCAAAGAATATAAAAATAACCGGTGATAAGATGATTCAAAAGAAATACTATCGTCATAGTGGTTTCCCGGGTGGTTTGAAAGAATTGAAGCTTATGGAAGTAATTGAAAAAGACCCAGCTCTTGCTATTCGCGAAGCGGTCAAAGGTATGCTTCCTAAGAATAAATTAGCTGCTGATAGACTTGAGAGACTTCGCGTATTTGATACGGCTGAGCATGCTCATTCTGCGCAGAACCCAAAGGAGATTAAATAATGGTTGCTAAAAAATATACTTATGGGCTAGGACGTCGTAAGTCTGCTACAGCGACTGCTCGTTTATATGCAGGGAAGGGCGAGATTACAATTAATGATAAGCCTGCGCTCGAATATCTTTCGGGAAATAAGACTTATTTAGCTGAAATCACTGATCCATTAGCACTTGCTGGTAAACAAAAAGAGTATGATATTACGATTTTAGTTAAAGGTGGTGGTTTAGCAGGTCAAGTTGATGCTATTAAGCTGGCTATTTCAAAAGCATTAGTAACTAATGCACCTGATTTACGTCCAATGCTTAAAAAAGCTGGTTTTACTTCGCGTGATCCTAGAGAGAAAGAACGTAAAAAGTATGGTTTGCGTTCTGCACGTAAGAAAGAACAGTTCTCGAAACGTTAAAAATAAGCCCTACGGGGCTTATTTTTTTGTTCAAAGTTTTGGTGGAGTGTAGGAGATTCAAACTCCTGACCTCCGCAATGCGAATGCGGCGCTCTATCAACTGAGCTAACACCCCATAGACATATTATAACATATTTTATGCTATAAATGTCCAATTGCTGAGTTCTTTTAAGATTATTGATTAATTTGGTAGTGGGAACTTTAATGCTAGGGTTTGAACTTCAGATTTGATTTTTGAGAACTCTTCACTATAATTATCCAGAGATTTTTCTTCTTTGGCTTTTTGACAGATTTTGGCAATTTTTTCCATCCATTCGGCTAATTTAATCATTTCTTTTTCGCTAAGACCACGTGTGGTGATAGCTGGTGTTCCGAGACGAACACCATTGGGTTTAAACGCTCCACCAGTATCGCCCGGAAGTGCGTTTGCGTTTAGATTGAGCCCTACTCTATCCATGGCTTTTTCGTAGAATTTTCCATTAATTTCGAAGCTTTTCATCATATCAATCAGAATTAAATGATTCTCGGTACCATCTGCTTGAAGAACGAATCCGCGTTTTTTTAGCTCTTCGGCGAGTTTTTTGGCGTTTTTGACAATGTTTTCTGCATATTTTTTAAAATCTGGCTTGAGCGCTTCTCCGAAAGCTACAGCTTTTGCTGCGATAACGTGTTCCAACGGACCGCCTTGGGTGCCTGGGAATACAGCTTTATCAATAATTGTCGGGATGTTTTCTAGGTTTTTGTTTTCAATTTTCTTGATTGGACTGCCGACTTTGCCCTTGGTTAAGATCAGACCACCGCGTGGACCGCGTAAGGTTTTGTGTGTGGTTGTTGTCATCACATTAAAACCAAAGTTCAGTGGATTTGGGTGAATTCCTGCAGCGATAAGGCCTGCAACATGGGCCATATCTGCCATTAGCAATATTTCATGTCCCCATTTCTGTTCGGCTTTTTTTCGGATTTCAGCTACGCGTTTAAAATCTGGAATCTTGGGGAAGGCTGAATATCCCACTAGTATTAATTTAATATCATTTTCTAAGGCGAGTGATTCCATTTCGTCGTAATCTATATCGCCGGTTTTGGTTGTTCCATAAGGAATAAATTTATAGATTTTTGCAGAACGAGTGACTGGCGAACCGTGTGTCAAATGACCTCCATGACCTAGATTCATAGCAAGTACTTGATCGCCTGGTTCAAGCCACGCATAATAGACTGCTTCATTAGCATTGGCACCGGAATGAGGCTGAACGTTAGCGTGGTCGGCATTGAACAGTTTACAGGCGCGGGAAATTGCGAGACGTTCGATGCGATCGACATTGATTTGCCCGCCATAGTAACGATGATTGGGTAAGACTTTTTCAGCTATCTCGGCTTCACTCCAATCAGTGGTTCCTTCGAAGCTAGGATAGCCCTCGGAATATTTGTTGGTTAATACGGAGCCCATGGCTTCTAATACGGCTTTACTAACATAATTTTCGCTTGGAATTAATTCTAATCCCTCACTTTGGCGAACTTTTTCTTTTTCAATTAAATCAAATACTAAATCTTTCATATTTCTCCTTATTTAAGATTTTTAACGGTGTATCGAATGATTTGGTAATTTAGTCCATTTTCGGAGCCTTTCTTGATTAAGGTTTGATTATACTTGGTTTTATCGAATTCTGGGAAGAAGGTGGTTGCATCTTTTTCGCTCTGATTTATTTCGGTCAAATAGATATTTTGCGCATAGGGTAAGAATTGAAAGTAGACAGTCCCGCCCCCTATTATATAGATTTCTTCATCTGTGTTTTGATTTGTCTGAATAAAAGCATCGAGATCGTGTATTATTTGATCTGGGCCAGGGAAATCGTGCCTTGATATTACTATGTTTTCTCGATTTTTGAGTTTACCTGGCAGGCTATCCCAAGTTTTATGCCCCATAACAATTTTATGGCCAGATGTCTTTTCTTTAAAAAAGGTCATATCATCTTTAATTTTGAAAATTAGTTTATTGTCTTTGCCAAGTTCGTTATTTTTACCTATTGCTGCAATTATACTAAACATTTTACTCCGTAACTGGCATTTTAATTACGCCAAGATTGTTATAGTTTTCGAGTTTGATATCTTTTAGATCGCATGAATTGTCGAAATCATAGAAATCCTTGATTTTTGGATTGAGCCATAATGTTGGTGGTTTTGGAAGAGTGTTTTCTTTGATAGCTTTTTCATAACGAGATATTTGCTCTTTAATACCCGCAATTTGATTTTCGTAAATATGAGCATCGTTTGTGATAAAGGTGAATTGGCCTGGTTTTGCACCAATTACTTGAGCGATTAAATAGCACAGTGTTGCATATTGTACTACATTAAATGGTAGTCCTAACGGCACATCAGATGAGCGAGACGTTACTAAGAGATTAAGTTTTCCGTCTATGAGATTCCATTGTGTATTCCAGACGCAAGATGGAAGTGCGGCAGTTTCGAGCCATTCATTTTGCCATAAAGATAAAACCATGCGGCGATTGCCAGGATTCTTTTGTAGAGTTTCAATTAGATTTTCGATTAGGTGGTATTTGTTTACAATCCAGCCATAGGCGGTGCCAATTGTATGCGCAAAGTTTTCTTCTTTTTCATTTGGATGATTTTTAGCATAGATTTTGTTGATGTTACGTCCTTGATATTCACCAGACTCAGAGATTTCCCATTCGTTCCATATTTTGATATTGCGTTCTTTGAGCCAACGAACATCATTTGACGCAACTTGATAAATCCAGAGTATTTCGAGAACTGCTGTCTTAAATGCTACTTTTTTACTTGTTAAGATTGGAAATTCTTCGTTTAAATTAAACTGGAGAATCTGATGTGGCAATCGAATCGTGCGAGCAGAAGAGTTAGCTTGTGCAGTATGGTCTGGAATGGCCGATGTGGCGGATGCTTTGCGCGAATCGGTTTTTTTGTAATTGGTTATTGTCTCCCCATTTTTAAGAATACGACGGCATAAATCAATGTATTGCTCGTCAAATTTGCTCATTTTGGCCTCCTTTATGACATTATAGCATGAAAAATGCTCCGCTTCCTAAACAATGTTTAGGTTGCGGAGCGTAACAAGGGGGTGATGAATGAGATTTACAGTAAATACTCTTTAGTGCGCCAATCGTACCATTTACCGTTGACGTCAAGCGTCATCATTACGATAAGAGCGGTAAAATAGCCGGTCCGATCGAACAAAATGTTGTTTTTCAACTTAAAGAAACTGATAGTCCACATTTCGCTGGCACGACATCTATTATTATTAATGTTGTCGCACATGACCATTGCTTTTTTGTCGAGCGCCGATGCGTATTCATAGTCGATATCCATTTCGGCTGGTATGCCTAATTTGTCTTCGTATAGCGTTCTTAAAATAGCAATTGCTTTGTCGGCAACGTGAATGAGCCGACCAGCTTCACTTGATTTTGTCTGGGTTTCTTTAAGCAGTTTGTAAACCTTGGCTTCAAAGACCTTATCTTTGTTGTAAAGGCTAAGGTTTTTCCAATAAACTCTTTCTAAACGTCCCTGAGCCTTATCATCACGGTTGCCATCATCGGGGATATCGCCGATTTCATTTTCGGGCAGATCATGCCGCATGACTGCTTCTAAAAACTCTCTTCTGCTATATCCGTCTTTGGTAGTTTTAAACTCTTCGCCGTAATTAAAATCCAGCGCTTTGTTTACTAATGCTGTCATGGCGTATACATGTGCCGCTATTGACTCGGGGACAATTTCGATTTCTGGTTTATTGTATCTTTTGTGGTTAAAAGAGCGGGCGATGGTACCGGGTACGATAAATTTTTTAATATACTGAAGGTCGTCTCTGATTTTGTCTGCAGACATTGTACGGTAATACCATGTCTTGTTCTGTAACCTACGTTCACATTTCATGATTTCTTCAAACAAAACATCCTGCTCAAACAATAATATTCCCTCCTTTTAAATGTACTCCCCTCGATGTTTTTATTATATCATATCTTGACTAATTCGACAAAGTATGGTATAATAAGGGTATAAATTGGTCATATATGGGAGATTATGATGAATTTCAAAAGATTTTTAGTCGCTACTGTTAGCATAATTGCTATTTCTATTTTGATTGGCATATTTCAACCTTCTAGCAAGATTGTGGATGCTTTTAGCGTTAATAATGTTGCAGAAAAAGAAAAGATTACTTTAAATCATGAACGTGTTGAAAACACTCCTATTGCTTCAAATTATGCGAAATTAAATAACTATGTTTCTTATAGTAATTCTAGAACTGGTTATGGTGGTATGGCAGCAAATAGTATTAGCATTGCTGGACGTACTATTCCTGTTGTTGACGTGGCAAATACTACTGTAAATGCAGGTAACCATGTTAATAAATATGGCAATAACTTTTATTATGGCCATAATACTAGTGCTGTATTTGGCGGTATTGTTAATCTTGGAGTTGGAGACGTCTTCTCGATTAGCTATAATGGTGTCACCCATAATTATCGTGTAAGTAAGACTATGATTTTTGAGAAAAATGTCGAAAAAGGTCTATTGCAGCTTAATGGTTCTGGTAGTTACATGAAAAATGTTTCCTTAGCACGAAGTAACGGTGTCCAGTATTCGGTTTCTTTGATGACCTGTTACGGTGTTTCTTATGGTAACGGCGATGCGTCGCACCGTTTTGTGATTTTTGCTAACGAATACTAAAAAATGATAAAGAATCTAATGAATTAGATAAGATAAGATTAAAAAAAAGTTACAACACAAAAACCAAATATGTCTAGACTTGCAGAATCCATGTGGGGGGGGTACAATATTATTAGGATAAGGGTTATGCAATGAATACAAATCATAAAGAACAAATAACCACCAAGCACATCGCTAATATAGTTGTAGGTTCGTTTTTTGCTGTCTCGCTTCTTTCTAGTCTAATACTCTCTAGTTCTTCTGTTTCCGCTGACGATGTAGTAGACATCATTAATATTACTGTCCCAGTCTCCTGTACTCTATCAGGCACTGGGCAAGGTACTCATAATGAAACCATAGAAAACGGTACTTATGAAAGCAATATTGGTACTACTACTATTAAAGCTTTCTGTAACGATAATACAGGCTTTGCTATTTATGCAGCTGGTTATACTGGCGATGAAATAGGTGGAACAAATAGTAATAAACTAGTAGGAGCGAGCACTAACCAAACCATAGTTACTGGTACAGCTACTACGGCTGGTAATCCTGATGTATCTAACTGGGCCATGAAACTAGGCGCAGTGACTAATCCTACCCCTACTTATCCAATTACTATTACTACAGGATACAATGATTATCATACAGTGCCAAATGAATATACTAAAGTTGCTTATAGAAATACATCCACTGACATAGGCTCGTCAGCAGAAGGAGCAACTCTTACTTCTACTTATGCAGCTTATATTTCTAAAACCCAACCAGCTGATACTTATTCTGGGAAGGTTATCTATACCCTAGTCCATCCAGCTACAGCTCCAGCGCCAGGTCAAAAATCAATTAACACTGCAACTACCATGCAAGAAGTAACTTTCTGTGATAGTACTTTAACTGTAGGGCAAGTATATACCCTTACTGACGAACGTGATAGCCAACAATACAAAGTAGCTAGACTAGCTGATGGTAACTGCTGGATGTTAGATAACCTAGCCCTAGATCCAACAGACCCTACAACTGCAGCAAACATGAATGCAAGTAATACTAATGCTTCAGCAGAAGCTATCACTAATCTCCTAAATGGTGGTAATGCTGGTAGTAATGCAGGTTGGTCTTCTACCGCAGTAGCGGATGTTGATAGCGGATTTAATTCCTATACTGCGCCAATGATTAATAATGCTAGTAAAGATACAGTAGTAACCAGCTATGGTGCAGGTAGCGGTAAGGTGGGTATCTATTATAACTACTGTGCCGCATCTGCTAGTACCTACTGTTATGCACAGGGCCAAGGTGTAGATGTTCCAAATACTGATATAGACGCTCCACAGGATATTTGTCCAGCCAACTGGCGTATCCCTACCGGTGGAGGATATAATAGCACCACTCATACAGGTAGCGGTGAATACTATACACTAGGTACTGCTCTAGGTCTCACCCTTGATGAAAACTTGTTGCGCTTTAATGGTACTACTTACCAAACCGCTTTATCTACCCCTCTGTCGGGCGGCTACCTCAATAGCTCGGCGTACAATCAGGGTAATTGGGGCTTCTGGTGGTCTTCTACTTACCTCTCTGGTGGCTTTATGTACTACCTAAACGCGGATTCTTCGTATGTGTACCCGACCTTCGGCGACACTCGCTTCCACGGTTACACTATGAGATGCTTAGTAGGTAGTTAGTTTCCGTTTGTTCCGTTTGTTCCTATTGTTCTTCTCTTGACGCCATTTGTGGTTGGAAGTGTAGGAGGCGTCATATTTTTCGCAAGGCGAAAAATATTCTAGCGGGGCGTCGTCTCAAAAAATCCCAAATGAATTTGGGATTTTTGCTCGACTCCTACCGCTTACGAACTCCTGCGGAGTTTGCGTCTCCTTATATTCGTCAGGAAATAAATAAAGAGCCTTTGGCTCTTTCTTTATTTCCTGGTGGAGTGTAGGAGGCTCGAACTCCTCACCTCTTCCATGCCATGGAAGCGCTCTACCAAATGAGCTAACACCCCAGTAGCTTTATTTTATCATAATGTATGATAAAATAAAAGTATGAAGACTATTTTAACTGGTATTAGAGCAAATTCTGAGCTCACGTTGGGTAATTATTTGGGTGCATTATTGCCAATGGTAAGACTAGCCAACCAGCACTCTGAAGATATGAATATAAACATTTTTGTTCCTGATTTACATTCGATTATTGCGGATATTGATGGTAATTTGCAAAAAAACATTATTCGTACGATTAAATATTATCTTGCTGCTGGTCTTAAAACAAACTATAACGTACATATTTATCGACAATCGTATGTGCCGGCTCATTCTGAGCTTTGTTGGATACTAAATTGTGTAGCCACGATGGGCGAAGCGTCTAGAATGACTCAATATAAAGAAAAATCAGATGGCCGAGAGTCATGCAATATCGGTATTTTTGATTATCCGGTTTTGATGGCGGCTGATATTTTGTTATATTCTGCAGAATATGTGCCGATTGGCGAAGACCAATTCCAGCATATAGAACTGACCCGTAATCTTGCGATGCGCTTTAACCATAAATATAATAAAGACATTTTCACTGTGCCACTGAAAACTGCTGATCAAGTTAAATTTATGGGTCTTTCAGATGGTATTAGAATCCGTGATTTACTTAACCCTGAGAAAAAGATGTCCAAATCAACTACTTCGGAGAATTCTAAAATTATGCTTGATGATAATCCGGCTAAGGCAGCTAAAAAGATTATGTCTGCGACAACGGATTCGCTTGCAAAAATTAAATTTGATATGTTTAATCAGCCCGGAATTTCAAACTTGCTTCTGATTGATGCTTTAGTGATGGATGTGCCACTTCAAGATGTGGTTTCAACTTGGGCAGGTGAAACGCGCTACGGTGATTTAAAGAAGAAGGTAGCAGGTGATGTTTCGGCTATGCTTTCAGAATTTCAATCGAAACTTGCAGATATTACTGATGAGCAAGTGCTCGACCTATTTAAAGACGGGGAAAAATATGCCAACAAAGTGGCGAATGCAAAACTAGAAGAAGTACAAGAGATGGTAGGTCTTCGATAAGCACGGGACTTTTGTTGCATCTCAATCTGATTTTAAGTTGTGATATAATTAATACATGATTAGAACAGGGAAAAAATTTAGTAAACCACAGATGTCGCGGGTGATTAATGGTGATGTAATCTTAGATTCTCCTGAAGAGACTGTAGATAAGATTAGGCTCGACGTTTTAATGTCAGAAATATATAAGAGTTATAATCGTTCGACTTTGCAGAAGTTTATAAAAAATGGCTTTGTAACCGTTGACGGTGTTTTGGTTACAAAACCTAACACTAAATTTGAGAGGGGAGTGAAGCTTGATTTAAGGGTTCCAGAGGTCATGAAATATTCTGATGTTAAGCTGGATGTTGTATATGAGGATGACGACGTAATGGTAGTAAATAAACCTTCAGGTCTTCTCAGCGAAACTAAGGGAGAATATTGTCCTGAAAAAACTTTGAGCGATTTTGGCTTCGTGGTTCATCGTTTAGATAGGGATACTTCTGGGGTGATGATTCTTGCTAAAAGCGAAGCTGTCCAGAAGCTGCTTAAGAAACAGTTCCAAAAACGTTCTGTCCATAAAACATATTATGCGGTGGTTCATGGTCGTCCTAAACTTGAGCAAGCTAAGATTGATTTGCCGCTACTTCGGGATTTAAAGCGCCCAACCACCTTTCGAGTTGATGCTAATGGAAAAGAATCAATTACATTTATGCGAGTGTTAAAGTCTAATGGTGATTATTCTTTGGTTGAGTTAAAACCGATTACTGGTCGCACTCATCAGCTTAGGGTTCATATGAAATATTTGGGGCACCCAATTGTGGGCGATACTGTATATGGCGAAGGTGATGGCGCGGATAGACTTTATTTGCATGCCGGTGAGCTTGAAATAACTTTGCCGAACAAAGTTCGCAAAAATTTCATTGTCAAACGACCAAGTGCATTTGACAAACTTGTTGAGACAAAGGCTTGATCAATGTTTTTTGATAATATCGGTGAAGTACTAAATATAGCAAAGAGATGCAGCACGGCTGTTTTTGTGGTTCCTGATTCGATCAGCGTCGATATTAAAAATGCTATTATTTTAAAGCCTGAGCAGAAATCTGTTATTACAGTTGAGCAAATTAGAGATGTATTAAAAACCGTTAGCAATAAGCAGATCCATGACCAGTTTATTATTATTCGCCCAGCTGATTTAATGAGTGATGTAGCTGCCAATGCTATATTAAAGAATTTAGAAGAACCAGTTGAAAAAATCCATTTTTTGCTAATTACTGAGAATGTTTCAAGGTTATTGCCTACAGTCTTAAGTCGCGCTTCAATTTATTTTCTGCGAAAAAATGAGACACTTGATAGTCAATTAGTTGTAGATGACAAAATCAGAGATTTAGCAAAAAGATTATTATCAGCTAAACCCAGGGAACTATCTGAGATTGTTGATGAGATTACTCGTAAAAAAGACGGAGTAAGGGGCTATGCTCTTTCTGTGATTGGTGTTGCGATTGAGATTCTTTATAAGAGTTATTTCTTGACTTCAAAAGACATTTTCGTAAATAAAATCCCTAAGTTTTTAGCTGCTTACGATGGTGTTTCGAAGAATGGTCATGTAAAGTTGCAAATCTTAGCTAATTTATGTTAAAATAGTTTTATGATTGCGCTTTTTTCTATTCTTGCACTCTCTATTTATCTTGTTTTTTTCTTTCCTGTGGAGCCTAAAAAGAAGGAATTACCAGAAAAGTCTTCAAAGTATAATAATCAGATGAAGAAACTTTGGCAAATTGCTCAGACTTCTATGAAGGAAAGAAAACCATTTCGTGCCGAAAAAGCTTTACTCACTATTCTTAAGTTTGATGAAAAAAATGCTGCTGCTTATAATAGATTGGGGATATTATATGCTAAAAGTCAAAAATACGATGAAGCTGTAGAATGTTTTGAAATTGCTCAGTCGCTTGATAATAATCCTGCATCAATTCATAATGTCGGTTTAATCTATTTAGAAACTGGGGCATATGAAAAAGCAGCGATGGCTTTTAGTCAAGCAATTGCGCTTGAAGGTGATGTTCCGTCTCGCTATATTGCGCTAGCTAAAGCCGAAGAAAAGTTGGGTCGTTTTAAGAAAGCCGTTGACGCACTTGAAAACGCGTATGAGCTAGATCCAAAGGTCTCCACCTTAAGGGATATTTTAGCTATCTACGAAGAAAATGGGAATGTCGAAGCTGCTACAGCTACTTCTGCACGCATCGAAGCCCAGATTACCAAAGATAATGAAGCGAAAATTAGTCATTCTACCAGTAAAGTTAGGAAAAAGGTTCTTTCTAGGGTACCAAAGAATTCACGAGACAGTTCTGCCCGTAAAGTTACTTCTAACGCTGTAAATAATAGAGAGATGAATAAAACCACTCCGATTGCGAGAGCACGTATTATCAAGACGCATGTTGGTCGAAAACGTATCTAACAGATTAATTTAAACTTGATTTTTGTTTGGTCTTTGATATAATAGTTTTATTGCTGGAATCGTCTAGTGGCAATGACAAGAGACTGTAAATCTCTCGCGCTTCGCGCTTCGTAGGTTCGAGTCCTACTTCCAGCACCATTTTTTATTGCATAAAAAACATCAAAAATCAGGACTCGGTCGTCGCTGTCGCTCCGAGCGAGTCCTACTTCCAGCACCATTTTTGTGCGATGCACAAAAACCCAAAAAGCAGAACTCGGTCGTCGCTGTCGCTCCGAGCGAGTCCTACTTCTAATACTATTCTGAAATTAGGCTTTTTAGAAGCTTCTTTATCTGTTTTTCTCTTGAATTATTGAAGTAGATGTTGTTTTGCTATTGACTTTTTATTATGCTTATGGTATAATGTAATTAAGTGTAAAAACTAGTACCTTAATAAATTGAGCATGATTTTGGTACTAGTTTCGTCAAATTAGAGAGGAGAACGTAACATGAACGAAATAATAAAAGAACTCCCCAACACTTTAGAGAGCATATGGGGGTCTGTCAAAAATGACGAACAGTTTAATAATTTTGCCTTGAACAGGGTTATTAACCAGCAGTTCGGGGATATTAAATCGATCTATGATTTTATCTCTGAATTTGATTGGTTAACCTATGAAATTTATGGCGAACCGGATAAAGATGGATTTGTCTTTCCGTTTGCCGTAAGTAAGGTAAAAGATGGCGTTACGGAGTACCATGGTAACATCGGTGATCAAACGTCTTCTTATCATAAGGAGACTGTCGCGGAACATACTGCAATTGTTGTAGCCAACTTTGTTGGCCAGCATATATGCAGCGAACTTCTTACAACCATCGCTGTATTGCACGATGTTGGTAAGAAATATACTTCCGGCACCAATAATAAAGGTGAAGTATGCTTCTATGGCCATGATACTGTATCAGCGTATCTGGCCGGAAGATGGCTATATGGACAATTTGATGACGAAGACGTTAAATTAATAGTCGCAGTCATCTTCGGCCATATGCAGCCAAAGACGGCTTGGGCCCAGAAGTCCGAGAAGAAAGACGAATTTGAAAAAAAATTAGTATCTTTCTTTGACGGAGATGAAAACCAAGCCAAAAGGGCAATTGCGCTTATTGAGCGTTTGTCCCAGGCCGATGAGGGGTGCAGAACAGACGAGGAGCTCGTTGCGGCGCAAGAAAAAATCTGCCGTGGCGAATTAATCTTATCTGCCCTTGGCTAATCATGTTCAAAACTTAAGCCCCAGCTATGCTGGGGCTTATTTATTATAACTTGTTACCTGATTTATCTTTGGTGAAGAACTGATTAATGTTCTTTAATGCAGTTTCGGTGATGTCACATAAGAACCCAAAATTGATAGGCGTAATCTTGGCGTTTCTGTGTTTGCATTTATGAAATAATATGTCTTTTTTATATTCCCTCTAACCCGATAGAACATATATTGACAAAACATACCAATAAACTACTTATTCTGATATTTATTCGTCATTATGATGTATTGTATTTTTTTAAGTATACTTTTTTGGACAATTGTGCTATGATATATAATATATTTGGTTGCCGCGATAGCTCAGTTGGTAGAGCGCATCCATGGTAAGGATGAGGTCACCGGTTCAAACCCGGTTCGCGGCTCCATTTTTATTTCAATAAATCTATAAGGTGTGTTTGTATGTTGTTTGATGATGGCATTTTTAATGCTGGTTCATAATTATTAACTCTGGTATAGTTGTAAAATAATAAAGATAATTATTGCTTTTTCCTTAGAAATGTGTTATAATAGTAGTATATATATTATATCGAACTTTAAGAAAGGGGTTAAAAAATGAGACGAGACTTGATTGATTTTTTGACACTTCAGCTTGCTGAAAACAAAGCTGGTCAAACAAAACGTTACTACAGGAAAAAATATCAGAAGCTCTGTGATAAGACTCAAAAAGCTAAATCCGAAATGGATTTAGCCTGGAAGGAAAAGGCTAAATTAAAAAAGATCATGCTTTTTGAAAAAGCCAAACAGAACTCTGATCCTAATTTTATGTTAACCTGGAGAGCTTTTCGTCAGTTTTCTGATAATAAAAACGACGAAATGCGTGGTTTGCTTGACGAAGCAAACAAATTGCATGAATTAAGTTTGCAGGAATTTGCTGTAGCTGATGAGCAACTTACTTCGAGCACTCGCTATGCTCATAAACGTAAGGCTTTTCAGTATCAGCGAAAGGCTGACGAGCTTAATAACCGTGCAAATGAAATTGTTTCTTTTATTGCCGAGGCTCATGCGAAAGCAGAGGCTGAGGCGCCGTTTAGCAGCGACTTTATCCTTTCTAGGCAGGCTTACGAAGATGCAAGGAAAAAACATGGAGAATCCGTTGTTAAATACAAGGCCCTAAAGGCTCAGAGAAATCTGATGAAGAATAATTATGATAATGCTTCAAGAGATTATCTGGCCATTAAAGATCAGCTCGATAAGATTTTTGAAAAAATCGATTTTGGTAAATGTTTTACCAATTATCGCAGCTAAAAAATAAGCGTCGATTTATTCGGCGCTTTTTAATTGTGTATGGTGTGATCTGTGTTACTTTCCAGATGATGGTGATGGTGCTTAGAAATGTGTGGGAAAATAAACTCAAGTCCAATACTTATTATCACAATTGCGATAACTATGCTAATGTAGGACTCTATATTTATTTGCCAGATGCTATAGATGATTATTGAAACTAGTACGCTTATTGAAATCCATGTGTCGTTTAGTGTTTCTGCCCCAGAAGCGTTCAATACCGTAGAGTTAATGGATTTTCCGGTATTTTTTAGATATTTTGCCAGGGCATATTTTACGATAATTGATGCTATTATTACGATGTAGGTGAAGATGCTATATTCAACTGATTCATTTAAAATGATTTTTTCTATGGACTCTATGATGATATGGATGCCTGAAACGATAATAATTAAAGCGATAATAATTGTAGCAATGCGCTCGATTTGATTACGACGTTGGTGATTGTTCTTTTTTTGTGATAGCTTTTCACTAATGATGATAATAAAACCAGAGATCGAATCAGCTAAGCTATGCACTGCATCTGATGTGATGGCAATTGAGTTTGATAGAACACCTATTATCATATTGAAGGCGGCTAAGAGAAAATTTATGAGTATAAAAAGATAACCGCTTTGGACTATTTTTTTGCTACGTATGTTATCCTGTATTTCTTTCGTCATGGTTTTATTTTACCATAATTGTTGCTATAATATTGTGTATATAAATAAGGAGAAATATGTTTGATTTGAAAGGGAATGTTGCCGTAGTTTCTGGAGCTTCTTCAGGCCTTGGGCAACAAATGGCTTTGGCGTTGGCTCGCCAAGGAGCTAATCTAGCGATATTAGCAAGAAGGATGGAGCGTCTCGAAGAATTTAAGCCATTACTTGAGAAAGCAGGCGCAAAAAAGGTTGTAGCTTATAAATGCGATGTGACTGATACTGATAATATAAATGACGTAGCACAACGAGTGGAAAAGGAATTTGGAAAAGTTGATATTTTATTGAACTGCGCTGGGTCTTCTAAGGATAAAGGCGTACTTGAAATGACTGATGAAGAGTGGGATTTTACTATTTCTACTGATGAATCTTCAGTTTTTAAAATGACTCGAGCTTTTGGCAATATTATGAAAAAACATAAATATGGCCGTATTATTAATATTGCTTCAATGTACGGTTTAGTTGGTAATACAGAAATTCATACAATTGCCTATCATGCCTCTAAGGGCGCCGTTGTGAATTTTACTAGGGCCGTTGCTGCAGAATTGGCACTTGACGGAATTACTTGTAATGCAATATGTCCGGGCTATTTTGAGACCGAGCTTACTAAAGATGTTTTAGATACCCCAAGATTCCAAGAATTTGCTAAAACGCATGTACCGATGGAACGTTATGGTAAACCTGGCGAGTTGGATGCTGCAGTCGTATTTTTGGCCTCGAAGGAGTCATCTTATGTTACTGGTTTGATAATGCCAGTTGATGGTGGATATACTTGTATATAATAATTAGAAAGGAAATAATATGAAAACGAAGTATTCTGGCACAAAAACTGAAAAAAACCTCGAAGCAGCTTTTGCTGGCGAGTCTCAAGCTCGAAATAAGTATACTTTTTTTGCATCTCAAGCAAAAAAAGACGGTTTTGAGCAAATATCTGCAATCTTTACTGAGACGGCAGATAATGAAAAAGAACATGCCAAGATGTGGTATAAAGAATTGCATAATGGTTCCGTAGAATCAACTGATGTTAATCTCGAATCGGCTGCTGATGGTGAGAACTATGAATGGACTGATATGTACAAAGGATTTGCTGAAACCGCACGAGAAGAAGGATTTGATGAATTAGCTAAGAAGTTCGAACAAGTTGCCGAAATAGAAAAACATCACGAGGAAAGATATCGAAAGCTTCTTGAAAACGTGAAGGATAAAAAAGTGTTTTCTCGTGATGGTGATGCAATTTGGGTTTGTCGAAATTGTGGCCATATCGTGATTGGTAAATTCGCTCCGGAAGTTTGTCCTGTATGTGCACATCCCCAGGCTTATTTTGAAATTAAAGCCGAAAACTATTGATAATTATAAGTTTTTATGCTTATAATTGAAGTATAAAGAAAGGGACTATATGGAAAATTTGACATTAACTAATTATTCGCCGGCGGGTGCAGCTTTTCTTGGCGGCATGTTTGGTTCGTTTTTGATTACGATAACCGTTTGTGTCATCGTGCTATATTTGCTATATATAATCGCTTATTGGAAAATATTGGTCAAGGCCGGTGAAAAAGGTTGGAAAACATTGATTCCTTTTTATAATGTTTACTTAATGCTAAAAATCGTAAAAATGAAGAGTTGGTTTTGGTATTTGATTTGTATGTTCATATGTGCAGAGATTATGATGTTTGCTGATGGCTATCCATATGGTTTGAATGCTCAACAAATTGCTACATTTAATCCTATGGTGCATCCAATGACCGCAATTGCTCTTGTCGGTATTTCTATCATATATTTGACTGCAAACATAATATATGTATACCGTACTTCCAAAGTATTTGGACATGGTCCACTTTTTGCGGTTGGACTTTTCTTCTTTCCATATATTTTCTGGTTAATTCTGGCTTTCGGAAAATCTGATTACGACAAAAAAAGACTTAAATCATAAAAAAAATAGAGCCTACGGGCTCTTTTTTTTATGAACAGGTACTTGTTTATTTTTTTGTGAGGTCGGCTGCGTTTAGCTATCATACAAAAAACCAAGCTTGCGCTTGTTTCTTCGTGGAGCCGACTGTCGGGATCGAACCGACGACCTACGGTTTACAAAACCGTTGCTCTGCCAGCTGAGCTAAGTCGGCGTTTTTTTATTATAGCATATTTTTTGTAAAAAATGAAGAAATATTACCACTTGCTTTATCAAAATGCTTGTTCTATAATTAATTTATAAATAAAAAGTGGAGTTTAATATTAAAGGTAATAATTAACTGCGAGGTGCTTTTAGTGTGAAGGCGCAAAGAATAAAGCATTTGTTGGGCTTGTTTTCTGCTACTATAGTCACTTTGTTTTGTGGATTGTTTTTAATTCCTTCTAACTCTTCGTATGCAATAGCAAAACAGAGTACTATTTCTATGTCGATTCAATCAAGTACTCTTGCGGCTCAAATTCTCCCAACTCCGGGCGGTACTTTCGGTGAGTCTAATTTCGCCACTTTGTCAATTGGCACGGATAATTATACCGGATATAAGTTGTCGGCAGTTATGCAAGGCGGTACGGATTTGTTGAATGATGATAATATAGCTGTTCCTTCGATTACTTCCACGGTCACATCTCAAGATTTTTCTAGTAGCTCAACTTATAACAACAAGTGGGGCTTTAAACCGAGCCAATTTATTTCGTCTTCGGGTGGTACTGATACTATAGTGTCTAATTCTGATTTTCTTCCTGCGCCTTCAGGCCAGGGTTTATTGATTGCTAATACTTCTGCGGCCAATTCTACAGATGATTCATATACGTTTTCTTTCGGTGCTAGAGTTGATACAACTTTACCTGCGGGTTCTTATCGTGGAACCTATGTTTTGGTTGCGGTAGCAAATTCTATTGTATTTAATGTAACTTATGATGATAATACAACTGATACTGTGACAAATATGCCCGTACCTAATCCGCAGACTGCAACAATTGATGGTGGTACGGTGGCTGCTGACAGCTACATGACGTTATCTGATGCTGTGCCAGTGCGTAATGAGAAAAAATTTGCGGGTTGGTGTGATGTAGCTACGACTACTGACACTACAACTGGCGATGACGTTTGCTCAGGAACGCTTTATGAGGCAGGCGATGACTTGCCAATCGATCAAACTGCAGCGCCAAATATTACTTTGTATGCTGTTTGGGTGGATACCTTATTCCCAATCGTTTGGAATCAGATGGGGGCTTGTGAGTTTCATGGCGCAACAAATGGTAATATTACAGGTTCTGCGTGTGCTGATTATCATGATGTGAAGTTTATTGACACGGGCGTAGCTCTATATAGTCAAGCAAATTATTTGAAGGATTTTGAGATTCACTTCACACTTGACCACTACCTTCCTAGTGAGCAGGTTAATTATTTCGGCAGTGAAGATAATGGACAGCAGACTTTCGTAAATGATAAACTTGGCTCACACGCGGCCGATGGGAAGGCACCTGGTGTGACTGTTAGGCGAGCTACAAGTAATATCGACTTTAATTCAAAGTTCGGTGACGAGCAGGAAAAGAAAGAGATACCCTATGCGCAGGTACATGATGTTTCGATGTTTAGATTGGACAATAAGATTTATTATAGCTATGATGGTGGACCGCTAGTATTTCTACAAGATATCACTGGATTTAACCAACAGTTTGATCTTACGACCTGGTTTGGTGCATATCCTCGGGATGATTGTGATGGTAGCCAAGGCCCTTGTACTAGTGCGAAGCGTATTCCTGAAGCGACTATGTCAAACATGTATATTCGTCTTGGCGAGTATTCGGATGAGGATGTCCATACGATTAATTTTAAAGCAAATGATGGCACTACTACGACTGTAGCTACTTACTTGATAAAGGATGGCAATGCCGTTACAACTATACCTGCCGCGCCTGTTTATGCCGATCATTATTTCCAAGGTTGGTTTACTGCTCAGAGCGGTGGGACTGAAGTGACTACTTCGACAATACCTGATGCTTCTGCTGATTATTATGCACATTGGCTAGGGTCGGTTGCCGTAGCAGATATTGATAATCCCGTGATTAGCTTAGAGCCGAACGAGACGGAAATGATTATCGTGAATAATGCTTCTGAACTTGAGCCCTATAGTTTTAGTTCTAGTAATGACAATGTCGCAACAGTCAACTCGACGACTGGCGAGATAACCGCTGTGGGGCCAGGAACTGCTACGATTACTATGACTGGTGCGACTTCTGGCGCGACTCAGACCATTTCTGTTACGGTGGCCGGACAGGTAATCCATGTATCTTTTGATTCTCAAGGTGGTACCCCAGCATCTTATTCGTGGGATGTAGGCAATGGCTCTTCCTTTACTACACTTCCAGAGCCGACTAGGGAAGATTATCAGTTTAAGGGGTGGTGGACTGGCCAAAATGGTACTGGTACTGAGCTTACTACTTCTACTGTGTTTGATTCGCAAACTCCTACTCAGTATTATGCAAAGTGGGAGCAGTTAGATTATGTATGTAAGATTGCAAAGCCAAATACGCTCCATGTTGAACAGTGCGGTCGAAGTTCTAGTGGATGTAGGGCTGCTGGTTTTGCGGCTGGAGCCGATATTGAGTATGGTCAACTCGTTGCTTCTGCTACTATGACTGCCGGTGATGCCTATGATTGTGACATAAACAACGATGGTGATTGGGATGATGAAGACGAGAGATTCTATTATGTCGGCACTACCGAGGACGATACTGCAAAATTCATTTATTACAGAAATATAAGTACCGATAACCCTGTGTATGATACCGCTATAACATACCTTCCAACTTCTTCTAATCCTGATTGGTCTAATCCGAATCTTGCAACCTTCAATACCGGTGAATATAATAATACAGTTACGCGTTTCTTGACATATCCAGAGGCTCTTGAATTATGCGATAATGCCACTACGAGTCTAGGAACAAACGGTCGATGTATTTATCTACTTGAGAAATCTGCTTTTGCATATACTTCTGGCTATAATGAAGGAATTTGGATGGAGAAACAAGGTGAGTTTAAGAACAGGATTCAGACACAGGGTCGTTCGTTAAACCACAACAAAACTACTGTTAATAATGAAGTGAGACCGGTTATTGAGGTGGCGCTTGCACATGTTCAACCGTATGTTCAGACTTATACTATTACTTTCGATCCACATAACGAAACTAGTTCTATTCCCGTGACGGTCGTCGCAGGTGAATCACTTGGTGCGAAGGTTCCAGCCAACCCAACTTATACTGATCATTTATTCCAAGGTTGGTTCACGGCAGTCACTGGCGGTAGTGAGATTAATTCTAGCACCATTCCGTCTGGCGATACCACTTATCATGCGCAGTGGCTAAAGACTGTAGCGTTAGCAGAACTTCAGCGAGATACAATCGCGGTCGAACCGAATGGGACTGCAAGCATTGTGGTCACTAACTCTTCTGAACTTGAACCTTATAGCTTCACATCAAATAATGATCAAATTGCAACCGTGAATTCGACAACGGGCGAAATAACCGGCGTTGCTAATGGCTCTACCACAATTACAATGACTGGTACAACTTCTGGTGCCACTAAGACTATTACTGTGAATGTCACGACATTACTTCCAGTAACTCAGGCAATTATTGGAAATACTGATCTCACTACGACAGTGGGTGGACAAACTACTATCATAGTTACTAATTCTGCCGAACTTGAACCGTATACCTTCTCATCTGTTGATACTTCAATTGCTACTGTGGACGCTGCAGGTGTAATTACTGGCGTGAGTGCTGGCACTACAAATATAATAATGACTGGTTCCACATCTGGTCTTACTAAGACGCTTGAGGTAGAAATCACCGCTGCACCTGTAACGATGTATACTGTGACCTTTAATCCAAATGGTGGCTCATTCAGCGATCCGAGTGATGCTACAAAGCAAGTAGAAGAGAACACGGCCGTTGGAGCACTTCCGACACCGACTAAAGCGAATTACATGTTCTTTGGCTGGTACAAGGACGATGGTACGTTCTACCAGGAAGTTTATCCAGAGGAAATCATTGATGACGATGTAACTTACTATGCGAAGTGGGTCGAGAACACTTCGAGTTTCCCGATTGTCTGGGCAGAGACTAACGCCTGTACATTTAATGGCACATCGAATATAACTGGCGATTATTGTCTCGAGGATGCTGTGTCTGGCAACTCAATCGATAAGACAAAGCATTATATTGACACTGCTATTCAATTATTTACGCAAGCAAATTTCCAGAAAGATTTTGAGATCGGACTCAATATTGTCTCATTTAATGGTTCTAGTTCAACAAGTCAAGCCACCTTCGTAACCTCTAAGGCTGAAAACTTATCTGGTTGGCCAGGATTTACGCTTAGGAGAGCCACCACTACGGGTAATTTAGAGTTTACCGAGAGATTCAGTATGAATTCTCAGGCCGTTAGTGCTCCACTTGTGGCTATAAGTAGCGTAAACCGAGTAAAAATTGCGAGAATTGGCGAAAAGATCTACTACTCTTGGAATGATGCGCCTTATACGCTTTTGCAGGATATCTCTGCAAATACTACACGTTTTGATACTAAAGTATGGTTTGGCGCTACACTTAATTCTGCTGGCACTGGTTCCCAACGTCCGATTTATGCAACATTTACTGACATGTATGTCAAACTTGGTGTGCCGACTGATTATGTAATCGAACTTGACGTTAATGATGGTACGATGAGTGAGCCGAGTAGCTTTACTGTAACAATTGGTGATGAGTTGGGCACTTTGCCAACTCCAACACCGCCGAACGAAAATTATACCTTTGTTGGGTGGTTTGACGAATCAGTATCGCCGGCTGTCCAGGTTACTTCAACTACTGTTCCAGATGGCAATAAAGTATATGTAGCGCATTATGCTTACGATTCGTCTGACGAACCAGTAATATTCAATATCGCGAATAATGCATTGCAAGGCTACCAGACGCTCATTAACGGTTGGGTGGCTAGCCCGGTCAACATTACTACGTTTAATCAAGCTTCGCCGATCAATAGTTCAACCTGGGGAGACACGACTCAACTAAGCGAGAAAGCATTCTGGGAAGGCATAAAAGGTAATTTTGAGACTAACTTATGTTCGATACCGAGCTATGGTGATGCCACTAAACCGCTTAGCGAACTCACTGCATGGGGAAATGGCTCGGTTGACTGTTCGAAGCCAAGAGCATATGACACGAAGATTGGCGCAGCGCTTAATGTCTACCTTGACGATGAAAATGGTGCCCAAGTTGCATATACTAATGCAACGAATGGCGTCATACATAATATGATTCCTGGCCAGACATATTATTGGGAGAAAGCAGATGATAGCTCGGTCTATGGCTATGTGACAGCTACTTCTGTAAACGGTAGAAGACCAATTGAGCTTAGCGCAAATCGCAATACTCGTGACCTTGGTGGTTTGCCAGTGACCTATACAGATAGTAACAATCAGACTGTAACAGGTACACTAGCTTATGGTAGGTTATTCCGCGGTGAGAGATTATGGAGCACGCCCGCGACCGAGCTTTATAATCTTGGTATCAACAAGCAATATGATGTGGGCGATCCTACCGAATATGCAAATGATACGAAACTCAGCGATTATAAATGGGATCCAGTAGTCCATTACAATTTCGACTATAATTCTGGTGACGAAAACAATGCTTCATCAAATTATATGAAAGCCTGGACCGCCGTGACCGATATCATGACCGATATTACAAGCGCCAACAATCCAAAAAACATTTACTTCCACTGTCGCGTAGGCGCCGATCGTACTGGTACCACGGCATATCTACTTGAAGGTCTGCTCGGCGTGCCGGATGAGGCTAGATATGAGGAGTATGAGCTTACGAACCTTTCTGGTCTTTACGATAGAACTAGGTATTACAAGCAAAAGACTAGTACCAATAATTTGAAGTTTGTCTTCATGATGGAATATGTGAAGACTAATGCCGATATTCTTAACTGGTATATGAGTAATCCAAATTCCGACATAAACTTAGTGCAGGCCTTTAGGTCGGCGATGACTGTCCAATCTAGTGCTCCTTCGAATAATAACCAAAACAATATCGCTCCCCTTAATCTAACTAATAGCATGAATAATGCTAATAATGTTTTAAATGATGATAATAACAATGAAAGTGGTAATGACTCAAACCAGGATTTTGTATCTAATTATCACAATGTAAGTGATGGATATGCGGCTCCTTTAGGCGTAAGTAATTATAATGAATCTCCTGCTTCTATTGGTTTGATGACTGCTGGCATTTTCGCTGCTTTGGCTGGGGCGGGCGTATCTTATGCATTATCAAAAGAAGAAAACCCAGAATAATATGATATAATCTTCTTATGGATATATTTTTAGTAATTATTGGGTTTGTTATTATTATTCTTTTGATTGTTGCTATTGTTTTGATGTTTATGTTTAATAGTAAAAACAAAGCTACTTTTGATTCTGAAGCTCTAAATGAGCGTCTGATTAGAATGGAGAGTGAAGTCAGTAAGCTTAGTCCGTCTATTGATCGTAATTTTCGTGAAAATCGAAAAGAGATTAATGATAATCTTGAAAGAATGCGTATCACAAATGAAAAAGGTTTAGATAGGGTACGAGAGAGTAATGAAAAAAGCCTTGAGAACTTACGGTCTGGAAACGAGAAAAAATTAGAGGAGATGCGTGAAACGGTTGATGAAAAACTTAAAGCTTCAGTGGAAAAGCGTTTTAATGAGAGTTTTAAAACTATCTCAACACAGCTCACGCAGGTTTATCAAGGTCTAGGCGAGATGAAGAATCTCGCTAATGGGGTTGGTGATTTAAAAAAAGTTATAGAAGGCGTAAAAACGCGTGGTATTTATGGTGAAGTCCAGTTAGGTGCTATCATAGAAGATATTTTAAATAAATCTCAATACGAAGAAAATGTAATAACTAAAAAGGGAAGTAGTGATAGGGTTGAATTTGCTATTAAGATGCCTGGTAAGGATTCTGAAAACTTAGTTTATCTTCCAATAGACAGTAAATTTCCCGTTGAAAATTATTCGCGTCTAATTACTGCTTATGAAAATGGTGATAAAACCGATATAGATAAATACTCAAAAGCTTTAGCATCTGATGTCAAAGAGCAAGCAAAAAAGATTTCTACAAAATATTTAGACCCACCAATCACAACGGATTTTGGTATGATGTTTGTTCCGACCGAATCCTTATATGCTGAAATATTGCGCATTTCGGGTTTGTCGGATGAGATTCGACAAAAATACCATGTTTCTATTATGAGTCCGTCTACTTTGCCGGTTGCCTTAAACGGACTTTTGATGGGATTTAAGACTGTAGCTATCGAAAAACGCTCTGCTGAAGTTTGGCAAACTCTCGGGGCAGTTAAAACCCAATTTGGTAAGTTTAGCGATTTGCTTGAAGGTGTTCAAAAGAAATTGCAAGAATCTGCAAATAAAATCGATTCGGCTAAGACTACATCTCGTTCTATTGAGCGCAAATTAAAAGATGTGGAAGAATTGCCGGAAGCAGATTCAATTAAACTAATTGGTGAAATATAAGTTATTGTTAGAAAGTTCTGATTTTATCAAATGGGAAAAGCCTTAAAACTACTGGTCCAATAATTCGGCAGTAAGGAATTGTCCCTAAACCGTTTCGGGAATCCCATGAATTTGAGCCTTCGCGATTATCACCTGATACGAATAGTTCTCCTTCTGGTACTGTGGTGTCGATTTCTCCCGATGTGTGTTTTTTGGGGCCATCAGTATCGGATTTTCGCCATTCGGTGTCGTAAACAAATCCTTCTGGATACTCCTCGTTATATATGGTCATTACTCCGTCTTTCACGACTACTCTTTCTCCTGGGAAAGCTATAACGCGTTTAATAATATATTGATCTGTTACGTTGGATGGTACTGAACACGTCATCGGGTTACTGACACCTTTTGCCTTGTATTCTTCGACCTTCTTTTCGTCTTCATTTAGAAATACGATTATCTGTCCTCGTTCTGGGACGTATTCCTGGCCGATAAAATGTGACCAAGAGACTGCGGCGCGATTGACTATTACTCTGTCATCTTGATGCAGAGTGTTTTCCATGCTTCCGCCCACTACGTTATATGAACGATAAACGAAAGTATTTAATATAACTGTACCGATTATTATTGCAACAATAAAAGAACCTAAGCTTAATATATCTTTAAGTAAGGGATGTTTTTGAAAAAATTTTGGTTCCATATGCAATATTATAGCATGTCTTTTCTTTATTTTATGAATCCTGAAAGAATTAAGCTTATTTTAAAGAAATCTGATATAATGTTCATATGGCAGATTATATTTTGGCGAGAAAATCTAGAAATATCGCAAGTAGCTTTGTCCACGTCTTTTTGAACTTACTTTTAGGAGTGGGGGCTGTGCTAATTACCGTTTTGTCTAATAGTCCCGTTTTCGGCTTGCTGCTTGTTATTTTATCAAAATGGCGCATTTTCGCTGTTAGATTTCGTTATTTATGGGTTAATCTAAAATCAAATCTAGTTGACCTAATTGTGGGTATTAGCGTCGTTTTGCTTTCATATTATGCAGGTAGTTCTTTTATGCCTATTCATATTTTGCTTGCTATATTTTATTGCGTTTGGCTTTTGTTCATAAAACCATTATCTAATGATAATGCTACGATTGTCCAATCCCTTATTGCCGTCTTTCTTGGGTCTTCGGCTTGTTCCATCATGACGGCTGGTCTTGATTCGATTGTTTTTGTTTTATTAGAATTCTTAATCGGTTATGCATGCAGTAGGCATGTTTTATCGCAAAGCGATACAAAAGATTTCACCTTAACAACTTTGGTTTGTGGCCTGGTGTTTGCGGAAATTGCTTGGCTCTGTAATTCTTGGTCTATTATCTATACTTTCGGCTCAACTGGTATTCGTATTCCGCAAGTTGCTTTAATTTTGACTATTTTTGCTTTTGTTTACGATCGCGTCAGAGGCGCAACAATTAAATACCAGGATGATTTCAGGTTTAAACATATTCTTGCACCGGTCCTATTTGGTGCTATTATTATTAGCATAATCGTGTTATTATTTAGTAACCCTATTTTTAATATTTAAAGAAAGGATAATTATGGAAAATGAAGTGGGTAAAAATGTTGATGTGAAAATGCCAGAATCCGAAAAAAATGGGCATGATAAAATGAATAAATCTTGTTCTTGCTCCCAGACTAATAAACTTGTTATTGTTCTGGCTTGTGTTGCATTAGTTTTTGGTGCTACAGGTTTGGTTTTTGGAATTCTTGGTTATGAAAAATCGTCTACTCCAATTACTTTTTTAAATAACGGTTCTGACGGCAATTCTGCGAATTTTGTTGAAGGCTCAATTGCGGATATTGCTGATAAAGTTTCAAAGAGTGTTGTCTCTATTGTTACTTCGACTACTACCAAAAACTTCTTTGGACAAGACTATTCGTCTTCAGCAGCTGGTACCGGAATTATTACAACTGCAGATGGCTACATTTTAACTAATAAACACGTAATTAATGGCGCAAATAAAGTTACCGTTATTCTTGACGATGGTACGTCTTATGAGGATGTAAGTGTTGTAGCTGTTGATCCACTTGATGATATAGCATATCTTAAAATTAAAGATGTCTCTGATTTGACGCCAGTTACGCTTGGTGATTCAAAAACCATTAAAGTTGGTCAGCAGGTAATTGCGATTGGAAATGCCCTTGGCGAATATCAAAATACTGTTACCGCAGGCATTATTTCTGGAACTGGGCGTTCCGTAACGGCTTCTGATGGTTCTGGTCAAAATGTTGAAACTTTAACTGATATGATTCAGACTGATGCAGCTATTAATTCTGGTAATTCTGGTGGTCCACTCGTCAATGCTGCTGGTGAAGTTATTGGTATTAATACTGCAACTTCTTCGACTGCAGAAAATATGGGTTTTGCGATTCCGATTTCTTCTGTTAAGGGTATGCTAAACCAGTTAATTGAGAATGGAAAAGCCGAAAGAGCATACTTAGGAGTTTACACTGTACAGATTACGCCTGAAATTGCTAAAGCTTATAATCTTCCTGTATCCAATGGTGAGTACTTATATAGCCCTTCTTCATATTCTGCGATTATTAATGATTCACCAGCTGCTAAGGCCGGACTTCATGATAAAGATATCGTTACAGCTGTGAATGGTGTTAAAATTGGCACAGCAGGGACGTTGTCTGATTTGATTGGGGAATATAAGCCTGGTGATACTGTCCAGTTAACTGTAATTCGCGATGGGAAAGAAATTGCAGTGAATGTGACACTTGGCGCATACAAAAAATAATACAAGTTAAGATTGACTCTATTTATAATAATTAATTCGCATTTTGTGTGCTTATTTAAGTTCGAATGCTAGTATATATCCTTTATTTTCTATTAAGTTATAGTCATATTTTGATGCATATTTCTTAATTGCTTCGTGCTGGCATGGATCGGATTCGAGAAGAAGGTATCTTGTATGTATTTGATTGGCTTGAGCTATTAATTCTTTAATGAGTTTTAGCCCATTTTCTTCAGCGTATAATGCTATTGAAGGTTCAAAGCTTAAAGCTGTTTTATCTAGCCAATCCCATTTTTTGTCCACATATGGTAAGTTTGCCGCTATTATATCTGGTTTTACATTGACATTTTCGAGCAAGTATGATATAATAGTATGTATAGTCGCATTGTGTTTGGCGGCGTTTTTTTGTGCAATTCTTATAGCCTTTTTAGAAATATCGCTGGCGTATACTGTACTTTCTGGTAATTCTTTTTTGATTGTTATAGCAATACACCCTGAACCTGTACCTACATCGAGAACTATTGGATTATTAGGTAATTTGGGTTTTTCCGGTTTAACACCTGGTAAATATGGTTTTCCTACCAAAGAAAGTATCATGTCTATGATTTGTTCTGTTTCCGGACGGGGAATTAGTACGTCCGGCGTCACAATAAAGTTTCGACCATAGAAATCTTGGATACCTTCTATGTACGCTTTAGGTTTTTTCTGTGAATGGCTTTTTTTATTAATTTTGGAGTTCTCGTTCATGCTTTGTTAGCTCATGGATAATATCATCAATTTCACCATCCATTACAGCTGGAATATTTGAACGGGAGTAGTGAATACGATGGTCAGTGACGCGATCTTGCGGGAAATTGTATGTTCGTATTTTTTCAGAACGATCCCCGGTACCAATTAGTGACTTTCGCGCTTCAGATGCGTTCTTTAAATCTTCTTCTTTTTTGCGTTCCAATAATCTAGAGCGTAAAATGTTCATTGCCTTAATGCGATTTTGCTGTTGCGATCTTTCATCTTGCATGGCCACTACGAGTCCTGTTGGCAAATGCGTAATACGAACTGCAGAATCGGTTGTATTGACGCCTTGGCCGCCGTGTCCGCCGGAGCGGTAGATGTCGATTCGTAGATCTTCGGCTTTGATTTCTAAATCTTCCTCTGCTGCTTCTGGCAGAACTGCTACCGTGGCAGTGGAAGTGTGAATGCGCCCCTGTGATTCGGTAACCGGAATTCTTTGTACTCGGTGGACACCACCTTCAAATTTTAATTGGCCATATGCATTATCGCCTGTTATTTTAAATATTACTTCTTTCATTCCACCGGCTTCGTTTTCATTTTTGCTGATCAGCTCACTTTTCAGATTATGTTTTTCTGCGTATTTAAGATACAATCTATAAAGCTCTCCAGCGAATAAAGACGCCTCGTCACCGCCTGCACCGGCCCGGATTTCGATAATTGCTGGTTTGTCGTCTGATGGGTCGTGGGGGATAAGCAATTCTTCTAATTTTTCACGATTTAACTTTATTTGCTCTTCGAGGTTATTAACATCTTCCTTTGCTATTTCGCCGAGTTCTGAGTCATCAAGCAGTTGTTCGGCTTCCTTTAGGTTAGTTTCTTGTTGTGAAATGAGATTATTAAGCTCTACGATTTCTCTTAAAACAGTTGCTCGTTTGGCTTTTCCGGCAAAATCTTTAGATGAAAAAGCGTCTGGTTGGGCTAAAAAGTTTTCTATCTCTTGGAGTTCTTGTTTATAATTCTCTAAATTCATGTTATAATTATAACATATTTTTGGACCCATAGCTCAGTTGGCTAGAGCGTACGATTCACATTCGTAAGGTCGCAGGTTCAAGCCCTGCTGGGTCCACCATTTGATTTAAAAGCCGGCATCTCGGCGTTTTTTCTTGCTCGCTCGTCCATAAGACGCACTTCGCAAGAAGAAAACACCAATCTGCCGGCTTTTATTCTCAAATGGGGAATTATGTCTAACTCGGCGTTTTTGCCGATTTTTTAGTGATTAAGTACCCCGCAAAAATAGTATGTAATTTTGGACCATTTTTACATCAAAAAACTGCCAAAGATATGGTTTTTACCCCGTTAAAATGTCTGTTAATACCCTAAACAATCAGGTTCCCGGAAACTAATCCTTGTATTTCCAATGATACCCACCAGCCGTGTCTGCTCGACCCTTGCATACTTTTCCTATCCTTTCGCCACACACTAGATTACATGACTTGGCAGCGCTATCTATGCTACTAAACACTTCTCCGGTATCAATATTAATTACAGCGTGTGCATTTGGAGCTATTATACGAATACATTTAGGGCACCCCTTCCGCTTTGATCTAACCATATTATGAACGCTTGACTTCCAAGTATGACCACATGTAGAGCACTTCCAGTTTATAATCATTTTACATCCAGGATGGACATCCTTAGGAGTTAGTGCGTTTGATTTTGTATCCCAATATTTACATATGTCAGGATATTTTTCATATAAGCTTCCTTTGCTGGCGACGTCACTTTTTAGGCGAGTTATTACTTGCTTTTCTCTTGCACATTTTGGACAACCTTGATTATTTGATGAAGTTCTATTATTTACCTTTGACGGCCATTCATGCCCGCATTTTGAACACTTGAACCACATTAGCTTATTACTTGATACCGCTACTTTATCAGCTGAGATACCATTCTTTTCTTCCATGAATTCCGCAGCTATATCTGGCCGCTCTTTTGCAAGGGAGTGCTCGCCAATATATTCCCCATTTTTAAAAAGACCTGGTCCAAAATCTGCGCAAAACGGGCACCCAGACGGACGTTTGCCTGTTCTCGATGCAATTTCTGCTGGATAGCTATGCCCTTTAGGGCAAATCCAATAGGCTTTCTTGCCCGCATGAGCGGCCACCCTATCCGGAGTTAGCGGATAGTTTTTCTCATAGTCCCATTCTTTTGCAATGTCAGGGTATAACTCTGCTAAAGATTTACTATCCGTGCCATCTACGAGGAACTTACAGATTTCCGCGTTGTCCCTACAGCAATTTACGTTAATACTCGTTTTGATATGATAATCGTTCTCGATAACCCCTAAGAGCTGCTTAATTGGCTCGGTCATATGGTTCCCGTTCATGATAGCCTTAGGGGTAATAATCGAGCCATCAAGAAGTGGGCAATCTGGCTCTCGAATTCTGATTATTCGTACATTATTCTCTTCGCATTTTCTATCTTTTTCGATGTCTTTAGCTACTTCTGAATGCCATCGTCCCCCATCATACTCAACTCCTAGTTTTATTTCTGGAATAAAGATATCTATTTCTTTGCCGTCCAAAAAAACTGGCCTATAGTTTTCCTTAACATCATCAAATATTTTCTTTAAGTAAAATAGAATTGCTTTTTCTGGAATAGAGACCCGAGTACTGCATAAACCACAAGTCATGCTTTTATTGGCTTTTAGATTTGACTGTAAAATAACTTTTTCTCGTCCGCATACACATCGGCAAAGCCATTGTTTTTCATGCCGACCAGTTTTTGGCTTAACATAATCATCTGCGCGCTTAATGACGGTAAGAAAACCGTACACTTCTCCGATATTGACTGGTAATTGATGTTTACAGCCATTCATTCCGAGCCTGTCTAGTTTATGAAACCAGTTTGTAGTTATAATTACCTCATTTCCGCATACATCACAAATACATCGCCATTGGCTATTTCCTATATATTTCTTAGCAACGAGCGTACCCGCTCTTTGCCCAACTAAATTAGACCGGGGCGTACATTTTCTCATATAAATATTATCCCATATTTTTAATAATATTCAAGTAGCACTCCCTGTTTATATTTTTATAGATTGTTAATGCCCGTCCAATTCTGCCCCACCAGATTATATATAATTCGGCATTTTGGCCGATTTTTTAGTAGTAAATTTCTGTTAAGTACTTTGCAACAATAATGTGCAATTTTGGACCATTTTTACATAAAAAAACTGCCAAAAGTATGGTTTTTACCCCCGTTAAAATGTCTGTTAATACCCTAAACAATTTGGCTTCAAAAAGCCCAAGATACAAATTTTGCAAGGCTTTTTAATTTATTATTTTGTAAAGTCAGAGGTCGCAAATTGTTCTAACTCTTTAATGGTTCCAGATTCCGCATTCAAACTATAAATAGCTCTATGATATAATCTTTGAGTCGTACCATTATTAAAATGGCAACTATAATTTACGGCAATAGGAATGTCAGTATTCAAATCGAGGCCAAGTGATTGAGCTAAATAATCATGCCCATTCATGTACTCTACTGAGAAAGATTCGCATTGAGATAAATACATTTTATCATCATTTGAATAGACATTGTACTTAGCGACTTCTGGCATTCCATTTTGAATTTTTTGATCGGTCAAAGGTTTCATTACTGAGACTAAATCAAATTGTCTCAAGTCATTAGCTGAACCAAGTTTCTGAGTGTCTAAAATATAATAACTATCGTCTTTGGAAGAAATATCATTAAAGGCCGTCCTCATACCACCACTAATATATACCAATTCATAGCGCTGATTTTCTGCATCATTGAACTTATTTATAAATAAAGAATAGTTTCCGGTTGGAGCAGATGATGCCTGCTCATTGGCCGTATCATCAACCATTGTTTTTTCCGATAAATCATCTTGTTTGGAAATGTTTTGCTCAATTACCGTACGCTTTTCTAGCTCAGCTATCTGATTCTTAAGATTCTCGATCTCTGTATTACTAGAAGTATTTTGAATTATACCAAAAATGCCAAACCCAATGCCACAAACCGCCACGACACATGCAATCGCAGTAACAATTTTTAACCATTTTCCATTTTTTTGTTTATTTTCTGCCATTGGCGCTACTGGTACGCCAGTATCTGCATTTTGCTCCATTAAGTTTCCTTTCTTAAATACTCATGCTTCTATTATAGCATGTTAAGTTTTCCTGAACATCTTCCTTTTAAATTTTTACTATTTGAATGATTTGCCATGTTTTTTTGAAATAATTAAAAAATAAGCATAAAAAGTCTTGCAATACCATATGTAGTGGTGTATTATAGTAGTGAGACACTAAATGTAGGGTGACAGTAGCATTACCATAGAAGTCGTCCTAGAAGAAGGTCATAAAAAAATAACAAATTGGACAGGAATACGTTTAAGGAGGTATATTTTATGTTCAAAAGAATTGTAAAAAGAGATGGTAAAATTGTAAAATTTGACCAAGAAAAGATTGCTGATGCTATTGCCAAAGCTGGTCTTGCTACTGGTGAGTTTAAATTTGATAGAGCCAAAACTCTTTCTGATAAAGTTGTTAAGCGTGCCGAAGAGAAAATCACTGCTCGTACGCCTAATGTCGAGCAAATACAAGATATTGTAGAAGAAGTCTTAATGGAATCTTCATTCAAACGCACGGCGCGCGAATACATTCAATATCGTCAAGAACGTTCTCGTCGTCGCGAGGCGAAATCAGATTTAATGATGATCTATCGGACAATTTCGCATGCTGACGCTAGCGAAGATTCCGACGTTAAACGTTCTAATGCTAACGTAGATGGTAATTCAGCTATGGGTAAGATGCTCCAATTCGGCGCAGAAGGCTCAAAGGTGTTTGCCAAATCTTTACTTCTTCGTCCTGATATCGCTGCTGCCCATGATAATGGCGATATTCATATTCATGATTTAGATTTCTATGCAACTGGTACTTTGACATGTTGCCAAAGTGATCCTTTTGTAATGTTCGAAAATGGCGGATTTAATACTGGGCATGGCCACCTTCGTACCCCCAATTCAATAAGTAGTTACTGTGCTTTGGCTGCTATCTTGCTTCAAGCTAATCAAAATGAGCAACATGGCGGTCAATCAATTCCTAATTTTGATTACGCTATGGCGCCTGGTGTTAACAAATCCTTCCGTAAAGCCTTAAAACGGAATCTTGAGAAGTATAATAAATTTACTGGCAAAAAACTTAACCTTGAAGTCAAAGATGATTATGAATTTGGCGATGATGATAAATTGAAGAAAGCAAAATGGCCAAAAGAAGTCATCGAAGCATCGAATGATGATGTTGATAGGGAAACTTTGCAAGCTATGGAAGGCTTTGTACATAATCTAAATACGATGCATTCTCGTGCTGGTGCTCAGGTGCCGTTTACCTCTATTAACTTTGGCACTGATACATCACCTTCCGGAAGATTGGTCTCCAAATACTTATTAGTTGCTACTGAAAATGGTCTTGGTAAAGGTGAGACGCCGATTTTCCCAATTTCTATTTTTAAAGTTAAAGATGGCATAAACTACCAACCAAGTGATCCTAATTATGATTTGTTTAAGAAATCTATGGAAGTATCTGCTAAGAGACTTTTCCCGAACTTCTGTTTTATTGACGCACCGTATAATTTAAAATATTATAAACCAGGTGACTACCGTACTGAGATAGCTACGATGGGTTGTCGTACGCGTGTATTTGCTTCTGTTTTTCCTGAATCAGATGGTATCGTAACTGGTAGAGGTAATTTGTCATTTACCACAATCAACTTGGTGCGTTTAGGCATAAAGCATGGAATTTGCCTTGGTGAAAGGAAAGAAGCTGATTGGGAAGGTTTTTACCACGAGCTTGATGAAAAGATGGATCTCGTTAAAGATGAACTGCTTGAACGTTTTGATTTCCAAGCTAATCAACACGTGCGCAATTTTCCATTCTTGATGGGGCAAGGGAACTGGTTTGGCAGTGAAAAACTTGGACCGAATGATACTTTAAGAGATGTAATTAAGCATGGTACACTTTCGATTGGTTTTATTGGTCTCGCTGAAACTTTGGTAGCGATGACCGGTAAACATCATGGCGAAGATGAAGATGCTAGAGATTTAGGTCTTGATATTGTGACTCATATGCGCGAAAAGTGTGATGAATATTGCAAGAAATATAAATTGAATTTTTCGCTGCTTGCGACTCCTGCTGAAGGGATTGCTGGTCGCTTCACAAAGCTTGATCGAAAAGAGTATGGCAAAATTCCTGGTGTAACTGATAGAGATTTCTATACGAATTCTTTCCACGTTCCAGTTTATTACCCGATTTCAGCCTTTGAGAAAATAGACATTGAAGCGCCATATCATAATCTTTGCAATGCTGGTCATATTACTTATATCGAGCTTGATGGTGATCCATCTCAAAATATTGCTGCATTTGAAGCGGTGATTCGTAAAATGCACGATTCTGGCATTGGCTATGGTTCTGTCAACCATCCTGTTGATCGTGATCCGGTGTGTGGTTTCTCTGGAGTTATAACGGGTGACCGCTGTCCGCACTGTGGTAGGCTAGAAGGAGATTTGCCGTTCGAGAAGGTTTGTAATTGCGCTAAGGGGCAATAATGGCTGATTGGCATAAAATTTCACTAGAAAAACTTGCCAAGCAAGAGGAGGTGCCAGAAGGAATGATTCGTCTTTCTGGCCCCCTTGAACGAGATAATATCGTTAATGGTGATGGTCTTAGAGCTGTTCTTTGGACTCAGGGATGTCCAAACCATTGCATCGGTTGTCAAAATCCGGAAACTTGGGATTATTGTAAGGGTATCTTAGTGCCGATTGATGATATCTTGAAACAACTTTCTGAATTTAAAGGTCAGACTGGTCTTACTTTTTGCGGTGGTGAACCTTTTGTCCAATCTAAGGCTTGTAAATATATTGCTGATTATGTTCGGAAAGAATTTGGTTGGGATGTTTGGAGTTTTTCCGGTTTTACTTATGAGATTATTAAAGAATACGGTAAAGAACCTTGGGAATTCTTAAAGTCTTTAAACGCACTTATTGATGGTCCTTTTATCTTAAAACAACGCGATTTGAGTTTACGTTTTCGTGGTTCTAGTAACCAGAGACTATTGCATCTAAAAAAGGGAACCGGTGAGATTGTTTCTGTCGAATAAAAATATCCCCCACTTAGTGGGGGTATTTTTAGAACGATAGATTTTTCTTTTTCTTGTGCTTCCTGACTTTGGCGATAATAAGTGCTATGATGCCAGCTATACAGGCAGCTACTAGCAATATGAACCATATTGGACATATTATTACATTTTTTTCTTCGGCTGATTGTTCTCCACGGAAATAAATGGTCTGCTTTACTTTAACGACGCCAAGGGATGGAAGATTTGAAATGTTACGTGTTGAGTGATAGGTTGTCTCTGGCATTACCATTTCACTGAACTCATTGTTATCTTCTTCTGTAGGATAAATAACTTCTCCTGTAAAAAAGTTTGTTACATTCAAGACTACGGTTGCTGTTTCATGTATATTGCCGTTGTTTTCTAATATGGCTGAAACTTCTACTGGCGGTACTGCTACAAAACCCGGAATGTTGTTTTCTATTATTTTGGTTTCTCTCTTTATGTCTCCAGAAATATTTGCATAAATCAGGCTCGCCATTTCAAAAATATTATTTACGGCTACGCCGTTTCCTTGAACTGTACTATTGTCGCTAGAGACAGTGATTGCAGCATATTGACCGCCTGCAGGAGCATTTTCCGGTGCCGTGATAGTAAAGTTTACTTTTTTGGATTCATTTGGTTTCACTACGCCTGTAGGCTCTTCGATTTTTATCCAATTTACGATCTCATTCCTGCCAGTTACGGTTTTTAAGTCTGCAGCATAATCTTCTCCAATAACTCCATATGGCGAGATATCCATTTTGTAATGAAAATCTTCTGTGGCATCGACCGGGTTAACGATCGTGATGCTGCCGGTGTATGTATTGCCTGGTGCCAAGTTAACTTGATGGCTCATTGGCATTATAGTAAAAGTGTTTTCCATACTTTATATCTTAACAATTTTTTTATCAATAGGCAAGTAGTTACTTTTGTCGTATAATATACGATATGATTTATTTAGACTATGCTGCTACTGCCCCAATTCTACCCGATGTTGTTGAAGCTATGTCTCGTGCGCAAAGACAACTGTATGGTAATGCCTCCGCCCTGCATACTTCAGGTCACAATGCCTTAAACGAAATTGAAAGATGCCGCGATGAAATTGCTAAATTTATTGGTGCAAAGCCTTCAGAAATATATTTTAATTCCGGTTCTACAGAAGGCAATAATACTGTAATTAATATTTTTGATGGACATATCATTAAAACTTCTGATATCGAGCATCCTTCTATTCTAGAATCTGCTAAACTTGCCCGTGGTGATAAATATCCAATACTTTATTCTTATATGTTTGCTAATAATGAAACCGGTGAATTACTAGATATTAATGATATTGTTAGAAAATCACAAAAAGAAACTTTTCCGAGCGATCCGGATTTATTAGATTTTTCTCGACCTTTTACGAATCAGTCTAAGGCAGCATATGTTCATTCTGATTTAACTCAAGCCTTGGGAAAGGTCCCGATTAACGTCGATAAGCTCGGGATTGATTATGCTACTTTTAGCTCGCATAAGATTGGTGGACCGACCGGCGTTGGAGCCATTTATGTTCGAGAAGGTGTACCATTTAAGCCATTATTAGTTGGTGGTCACCAAGAAAAAGGCTTTAGAGCTGGAACTTATAATACAGTTGGTATAATTGGTTTTGCTGCTGCTCTACAGGCAAATATTAAACACCATTCTTTTGAAAAATATGATTCAGATATCCGTATACTTCGCGATAAATTAGCAAAACGTATTCTTTCTGAAATCCCTGGTAGTTCTCTAAATACCGATATTGCTGTAAATAAATCATTACCCAATATTCTTAATGTTTCTTTCAAGGCCGCCGAGGGTGAATCAATTCAATTGTACTTAGACTCATTTGGTATTATAGTTTCAACTGGTTCTGCTTGTGCTTCTGGTAGTATTACTCCATCTCATGTACTTATGGCTAAAACAGGCGATGCTGAAGTTGCACATTCTTCAATTCGATTTTCTTTTGGCTTAAATAATACTATTAAGGATGTCGACGCCGTGATGGACGTTTTGCCTGGTATTATCAAAAGGTTACAGGGCATTAGTACTATTGATGCTTAGCTTTATATTCATTGATGGCTTCTTTTAGGGCGTCGTGTCCTAATACTGAACAGTGGAACTTATGTTTTGGGAGTTTTCCTAAATAGTCATCAACATCTTTTGCTGTGATTTTGAGTGCTTCATCTAGAGTTTTACCTTTTGCGATTTCTGATAAGGCTGATGTTGATGCGATTGCTGATGCGCAACCGTAGGTTTTCCATCTTATATCAATAATCTTATTATCTTTGATTCGTATATACATCTTCATCTGATCGCCGCAGATTGGATTTCCAACAATTCCGCATGCGTCATATTTAAAATTTTTCTCATCTCCCATCAAGAAATTTCTTGGATTTAAAAAATGATCTTTAACAATTTCAGAGTATACCCAATCTTCACCTTCTTTTTGCATATATTATATTATACCATGGTGATATAATAGATACATGAAAATTGCTGTGATTGGCGCGGGTGCTTTTGGCACTGCGCTTGGAGGTATACTTGCCTTCAATGGGTATGATATTGATTATTACGATTCTAAGACGACAGGCGAAAGATTGTCCGATGTAGTACAGGGATGTAAGTATATTTTGCTAGCCATCCCGTCTAAAGCTGTTCCTTATGTTTTGCCACATTTACCAAATACAATTCCTTTAATTGTTGCGACTAAAGGTATTTTGTCTTCAAAAACTTTTCAAAAATTTGATGATTACATGGTGCTTTCTGGCCCTGGGTTCGCAGATGACATTAAGGCATATAAAGATACTTATTTGACCGTTACAGATGATAGATTAAAAAAGCTATTTCAGGCTGATTATATCCACTTTGACTATACCAATGATGAAAACGGCGTTCTGATGTGCGGCTCTCTAAAAAATGTTTATGCTATTTGGTCGGGCGTATTAGGGCTTAAAAGAGATAGTAAAAAATGGCTCAACTATATCAATGATGTTTCACTTGAAATGAAGACAATCTTGCAAGCTAATAATGCTAATCCAGACACTGTTGATTTAGTTTGTGGAATTGGAGATTTAAAACTTACCTGTGGTTATCCTTCTCGTAATTATGAATTTGGTGATAAATTTCGACAAAACAATGATTATTTGCCCGAAAAAACTGTTGAAGGGCTGTCAGCTATAAAAAAGCTTTTAAATAATGAAATTTTAATACCTAATAATCTATCTATTCTGAGTTCTATTTTAAAAACATTTTCTCATGATTATTTTCGAAAGGTTGCAAATGGGTCTAAATAAGAATCAAAAAAAAGCAGTTGAATACCTAGATGGCCCGCTTTTGGTCCTTGCAGGTCCTGGTACTGGTAAAACTCAATTGCTTTCGGAAAAAGTTGCATACATCCTTAAAAATACTGATACAAATCCGGAAAATATTTTATGTTTGACTTTTACAGAATCGGGTGCGTCTAATATGCGGGAACGTCTAAAAACGATCATCGGAATAGATGCTATGAAAGTCAATATCGGTACATATCATGCCTTTGGCACCGACATTCTTTCTCAGTATAAAAATTATAGCGATAATTATGATCGCAATTTAGATTCTGCCATAGACGAAGTCTCTCAATATAAAATTATTAAAAATATTCAGGAGCAACTTCCTGGTACCGATATTTTGCGCGGTGATAATATAAAGGGAATCATAGATGTTATTTCTTCTGCGAAATCTGCGGGTCTTTCTGCTTCTAATTTAAAACTAATCGCCGAGACTAATATAGAAGATTCGAAAATTCTTTCTCAAGCTATTTCTCCGCTTCTAAAAAATGTTGTACCAAAAAAATTTCGCGAATCTTTTGATAATGCTTACCATCCGATTTTTGAAATATTATCATCATATGTTAATGTAGAGCCTATTCTGCCTTCCGTAGAACGTTCTATAGGCGAATTAGCTCGTTCATTAAAGGAGGCAATTGTCGATGCAGAAGCTTTGGAGAAGATTGCTCCATTAACAAAATGGCGAAATGATCATTTTGAAAAAGATGGTAATAACAATTATCGTCTAAAAGACAGAATTGCCAACAAAAAACTTCTTAGTATTGCAAACGTGATGGCAAAATATAATGACTATCTACTGGATAATAATCTATATGATTTTGATGACATGATTCAGGAAGCGGTTAAAGTTCTAGCTAGTGACAATGGATTTAAGCTTACCTTATCTGAACGGTACCAGTTTATTATGTTGGATGAATTTCAGGACACCAACCCGTCGCAGTTTTCGATAATTAAGCAGCTAACTGATTATGAAAAACCAAACATCATGGCGGTTGGTGATGATGACCAGGCTATTTATGAATTTCAGGGTGCTTTGTCAACCAATTTATTAGATTTTCAAAATCATTATTCTGCAGAAGTTATTCCTCTAGTCGAAAACTATCGTAGTACTCAAGAGATCCTTGATTTTTCTCGTAATATTATTAACCAAGCTTCTGATCGATTTGCCGACAAAGAGTTGTTCTCTCATCAAGAAAATCCTAAAACATCTCAGATTTTTCGACACGAGTTCAAGTCTTCTGACATGGAATATAGTTTTGTAGCTGATAAAATCGCTGAATTGATAAACAAAGGTGTACCGCAAAATGAAATCGCTGTAATATCGTACATGAAGAAATATTTCATGCCACTTTTGCCTTATCTTAAATCCCATCCTGAGATAAATATTGCTTTTGAGAGACAAGATAATTTATTTGAAGATCAGTATATACATGAAATATTGTCTATGTGCAGATTGGTTTTTCAATTAAAGACCGATAAAGTGGACAGTTCCTTATTGCTTGAGGTGCTTGGTTATCCTTTCTTTGATTTACCTATGATTAGTATCCTTAAAGTCATTGAATCGGCTAGAGCAGAAAAGAAATCTATATTTGATTGTTTGAGCTCTTATGATGATGAACGTATTCATGAAGTTGCCCAATTCTTTTCAAATTTGGTTGCACGTTCGTTTACTGAGCCGCTTGAGATTATTATCGATTATTTAATTGGTGTTTCTGAACTTAATGGTTACTGCTCACCATTTTTAAAATATTATACAAGTAGCAGTGATTATAAAGCTTATTCGCTTTATGAGAATATAGCTAGCTTGCGCGGAAAGCTTTATAGACATTTTGGCGACAAAAAAATTGTTTTAGATGATTTAATTGAGATGGTTGACGATTATGAATCTGCTGATATGCCACTAAACACTACATCTCCATATAAGGAATCAGCTTCAGCCGTGCAAGTTTTAACCGCCCACAAAGCCAAAGGGCTCGAATTTCAGTATGTATTTATCATTTCTGCTGACCATTCTGCCTGGGGAAAAGGTAAAGGCAACAATAATACTTTATCTTTACCTAAAAACCTTATGCAGATTCGCCACACTGGTACTACTGACGGCGAAAAGCTTCGTATTTTGTATGTAGCATTAACTCGTGCGAAAAAGAGTATATATATTACTAACTCTTTAGCAGATTTTAACGGAAAAAGTGCAGAAAGACTTGAATACCTAAATGAATATCTTGAGAACGATACCATCATCTCTCCTTATCTCCCTTCTAAGGAAGTTATCTGTCACTATGAAGAAAAATCTTTAGATGTTTTTGAAAAGAATCTCAAAAATTGGCTATCTCCTTTTATAGAATACTCTCCTGATCTTAGATCTATTTATAATGAACAAATTTCGCATTATCGTATGTCTGCAACATCATTAACCACCTTTATTGATATTGTATATGCTGGTCCACAAGAGTTCTTTAAACGAGAAATACTGCATGTCCCGAGCGGTCCAGAGGATGAATCTCTTGCTTTTGGAAATTTGATTCATAAAACTTTTGAAAAGGTGACCAATGAAAAAATATCTGACCAAGAGGCGATTGATTTCTTCTTGTCTGAACTAGAAGAACGTGGTATTCAATCCGACATTAAACAACACTTGAAAGAAAGAGGTCCAACTGATTTGGCTGTTTCTTTAAAAGCGTTTGGGGACATATTAAGGCAGGGAAAAGCAGAAGTAAATCTTGGGCCGGAAAAGATAGTTGTAAATGGTATTCCTTTAACTGGAAAAATTGACCATATTATTGTTGATGAGAAAAATAAAACTCTTGAAATATATGATTATAAAACTGCCGGTTACCATAAAGAGAAGTGGCAATCGCATACTACTCTTTATAAGTATATGTTGCAGTTGTTATTCTATAAAGTTTTATTAAATAATTCTCATACTTATCGAAAATACAAAATCACAACTGCTCATATCCTATTTGTTGTCCCTGATAAAAAAGACGGTCTCGTATACGATAAACCATATTATTTCGATCAAGAAGATGAAAATAATCTCTTAGATCTGATGAGTTCAGTCTATAAACTCATAAGTTCTCTTGAATTTATTGATGATAAAGATGTTTTTATACCTTCTGATAAAAATGCCACTATTAAAGATATTAAACAATTCATTACGCTTTTGCTTGCAAAAAATTCCTAGTCTGGTATAATTATTACGTTGATTCGATCAATGTCCTTTAGGAAGGAGGTGGGAGCATGAAAATGATGAGAGCAAAATCGTTTAAATATAGACGAATTCACTGTATTACTTACAGTTGCCCGCGTTGTGGAAGACCTTTCTTGACGGAAGTCCAGATGCAACTCCACTATTTATCCTGTGGCAAATAACTCTCATATCTGTTCTCCTATGGCAAGGATTTATCCTTGCCTTTTTTCTTTCTCTGTGATATAATTAATATAATTATGGCAAAGAAGAATAATACTAAGAGAAAACTACTTGGGCTCGTTTCGGAAGAATCTGGAGTTCGTGCTTATTACACCAAAAAGAATACCATGAATACTCCTGATAAGCTTTCGTTGCGCAAATATGACCCTGTGCTTCGCAAGCATGTTTTATTTGTAGAGACAAAGAAAAACTTAGGTCGCAACGAAGTAAAAGAAAAGAAGCGCTAAATATTGTTTTATAAATCCCAAGTTTAGTAAGGGGATTTATTTTTGTGGTGTAATCTGTAATCTAAATCTTTTAAGATGTTCTCAAAATAAATAAATGATTCATATGGACTGGCGTATGCCGAGAAATAGGCATGAACATCACCATCGTTCCAATACTTTGTGCACATTGAATAGGCGTGGTCTGACGTTGTTAGGTAGCGCCAGTCACGTATTAATTCTTTATCCTGTGTGTCTAAAATATTGTTTCTTATTCTGTATAAGTCACTCATCGCACTTTTCTGCATTGAATTAGAGTCCCATGCCGACAAATCTCTTTCGGTATCTGCCCAAGTTAATATATCTGGGACCGATATTTCTCCAACTGGTTCTGATATTTTACATGCTTCGCTGACTGTTAAAAACTTGTTGTCATATTCGCTCAACCAATCATGGATAAATTTATCCATAAAACTAAAAATACCCGTATCTTTCCATTGATGTTCACCGAACGTTTCAAAATCCATAAACAAATTGATCAAGTTTCCTCGCAGGCATTCCATATTGATCCATTTGATATATTTTTCTGTGGTTAGTGGCCATTCAGACCATCCATGATTTGAAAAACGAAAAGCAATATCATCTGATAATCTATAATTTTTAAGCAATAGTTTAATTTGGCTGCATCCTTCTGGCTTATATATATAGTTTGGGCTTCGCCACCCCAAGATTTTACCCCAGCCCTCAGCTAATATGCCAGAATATCCTTTATTGTCTGCCCATTTTGCTAGGTCATCATTGTATGCTAATTCCGTATTACGGAAAACCTTTGGCATAACCCCAAAAGTGTCTTTTATAATACGACGATGCATTTCAACTTGCTCTTCGAACTCTTCTAGGTTATAGAAGAAGGATAGGGAATGATAGTAAGTTTCTCCTAGGATTTCGACATGGCCAGTCTTTACCATTCTTTTTATTTGTTCGATAAGTTCTGGCGCCCATTTTTCGGCTTGTTCTATCCAGGTTCCGGTGATAGATAACGACACTTTGAATTCGGGGAACTGTTTCATATTTTTCTCCAACAATCTCAGCATTGGAAAGTAACTTTTTTCTGCAACTTTCTTAAATATTCGTTCGTTGCTCTGGCGTCCTCCATATTCGTCTACATAATAGTTCGAATTATTTGAAATATCAAAAGCCGAATATTGTCGATATCTAGTCGGTTGGTGGATATGTAGATATAAACAAATTGCTCTCATTTATCTTTGTCCTTGACTTAGCCCATTATAGATGTTTATGCATTTTTGCGCTATTTTGTTCCACGTAATACGTCTATATTCTTCTTTGGCATTATATTTAAGAGTAGTTTGCAAAACTGGGTAATCTATAAGCGCGATTATGCCATCTGCTAATTTTTGTTCGTCCCAATAATTATATTTTAGTGCTGACCAAATTATCTCTGACACACCCGATTGCCGACTTAGGATTAATGCATTACCATGGTGGGCGGCTTCTAATGCTGTTAGCCCAAATGGCTCTGATACCGAACTCATAATAAAAATATCTGAGATGGAGTAAATATCCCGTAGTTTTTTACCGCGTATGAATCCCGTAAAAATAATATTTTTTGATATTCCCAAATCAGCCGAGAGCTGAATTAACCGATTTCTTTCTTCGCCATCACCCGCAAGCAGTAAAACTGTTTTTGGATTTCTATCTATCACATTTTTTACCGCCCTAAGTAAGTGAGATAATCCCTTTTGAATTGTAAGACGTCCTACTGTGGCAATGATTGTATAACCACGTTCTTTTAGTTGTTCAATATAGTGATAGGTTTGATCAGAAAACTCATATTTTTCGTTATAGCTTTCGTCGAGCGAATTATAGACTACTTCAATTTTTGATAAAGGTATTTTGTATTTTTCATGAATTATTCGTTTTGTAGTTTCCGAGACCGCTATTATTCGATCCGCCATCATTAAGCCTTCGTACTCTATTTCATGGATTAATGGATTTCCATTTTGCATGCCAGCTCTATCAAATTCTGTGGCATGTACGTGCGCAATAAGTGGAATATGATATTTTTGTTTGGCCATCATGCCCGCTTCATATGTTAACCAGTCGTGTGCATGTACGACGTCTGGATGATTATTGGCTAAATACTTGTCAACATATTCTGCATATTCTTTTTGTACATCTCGAATTGATAAATGATTGTTTCCGGAATAAAAGACTTTATCGTCTATGTTTAGTGATTCATATGCGCCGCTTTTCAATGTTTCATTTATATTTATATTCGTAGCAGCTAATACATTTACATTATTAAATCGCTCGAATTCAAATTTAAATGGTATTACAAAATCGATATTAATACCCTGTCCAGACAGTGCTTTTGCTAGATTATAACAAGCAACTCCAAGTCCTCCACTATTATGTGGTGGGAGCTCCCATCCTAACATAAGTATTTTCATCATATTTTATTTTAGCACAATTTTTGTAAAAAAGAAAAATATGATACAATATACTATGTGCTACTGTTAGGGGTGTAGCTCAGTTGGTAGAGCAGCGGTCTCCAAAACCGCGTGTCGTGGGTTCAAGTCCTGCCGCCCCTGCCATTTTTTGTGCTATAATTTAATTATGGCTGAACAAAAGAGAAGGTCACATAATACTAGATTTATCTTTATTATAGTTTCTTTGTTCTTAGTTGTTCTAAATCTATTCTTGATGTTTTTTTCTTTGTTTATGGAAACGGATTTCTACTTGAGTAAAGTTTTAATTCCTTTGCCAGTTGACGAAACTGCTCCTACGATTCGAATTAAAGGCCCAGAAAAAATTTCAGTTGCTGTGGGAACTAAATATACAGATGATGGAGTGGACGCGTATGACGATCGTACAGAAACTATTGTTGAAACTAATAATACCGTTGATATTAATACTATAGGTGATTATACTATTACTTATACCGCAACTGATGAGCATGGTAATTCTTCCACCGCCACGCGTTTAGTGAGCGTTGTTCAACCTACTGGTACAATATTTCTTACATTCGACGATGGCCCAGGTCCATTTACTAATACACTTTTAGATATCTTAAAGAAATACAATGTCCCTGCTACATTTTTTGTTACCGGAGCCGGTGATGATAGTCTAATAAAACGCGAATTTGATGAAGGCCATGCCATTGCGTTACATTCTTATACTCATAATTATAGTTACATTTATTCTAGCGTCGCTAATTATTACGAAGACCTTGCAAATATTCAGAATAGAGTGACTCGAATCACTGGACAGCCATCTAATTTAATTCGTTTTCCAGGCGGAAGTTCAAACACTGTTAGTACTCGATACGACGGGAGAAGCCATATTATGAGTTTTTTGACACAGGATGTGCTAAGCCATGGCTATTATTATTTTGATTGGAATGTTAATTCTGGTGACGCTGACACCGCTTCGACATCTGATGCTGTTTATTCAAATGTCATAAATGGCCTTAAAGTCGGCGGAGATTCCGTCGTCTTACAACATGACATTAAGGGTTATTCGGTTGATGCGGTTGAGAGAATCATACAATATGCGCTTGAACACGGTTTTATCTTTTCGAAATTAGACAATACATCTTTTTCTGCTCGCCATGGTGTAAATAATTAAGTAGTCTAAAATTGTTAAATATTATAATCTTATGTGATATAATAGATACAACTATGGAAGGTAATAAGAGTAAAAATAAACCCCGTGCATTGTTGGTATTTGGTGCACCATGTAGCGGAAAAACTACTTTTGCTGAGAAATTCGCAAATAGATTTGGATTAACTTATTATAATTTAATCTCTATAGAACAGGATTATGGTTTTACGAGAGAAGATTTAATGTTGGTCCTAGAATTAATCCTTAAGACTAAGCAATCCATCTTAATAGAAGGAGGGATTGATAGCGAGTTAGAAAGAACTGAGCTCCGTAATCTACTTAGAAAGAATGGTTATGAGCCTTCGCTCATTTGGGTCCAGACAGATTTATCTACAATTAAGTTGCGTTTAAAAATGAGATACCGCAGTGTTTCCAAAGCCAAAAAAACTTATGATGACGCCGTTGCGGTTCTCGAAGCTCCTACTGATGTTGAAAAACCTATCATTCTTTCTGGTAAACATACTTTTGAAACTCAAGTTAAACATGTCGTAAAAGGTTTAGCTGAGCAAGAAGATAAATAGTCTTTACATGATAATTCAGGATAAAGAGTTTGGTGAAGTTATTGTTCGAAAAAATTCTCTTTCGCGGAGTATTAAATTTTCTGTCTCCACTTCTGGGCGTCTCTCAATGTCTGTTCCGACTTATACATCTGAGTTTTTAGCTAAACGTTTTTTAAACTCTAATCGTGATATTATCCGTGATAAACTTCCCATAAAAGATCCAACTGAGCAAAGGGCGCGTGATTATCAAAAGAAAATGTTAATGAAAAAAGCAAAAGAGTATTTGCCTTATAGACTCGAGTATTTTGCGAAACTATATGGCTATTCTTATAGCAAATGTCGATTATCTCATGCAAATACAAGATGGGGGAGTTGCTCTTCGAACAAGACTATTTCATTAAATATAGGTTTAATGAAATTACCTGAAGTTTTACGTGATTATGTAATTATACACGAGCTTGCGCATTTAAATCATATGGATCATTCTAGGGCTTTTTGGCAGGAAGTTGGTAGCCATGACAAAAACTATAAAGTCCATGAAAAAAAACTAAAATTCTTCAATCCGGGTTTATAAAATATATATTGTTTTTAAATTGTTTATGCTATAATCATATTTAAGGAGGAGAGTGTGGAGCTTCGACGTAAGTTAGATTTTAAAGCTACGTTTGTTTTATTTTATTGTGTTTGCTTTGTATTGTTTTGTTATATTTTCATTCGACCAGCTGTCGCATCCGAATACAAAATTGATAGTTATCTTATAATCCCTAAAATTGATCTTTCTTCTGGTGTCACTACATTGTCGATGCAGAATGGCAAGCTTGATACTCCAGATGATATCATTGGCTCTTATTCGATTACTAGCAGCAAGACTCTTTTAATTGGCCACTCTACTACTGTTTTTGATAATCTCCATAATTCTAATATAGGAGATGTAATTCTATATGATAAAAATAGTTATATTATCACTTCTAAATCTATTATGCCAAAAAATGAAATCAATATGAGTAAGATTCTTGAATCTTCTGCACGTAAAACCATTATACTTATGACCTGCGCTGGCGAATTATATGAGGGCGGAGACGCTTCTCATAGATTAATAGTTTCTGCCGTCTTAGACTAATTGTTATATACTAGTTCAATTGCAAAACCACCGCCTGGCGCCATATAAATGTCTAGGGTGTCGTTATTCCCAACGTGCAATGTTTTCTTCTCGATCGATAATTGTTCGTCACGATAGTGAGCATTATCGGCGTCTGAATAAATTTTCGCTCGATATGATCCGGGTCCAAGAAATGATAATTGTAGGTGTACCATTCTGCTATTTTCATCTGTAATGCCGCCAATATACCAGTTTTTACTATTTCGATCTTTTCTTGCTACGACGTAATATTCGCCAATTTCACCAGCTAATGGGATTGTTTTTTCAAAATTTGTAGGCACATTTTTGATAAATTCAAACTCTTCCTTGAATCTTTCTTCATACATAAAGGGGCGATCTGCGGCCATTTGCATTCCAGAATAGATTGTCACAAAATATGCAAGTTGCCTGGCCAATGTCGTCGCGATACGTTTTACATTGTTCGCTAGATCAAATATACCACTTGTGTAATCCATGCCGCCCGATAATAATCTTGTGTATGGAAGATAGCAGGCGTGAGATGGTGATAAAGCTCCGCCTTCGTATTCTTGCCCTCTAGCCCCTTCGCGCGACAACAAATTCGGCCAAGTTCTTTCGGTCCCGGTTCCTTTAATTGGCTCATGGATATCTAAACAAATATGCTTTCTCGCTGCCAGTTCTACAGTCTTTTGATAATGATTGACTCCTAGTTGAGAATGGTGATATTCTTTGCGACCATTGATTTGCATCATCGAGCCAGCATAGCCAGATTTAATATAATGTATTCCATTTACAGAATAATAATTATACGCAGTTTCTAATTGTTTTTCGTAATTGTCGATAAAGCCGACGGTCTCGTGGTGTCCGACAATTTCTATATTATTTTTCTTGGCATATCTGGCTACTTCTTCTAGGTCAAAATCTGGCGTTGGCTTGGTGAATTGGTTATTAATACCGTTTTCTAACCAATCACCTTCCCACCCTTCATTCCAGCCTTCAATTAGCAATCCATTGATACCTAATCTAACAGCTGCATCTATGTATTCTTTGGCATGAGCTGTTGTCGCTCCATGTCTTTCACCTTGAGCCCAGGTCCATTCACCAACATACATCGCCCACCAGATGCCGATGAATTTTAATGTTTCGACCCAATCAAAATCTTGTGACGGAGCATCGTTTAATGCAAACATAGTTCGGTTCGTGGTTAGTTCGATGGCAGAATCGGCTATCATGATTAATCTCCATGGCGTTTGGAATGGAAGGGAAACGTGTGCCTTTGTACCATCCGATAAAGGTGTAATATCTGTTGATAGCTTACGATTATCATTCAACTTAATTGTGGCTGAACCATAGTTATATAATGCAGCTTCGTGCAGAGATATATACTGGCCGTTTGGCGTTTTTATCGTGAGTGGCGTGTGGACTGAGCTAGTCAGCTCGCCAACATTTTTCTTTTCATAATTATATTCATAACGATCGGGTTGATAAGCTGGTATCTTCCACGCGGTAGAGTTTAAATCTATATTAAATTCAGTCAATTCTTCTTTGATGGTTATTTGATTAAACTTTGGTTGAGGCGGTATTTCGTATCTAAATGCGACCGCATTGTCAAATACTCTGACTCGAATAGTTATTATTCTGCTTGGCGCTTCTGCTTCAGATAAATAGAATGTTGATTCATTATAAGTATTATTAATATACTTATCTTCCCCCCATTGCATTTCAATTGTTTCGTTGTGTTTTTTATCTTGGCATCTAACCATTGTTAATGAATCAAGAAATGGTTTTTCTCCACAAATCGAAATGCCTAGCCCAGAACTAAAAACGATTGGTTTTTGATTTTTTTCTACCGAGTAGGTCATTTTGCCATTTTTTAGAACAAAATGAAAGCATATTTGTTTATCAGGAGATAAAATATCTTTTTCGCTTTTCTTCTTTATAAATAAGTTTGCCCACTTCAGCATAATTTGATTATAACACTATTTATATTGTTTCTCTTTATATGCTATAATTTAAAATATGAAGATTAAGACTAGGCGTGGGAAACCGATTAGATATATTATAGTTGGGCCGCTTGTCTTTCTTGCCATCTTTGTTATATTTTTTCTTGGTATCCAGTTTATTACAAAAACTGGGATTTTTCGAATCCCTGGAATCGTCTACTATGATGACTCACTAAGTGAAACCGAAATCGAACTATTAAATAAATACTTTACTGATGAGATTGATTTAGATAAGGATGTAAAAATCTCTGCAAAAAATTATTTTGAAAAACCATTGCTCAGCGATGGCGAATTTTTGACAAATATCTATGTACCGGTTACTGATTTTTACAGCGTTGATGCCAATCTTACTCTTAGTGACCCCGATTTGGCTTTTGCGGATCCACTTGTTTCTGATGTCAACTATAATATGATTGAAATTGATAAATTAGATTTTTCTAAAAAATTACTAAGCTTGAATAATTACTATTATTTAGATAATTTCGATAAAGGTGCAGTGTTTCATGTAATAAGTTTTTCTTCTGAAAAATATGATGATGAAATTGTGCCGATTATTGGCGATGCATTTAAAAAAGATTTTCCAAATAAAGAAAATGTTCTGACTTTCGCCCAGACGGGAGTCACGGCTTTATCGCGCGGTATGAATGCAAAACTATATAAGGTTGGTGATGCTTCTTATTTTTCAGAAGGTATAAGGGACTATTTATCAAGTTTTGATTTAACTCATACATCTAATGAATCTTCTTTCACGGACTATGCAAGTTCCAGTAATATTTGTTCAGACCCTAGATTTATTACTACTCTTACTGATATTGGTCTTGATATTGTCGAATTAACCGGAAATCATAATTTGGATTGTGGTGCTAGTTCTGCTATTGATACAATTAATCTATACAAAGAAAAGGGAATCAAGACCGTTGGTGGTGGCCAAGACGCTAACTCTGCGGCTATACCTTTAGAGATTGACGAGAAAGGTTCTAATATTACTTTTCTTGCTTATAATCTTTCAACTGGTGGAGCAACTCGCGGAAATTATCCGGGCGCGAACCAATATTATGAAGAAAATGCCGTTAGCGAAATTAACGCTGCTAAAGAGCGAGGTGATTATATAATTGTCGATATACAATACTATGAATGCAATGCATATGCTTCTGAGTATGAAGATGCTACCTGTGATTATCCACACAATACACCTGGAGATGAAATCGGTTTCTTCCGTCATTTGATTGATCTTGGTGCGAATATGGTTGTTGGGACTTCAGCCCATCAACCACAATCTTTTGAATTATATGGAGACGGTGTAATATATTATGGGCTAGGAAATCTCTTTTTCGATCAAAGTTGGTGGCCAGGTACTACGCGGAGTTTAATCCTTGCACACTATTTCTATAATGATAAGCTACTACAAACTAAAATTGTCCCTACCGTTTATGATGGTGGACTACAAACCAGATTGTTAGATGAGGAGAAATCAAAATGGATTTTGCAAAGACTCATGAGCGCAAGACCTTAACTAAAGAATCGTATTTAATATCTATATCTTTATTTGCGGTGTTTATTTTTGCCTTCATTGCGATTATTGTTATTTGTCTTGTCCCGTTTTCAAATAACACAGACTCGAGCGATGCTGGTTCGCAAGCATCACAAATTGTAGAAGATGAACCTGTAGATGAAATCGAGCCTGATGAGAAAGAAATAATTACTCCTGTCAATTTTCAATCCGTCGTTGATGGGTGGGTTAATAATACTTCTGGCAACAAAAGTGTGTTGATATACGATTTGGAACGAGACGAAATTGTTGGCTCTTATAACCCTTCCGAAAACTATAACACTGCTTCATTATATAAACTGTTTGTAGTCTACGTTGGATACTTAAAAATAAATTCTGGCGAATGGAATAGAGACGATCCTGCTGGTAGAACTGGATATTCTATAATTCAATGTCTTGATTTAGCTATTCGCGAATCAAATTCAGTTTGTGCAGAGTCGCTCTGGTCCATGATAGGAAGAGATAACTTACAAAACATTATTGTTTCGCAATTTGGGATAACCGATTCAAATATTAATAGCTTGATATCCAATCCAAATGATATTCTCAAAATAATGAAAATATATTATCACCATGACGGTATTACGGATGAAAGTTTAATTGGTTTAATTAAAGATTCTTTTCTAAATCAACCAGTCACTACATATAATTGGCGCCAAGGCTTCCCGAGTGGCTTTAGTAAAGCTAATATTTATAATAAGGTTGGTTGGGATTATAATCCTGACAAAAAGATTTGGAACATTTATCATGATGCCGCAATTGTAGAATATCCTGATGCTAATAGACATTTTGTGATGATTGTGATGTCAAATTATGTTCCATATCAAAAAATTCGAGATCTTGGTTCTATGCTTGAAACTCATTTTTATAATCAATAAGTACTAAAGAATTGGGACCAATGAGTTTTGTAGGTTGATTCTGGATCAAACACAAATCCGACTGCCAGATTCGTGTAATCTGGATTAAGAATATTGGCTCTATGCGTTTCTGAACCCATCCACAATGCTACTGTTGTAGCTGGCGATACAGCGGCATTTCCAATTGCTAGATTTTCTCCGCTAATGCCGTTATTATTTGGAGCTGGACAAGCGGTTGACCAAGACGAGCCATCTGGACGAGTGTGAGCATATAAAGTCATTGTTTCTTTGGCTCTTAGTTCTGCAGCGCCTTCGCACGAATAGCCCCATGCGAGTTGATTTAAATTATTTTTGATTCTAATTTTATTGACTAGCGTCAAAACTTCGTGTTCCCATTGCTCTATAGGCGGAGCTACTACATTTACGATAATTGAATCTTTGCGTTTACCATCATATGTACCAGCTGTGATGGTCGTAGCTCCAATACCATTAATCACTGGATACCTACACGTTTCATTATTAAAGCCTAGCCAAGTGCGTGCTGTATTGTAAAAACCAGAAATAACACTTGGTTCGGATGTCTGCCAGTACATTTCGCCTAAATCTGCTAGACTGCCGCCTACACATATATCTGTATCTGGAGTGGCATAAATTGTAATGGCCTTTTCATTCCAGAGTTCTCCTGGCTCTACTTGGGTATTGTCAAACTCGTGGCTCGATGTAGAAACATAATCATCATTGCCAATGGTGTCAACATATGATTTAACATCTGTGTCGGAATCCGATACTGAATCCAAAAGAATAATTTCGCCTACCGAATCTTCGACTATATCGGAACGCTCACCGACGGCACGGAAAGTGATACCGCCGTTTAGCCAGATTGCGCTAGCAATTAACACACCAGCTATTAATACGGCCGCCGCATTAATTGATAGAAGGATTGATATTTTTTTATTATTTGGTTTTGCGGAATCCATTTACTCGTCTCTACCTTTTTTACTTCCGCTAATCAGAGAACGAATAAACATCATTAATCCATTCATGGCTGGCATCAAGGCTAAGAATATGATAATCATAATAAAATTCAAAACAATTACTTCAGTAGACGGTGTTGAGCCGCGGAATAACGCTGCGAATATGACTGAGAAAATAATCATATAAACTATAGCTATTGACGCAACAACGACAACGTATGAAAAAATTCTGAGCCAAATTGATGCAAGATTTAGCATCTTATAACGAAGAATTGTGTAGTATACTGCCAGAATCGTTACTGCAAGTGCGAGTGGGCCAATCCAAATTAGGCTCCAGTTATTAAATAAAGGTAAAATTAAATTAAATATTAAGACCAATGTACTAGAGGCACCGAAACTAAGCATTGTGATTAAATCGCCACCTTGTTTCAATTTTGAACTTGTTCTAAAGAATTGGTGGAAGAATACTGCAACAATAGCTGGGACAATGGTGGCGAAGAAGGCAATATAAGCGAAATACAGAGGTCCAATCTTCATCGTTACACTATTTCCTGTAGGCGCTAAAATTACCGCTGAATAGAGTTCGTCTGGATGAATTAAGATCAATGCTGAAATAATTAGACCAAAAATCAAGAATAATAACGTTGTAATTTTGCCATATTTTTTTTGCCATGCTCCGTATCCCAAAAACGCTGCATCTAGGAAAATAGCGCTGATAAATGTCCAATTTACATGCCAGCCTATTGTATCGATTCGGTTAGGCGCAGCTATTAAGAAAAATGAAATTGATGCCATCCAAACTGTGGCAAAGATTGCAGCAAGAAAATACCACGCAGATCTTGCTCGATCCTTTTTTGATGAGCCAAAGAAAACGATGGCCCCTGATAGAAATGTTAACACTGATACTGTTGTCAACAAGATGACAATTAATTGCACTTTTCCTCCTTTACTACATTATAGCATAATAATTATGTTATGGAAGAATTCTTTGTGATGGATTATTTGGTCTAACTTGGTTTCCAATTTTAGTGATAATCTCTGTTGGTGTTATTATTTTTGTTTCTGTGCCATTTAGATATAGCGTATAAATCTCTCCAAGTTTAATACTTTCTGATGCAATATTAATATGTCTAAATGTCTTAATAGATTTATGCTCAAACACAATATTGCCACTGGAGTCTTTGAGCTCAATTAGTGTACCAACTGGTTTCGCTTTTTCTAAATAAATGCTCATGCCTGGTACTTTTGAATTATTGCTTAGTTCTTTTACCATTCCACTTGAACCGATTGCTATTATTCGTCCACCATTTATTATGATTTCTCTATCTGCATCTAGAGCACCGTTGTTGTCACTTGTTGGCCCATTTATAACAATATCGCCGCCATTTATATATACCCAACCGTTACTATCAATACCATCACCTGCTGAGTCTATTGTTACTTTACCATTATTAATCGTGAGTGTGCCACTACTTGTATTTACGCCACTTTCAATATTTATTCCGTCATCCGTAGAAGTAATATCTATCAAACCGCCGTTCATCGTAATTGATTCTGATTCCATCCCTTCATGCGATTTTGTAATGGTTATATCGCCATCATCTATTACTATTTCTTTATTGGCATGAATGGCATCATCAAATGTACTTATATTATATATTCCCCCAGAAATTCCAATAAAACTATCTGAATGAATCGCGTCGTCGATCGAATTGATTGAATATGATCCACCATTCAATAATACATTCTTAAATGCCTTAATTCCTTTGTTTTGTGTTGTAATATTAAAACTACCATCTTTAATTAAAACAAAACCTTTATTAAATTCGGCTTCATTTGTCGATTTGATGCCATCTGCTCCTGCATTGATGATGAAACTCCCGTCTAAGATATACACCGAATCTTTTCCCCGAATCCCATCATCTTGCGAAGTAATATCAAAAGAACCGCTCTTAACTTTTAAGTCATCTTTACTAACTATGCCGTCTTGATAATTTGCGATAATGGTTAAGCTGCCTTCTCCGCCAAACGTAGTGTCACTTTTACTATAAATTACTCCCGTCACATCACTATCAAATTCTTCGCTATAGCTGACCCCGTCTTCTAATATGTTATTGCCAATTGTTTCAATAACTAAATCATTCGCCGATTTACAAATAATCGCTGGTCCAGCGTTATTTTTTATTGAAGCATTATCAAGAATTAATCTAATATTTTCGTTTGATTTTGCTTCTATATTAATCAGGCCGTTTTCAAGTTTTCCAGTTACGTGATATGTCCCTTGGGTATTGATATTAAGATTTTCTGAAAGCGTTATTTCGTAATTGGGGTACTTGTTCCAATTAATATCTAAATCCCCGTCATCGATATCTACAGTTCCAATAGTTTTATTTGATGTTTCATTATAGTGTTCTTGATTTAACATGACGGTAGTCAATACGACGGCTACCATTACTACAAACAATACTAGCCATTTTGAATCAAACTCAAACTTCATCTAGATTTCCTCTTCCAGGCATGGATGAGAAAGTAATACTTTGAGATTGCAGTTTTTGACACGTATTTCGTCGAGAAACGCCTTTTCTTTTATTTTGTTTTTTAACTTAATGTTATATGTCAGTTTATATAAACTTCCCATATTGATGGTTTTCATTTTGACCAATTCTGCCTTTGTAGTGTATTTTTTAAAAATTTTGTCAAATACGGCTTCGTAGTCTAAATCCTCTGGAATTACAATCTTTAGCACTCTTTGGTTTTTGTTTGGCTCAAGAAAGTTTGTGTACGAAAATAGAACGATGACAAATATTGCAATTGCTGTGATGACGGCAGCAAACATTAAATGCCCCATTCCACAGGCAAGACCTATAGTCATAGCAAAAAAGACGCTAAGCAATTCCTTAGCTTGACCCTGGATTGAACGAAAACGAATGAGCGAAAATGCTCCGAGGATTGCAATTGATGTACCTAGGTTACCATTAATCATAATCATTACAGCCATTACTAATACTGGTAACGTCGCTAAAGTCACAAGAAAGCCCTTAGTGGTTTGGGAAGTTTTCATGTGAGTAATTGCCACTAGTAAACCTAGAAATATTGCCACCCCGGCACTAATTAGTCCAGTGGTGATATCTAGACCCATAGACGCAGTGTCAAAAATTGAATTAAACATTTTGTTCCTTTCTTATTGACTGATAAAACTTGCCAATTTTGCTAAATCTTTGCGGATAAATTTTTAATTTAGATAATTCTTTAGCCAACCATAAAGGCATAGCTCCTTGAGCCTTGATTTCCATTATGATGTTATGATCATCTTTAAAGTATATTTTATCACATTTTCTGTTTCTAAAGTCAAATTTTTCTGTTCGGCCCTTTAAATTTTCATCAAATGTTACCCTTAAATTGGCTTCGCCCCTATAGGATGTACGATTATATGATATTAAATACTTTGGCGATAGTTTATAATGATTGATTAAATATTCCGCTTCTTTGGCAATTTGAATATCATTTTTGGTTTCGATTGATTTTTTTGCCAATTTCACTAGATTGCTTTTTTGGTCGATGAGCTCTTTATAATCTTCTTTCGTGATCATCACTCGACGTTTATATCCTAAATTATTATCTTTACTTCTAATTTTAGTTTTGATTTCAATAAAAACCCGATTATATCCTTTGTAGCTTCTAGCTCTTAATTTTGCTTTAAAGTCCGTCCAATCAATTGATTGATTAATGAGCTCAATATTGTCGTTATCAAAATATATATTAAATATCTCCGTTTTATAATATTTATCTTTGTTCATATTTTTCTTAACAGCTCTAAGTAATGCCTTTTTTTCTAAAGCCGTAATGAGATATTTTTTTTCTACTCTGTTGAACACCTTCTCGTCCATATCTATATATTATATATCTAAAACTGTATTTTATCTGAAATTTGTTGTATAATGTATATTACATGCTAGAGATTAGTGGTGTTTCTAAGGTCTACTCGACCGGTGGGATAAAACGGACCGTTCTTAATGATGTGTCTATTAATTTTCGTGAAAGTGAATTTGCTTCGATTCTTGGGCCTTCTGGTTCTGGTAAAACTACGCTACTGAATATCATTGGCGGCTTAGACGATTACACGTCTGGAGATTTAGTTATTAACGAGATATCTACAAAAAAATTTCGTGACAAAGATTGGGATGCGTATCGTAATCATAGAATTGGATTCGTTTTCCAATCCTACAACCTAATCCCCCACCAAACTGTTTTACAAAATGTTAGACTAGCTTTAACCCTTTCGGGTATTTCAAAAAGGGAATCAATTCGGCGCGCAAAAAATACTTTAAAGGCCGTAGGCTTAAGTGATCACATTCATAAACTTCCGGCTCAACTATCTGGTGGACAGATGCAACGAGTCGCAATTGCGAGAGCTCTGGTGAATGACCCTGATATAGTTCTTGCCGACGAACCTACTGGTGCACTTGATTCTGAGACTTCAATCCAAGTAATGGATATTTTGAAAAAAATATCCAAAGATAAACTTGTAATTATGGTAACTCATAACCCAGAGCTTGCTAAACTGTATTCTACGAGAATAATAAATTTAAAAGATGGCAAGATTACCGCCGATTCAAATCCTTATGATGGAAAAGTAAAAACTGATTTAGATTTGATTGAATCCGAACGTAAATCTAAAAAAACTAAAATGTCTTTCTTGACAGCCTTTGGTCTTTCGATGCGCAATTTATTGACAAAGAAAGCTAGAACCTTTCTTGTGGCAATTGCCGGCTCAATTGGTATTATCGGTATTGCTTTAATTTCTGCCGTCTCGACTGGTTTTCAAAACTATATTGATAAAATCGAAGAAGATACTTTAACTTCATACCCCTTAGCACTTCAAAAGGAAACCGCAGATTTAACTGGGATATTGCTCAGTTTATCTGGCGGTGATAATACCAAACAGCCTGATGGCATTTTAAAAGAAAACCAAGTTTTAACATCAACGCTTGGTACAGTTTCAAATAATGATTTACTGAGTTTTACCAACTATCTAAAACTACATCAAGATGAATTAAAAGACGACATTCGTTTAATGGAATATGAATATAATGTCGACCCAGTTATTTATACAAAAGACGCGACTGGTAAAATAGCGAAAATGAATCCAAGCAATATGTTTTCTTCTTTGATTGGCGAGACATCTCTACTTAGAAACTATTCAACCATGACGTCAGTTTTTCGTCAATTTGAAATTGACAATTTAAAAAATGATACCGAACTTCTAGCTGGTAAGTACCCTGAAAAATACAATGAAATGGTCGTAGTTCTTAATAATCGTAATCAAATCTCTGAACTTCTTACTTATTCGCTTGGTTTTCATGATTCGCAGGAGCTAAATGAAATAATTACGAAAATTATGAGTGGCGAGAGAGTCAGTATTAATAACAAACCGCTCGAGTTAACTTACGATGATTTGATGGGCGTGGATCTTAGACTTATACCTGCGACTAGTACTTTTAAACTAAACACCAAATATGATGTTTATGAAGATATGTCTAACGATAAAGATTATATGCGTAGCGTCTTTGACGGTGCCGAAAAACTGCATATCGTTGGCGTGGCCCTATCTGACACCGAAATGATGTCGTCTGGCAGCGGTATTGCATATCTTCCATCTTTGATTACTCATATCATAGATGAATCGGGAAAAAGTGAAATTGTTCAGAAACAATTAGCTAATCCAGAAATCGATATATTTTCTAATACACGTTTTGGCGAAGAAGGGAATGACTTTTATTTTGAATTCTCAGACTTAGTTTCCGTTGATGAGACTAAGCTCTCTCAGGCTTTTGGCGTTAAAATTGATCAAAATGCCATTACAACAAAAACAACAGAGTATATTCAACAAATTAACAATGATATAACAGCCGATATTAGCCCAGTTAAGACTGTAATCACTGAAAGATTTAATTCTTTGGCTGAAAAGCTAAAGCTTAATATTGCCGGTCTAGACGGAACAGGGACTTTTCTAAAATCTCATATAGATTCACTGGTGGATGACTTTCTTGTTGATGAAGATTTTTCTGATTTAGAAAGTAAATATTTAATTCCTAGTGATAATTTCAAATCGATGTATGCTGGCTTACTCAAAGGCGCTATGTCGGCTTATACGGTCGCGTTTGATTTGGCCATGCAAAAACAGGGAATCCCTTTTGATGTAGATAATATGCCAATTCCGATTGTCGAATTGATATTTGAGCCGACTATTAAAGCTTTCTTAAATACTACGGAAGTTGACTCAGCAATCAATACTTTTTCGATTGCCATTACGGAAGTTACTATGAAGAAAGAAATACTGTCTAAAGTTGGAGAATTATCATCATATCTCACAAATAGTTTTGCTTCCGCTTTTAATGTTGATAAAGATGCGCTGGTTGGGGCTTTTCATCTGAACTTTTCTGAAGAAGAGTTATCAAGAGTAGTTACTGCAATGTTTACTAAGAAGAAAACGTCGTTAGCTACAAACCTTTCTACTTTGGGTTATCAAAATCTGTCTGAACCTACTCAAATTTCTTTCTATTTTTGGAGTTTCGATGGAAAAACTCATTTTATGGAATTTTTGGATAACTATAATGAAAATATGCGAGAATTAAAGATGGATGATAAAGTAATTGATTATTCGGATACGACTGGTATTCTTATGTCTTCTGTCAAAACTATTGTTGACGCAGTTTCTTACGTTCTAATTGCTTTTGTGTCGATTTCCCTAGTCGTATCTTCTATCATGATTGGTGTAATAACTTATATTTCTGTCTATGAGCGCACCAAAGAGATAGGAATCCTGCGCGCTATCGGTGCCAGCAAACATAATATTTCTTCTATCTTTAATGCAGAAACCTTTATTATCGGATTGTTATCAGGATTATTTGGCGTAGTTATTTCATATATGCTAATACCGCCGATTAATCTTGTTTTGCATCATTTTACTGGCGACATACCACTTTCCGCTACTTTAGACATTAGAATGGCACTTTTCTTAATCTGTCTTTCTATTATATTGACTCTACTTGGCGGTTTAATTCCGGCCAAATCTGCATCAAAGAAGGACCCGGTTGAAGCGTTGCGAAGCGAATAGACTTGTGGTATAATTGTTTCACACTGGGGTGTCGCCAAGTGGTAAGGCATCGGGTTCTGGTCCCGACATTCGTGGGTTCGAGTCCTACCACCCCAGCCATTTTTTTACAAAAAAACTGAAAAAGCAGGACTCGGTCGTAAACGAGCGAGTCCTACCACCCCAGCCATTTTTATTGCATAAAAATACAATCTGAAGTACAACCAGGTCTGGATTCGAGCAATGCATGCATTAGCTCATGTGCATAGGCAACCTTCATCGTTATATTTGGTACCCCATTATCATTTCAGTATCAGAACTGATACTTTTTACGCTTTCTTAACTTATTAAATACACGTCGTGCAGTTTAAAGTATTCTTCATAAAAGTTTATCGCTTCCTGACGTATCTGTTCTTCTGTCAATTCTATGGTATATAAATCTTCTCCAATCGCAATACCGTTCTTACCAAGGTCAAGGTTTTTCCTAAACGCTTTCATGCATTTAATACCAGTATTTTTAATGATATTCCGGGGCGGTTTAGCTATGCTTTTGCATCATACTACTTGTTAGTTTAAAAAAGACCGTATTCCTACGGTCTTTAGTATTTTTTTAATATTCTTCCTGCTCTAAACGCGTACAATCTACAAATCTTTTCCAAGAACCAAAGTAGTTATTTATTTCGCACGTTATTCGTTTTACAGAATACTTTTCTTTACCTCTTTTTTTGACATATTTGAGAAAAATATTCATGTTCGGTTCTCTTTTAAATTCATAGAGAAAATCATAGTACTTACCAATATAGAATTTTTCCGTCCAATGTTGTGCTTCAAATATTCTTTCCTTATCTGTTGCCTGCATAAGCTGTTTCATAAAAGTATTTCTATCATTCCCATAGATTCTTTTATACTTTTCCCAATGGTATGTCGATAATACTTTTGCTAATTCTCCACATGTTGGAACTCGACAATAGGCTTTTTTGTAATCTCGTCCACAATGTAACACTATTTCACGAAGTAGATCGATTCTTTCTATATCAATTAGTACATTTTTACAAAAACTATCCCAAGAACCATAGTAGGATAAGTACAATTCGACATAATCAGCTCCAACGATTTTCTCGAAATCTCCTTTCGATAAATTACCATTTTGCTGATAATGCATATTCCATGCGCAGCGTTCAGCTTCAGATAGCGTAATCAGATTAACTGATTTAAGGACGGAATTAATTATATCTTTCCAGCTACCATATTTCCCTAAACAATATTCATAGTTTGAAGCGCCAATATCCTTTAGGAGTTCATTCCTTTTTGGTAGTTTCTTGGTCTGCATCGCCCTTTGGCCCAGTATTGTAAATTCCTTCAATATTTCAGCTCTCGTGATTTTACGTGTATATATATCGAATCCTGCCATTTTTAGGAATTTATCCCAGTTTTCAAACTGTGCTAATACTGTTTCGAGATTATGATTAATCCAGACATCATGAGTGTATTCTTCTTCTGTCGGTGGTCTTCCACCAAGATCCTCGGCGAATTGGCGTACTTCTTCTATCATCTCCTTTTTGATGGATATCCTGCGAGAGATTTCGTTGATTTTCTGAATAATAAATTCGAGTTCAATATTGCGATTACCGAACTGTTTTGCTTCGATATGCAACTCGAATTTTTTCTCGCCTTTTTTCTCAGTTTCAGAATTATTCCATTTTTTGATACTGAGTGCCAGCTCGTTAACTATCTTAATTCTGTCTACATTCCCGACAAAATCATATACTGTTACGCTGTCTTTGCCTGGACATCTACGTAGACCTCTGCCAAGTTGCTGATAATAGACTACTGGTGACATTGTCGAACGCAGGAAAACTATCGTATCTGCATGAGGAATGTCAACTCCTTCGTTTAACATGTCTACTGACACTATCGTCGATAGCTCACCTTTACGAAATGATTTTAAAGTTGTTGCATTCTGCTCATTTGAACACCCTGAATGCATAATACCGGAACCCGGTAATAAACTATGCATTTTATTTGCATGTGATATTGATGTGCAGAACACTAACATGCTACTGTTTTGACGTTTTTCAAGCACCATTGCAGCAACTTCTTCGTCTGTTTTTGGATTGAATATTTCTCCGTTCTCTGGATCTTTTTCAAGATTTATCAGTTCGTCTAAAACTAGTCGATAATTAATACTAGTCAATATACCTTTCTGAATTGCCTCAGGAAGCTCCAGCGAATAGATTGTTTGCCCAAATGTCAAATTTAGGCTCATTCCGTCAAGACGGTTTGGCGTTGCCGTCATACCCAATAAAAACTTAGGCTGAAAATAGTTTAGTACTTTCTGGTACATACCAGCCGGAGCATGATGTGCCTCATCTACTACGATGTAGGCAAACTCGTCTGCTTTGAACAAATCTAAGCGCAGATAGATAGATTTAATTGATGCAAACAATATTCTAGAGTTTATTTTCTTTGTTTCGCAATTAAATAAACCATATCTGTATTTATTGCCCAAGATGCTTCGAATTTCATTCATATCCTGTCTCAGTATTTCGTTGCTATGGCATAATAACAAACATCTACCTCCTTCTTCACGAAGAAAGTGTTCGATGTCAAATGCGCATACAGCGGTTTTACCTACACCGGTCGCCATCACTACTAATGCCCGATTATCACCGCGCATTCTTGCTTTTTTGATTGATGCTAGCGCTTCAATCTGATAATCCTTTAGATCTTCTTTCTTTAACATGTTACCCCCTTCATATAGTTCAAGAAGCATTTTTAAATTACAAGTGGCAAGTTGTAATTAACCACTTGTGTAATTATAGCATATGCTTATTATTTTGTCAAGTATGTCACAGGGGTAGTACTATATCAGAGCATTCACTAAGTTTTATTTAATAAACTCAAGATTCCGTTTATCGTTTCTTAGTATTTATTATTATGCTACAATTGATTTCGTTATGGCAATGTAAAACATATCCCATTGTACTTTTACAAGGAGGTGGAACTAATGACCAGCGTAATTGTCTACACTTCAGCATTTCTTGTTGTTTTGCTTGCATTCGCCCTAATCATTCGTAACTTTATTGACCTAAAGAACCATGATGAAGGAACTCCCGAGATGAAAGATTTAGCCAAAATTATTCGCGATGGCTCTAATACTTTCATGAAGAGAGAATATCGTGTCATTATCCCGACCGTTATCTTCTTTGGGGTTCTTTACTCCCTTTTTACAGAATCATTTGCAGGTGTGGCATTGGTTTTCGGTGCTACATTAAATATGATTGCTGTAGAAATTGGTATGCGAGCTGGAACTTATGGAAATGTACGAACAACAAATGCTGCAAGGACAACTAAGGCCTTGAGTCGTACAATGCGCATTGCTTTACTGGGTGGAAGCGTTAGCGGCTTCGCTGTGCCCGCGTTTGGGCTGTTTGGGTTTTTAATTGTTTGGCTCTTATCCGGAACTGCCCATGTTGACGTTGTTGGACATGGGCTGCTTGGGCTCAACAGCTGTAATCCTGTAACTATGAGACTTGGTTGCTTTTCACTTGGTTTCTCATTGGTCGGCATGTTCAATCGTGTCGCTGGTGGGAACTATACAAAAGCGGCCGACATTTCGGCTGACATTGTCGGAAAAAATGTTCATAACATGCCTGAAGATGATTCGAGAATGCCTAATACGGTAGCCGATTTTATCGGTGATTGCGTAAATGACATCGCGGGCAATATTTCCGATCTTGCAGAGAGTTTTGTTGCTACACCAACCGCTTGCATATTAATTGCCATGCAGATTTTTAAAGATAATCCGGCGGCGCTTATCGCAGCTTGTTTATTTCCGTTTTTGTTATCTGCTGGTGGTCTTCTCAGCAGCTTGATTGGTGTGACTTCGGTTATTCTTGCGAATCGAAAAAAAGTTAGAACTGACGAAAATGGCAGCCAAATTGTAGTTTCTCGTGACAATGTCGATCCTTCACTGGAATTAGACTTAGCAACTTACCTTTCGGCTGGTATGGTGTTTATTATTGGCCTAATTGGAGCTTTCTTGGTTTTCGGCAGTCTCGAAAACCCTGAAGCGTTTGGCTTCAAATTGGGCTGGTTTTCGCCATGGCTAGCTGCGGTACTAGGTGTAATCAGTTCAGTCGCAGTTGGCAAACTGACTGAATACTACACTAGTATGAAATTTACACCTGTTCACAAGCTTAAATCAATGGCTTACGAAGGTGATTCCTTTGTAGTCACTGAAGGCGACGCGATTGGTTACCGCTCAACTCTGTGGCCAATTCTTGCTATTGGCATGTCCATGATTGTTTCCCACATGATATGCGGGGTTTATGGTATCGCCATTGCTGGACTCGGTATGCTTAGCTTTGTCGGGACCACAGTTTCTATTGATGCTTTTGGCCCGATTGCCGATAACGCAGGTGGTATTGCTGAAAGTTGTCATTTGGATCCCGAAATACGCAGAATCACTGACCAACTTGATGCCGTAGGCAACACTACGGCAGCAATCGGTAAGGGAAATGCAATTGGTTCTGCCACTTTTGCAACCGTTTCTCTTATCATGTCTTACATTGGGAGCTATTCCCATGAAAGCATCGACTTAATGTCGGTCATTGTATATTTGGTAGTCGGTATTGTGATTGGCGGAGCGCTAGTAATGTATTTTAGTGCACTACTAACCGACAACACTATTGTCGCAGCTAAACAATTAGCCGACGCCGGTGAAGAGCAGCTAAAAATTCCTGGAGTTATTGAAGGAACCGTAAAACCGGACTACAACAGCGTAATCGAGCTAGCCGCGAACAATGCATTGAAACATATGCTTGTGCCATCCGTGATGGCGCTAGTGGCTCCTATTTTATTCGGTTTCTCCTTTGGACCAAATTTTGTGCTTGGACTACTGATTGGCGCGACTGCAGTCGCGGTTAGTCTTGCCATCTATAATGGTAATTCGGGTGGTGCTTTTGACAATGCTAAAAAAGCAATCGAAATCAAGCGCGCTGCAAATCCAAATGATGTAAAACTAGCCCTAGCACATAAAGCTGCTGTAACTGGCGACACCGTGGGCGATACGAGAAAGGACGTGGTGGGCGTTGCGCTCGATATTTTTATCAAGACAATGTCAACAGTTTCTAATACTTTGGCGTCTTTGTTTAAGTCGTTCCACCTTTTCTAAAACTTATCCCCTAACCGTTATGGTTGGGGGATTTTATTTTGCTATTGTTTTTTAAAAATATGTTATAATTAATTTAGCATAAGCAAAAGGAGGACATGACAAAAAAGATTTCTATGAGTTTGTTAGGCTCTATGTGTCTTTTTGTACTTTTGTTCTTGTTTTCTTCTAATGTGGTATTTGCGGATGATGATAATTCAGTTGTAGATTTAATTAATATTACGGTACCACAGTCTTGTTCTGTAGAAGGTATTATTGCTAGTGGAGGAGAACATACTAAAACAGTACAAAATAATCAATACTATAGTGAAATTGGAACTACTACATTCAAAACATATTGTAATGATAGTGGTGGTTATGCTATTTATGCTATTGGTTATAGTAATGATGAATATGGTAATACTTTAATGAAACATAGTACTGACAGTAGTTTAGATTTTAATACAGGGACTAATACTTCTGGCAATACTTCTGATTGGTCTATGAAGTTAAGCCCAGTAGCTGGGACTTATGCTCCGACAATACATTCTGATACTAGTGGGGCTTTTAGTGCTTATCATATAGTGCCTAGTACTTATACTAAGGTTGTATCTTTTCCTTCAAATACTGATTTACCAGCGACTGGAGTTAATGCGACTGGTTCTGGATTTACTTCTACTTATGCTGCCTGGATATCTGCTACCCAAGGTGCAGGGACCTATACTGGGAAAGTTAAATATACTTTAGTGCATCCGAGTACGGAAGTGCCACTACAACCACAGACTACCGCGCCTGGATATATTGGATACTATCCAAATGGTGGCAATGTAGAAGGCACAATGGGTAGACAGTCTGCCACTGATGGCAATACGGTACAATTATTTGCTTCTAACTTTTCTAGGGCTGGTTATGGTTTTGCTGGTTGGTCTGATGCTTTTGATTATGCTACCAATGCTAATGCTCACTTCTATGGTCCAAATGAAACAATCACTGTACCGACTGGTACTACGGCTAATGGATTAAGTCTCTATGCTGTGTGGGTTAAATCAGCTGGTACTATGCAGGGCTGGTCTGGTTGTGGTTCTATGCAAGCTGCTACCTATAATAACGAAGGTGATTCAGATGAATCTACCTGGTCTATTACAGCTAGTTTAAGCAACATTACTGCATTAACTGACACTAGAGATGATGATACTTATGCTATTGCTAAACTCACTGATGGTAGATGTTGGATGATAGAAAACTTAAGGCTAGCAGATAAAGATAGTAATAATAATGATGTAATACTATCTAGTGCTAACACCAATAATCCTTCTCTCCCACTTACGAATATATATGATTCTAGCACTACTTCTAATCATTTGTCCCCTACTTCAAATGTAGCTTACAATGCAAATACTGCTCCGGAAGGATGGTGTAATACTAACTCCGTCGCCTGTTACGACCAATCTAGAATCCGTACAGATAATACTGCGAATAGAGCAACCTACACAACCACTACAAATATGACATCCCATGCAGCCAATCTCTATACTTATGGTAACTATTACAACTGGTACTCTGCTACTGCTGGTAATGGGAAATTTGCTAATGACTCTGGTTATACTACCCCAGGAGATTTATGTCCTACTGGCTGGCATCTACCCACTGGTGGTACTGGCTCTGATGAATTCGGTTTATTAAGTAATAGCCTAGGTGGTCGTAAAAATAGTAGAAATGAAGCACAGACAATGGCCAGCTCTACTTCCCCTACAGCTACTATAATGCTACAGAGACTTCGCCATTTCCCCAATAATCTGCTTTACTCGGGCTACGTTACCGGCGCTTCTCTCAGCAATCGAGGCAGTAGCGGCTACCTTTGGTCGTCTGCGGCGAGCACTGGTGCCAACGCCTACAGCTTGAGCTTCGACTCCTCTCGCGTCACCCCAAGCACGAATAACTTCAGCAAGTCCACCGGAAGACCAGTCCGCTGCATAGCAAGTTCGTAATGTAGCTCGTTTTTTCTGTGTTTTTTGCAAGTATAAATAACTGTCCATTACATCTTTATTAGTGCAGTTTTTGTCGGAAATGCTGGTCATTTTGTGTTATAATTTTATATTATGGCAGGTAAGAAAAAAATATTTACAAAAAAAGAATTAAAAAATCTCAGCGGGGAAGAGATTATCGACAAGCTCCAGCATGAGAATTATTCGCTTTTAGCTACCCTTGGCGCCGAGAATCTACGCAAGGAAATGGTGCCGGTCGGTAAAGCTTGCAATACAGCTATTAACTATTTCTTTAGAACTACGGGGCCTAAACACGACAAAATCAAACATAACCAAGCTGCCCGCAAAAAGTTAGTTAAAATTCTATCTAAAATCACTCCGGGTTCCTATGTTGGTATGCCAAAAGACAGTAAAAATGGGTTAGTGGTTGGTTTTAATCATCCTTCACTCGGCGAAATTGCACGAATATTGACGATGAAGATTGATATTATGGGTGAAAAACCGATGTATTTCCCAGTTAATTTGCCCTGGTATGAATCGTTGGCGCCAAACTATGATCGTATAAAGCGTCTTGGTATTATTATTACTCCGACTATCACTCCAGCTACTTGGAAAAAGATGGGGCTAAAAGAAGGGACCCTGCTTTTTGAAGAAGGTTCCCGTATTAAAAGAGAATTTCGTGATATATACACTAAGATTTCCCATGATGGCCTAAAAAACGGCGGTGTAGTTTTTGTTGCCCCTTCAGCTACTAGACAAGCTACAGTTTTTAAAAACGAAGATGTTTACAATAAAGAAGAAGAAATTATTCCTACTATGTCGATGTTAGCCGTAAAGTTGTATTCGGACCCAGAGATGAATTGTGATTTTTTGCCAATGGCAGTATTGCCACCTAAAGGATACAAGCGCGGTCTAAACTTCCGAAAAAAATACCGTTTGATTCCGGGCGAAATTATGACTGCTACGGAAATTCGCAAAAAATACTTTAAAGAGAAGAATCCAAAACGCCTTGACGGCTTTGACTATGATTTCCATCAGAGAATAGCGGATAAGTTGCCAAAAGAGTTTTGGTATTAGGCTTTTGGCCGTAAGCGCGTTTTTTGTGTTACAATAGACATAAGCATGAACGATGAAGAGTATTTTTATCATCCGTTAGAAAATATCGAAGATATCGATGAATTTTATGATGCGGTGGAGAGAACGCATCTTACAAAATCGCTTTCTCAAGAAAGGCCCTACACTTACTGGACTATTGAGTTATACGACCAAGATAACGGAATTCGTGGTGGTGGCGGTCTCGGTGTACTGGCGGCCGATACACGTCGAATTGCTGAAAAAATGAATATTCCATTTGTGCTTTTGACCCCGTTTTATCCATCTGAAACACGCCAAGTCTTAAAAGGCGAATTAGTTGAAGATGAACATATCGACGTTGATTACCATAAATTTGGTTACAAATATATAGATAGTGTTTATATTAAATGTTGCAACAATTTATGTAAAATTGATGTGGTAGAAAAGAAATTCAAATCGACTCGCATCATCGGTATCACTGAACCTAATTTTGGCGAGTTGTATTCTGGCACTAGTGGTTCTGACCATCGGTTATATCAAGAAGTCTCGCTAGGATTTGGCGGTTATGCTGCGCTAAAACTTCTTGGGCTTAAACCTGCCATTATGCAATTAAATGAAGTAGCGACCTTTTTTGGAGCTTTGGCTAGGCTAGATGAGCTTGCGAGCAATGGTATGGATTTTTACGAAGCGGTAGTTTATACCCGTAAACATACGCTCTATACCAACCATACTCTCGTACAAGCCGCCGAGGCTGAGTTTAGCATCGAACAATTTGAACGCTATGTTTTTCCAAATCTAAAATCGGCCGCGGTCAAGAAATGGTTAGCCGATAAATTTGAGCATGGTCGCATTAAGCTATCTTCTGCTTCAATTGAAATTGCCGAACTTAAGAGTGGCGTATCAAAACTCCATGCCAGAGTTGCTAATTATCACGACATTTCTGGTAACAAAGTGAAATTTAAAGCCATTACTAACGGTATTGATATCGACAAGTGGGTCATGCCAGATCTTTTGACGTTTTATCATGAAAATAATATTTTTAATAATATCAATGAATTGAACGAAAACTATACTGAGCACCTGAACTCTCTTACAGCTGACAAAATCCGAGCTTTTAAGACGAATGGAAGAGATGTTTTAAATAAGTGCCTAAAAAATCGACCCGACCAAAATGGCAATATTCTACATTTTAGCAATAATGATTTCATTTTTGATTTTAAACGACGTTTTGTGGACTACAAAAGACCTGATTTAGTTTTTCGTGACACAACTCGTCTTAGAAATATTCTTGAGCCAATCGGCGCACACTATGTTTTGGCTGGGCGTATCCATACAGGCGATGCCGCAATGACGGCTAAACTAAAACATATTTTAGATCTCGTTTCCCAAGACGAATATTTAAAAACTCACGTTCATTATATTGCAGACTATGATGAGAGTTTGGCCTTCGGCTTATCGTGCGGGAGTAATGTTGCTATTAATGTGCCAATCGTTGGGCTTGAAGCATGTGGCACTAGCTGGATGAAGGATGTTGCTAATCTTAATTTATTAATATCAACACACGATGGCGGTGTTGCTGATGCGCATATGGACGATTACTTTAATGTTAATGGCTCTAGCGAAGAGGATGAACTTGATATGCTTTATCAACAGATGGAAGATACGATCTCAGTTTGGGAAAATGATTTTGATTTGGAATATGTAATGAATCGACAATTAAAAGCATTTTTACCGATTGTCTCAGGCGCCAGAATGATGCATGATTATCTTGACTATTTATTCCCGAAGTAGTATACTATTGACAAGTCTGGTATCAGACTTTTTTGATACATATAAAGGAGTAAGATGGCTAAAATAACCAGAATCAAGGCTAACGATAAGCCTTCCAAAAAGGAAGAGCAGGCTGAGCCGACGATTACTCGTAAGAAGGTTGTCGTTAAAGACAAAAAACTCGAAAAAACCAATCGTAAAGAAGCAAAAAAAGCAGCAAAACTAGCCAAAAAGGCTAAATCTGATGGCAAAAAGCCATTTATACTATTCAGACCATTTGTATATCTAGGTAGATATTTGCGCGATTCTTGGCACGAACTTAGACAAGTCCGCTGGCCAAACCGTAAGGCCTCGTGGAAACTAGTGCTTGCAGTGATTATTTATACGGCACTATTTGTGCTATTAATCACTCTACTTGATTTATTCTTCTCATGGCTATTTAGTCTATTATTAAGTAAATAAAGAAAGGGTTATATGGCAGTAAATAGATATGATGACACTAGAGCTTGGTACGCAATTTCGACCTACTCTGGCTACGAAGATAAAGTCGCTGATTCAATTAATCAGCGTGTAAACACCGTGGAGATGGCGGATAAGATTTTTGAGGCAATTGTGCCAAAAGAAAAACAAATCGAAATCCGCAATGGCAAGCGCAAGATCGTAGATCGCAAGATTCTACAAGGCTATGTGCTTGTCGATATGAAACTCTCGGATGAAACTTGGTATATCATCCGTAATACCCCAGGCGTTACCGGCTTCATCGGCAATGGTACCCAGCCTACTCCAGTATCTGACAAAGAGATTGCCAAAATCAAGAAACGTATGGGCGTTGAAGATCCTAAGTTCTCGGTCAAATACGAAGTTGGCGAAGTCGTTTCTATCACCGATGGTCCATTCAAGGGCTTTGATGGCTCAATTTCTGAAATTGATGCCGATAAAGGCAAATTAAAGGTAATGGTATCGATGTTTGGACGTGAGACTCCAGTCGAACTTGATGCTTTACAAGTAAAACAATTGAATTAGCAGCTAAAAAGCATTTACGGACACGCGTCGTTTTCCCCTGTCGCCACAGGGGAAAACACGCTAATTCTCGCCTTGCCAGGCTCCGAAATGTCCTTAAAATGTTTTTTTAGTTGCTATTTTATTGATTTCTTGGTATAATAACGTAGTTACGCACTAGAAAGGTATTTATATATCATGGCAGAAAAGAAAGTAATTGGAAATTTGAAATTACGTATCCCAGCGGGACGTGCTACTGCAGGCCCACCGGTTGGTTCTACTCTCGGTCAATGGGGTCTTAATATGATGGATTTCATTAATCCGTTTAATGAGAAAACCAAAGACTTGATGGGGAAGAATGTAATTGTCCATATCCGTGTATTTGAAGATAGAACTTTTGATTGGACTTGTCTTGGGCAACCAGTTGATGATTTGATTCGCGAGACTATCAAGATTGACAAGGGCTCTGGAAAACCAAATGTTGATAAGGTTGGTAAAATTACCAAAGCCCAGCTCAAAGAAATCGCTGAAAAAAAGATGGACCAATTAAACGCAGTTGATATCGAAGGCGCTATCAAGGTAGTTGCCGGTACGGCTCGTTCAATGGGCGTAGAAGTTGTAGAATAATTTCTCTATAGATAAAAAGTCAGGCTTTAAGCTTGACTTTTTTGATGCGGTGTGGTATAATTATAAGATAAATTATTAAGGGGGTGCCGATATGGCAAATAATTGTAGTTTACTAGAATCATTTAGTGTAGGACGAGAAGATGTGCTTGAAGCCGTACGCTGCTTAAAGTACAAAAACCACGATGGCTTGGTTATCCATGCCATTAACGCCTGGGAGAAGAAGCACGACGAGTACGTAAATCTGATCCCAAGGTATGAGTCGGCTCTGATTGAAAGAAAAATCAATATCGCCGACAGGGCTCTAAGGAAGCCGGTCAATGCGTTGCTGAAAACTGAGCTCGACCTGTTTCCGAAACTCGAACTTCTCGAGCAGTCCGATCTAGACGAAGTGATTGCATACGCCAAATCTGTTACAGAAAGTGAACTTCTCTGCCAGATAGGGTATGCAAGGCTTCTTGATGACCCATACACGGCTTATCACATGATCAAAACTCGTGTGGAAGTTTTCGAATGGGACAACAAACACCTGAGCGGAAGAAAATCTTTTTTGAACAAAATGGACTGCCTTCCGCCGCAGACGGAGATTAGGACAAGAAGCTCTAGCTCTTCAAGCTATGACTACAACTACTGATTCATATGGGGCTCTACCAAAGAGCCCCTTTTACTTGACTAATTTTGCTGTTCTGTTATAATTATTATATTAAATTAATTGTGGGAGAATTATTCGCTTGCACCACAGGAAGGAAAATATGGCTGAAGAAGAAGTCAAAACCAATGAGCAGCTTGAAAACGAAGCTGCTACTGAACCAGAATCTTTTGCAAAATCTGGTAAAAAATCAAAAAAACATATCGAAGAAGTAAAAGCTGAGGAAGAACGCCAAGCCCGCAAACTTGAACGTAAAGCCGAGGAAGCTACTGTAAAACCTAAAGGCGCTAAGCCAATCACTCGTCCAAAAATTGAACGTCGTGGCAAAAAATACCAAGAATCTGCTAAATTAGTCGAAAGGGGTAAGGCCTATACCTTAAAAGATGCTATTGAATTAGCTATCAAGACTAATCCAGCAAAATTTGACGCCAGCGTAGAAATCCATACTCGTCTTGGTGTCGATCCAAGACAAGCTGACCAGAACATCCGCACTACTTTAGTGCTTCCAAATGGGAATGGCAAGAGTATTCGTGTCGCCGTATTTGCTCCTGCTGATATATGTAAAGCCGCAAAAGCTGCTGGCGCGGATTATGCCGAAGATGAGGAATTCTTAAAGAAACTTGAAAAAGGTACCATAGATTTCGACGTTTTAATCTCTACCCCACAATACATGCCTAAGCTTGGTAAGTATGCACGTTTGCTCGGTCCTAAAGGTTTGATGCCAAATCCAAAAGCCGGCACTGTCACCATGGATGTCGAAAAAGCCGTGAAAGAATCAAAAGCTGGTAAGGTAGAATACCGTGTTGATAAACAATCTATCGTTCATATCGGAGTCGGTAAGGTTTCTTTCGGACCTGAAAAACTGCTCGAGAACGCTAATGCCTTCTTTGAATCATTGAAGGCACAAAAACCTGCGTCGCTTAAAGGTTCTTATGTAAAATCTGTGTTTGTCACTACTACGATGGGTCCTTCTATCATGATAGAAAACCTTTACAACTAACAACATAAGCAAAAAGGCCCTTTCATAGGGTCTTTTTTGTGTTATACTTTAATTATGAACGACATGATCGTAAATATGGAAACTTATCAATTGGTAATTTTCATTATTCTTGGTTTAACTGTTTTGCTATTTGGTTATCGCATCAAAAAGATTGCTTTCTTTATCGTATGGTTTATTCTAGGTTTTAATCTTATTTTGATGTTGATGCCGACCATAAATCATCTGGTCCCACAATTTGTGGGTGATCCACTCTGGCAGAATCTGCTTCCGATTGCTGGTGGCTTACTACTTGCGCTACTGGGCTTCTCAATTGAGAAGTTATGCCTTGGTGGGGTTTGTTTTGCACTAACGATGATTATCACGTCTCAATATTTCGGTACTGAAATTCAAGTCTTGGCTATTGGCGCAATCATCGGCGTAATCCTAGCCGGTTTTGCGGTTACATTGATGAAGCCAGCTACGATTATTGCTACATCCATCGCCGGTGCTTATGTTTTGACTCTTGTGATTTTTGCCTTAATACCGCAATTCAATATGCAGGTATTTTATTGGCCCGTGCTTGCTGGTTTAACTCTCATTGGTAGTTTTTTCCAGTTTACTACTACCAAACATATATTATAGTTTTGACATTATTTTATACCTATGTTATAATATGTTTTATATACTTTTTTGTATTGCAAATTAACGAAAGGGGGATTTCATATGGGGCTGTATTGGTTAGTGTCTCATAATAAATTGAGAAATGGCCTGGCATTATTAGAAGATGCGCAAACTATAAGGAGATACTCCTGGAAGGCTGCTTATTATGACTGCTTAGGGTGTTTTGAATTCATGGAAAAACATCTTCGCAGTTATGAGGCGAGATATTCCTTTAAGAGTCTTTCTTTGCCATCGGTGATTGCTATAATCTTTGTGGTCGCTTCTTTCTTGTTGGCGGCGCACAATGAATGGAAACTGTTTGTAGCAATTATCTTGGCTGTTTCTTTAGCCATTGTTACTTTTATAGTGTATTTTCTATACTTCTATTACATTGATTACCACTTAATGTTTTGTAGTAATCGGATTGAAGTATATGAAAATACTTGGCCGGGTATCATAAGGTTGATATCTAAAATGACCGAGAAACATGACTATACTCTACCTGATGAGCTCAAAAGTCGTCGACAATGGTTCACAAATGATTCAAAATCTGCTGATGATTTTAAACCAGATTTTGAATTAGTGATAGATGATCACGATATCATCTGTAACGAAAGTAGCGCAGATGACGCAATACGGGAAAAGTTTGACCAGCTTTATAGGCTGGTTGAAAAAATGAATAAGCCTGCTTGAAATGCGGGCTTTTTTCTTGCAAAAAAATCTTCTCCATGATATAATTCAAGTAGTTACCAAAGACAGCGACGGGGATAACCTTAATCATGTCGCCTAGGATATTCTTATAATTATATTTGGTGACGTATTTTTACAATTAGTCGGCCAAAATATTAATTTTAAACCAAAGGAACTTTTTATGGCAATTTCAAAGGATAAAAAGAACACATTGGTTGCTGATTTAACATCGCTTCTTAATGACTCTAAGATGGTAGTCTATGCGAAATACCAAGGACTTACTGTTTCTGAACTCCAAGAATTAAGAAAAATGGCTCGAGAAGCTGGCGTAAAGATCAAAGTTGTTAAAAACAGATTAGTAAAAGTAGCAATGAAAGAAATTGGTGCTTTTAAAAATACTGAAACTTCTGATCTTACTGGACAACTTCTTTATGCGCTTGGTTCTGATGAAGATTTCGACGCAGCAAAAGTGTTGGCAAAATTCGCTAAAACTCACGACAAAATGGAACTTGTCGGTGGTTTTGACAAAGATGGCAAAAACATGTCAAAGGAAGAAGTTACCACACTTGGTAATCTTCCAACCAAGAACGAGCTTATTGCACAAGTTGTGGATACTTTGTTGTCTGGTGTCAATGGTATCGTCTCTGGTCTTGAAAAACACGCTGAAGAAGCAACCAAATAATTATTAACCGAAAGGATAAAATATGGCAACTGATATTAAAAAGTTAGCTGAAGAGCTTGTCAATATGACTGTGCTTGAAGTTAATGAATTAAAAACCCTACTTAAAGATGAATATGGTATCGAACCAGTCGCAGCTGTTGCAGCTGTAGCTACTGGTGGCGATGCTGCTGGTGCCGATGAAGGCAAATCTGAGTACGATGTCGTACTTAAAGATGCTGGTGCACAAAAGATTGCAGTTATCAAGGCTGTAAAGGAAGCTACAGGACTTGGTCTTGGCGAAGCTAAGGCTATTGTCGATGGCGCTCCTGCTACCGTCAAAGAAAAAGTTGCAAAGGCTGATGCTGAAGCAATGAAGAAGGCTCTTGAAGAAGCTGGTGCTACTGTAGAGCTTGCTTAAATCTAAAAATTGTTCGACTAATTGACAAAATTCGCCCATTCGGGCGTTTTTTGTTATAATGTTTTACATGGATGATTTTGACTATTTAAGAGAAGGTGAAGTATATCTCGATGCCGCTTGCCAGAGCTTGCGACCGCGTCCTGTAATTGACGCAATTAATAAATACTATTCTAGGCACAATTCTTGTGGTGAGCGTGTCAAATACAAATGGGGTATAGAAACAGACGAAAAAGTCGAAGAGACCCGAAAGCTAGTTTTAAAATATCTAGGTCTCAAGGCCAAAAACTACACCGTTTCTTTCACTCTAAATACAACTTATGGAATAAATCTAATACTTTCCCAACTTGATACTTTAAAATTTAAAAAGATTGTAACTTCTGAAATTGAGCACAACTCGCCCTTTCTTTCCAGTATGGCTTTTTCAGCGCGCACTGGACTACCCAGAGAAGTCATTGAACGTCGCGAAGACGGATCAATTAATCTAGATTCTTATGATTTTACTGATGCAATCGTCGTTCTTAACTGTGCGTCAAATTTTGATGGTCGTAAATTATTGAATATCAAGGAACTAGTCAAAAAAGTTCACAAAGAAGGGGGAATCGTGATTATTGACGCCGCGCAAGCAATGGCTCATTCGGTCGACATCTTAAACGGCGTAGAACCAGATGCGATTTGTTTTTCCGCTCACAAATTATACGCTCCTTCTCTCGGAGTAATTGTATGGCGAGATGAGTTGATGGATAAGCTGGCTCGTTTGTTTGTCGGTGGTGGCATGGTAGATGATGTGACCATAAATGATTATCTTTTATCGGCCGAGAACAAAGAGCACCGCTATACTCGATTTGAAGCTGGACTGCAGGCTTGGGGTGAAATCGTTGCATTAGGCGAGGCGTTGAAATGGTTGATGAAGCTACCAAAATCCGCTTGGAATAATCTAGAAGCAAATTACAATGAATTGTTTGATTATTTGAACTCATCTCCAAAGGTACATATGGTTAACAAGCAGGCAAATCCAACAATGTCATTTTATGTCGAGGGAATTGATTCACATCTACTCGGCAACGCCTTATCGCGTGAAGATATTATGGCTCGGACAGGTTATTTCTGTGTGCATTACTATCTAGATCACGTACTACATCTCCCGCCGCTAGTACGCTTCTCACTTGGACTCCATAATCGCCCAAGCGACATTCAAAAAGTCAAAAAAGTTATGGAAAAAATAATCTAACAGTGTTAATATATTAATATTATGGTGTGTATAGCAGCTTTTATTATATTGGCATTAATCGGCGTGTTCGTCGCGGGTATTTCTATTTTTAAACCTAAGGTCGGAAGAGCCTATTTGAAAATGCTCAAAAAATCTTGGGGTTGCCTTTGGAAAAAAGTTCGCTTACAAAAATGCGAAACTGGATTCAAAGATGATGTTAAAAATACTTTACTTTCTAGGGTGATGCTAAAACACCCCAATTGGGTTAAACCACTATCCATTATCATTGAGATATTATCAATTGTCATTGTAGCTGTTGCTGTGTGGGCTATTCTGACTGCTATTAAATCATTGCTCGCGTTGTGGGCACTAGGTTCGTGCAATGTCACAAAACCGTCTGCCTGTTCGCTCGGCGCTGAAGTTTGTTCAATTGATGAATCCGAACCGACAAATCCGATAGAAGCGACCGGACGTTGGTTCACGGAATGGGGAGAAATATTCGAGGCGATTCCTGACAAGTTTAAAACTTATAATGCCGATGATTATAATTTTAATTATATTGACATGAGTGGCGCGACAGTTAATGATCTTCCTACCGTTGTAGATATTTTTGACCCCGGTTGTTCGGTCTGTATGATTTCATATCGTAATCAAAAGAATTCTGGTTTCTTTGATAGTAATAATGTGCGTTTAGTTCCTTTTGCCATACAAGATGGTGATGGTAATTATAAATTTAAGAACTCTGAGATAGTCGTACGTTATATGTTTGCGGCAGAACAGATTCGCTCGGGCTTATCACTTGCAATCATCGATCATATTTTTACTGGTAAAAGTAGCGATGGTATTTCTTACCAAAACAAGTTTAATGATGAATATACATTAGAAACTGCGATTAATAAAATTGAGTCTTGGTTGGCGCAGGAAGGTATTGACGAGACTGGTATTAAAGAGATTCGTGAAATAGTGAATTATCCTGAAATCACACAAAAAATGTCTGATAACAAGGATATTATTGAGAATCAACTCAGAGTCAAAGGCATACCTACGATGATTATTGATGGCAAAAAGCATACTGGGCTTTGGAAATCTGAATAAATTGTAATTTTTACAACATTTTTACAGCTACCACTGTTTTTAACGTGGAAAACTTTTAGAAAAAATACTTGACTTTAAATTAGCCAGGGTATAATATAATATTAATACTATATTTAGACAGGAATGCGAGGTGATGTCTGAAATACCAGAAAAACAAATAAAGAGACTACGTGGTCTTTTAAGCGATGCGGAAACTAGTTTGTCCGCAGCGAAAGAATTGCTTGTTTCAATTCTTGGTGACGGGGAGACTATTTCTGCGCCACGCGAAACTGTTGTCTCTAGCCCGGAAGGGAAGATTATCGAAGGAATTTTTGATGGCCAAATTATGATTGGTCCCGATGGCAAGAATTATCCAGTTCCAGCCAACTACGCTTCAAAGTCAAAACTTGTAGAAGGTGATATCATGAAACTCACTATTACAGAAGATGGCAAATTCTTATATAAGCAGATTGGTCCGGTTGAAAGAAAGACTGTTATTGGTACCCTGACCCGTCATGATGATAAATACTATGTCGAAGTAGCAGGTAAAGAATATCAGATTCTTTATGCTTCAGTTACTTATTTCCATCTCAAAGAAGGTTCCCAGGTTTCAATTATTATTCCAGTTAACAACGATGACGCCACGTGGGCCGCTGTTGAAGCTGCGTTATAATTATTGTTTTGAAATTCCTTGATAATTTTTTGAGTTATTGAGATATAATATATATATATATGAAGAGTTTGTACCGTAGATATCGGCCAACAAAATTGGCAGACGTGGTTGGACAACCCCAAGTGACTGAGCCTTTGGTTAAATCTTTAAAACAACACAAGATTAGCCATGCTTACTTATTTATTGGACCTAGAGGTTGCGGTAAAACTTCTGTTGCTAGAATTCTAGCTCACGAGATTAATGAATTTAAATATGAGATTGAAGATGATTACATTGATATTATTGAAATAGATGGCGCAAGCAACCGTGGTATCGATAATATTAGGGAACTGAGAGAGAAAGCCGCCATTGCGCCGACGAGTGGGAAATACAAAGTCTATATTATTGATGAAGTGCACATGCTGACTAAAGAGGCCTTTAATGCACTTTTAAAAACACTGGAAGAACCCCCAGCACATGTAGTCTTTATAATGGCTACAACTGATGCATATAAGGTCCCTGTCACAATTACTTCAAGGGCGCAAACTTATACTTTCAAGCTGGCGGATCATAAAACTATGTTTGATTTTCTTAAATCAGTTATTTCCAAAGAAAAAATCAAAATAGCCGATGATGCGGTAGACGTAATTATAAAACGTGGTGGTGGTTCTTTTAGAGACACTTTGTCTTTACTCGATCAAATATCATCCATATCGGAAGAAACTATAACTAAGGAACTAATTTTAAAGGCACTGGGACTTCCGGAAGACGAATTAATCGACAAATTACTGCTTGCCTATTTAACACAAGACATAAACTCAATACGAGAAAACTTAAAAAACCTGTTAAACTCTGGAATAAAAGCTGAGACGATTGCCGAAGAATTAATTAATACGATTATAAATGACCCAAAACCAGAATTAATGCCCCTGTTGTCAAGTTTGCCAGATGCTAAGGCTCCTTATGCGGAAGCTAAAATATTGGTGGCTTTAATCCGACCTTTACCAAGGGCGATAAGTAGCCACGTTGCAAACCCTACCATTAATCCAATTAATCTACCATCAAATAAGCCAGTCGTATCTAAGCCAATTAACTCGGCCACAAAAGATGTTTCCCAAAAAACTGTACCAGCTGCCCAAGCTCCAAAACCAATAGAGCAAACAGCGCCATCTGCATCATTTGAATGGCAGAGTTATTTGGATAAAATCCAATCGCTTAGCGATGCCGTGTATTCCCAGCTGATTAAGACCGAACATAACTTTGATGGTACTACTCTACATATTTATCCGATGAAGAGAATAGTAAAGACTATACTAACGCGCGAGAATAACAAAAAGATTTTATTTAATGCAATCGAAAACAATGTAAAAATTACAATTCACGAAATATCTGACTCACCGATAAGCCAAACGAACGATGAGACGATTACGAAAATATCTGATATAATGGGTGGAGAGGTAATAAGCGATGGAGGAACAAGCCCGTTCTAAAAGTAAAGATGGACGTATCCCGCCACATGATGATGTGGCTGAGAAGTCTCTTCTTGGTGCGCTAATTATTAATAATGATGTATTGCCTGAGATACTGACAATTGTCAAACCACGAGATTTTTACGACGAAAGACATCAAATTATATTTGATGCGATTTTGAATCTGTATGATAACCATAAACCAGTGGATTTATTGACCTTAAGTTCGGAGCTAAAATCAAGAAAACAATTAGATAAAATCGGCAAAGCTTCTTATCTCGCTGAACTGTCAAATTTTGTCCCGGCTGCTTCACACGCTAAAGCATATGCTGAACTCATTGAAAAAGCATCGACCAGAAGGCGACTAATCAATGCTGGTACCAAAATTGCCGAAAGAGCATTTCAGGATGATGCAAACCCGGATGAATTAATTGGTTCTGCTGAACAAGAGTTATTTGAAGTCTCTGACAAAATCGTTAAAAGTGATTACGTTTCGATTGATCAATTACTGGCTGATGCCTTTGACCGTATTGATGACTTACACAAGAACAAAGGGTCTTTAAGGGGTCTTAAAACTGGTTTTCGTGATTTAGACAAAAAGACGGCCGGCTTCCAAAAAGGCGATTTGATTATCGTCGGCGCGCGCCCGGCCATGGGTAAAACGACTTTCGCGCAAAACTTGACATATAATATTGCTAGTATTAATAAAAAAGGCGTTTTATTCTTTTCACTAGAAATGGGCGCAAATGAGATTATTGACCGCATGATTTCGGATGTGTCTGGAGTTGACAACTGGAAAATGCGTACTGGCAATCTATCTGACGAAGAATTCCAGAAAATTGGTGACGCTATGGATGAAATGGACGACCTGCCGATTTATATCGACGATTCGAGCGCAATGACAATTGTAGAGCTCCGCAATAAAGCAAGACGTGCTATGCACGATCACGATATCGGGATTGTTATTATTGATTATCTACAACTTTTGCAAGGTTCTGACCGTTATAAGGGTAACCGCGTGCAAGAGGTTACTGAAATTTCGCGTGGTCTCAAAATTCTAGCTAGGGAACTAAATATCCCAGTTATTGCTCTGGCTCAGCTTTCACGTAATGTGACCGGACGCGACGACCCGAGACCAGTATTGTCAGATTTACGTGAGTCTGGTTCTATTGAGCAAGATGCCGATTTAGTAATGTTTTTGCATCGACCTGATTATTATCGTCAAAATGATGATAACTATGAAGAAACTCATATCACGGAACTTTTGATTTCAAAACATAGACATGGTCCAGTTGGCAAAATCGAGCTATACTTCCACCCAGAGCTCCTACGTTTCATGTCGCTTGATACTGAGCATGAATAGTGCTATAATACTTATGTGAAGAAAAAACCTATTTCTAAACTTTTTTTATATCGTTACCGTTTTATTATTGGTTATGTTATACTCGGTCTTGCATTTATTGTACTTCTTTTAACTTTGCCACTTTTTGCTCAAAACGGGCTTTCGCAGGCGGAAATGGATTCGGCTGCTAGTTCGTATTTCTTAGGCAAGGATGGTATTTTAAACGGAGACTTGGTTGATTTGCCTTATCGAGTTTTACAAAAGTTTTCTATCATGATTTTTGGGCTTTCGGCTTATTCCGTTAAACTACCGAGTATTATAATTGGACTACTTTTAGGTTTTCTGTTAATTTTACTACTCAACCGTTGGTTTAAGAGTAATGTATCACTACTTTCTTCATGTTTAATTGTGTTATCAACTCCTTTCTTATTCTTGGCTGGTTCGGGAACGCCACTTATCATGTTAGTTTTCTGGCCAACACTTTTGCTGTGGCTAGGCTCAAAAATCCAAGGCGAGAAACGTCCGAAGCCACTTTATAGTTTTATGTTTGCAATCGCGCTACTTCTTTCGATTTTTACTCCTTATATGGTTTATTTTGCAGTTTTCTGCGTGGTATTTGTTTTAATTCAACCACATTTGCGTTTTATCGTAAAAGATTTACCTAAACTACCACTTTCAATTGTCATACTGACCATTGTGGCAGGATTTGTGGTACTAGGTGTTAGCATAATACATCACCCAGACACGATTATGGCTTTGCTCTTTGCTCGGAATTTTGAGATGCAAAACTTCTTTAATAATATCTCTACCGGTTTTTCACCGCTCTTTTCTTGGCATGGCACGGTAGAAAGTGTACTTTTGTCACCACTTATTAGTTTGCCAAATTTTGCCCTGGCATTAATTGGTTTATTCTCGACGACCAAGGGTTTCTTTGCTTCGCGTAATTCGATTGCTTCAATTTTGATTGTGTTTTGCGTAATTATAACTGGCTTTAATCCTGACGCAGTCGTCTTCTTTATCTTGCCATTTTCGATTCTGATTGCACATGGTGTCAAATATTTGCTAGAGAAGTGGTATGGTCTTTTCCCAGAGAATCCATATGCTAGAATCTCTGCCTTAGTGCCTTTGACAATACTTTTCGCACTTATTATCGTGCCAGGACTTCTTCATTATATATATGGTTATAGATATAATCCAATAATTGCCGACCTATTCAATAATAATGTTAGAATTATAAAAGATAATTTGACTGATGAAACACTACTAGTAAAAGATAATTATGAATTTTATAAAATACTTGAGACTAGATCCAATATTAAAGTTATTAATGAGCTCGGTGGTGAAAGAGTTGGCCGACTTGCCATATTAGGCAGTGGGCAAGAAAAACCGGCTGGGTATACACTCGAACGAATCGTTGTCTCGCCAAAAAGAGATAACTCTGATATAATATATTTATATACTGTAACTCAAAAAGAAGGAGAGTAAAATGGGACAAAAGTTAGATCAGATGAAGTTGTTGAACCAGCTACGTAAAGCTCAAAAAGAACTTAAAAATGAAATTGTTGAAGTTGAAGCTGGTGATGGCGCAGTAGTAGTGCAAATTAACGGCGAACTAAAGGTCAAAAAGGTAAAACTTGATCCAGAAAAAATCGATTTAGATGATATTCACGAGCTTGAACGCTGGATTGAAAATTGTATGCGCGATGGCTTTGCAAAAGCACAGGAAATTGCTACTGACAAGATGAAGCCACTAATGGGTGGACTTGGTAATCTCGGTCTCGGGATGTAATATGCTACCCCAGGCGCTAACACGTGCTATCGATGCTTTATCGAGACTTCCTGGAGTGGGTCCCAGAACAGCAGAGCGATACGCCTATTATCTTTTTAAGTCTGATTCACAGATTTCAGACAATATCGCTGAAGCATTAGAAGCACTTCACGACGATGTTAAATCTTGCCCGGTTACTTTTGCTTTGATGAATGCTGAAGATGATGTTTCGCCACTTTATGCTGACCCGAAGCGCGATAAAAGCACTGTAATGGTAGTAGAAGAGCCGCTGGATATTTATGCTATTGAGTCTACTCATTCATACCACGGAACTTATCACGTACTAGGTGGTGCTATTTCGCCGATTGATGGCGTTACGCCGGAACAGCTGCATATCGGTGAATTAGTAAAGCGTGCAAATAACGATAATGTAAAAGAAATTATTATTGCAACTAATCCATCTGTGGAAGGGGAATCAACTGCATTATATTTAGAAAAAATCCTACATGAACAAAACCCAAATCTCAAGTTGACTCGATTGGCGCGCGGATTACCGCTTGGTGTAGATCTTTCCTATGCAGACCAAATCACTTTAAGTGCGGCTTTAGAAAATAGAACTAATTTATAATCTTTCTAATGCTTTGAAGTCAACTTTGGCCATTTTGGTCTTTGGAAGCTCTGGGATGAATCGCATTTCGCGTGGGATTTCATATTTTGCTAAATGTTTTTTGTAGATGGTGTTTAATTCTTTCTTGATGGCACGCTCTGACGCTTTTTCGGCAGGGACAATGAAGATGACTACCTTTTCACCGCGTAGTTTGTCTTCTCGACCGACAGCGGCGCAGGCTGCGACTTTTTTGCATGTCAGTGTCACGTCTTCAATATTGGCTGGGTAGACATTGTAGCCATTGGTGATAATCATTCTTTTGAGACGAGAACGGAAATGGATTACGCCACGTTCGTCGGCATAGCCAATATCACCAGTGCGTAAGTATTTTTTGCCACCAATTTTAATAAAGGCTTCTTCGGTTTCTTTGGGCTTATTGATGTATCCTTTCATTACACAGAGACCTCGTACGAGAATTTCACCGTCTTTACCTAGTGGTGCAGGCTTTTTGGTATTTAGGTCCATAATGACAACTTCGTTATCTGGCAATGGATAGCCAATACCGTCAGGGTCTTCGGCAACCGACATTGGTGAAAAGATAAATCCGCCAGACGCCTCGGATAGTCCATAGCCATTTTCGATTAAAGCCTTGGAACCGTGAGCGTGCAAAAATTCATTGATTTTTTCTTTGTTACTCATGCTAATCATATCTCCACCTGACACAACGTATTTGACCGTTTTTAGTTCGTCTTTTTTGAATTTTATTTTGGTAAGATAATCAAACACCGTCGGCACGCCAACTAGGACATTAACTTTATATTTAGTGATATAGCTTTTAAACTTTTTGGGATTAAATTGTGGGATTAGGAACGAACGAGCGCCATTATATAGTGGCATATGGATACAGCAACCTAGTCCAAAGGCGTGGAAATTTGGCAAGAATGCCATAAAAGAAAACTCCGGCTTAAATAATTCTGGGACTAAATACTTAGCACCAAGTGCTTGAGCGTTAAAATTAAGATTTGAAAGCATGATGCCTTTTGGCTTACCGGTCGTGCCACCAGAATACATGATTACTGCGTCATCTTTTGCATTGACGCGTGCGTGCGGATTACCAATGTATTTGTTGGCTTTTAAGAGAAACTTGTCCCAAGTGATGACTTGTTGCGATTTTTTGATGTGGTTCTTGCGGCCTTTGGTTAATTTATATATCACGCGAACAATAGATGCCATCGAACGAGTAGGGGAAACTACGATGACGTGTTCAAGTTCGGTGTTTTTAATAATAGCTTCGACCTTTGGATAAGAGATATCAATACAAAGGATAATGCTAGAGTGGGATTGATTAACATAGTCTTCGATTTCTTTTTCGGATGATAATGGATGTACCATATTAGCCACGGCGCCAATTTCATTGATAGCATAAAACATATAGATGGCTTCCGGTGTATTAGGCATACAAACAGTAATACGATCACCTTTTTCGGCGCCGAGTGATTTTAGGGCGGCGGCAACTTTGTTAATCTTTTTAATCATTTCTTTGTAAGTAATCTCATTGTCGAAATACTGCAGGGCAGTATTATGTGGCCATTTGCAAGATGATTCGTACACTACGTCATATAGACCACCTTCGAAGTATTCGATATCTTTTGGCATTTTGTCGATGTATGAGTATTTAGCGCGCTCAAGTTTCATGTCGAGCTTGCGTAAAGTGTTTTTAAGTTTTTTGTAAATATATTCTAAAGGCATAGAGCTATTATACCACAATCTTGAGATTTGCTCTTCTGTGTAATGATTAATAATTCATTCGAGTTAGCGCTCCGGGCCGCTAGGCCAAGTCTTACTAACTCGAATCGAATTATTAATCATTACTTAAGCAATTTTTCACCCGAGTTAGTACTCCGGGCCGCTAGGCCAAGTCTTACCGAATTTAATCGAATTATTAACGATTGCCAAAATAGTATTGTGCTATAATAAGTTCATGGATAAGAATTTCAAAGTGCGGGTAATAGTGGGACTAGGAATATTCGTTGTAGCGCTACTGGCACTTTATACTTTTGACAGTATACCGTTTAAAATATTGTTTGGCGTTTTTGCATTTTTATCTGCAATTGAGCTTTTGAGCTTCTTTAAAAGAAAATCTACATTATATAATATATTGTTAACGATATTAGAGTTGGCCTTCTTAATTCTCGGCACGATTTTTGTTGCAAGAATCAATGTTGACCATTTTTGGTATATTATTCTAGGTGTCCCTGGATATGACGTGTTTGCATATCTTAGCGGCAAATTATTTGGTGGGAAAGTTTTCAAAAAATCGCGACCATTCCCACATATTTCCAAAAACAAAACTTGGGAAGGTACAATTCTTGGACTGCTGTTTGCTATTAGCCTTGTAATTATTAAAATGGCAGCTGCAGGCGCTTTTGCAACTGATTGGATGTATCTTCTATGCGGCCCATTGGCGCTTTGTGGCGATTTATTCGAAAGTCATTTGAAACGTGCGTTTAACGTTAAAGACTCAAATGAAATCTTAATAAAAAACAAATTCTTTGCAATTATCGAAACTGCAGTGGGTGGCTCAGAAGGGCATGGTGGTTTTCTAGATAGAATTGATTCTTCGGCTTTTGCGTGTACTGTATTACTTATAATATCTTTATTGTAATAGCCATAATAATTCCTTTGGAGTCGCATTGCTCGCGCCCGTCGCCACAGGGTTCGCACGCTAATTCTCGCGCTGTCGCACTCCGAAATCCCCCAAAGAAACAATTATAATTATTTAATAAACTTTTTGTAGCCGTGATACAGGTAATCGAAACCAGAAAATACTGTTAGAGCTAGTGCGAGATATAAAGCTATATTCCCGAGTATACCGAAGAATTCTATATTTACGATATTGTTCAGCAACAAGATGATTAGCGCCGTCATCTGGACGGTGGTTTTGAGTTTGCCGTAAAATGATGCAGCTATGGTAACATTTTTACGAGCAGCCATCATGCGCATACCATCTACGGCGAAATCACGAATCAAGATAACCGCAAAAAGCCAAAGGGGGACGATGCCAAGATACGCTAGTACGAGAAAAGCAAGATTCACTAGCATTTTGTCAGCCAGTGGATCGAGGAATGCACCTAAATCTGTAACTTGCTTAGATTTTCGTGCCCAGATGCCGTCGATTTTGTCAGTGATTGAGGCTACAATGAAAATTACTAAAGCCGTAATTTTTGCCCAGGTGTCTGGCAAAGTTGCAAACACCATAAACGCAACCGACAAAAGCATTCTTAAAATAGTAAGGCATGTAGGGCCGGTGAGTTTTTTTGTCATACTATGTCTCTCCTGTGTTCTACTTGCCAAGCACGGATTTTGGCAAATTTAGCCGCTAGTACATCTGTAGACCATTTGTCGCCAAGCATGACGGTCTCTTTTTGCGAAAAACCATATTCGCTCATGGCTTCTGTCAATTTGGTACTCATGGGTTTTTTGGCCCACCACACACAGTCGACACCGATTGGCTCGCAGAACTTTTGCATCATTTTTTTGCGACCATTATTTGATATGATAATAATTTTAACGCCAGCATTCTTGCAATCTTCTACCCAATCTTGAAGTTCGTCTGCTGGCTCCTTTTCGGAATGAAGTCTAAGGGTATTATCTAAATCGCACAAAAGTAATTTGACGCCTTCTTTTTTTAGAATATCAGGCGTGACGTCTTCAAATCTTTTAAATCTTTTGTCTGCACGAAAAATTGCCATGTCACTATTTTACCATATTTTCTAATTTTTGTTGTTTAACATAAATGTTATGTTATAATGGGTTTATGAAGAGAGCATTTTATGTTTTGTTGCCTGTCTTGGTATTGGGTTTACTATTGGTAGGGAAAACATCTGCTTTGTCTTTTTCTACTGAAAAAAGAGTTAGTTTTACTTTTAATTCGATGATTAGCTTGAATTTATCTTCTCCTGAGCTGATAATCCCGAATTTAGCTCCTGGTAATGTGGCTGATAGTAATATAATAAGGGTTGGTGTATCTACGAACTCTTCGACTGGCTATACTTTAAACGCAACGGTTGGACAAGAGACAAAT
>JAFWBV010000003.1 GCA_017506895.1 Candidatus Saccharimonadota bacterium | reverse complement strand
CTAATCAATATAATATTACCATCACTCCATCTACTGGCATTTCTTCCATTGTTGTTAAACAAAACAATACTACTATCTGCACAATTACTAATAGCAATACTTGTAGCCTTTATCATGGTGTCGCTTATGATATTACAGCTACACCAGCCACTGGTTACAATTTCAATAATTGGAGCGATTCAAAAGATAGTAGTGCTATTGGTAATACTAACCTTGCTACCACTACTTACACACCATCTGACCCTACATCCGTCTTAACTGCTTCTGCCACTGCTAAAACTTACACCATCACCTTAAATAAGAATGGTGCCACTAACACTCCTACCGCATCCACTACCGCTACATATAATGCTACAACTCTAGCTTCTATCGCTACTCTCCCAGTACGATCTTATTCAGTAAATGGCTTCACCAAGACAGCAAGTGCAAATGACTCTACGGTTTCTTCTACCACCGCTCTTACTTCTAACTATACTTTCAATGGCTGGTACAAAGAATCTGGCGCCACTAACAAGATTGCATCTAATGCCGCTACTCCAGCTCTTCAAGCTAGTACGACTTATACTAACAGCAGCAAACAATGGATTAATGATGGAGCCGTAACATTATACGCCGGCTGGAGTGGACAGTCCGTCACTCTTCCGACTATCACCAGAACTGGCTCTACCTGTGGTTGGGCTACATCTTCTACCGCAACAACCATTACTTATGCATCTGGAGCATCATTTACTCCAACTGCCAATACTACACTTTATGGCGTATGTGTAAATAGTATTACTCTAAACAACTCTGGCGCTACTACTGCAGGTTCTACTTCTGCCACCGTAAATTATAATGCTACATCGTTATCTAACATTACATTGCCCCAAAGAAAAATAACAGTAAGTGGTTTCACTAAGACCACCAGCGCCGATAATTCTACTGTGTCTTCTACGTCTACACTTACTAATACTGCTACCTTCAATGGTTGGTACACGGCTAGTTCTGGCGGTACTAAGATTGCTGCTGGTGGTACTGATACCACTCCAGCTCTTCAAGCTTCTACGACTTATACTGATGCTAATAGCAAATGGACTTATGCTACAGCAGATACAGTCACCTTGTATTCACAGTGGAACGACAATGCTGTCACATTACCGACCATCACTAGGACTGGCTCTACTTGTGGTTGGAGCACAAGCAGCACCGCCTCCACTATCACCTACGCATCTGGAGCTTCTATCACGCCAACTGCTAATACTACACTTTATGGTGTCTGTGTAACCAATATCACGCTTAACGCTAATGGTGGTTCTGGTGGTTCCACTTCAACTACGGCAAATTGTAATTCTACCACACTTGCCGCCATCACTAATCCAACCAGGGCCAACACTACTGGCACGAGAACTGTCTCTGGCTTTACTAAGACCACCAGTGCTACCAACGCTACTGTATCTAGTACTTCTACCTTAAATAGTACTAATACTACTACTTATACTTTCAACGGTTGGTACAAAGAGTCTGGTGCCACTAACAAGATTGCAAGTAACGCCACCACTCCAGTTCTTCAGGCTAATACTACTTATACTGATGCTAATGGTAGATGGAATTACACTACAGCTGGCGCAATCACACTTTATGCCGGTTGGACTGCCAGTGCTGGAGCTTATTCGGCTGTGACCCTACCAACTATCACTAGAACCGGTAGCACTTGTGGCTGGAGTACGTCTAGTACTGCTACTACCATTTCTTATGCTTCTGGTGCATCATTTACTCCAACTGCAAATACCACTCTTTATGGCGTTTGTAGAAATAATATTACACTTAACGCTAATGGTGGTTCTGGTGGCTCTACTTCTACCACAGTTAATTACAATGCTACTACACTTGGTACTATTACTAATCCTACCAGAGCTAATAGCACATATACAGTATCAGGTTTCACTCTTACCACTTCTGGCGCAAACGCTACCGTTTCGTCTACGGCGAATAAAACCAGCACCCAAACTTATACTTTCAATGGTTGGTACAAAGAATCTGGTGCCACTAATAAAATTGCAAGTAATGCCACCACTCCAGCTCTTCAAGCTAGCACTACCTATACCAACAGCAGCAAACAATGGACCTATACTACAGCTGGCGCAATCACACTTTATGCCGGTTGGACTGCCAGCGGTTACTCTGCCGTCACATTGCCTACCATCACCAGAACTGGCTCTACCTGTGGTTGGTCTACGAGCAGTACTGCCACCACTTGGAGTTATAATTCTGGTGCTTCGTTTACCCCAACTGCCAATACTACCCTCTATGGTGTTTGTAGAAATAACATTACTTTAAATGGTAATGGCGCTACCACTGCAGGTTCTACTTCTGCCACAGTAAACTATAATGCTACATCATTATCTAGCATTACATTGCCACAAAGAAAATACACAGTATCAGGTTTCACATTGCCAGCCACCAACAATACTAGTGGCGCCGTTGTTTCATCCACCTCTACCCTTACTGTAAATTATACTTTCAACGGTTGGTACAAAGAGTCTGGTGCCACTAACAAGATCGCAAGTAATGCCACCACTCCAGCTCTTCAAGCTAGCACTACCTATACCAACAGCAGCAAACAATGGACTTATACTACGGCTAGCGCGGTTACACTCTATGCCGGTTGGTCTTCATCCGCTACAATACTCCCCACTATTACTAAGACTGGCGGCTTTACCTGTGGCTGGACCACTACAGCCACCAACGCTACTAATTTTCAGTACGCTTCCGGCGCTTCATTCACTCCAACTGCTAATACTACCCTCTACGGCGCCTGTAAATGTCCAGCTAACAAAATCTGCTATGACACTAATGCTACAAGCGGAGTAACTGGAACTATGGGTGGCCAGACAATTTCTTCATCAGATACTAGCGCCGTCCTAACAGCTTCAAATTATTCTAGAGTTAACAGTAATAACTATGGCTACGGCTTTGCTGGGTGGAGCACTACAGCTATATCATCGTCTTTAGCCTCAAACAATAATGGTGCAAATGTTTTAAACGTGCCCAGTGGCACCAAAATATATGGACCGAACGAGACTATTAGTTTTAATGCTGGAGCCTATGCCACAAATGGTCTAACCTTATATGCTGCATGGGTCAATTATGACGACTATATGGATTCATGGGTCATAAACGGAAAATGTAATAAGTTGAACATGGGAGATGTGACTGCCGTAATAGATCGCCGAGATAACAATGCCTATGCTGTGTCTAAACTCGCCGACAATAAATGCTGGATGATAGAGAACTTACGTCTCAATAATACAGGAGCAAACAACACCAGTGGTGCTAATGCCCAAGGTTATGCGACTAACTTTAAAGGTTTAGCTAGTCCAGAAACTGCCAACTTTGCCAATACCACTACATCTAATACTCTATATAGCACTTCTAATATTACCGGCTCCAACCAAGGATACAGATTCCCGCGTTATAACAATAGTAACACCGGTAGTAGAGCAACTAACCCTACTTCAAACAATGCCGCCTTATATTCTTACGGCAATTACTATACTTGGTCCGCTGCAGTAGCCGATATAGGAGACTACACTGCAGAGCATCAGGGAATCCCATATACTAGCATTTGCCCAAATAAGTGGCATCTATCCACCGGTGGAACTAAAGCAAACTTCCAGTATAGCGATTACTGGGTCCTAACCGTTGCTATTACAGGGGCTTATCCAAATAATCTTAACACATCAGATAGACCAAACTATGTTGTAGGCGATGACGGGCCTAGAGCCTCTAATGCGCTCAGAAAATATCCCCACAATTTCGTCCTTTCTGGTTATATCAGCAACACTGAAGGTGGAATAGCTAATCGTGGCACCATTGGCACTTACACGACTAGCACTGTATACAGTGGTACAAGAAACTACGGCTTGGACTTTCAAGTTAACTATGTTAACCCGGGAACTCATCCTATTGGCGATAAATTCTACGGTTTCACAATGCGCTGTTTAGCAAGTAGCGGTTAATATATCAAGAGAATTGCAAAAAGCGACCCATTAAAGGTCGCTTTTTCCGTGGCGATTACATCTTATTTACAAAGTTTATAGGCATCGCGTATAATCATCACCTCTTCGTTAGTCGGCTCTACATATACCGGCACGGTCGAATCTTCCGCTGTGATGATGCCGCTTGTAATCTCTTTATAGCTCGCAATCGCATTATTAACTTCACGATTAATCTTAATGCCTAGTGGAGCTAAACCTTCGATAATTGACTCACGAGTTTCGGCACCATTTTCTAGCACGCCAGCTGTAAATACAATCGCATCCACTTCACCATTAAGCTCCAAGTAGTACTCTGCAATGTATCGATCAATGCGGTCAACATACATATCAAGTGCTAGTCGTGCATTCTCATCGCCTTCTGAAATTGCTTTCTCTACGTCACGATTGTCATTGAAACCACAAACACCGAGCAAGCCAGATTTTTTATTCAATGCATCATCGACTTCGTCATATTTCATTCCGGCTTCATCTATCATATATTTAATAATTGAAGGGTCAATCGAGCCGGAGCGTGTACCCATCATCAGCCCATCTAGCGGTGTTAGTCCCATCGTCGTGTCATAGCTTTTACCTTCTTTTACAGCTGTAATTGAAGCACCCGAGCCGACATGGCAAACAATCAGGTTTACCTTTTCTTTACCAAGTTTTTTCTGCATAGTTTCTGTAATATACTTATGGCTAGTGCCATGGAAACCGTATTTTCTTACACCATATTTTTTATACCACTCCATCGGCACAGGATACATAAATTGAGCTTTTGGAATTGTCTGATGGAATGCTGTATCAAACACGGCAACTTGAGTAGCGTCAGGTAGCGCTTTTTGCATAGCTTTAATCCCAGCGATATTCCCAGGATGATGTAATGGCCCAAGTTTCGTAAGATCTTTAATATCCTTTAAAACTTGTTCGTCAATTACGACCGACTTCGCATATTTTTCTCCCCCATGCAACACTCTGTGCCCTACACCACGAATCTCATCTAATGATTTAACGGCACCATAATTCACTAATTCCTCTAGCATTATTTTTACGGCTTCGGAATGATCTTTAATAGGTTTTGAAACCTCATTCTTTTTTCCATCGCATTTAATAGTATAAAAGCTATCATCAGCTCCAATTTTTTCTACATATCCGCTAATAATAGATATTTCTGCTGGCATTTCATAAAGTTGAAATTTTAAAGACGATGAACCAGCATTCACGCATAATACTTTCATTTTTTTCTCCATTATTTCGGTCTATTATACCATATGATAGGAACAACAGGACTATAAAACTTTTTCCAAAAACTCTTTCACCCTTTCAGTTTTTGGTTGCTCAAAGAATTCTTTCGGTGTACCTTCTTCGATAATACACCCTTTGTCTATAAACACGACCCTAGTCGCAATCTCTTTAGCAAAACTCATTTCATGAGTCACAATCATAATAGTCATCCCACGATCCGCTAGTTCGCGTATCAATCCTAGGACATCTCCAATCGATTCTGGGTCAAGGGCTGAAGTCGGCTCATCAAATAACAACACTTCAGGTGATAACATCATTGCTCGAACAATCGCCACGCGTTGCTTCTGGCCGCCCGACAGGGAAGCAGGGTAAGCATCTGCTTTGTTGGCTAATCCGATGTGTCGCAAAAGATCCATCGCTCTTTTTTCTGCTTTGTCTCGTTTCATTAGCTTAAGTTTTAAGGGCGCTAGCAACAAATTATCCATTACCGTCATATTGTTAATTAAGTTAAAATGTTGAAAGACCATGCCAATATTTCGTCTTATTCGTCGGATATTTTTTTCTGTCACTATTTCGCCATCAAATATAATTTCTCCCGAAGTCGGTTCTTCCATCCAGTTAATACATCTGAGAAATGTAGATTTACCAGATCCTGAAGGCCCCAGTATCACCACTCTTTCGCCCTCTCTAAGTTCAAAATTAATACCATTTAGCACCTTATTATTCCCAAAGGTTTTTCGTAGGTTTTTAATAACTAAATCGGTATTTTTGTTTTCCATCTATTTCTCCGCCCTTAAATCACTGCGTCTCAAGTTTTTCTCAATCCTTTTCACTATAAAGGTGATAAAATAAATCGTTCCCAAATAAAACAACGCCGCCACGAACATTGGCACGATATAGCTTGCCATGTTTTGTCCCGAGCCTATATCTTTCGCCGCCATATTAAGATCATACATACCAACCATACTCACAATTGCCGTCTCCTTTATTACTGTAATTATTTCATTCCCAAGTGCTGGGATAATATTCTTGATTGCTTGTGGCGCTACAATCTTCATGAAAATCGTGAATCTAGATAGTCCTAGAGCTAAACCAGCTTCGGTTTGTCCGGCGTCTACCGATAAAATCCCGCCCCTTATCACTTCCGCCGTGTATGCAGCTGAATTCATTCCAAATGCAATAATTGCTGTAATTATACTTGGAAAACCTTTAACCGCAAAAATCACAAAAAACATTATAAATAACTGTAAAGCCATTGGCGTTCCACGAATGATTCCTACATATAGTCGACAAATAAATTTAGGTATCTTCAGCCATTTTGACGGCTTTGCCGTATCAATTAACGCTATCACTGTCCCTAGTACAATTCCAATTAGAAGTGCAAAATAGGATATTTGTAGAGTCAGCAAAAATCCATGTAGTAGGGAATCGATATACTCCGGTGTACTAAATAGTTCTCCAATTTTTTCAAAAAAATTATTCATTGACAAGCCCCATATACTTTAATACTAACCTATCAATCTCCGATTCTCCTTGTTCATTCTTGGTTAGCATTTCTGTCAAAACTTCATTAAATGCATCTAATAATTCTGGCCTATCCTTATTTACCGCAATAGCATAAGACTCCTCCACCGGATAGTCTTCTTCTCTCGTTGGCCCCGCATAATAAAGCGGTAAGGCTTCGAGCCCTGGATTTTTATCAACGATAAACTTTGCCGCTAGTTCATCGGCCACAGCATAATCTATAATATGCGCCATAATCGCATCAGCCGCTAGCTGATGCGAGTCAATCCCCTTAAGTGTTGTTCCAGTTCCGACTAAGGCCCCAGCTTCTATTTCGTCATCTACAAACAAATATCCAGTGCTTCCAATTTGCGAACCAATTTTCGCACCCGCCAACGCTTCCCACACTACATGGTCATCGCGTAATGATGGCGGCATCTCGCGATTGTAAATCACGTACTGCACCGAATCATAGTAGGGAATTGTAAAATTTACCTTCTCGAGTCTAGCTGGTGTAATTGTCAGACCTGCTGCCCCAACATCAGCAATCCTGCCAGCTTCAACGTTGTCAATTATCACATCAAACTCTACATTTTTTATTTGAAAAGTCTTCTTTATTTTTTTGGCCACTTGATTTACGATATCAACATCTACTCCAACTATTTCTCGGTTTTCGTAAAACTCAAACGGTGCAAATGGCACATTCGTTTCCACAACATAATCAGCACCCTTTTCTCCATCAATCGACCACCAGACACTCACCCCCATCCCCACCGTCACCAGCAAGAATAGTGCTATATATATTATGCTTCTGACCTTATGCATAACCATATTATATCACAAATCAGTCTGAGCGAGCATTGAGAGAGCTAGAGAAAGTAGCACCGACAGGTGACGGACCTGAAAGGGTTCCCAAATTATTTGCTTTGGCAAAATTTTAGGAAGGGAGAAGGTCCGGCAGGACCCGTCGAGAGAGAAAATCTGGCAGAACTCATCGAGAAGACCCTTCGAGAGTTTTATGGTATAATAAGACATGTTAATATGGTCCGGTAGCTCAATGGATAGAGCAATTCCGTCCTAAGGAAGAGGTTGTGCGTTCGACTCGCACCCGGATCACCAATTATTTAGTATAATATAATTATGAATCTAATAAAGAAGAAAACTGAGAAAAAAACCGAGCAGGAAAAAGTCGCCGAAAGACGCGAAGAAGTTCTTGCCAAAGGTCGCAAATTTAAGTATCCACTTCAATGGACGAGACATCGCATTGTGATTAATACGATTCTGATTGCCGTTATAGTCCTCGCTCTTATCATTGTCGGCGGCTGGCTAGCCCTTTACCGAATTGGCATGACCGACGATCTTCTTTTTAAAATCACCGAAATCATTCCTGTCCCAGTAGCTAATGTTGATTCCGAAAATGTTCGTTTTTCTGATTATTTAATGTTTTATCGCAGCAGTATGACTTCCATCGAACGCCAGTCTGGCAGCCAGTTTGATAATGATTCGGCCGAGCAGCTCGTCAATGAGTATAAACGCACCGCCCTCACTGAAGCAGAAACTTACGCCTACGCTTTAAAACTTGCTAAAGAGCTAGATATTACCGTTTCGAACGAAGAAGTCGATAATGAATTTGATCGTCATCTCAAAGCCGGTGGGATTGATCGCTCCGAAGAAGGTTTTATTAAAATCATCTCAGACAATTTTGGTCTCACTAAAGATGAATATAAGCGCATGTTGTATCTAAGTTTAGTAAAAGCAAAAGTTGAAATTGCTCTTGACGAAAACGCTAGTATCCTAGCCGATTCAGTAGAAAAGCAGCTTCGTGAAAATGGCGGTGATTTTCAGGCCGTCGTTAATTCGCTCGGGAACAGTATTATCTACGAAGAGACCGGTGGTCTTGTCGACAACAAAAACATCGATGGCGGTCGTGCCACCGAAGCCATGAAATTAGAGCCTGGACAAAGAAGTGAGCGTTTTGTTTCCATGAACGGTGACGGCTACTATTTTGTTAAACTTATTAAAAAGACCGACGCCGAGGTCAACTTCGTTTCCATCAAAATCCCATTTACCGAATTTACTAAACGCTACAGTGCCCTAAAAGAAGAAAACAAAATCTCTGAATATATCGACATCAAAGATCCAAGTCTGGTCGAATCATCAATTGACGAGCCTACTGAATAATCTAGTATTTTTCCATCCCAAGGCCAGTGTTTACATTCAGCCTGCCTTGGTGTTTTTTCAACATTTCATAAGCGCTTTGAGTATCTCCAGAATCCAAAAATCGATCGATCAAATCGAACAATCTTTCTTCGGTTAAACTCAATAAAGCTCCCATATCTATATTATATCACAAAACGTCATAAAAGTCAATAAATCTTATGCTTTCTCCCCAGTTAAATGCTGGAGCTATTAGCAGATTATACTATTATAAAATTACTCAAAATCATAATCTATAAAAAATAACCATTTATGGTTATTTTTACTTTTCTTGGTGCGGGTACAGGGAGTCGGACCCTGATCTCATCCTTGGGAAGGATACATAATAGCCGCTATACGATACCCGCGACGCCTTCATTATATCACATCCCTATTAATTATGGTATAATTAATTTATGCAAGAGCTAAAAGACCAGCTTAAAAAACTTATTCAAGACCTTTATGGCCTTGATTTTGAACCCGATCTCACTCCGTCCCCAGATAGCATTGACGCTGATTATTCATCAAACGCCCCTATGAAGCTCGCCAAGGATCTTCGAAGATCCCCGATGCAAATCGCCGAAGAGCTATCAGATGCTTATGTGAGTGCTTGCGACAACGGGAGCAAACTAGCTAGCGAACAAAAGCTTATAATAACTTCCCCTGGGTTTTTGAATTTTATATTATCAGAAGAGTTTTTGCAGAATTCGATTAATAAATTAGATGACAACTTCGAGTCAGATAGATACAAAGGTCAAACCGTTATTTGTGAGTTCAGCGATCCGAATCCATTCAAAGTTCTTCACGTTGGCCATCTTTATACCAGCGTGGTCGGGGATTCGATTGCTAGATTATTCGAATACGCTGGCGCTAAAGTAATTCGTGCAAACTTTGGTGGTGACGTCGGTCTTCATGTCGCCAAAACCATGTATGCCCTACAAAAAAAGCCAATAGAAGAACTAACCATCGAAGATATAGCCAGATGCTATATCGAAGGCACCGCTGCTTATGAAGACGACGAAACCGCTAAACAGGAGATTACAAAACTCAACAAAGAAATATATCAAATAAATGCAACAGGAGAACCGAAAAAGATTCTTTCGAAGAGCATATTTGATGACGGGGTAAATACGGAGCGACCGAACTCTGTAACGACAGAAGCGAGAGAGCGTTCTGAGAAAGAATCTTTCTCGGCTCCTACTCTTTCAGAACTTTACTGGAAAGGCAGAGAACTATCCTACCAATATTTCGACCACTTCTATCATTCCATCGGCGTTCACTTTGATAAATATTATCCCGAGTCCACTGTCGCCGACCTTGGTCTAGAAAAAGTTAAGGAGCAATTAGAAAAAGGTGTTTACGAATACTCTGATGGTGCCGTCATTTTCAACGGCGACAAGTACGGCCTTCATACTCGCGTCTTCATTAATAAAGAAGGCGTCCCCACTTACGAGACCAAAGACGTTGGCCTTATTTTCACTAAATGGCAGGATTATCATTTTGATAAATCCGTCGTCATTACCGGCTCCGAACAGCTCGATTATATGAAGGTAGTTCTAAAATCTATCGAACAGTACGCCCCCGAATTAGTCGAAAAGACTACTCATCTTACCCACGGGCTCGTTAAGCTGACCGGTGGAGTCAAAATGTCATCACGAAAAGGGAACTTCTTGAAAGCCATTGATGTCCTAAACATGGTTCGTTCTGAATTAGCGAACGAATATCATTCGACAGACGAAATCATATCTTTGGCTGCCACCAAGTATGCCTTCCTAAAATATAAAATGGGCGGCGATATCATCTTTGATCCAAAAGAGTCTGTCAAAATGACTGGCAATTCCGGCCCCTACCTTCTCTACTCAGCGGTTCGTGCCAAGAAGATTCTGGCAAAAAGTTCAATTAACGATGAGCGCAAGCAAAGCAGTTCGCAGGTGCGCATTACAATATCAGAGCGAAACTTAATCAAGAAGCTTCTTGAATACCATACCATCCTTGATGAAGCCGTTGTCGAAATGGCTCCTCATAAAGTCGCAAATTATTTATACGAACTGGCGCAGGCCTTCAGCCGTTTCTACGAACATTGCGAAGTGATTGGTAGCGAGCAAGAGCCAGAACGTATCCGATTAGTAGAAAAGTACTTGAATGTGATGACTCATGGTCTAAATATTTTAGGAATTAAAATTCCAGAGGAGATGTAATGAAAAAAGCCACATTATTATGGATAGACTTGGAAATGACTGGGCTCGATCCAGCCAAAGATAAAATCCTTGAAGTTGCTGCTATTGCTACCGATATGAAGCTAAACGAAATTGCAAGATTCGAAGCCATAGTTAAGGTCGACGAAAATCTAATCAAAAAGCGTATGGTCGGTGACTTTTGGGAAAAGCATTCCTCATCTCGCGATGCCCTGCAGGCCCAAAACCAAAAAGGCCAACCAATCGAAACGGTCGAAAAAGAGTTACTCAAATTTGTTTCACAGAATTTTGGCAACGAAATCTATCTTGCTGGCAACTCTATTCATCAGGATCGCAAATTCATCGAAAAAGAAATGCCAGAACTAAACCAGAAACTACATTATCGTATGCTTGATGTCTCCGCCTGGAAAATATATTTTGAAAATGCCTTACATAAAAAATTTGTTAAACCCGAAAACCATCGTGCCCTGGATGATATTAACGGTTCAATTGAGGAGTTGAAATGGTATTTGACATTTCTAAAATAAGCGGTATCTCAGATTATACAGCCAAAACCGAAAAGCATCGCCAACTTTATTTTAAATCCGACAAAGCATTTCTAGTTGTAAATAAGAATACTATTGAAGTACGTTGCGATCCACTACTCAGTGAGAACCTAAAAACGAAGTACGAAACAGTTATGGAGTCTAGATATTTTGGTAAAGGCGGTGTTGAAATTGTGCTCGCAAACCAATTAAGCCCAGACGAAATCGAAGATCTCATTCGTCTGAGCTACAATCTCACATAAAATCGTATATAAGTTCTTTATTTAGCGGCTTCTTTTGCAGCCTTTTTCGCATCGCATCGACGATTTAGCCTGTTCATAGCCTTGATTACCATGAAAATCACCCAAGCAATCACCAAGAACTGCACAACATGCTGAATAAAGTTACCATAAGCAATTACAGCTTCGTCACCCGTGCCAAAAAAGTTAGGAATTCTTAAGGCAAGCCCAGTAAAATCAACGCCACCCAGTAACAAACCTACAATCGGCATTACGATATCATTAACCAGAGAATTAACAATCGCCGTAAAAGCGCCACCTACGGCAACACCCACTGCGAGATCAATCATCGAACCACGATTGATGAACTCAATAAATTCTTCTTTCAGACCTTGTTTTTCTTGAAGTTTCTTAACTTCTTCTGATTTAGCCATAAAACTCCTTCCTTATAATTATTTGGCTTCCGAAAAATTATCAATCTTATTATATAAATTTTCCAGACTATTATAAGAAGTGTCAATGATTCCTTTTAAGGTATCATTATTCACGGCACTGTATATCTGATACTCTTCATTAAGCAGCAGTGATATTTCGTACGAAAATTTTCTTGCGAATATTGTATCGAGTAGACCGTTAATTTTTGCCTCAAATAATTCTGATTCCAGGCCATCTCTCTCTAGAGCTAGCTCATTTTGCTTACTCTCTTTCAGTGCACCTTTCGGATCACTGTTGCCATAGGTATCTTTCAGGTAGCTCTCTAGGTCGCGGTTTGTATTCGAAAGCACACTATATAATGACGCACTATCCGAACGTAAATCTGAAGATTTGATGGATTTTTGGTAATTATCAATAACGCTCATATCGTAGCTGATATGCATATTTAAGGCATATGTCTTTTCTTTTATGCCGCTTTTACCACCACTAAGAATTGCACCGATTACAATTATTATAACTAGTAACACTACAAAGATTATCCCAACCAAAAAGAATTTTGAAGAAAGCACACTTTTAACTTTCCCACCACCAGCTTTAACGGGACGATTGGCAGCTGATATTTGATCCAAATACTCCTGTCTATCCATATGATATAATTATAGCATATGAATGACCTAAAAGACGAGATAAAATCACGCCTGAGCGTGGAAGATGTGGTGGGTCAATATGTAGAATTAAAACGAGCCGGTCGTAGTCTCAAAGGTCGTTCGCCATGGGGCGTTGACAAAACTCCCAGCTTCATGGTCTCTCCAGAAAAAGGTATTTGGCATGATTTTTCCGCCAACAAAGGGGGCGATATTTTTACTTTCATCATGGAAGTTGAAGGTATTAGTTTTAAAGAAGCACTCGAAAAACTCGCTGCCAGAGCCGGTGTTGACATTACTAAATATCAAGGTGGCGATCCCGCCGTTTCAAAGAAAAAAGCTCGCGCCCGTGAAGCCTTAAGCCTAGCAGCAAAGTTTTATCAGATTTGCCTAGTTCGTAACCAAAAAGTCTGTGAGTATGTTTTTTATAAACGCAATTTAAATCGTAAGACGGTTGCCGAGTTTAAAATCGGTTATTCTCCAGCTAGTGGCAGAGCTATGCTTGATATCTTAAGAAAACGTGGCTTTAGCTTGGATGAGCTAGAAGCCGCAGGGCTCCTTAATCGTAAAAAAACTGATTTATTCCGCGATCGTATGATGGTGCCCTTCATCGACACATCTGGAAGCGTGATAGGGTTTACCGCCCGCATTTTGAAGACCGGCGAGCCGAAGTATTTAAACACTCCAGAAACCTTACTGTTCAATAAATCGAGATTTGTTTTCGGACTTTTTCAAGCTAAAGAAGCGATTCGGCGAGAAGGCTATGCAGTTATTGTGGAAGGGAATATGGATGTAATTTCATCGCATCAAGCAGGTGTTAAGAGTGCGGTGGCTACATCCGGCACCGCTATGACAGAACAGCATCTTAAAATTCTTTCAAATCTTACTAGTGATATTCGACTTGCTTACGACGGTGATTCGGCCGGAGTTAAGGCTACCGAGCGTGCCATTATGCTTGCCGGTGATTTAGGTATAGATCTTACGGTCATTTCAGATTATCACGGCGCAAAGGATCCAGATGAGCTCATTCAAAAAGACCCGAAACTTTGGCAAGATGCCGTAAACCATAGTGTACCAGCCGTAGATTGGCTTTTGCAAAAATACGAAGAAAATCTCGATCTTTCTTCTGCACCAGGAAAACGCAAGTATTCTGATGTTGCCCTAAAACTTTTAGAATATGTAAAAGACGAAGTCGAGCGTGCCAGCTATGAAACTAAAATAGCCAAAAAACTCGGTATAGATGTAGCAACCTTACGCGAAAAGGGCGAACGTTTGCAAAAAAAATTAGAACAGTCCCCCAAGCATTATCTTAAAAAACCTAAAACAAAAGTCAAAAGTGATAAGCTTGAAAAACTAGAAAATTCACTTCTCGCCCTTAAAGTATACGGCGGTATTGTCAAAACCAAAATTCCGCTTGAAATTCCAGACGATGACGCCAAACTGGCTGAACTTGAGCTAATTTTTAACTCTGAACACGAACTATCTAGTACGCAGGACTATGAGAAAGAAGCGAAAGAGCTACTAGCTATTTACCAGCAGGAAATTGCCAAAGCCAAGATTGCTGAGTTAAATAATAAGTTGTCAGAATTAGAAGAAGACTCCGAAGAGTATTTAGAGATCCTTCATTCAATAAACGAGTTGCAAAAAACCCAAAAATAGCATATAATTCTACGTAATGAACTCTAAAAATGAAGATATTTTGAATGCAAAAGATTTAGCACTAGATTTTGACGAACCAGAATCTGGCGACCTTGAAAATGAAGAAGAGTTAACAGATGAAGAATTAGCCATTACGGCCGAAAATGTTGACGCCTTTGCAGACGACTCAGTGCGTCTATATTTGCGTGAGATTGGCAAAATCCCACTTTTAACTCCTGAAGAAGAAGCTGATTTGGCTCAAAGAATAGTTAAAGGCGACAAAAAGGCCAAAGACAAAATGGTTGAAGCTAATATGCGTCTCGTTGTATCAATTGCCAAAAGATACGGTGGGCGTGGTCTAGATTTTCTAGATTTGATACAAGAAGGGAACACCGGTTTGTTGCGTGCGGTCGAAAAATTTGACCCTGATAAAGGTTTTAAATTCTCGACTTATGCTACTTGGTGGGTTCGCCAGGCCATTACTAGAGCTATTGCTGATCAAGCCCGCACCATTCGTATCCCAGTTCACATGGTTGAAACCATCAATAAGGTTCTTCGCACTACACGTAAACTTACATCCGAATTAAATCGTGAACCAACCAACGAAGAAATCGCTAATGCCCTTGATATGGAACCAGAGAAAGTTGATTATGTCATGCGCATCAAGCAAGATATTGCTTCACTCGATGCATCTGTAGGACGCGATGGCGATGACGAAGATTCAGTGCTTGGAGATTTTGTAGAAGACGAAGAACGTGATTCTCCTGAAGAAGCCGCTTCTAACCAAATTCTAAAAGAACAACTCTCTGAAATAATTGCTACTTTAACTGATCGAGAACAAAAAATCATCCGTTTACGTTTTGGCATAGGCGGCGGCAGACCACATACGCTAGAAGAAGTTGGCAACGAATTTGACGTTACGCGTGAGCGTATTCGCCAGATCGAAGCTAAAGCTTTGTCAAAGCTTCGCAAAAACAAAGACACCAAAAAACTACATGAGTACTTAAGATAGGAGGCACAATGAAAAAACTATTATTATTTGCAGCATCACTAATCATGGGTTTTTCGCTTTTAACATTATCGACTCCTGTTTTTGCAGATAATTGTGTAGACACCGCATTCTTTGGTCAACAATGTGACGAAAATGGTGACACTATCTTTATGATTCTTAATTACGTAGTAGATGTTATGACTATCGGCATCGGCGTTCTTGGCGTTATCGGCATTACGATTGTTGGCATTCAGTATCTTACAGCCGGCGGCAATGAAGAAAAAACTCGTAAGGCCAAACGCCGTATGTTTGAGATCATCATGGGACTCGTGGCCTACGTTGTCATCTATGCTTTAATTCGTTGGCTAATGCCAAATTTTCAAGGCATAGGAACCGGCGCTACTGCTCAAACCAATGCAACTATCTCGAGTCAAACTTACGAAATTCAGTCCAAGCCTAATCATCTGATAAACAAAATAATTTAAAACATGAAACGATTATTAATCATTTACAATCCACGTTCATCGCGCGCCAGTGATGTCCGTTCAGAAGTTCTAGATCGCTTAGAGATGTTTAGTGGTTGCATGGTAGGAAGATACGAAGTGGCGCCCACTAATTTAGAAGACAACATTTTAAAGTTGTCCTCGATTTTACGAGATGACGATCTAGTCATCTCTGCTGGCGGTGATGCTACTGGTATTATTGCTTCAAATGCCATTCTAAAATCTGATAAAAAAGCCGCTCTCGCTGTCCTTCCTTACGGCAACTTTAACGATCTAGCCCGCACCCTTCGCACAAACACTTTAGAGAGTATTGCCGATAGTTTAACATGGATGAGTGGTAAGTCTGGAGGGAGTTCTTCGCGGGGTCTCGATGACGCAGGGGGAAACAAGATCCGGCAGGACCAACTCAGAAAAACACGCGATTTTTATCCTCTAGAAATAATCGTAGACGGCAAGTTTTTCCGTTACGCTACGTGTTATGTAACTATTGGCATGACGGCCGAAGCGGTCAGTATTTATGATTCACCCAAAATGCGCGCAAAGCTCAAGAAACAATTTGGTCGCAAAATCAGTTCATACACATACTTGGCCGATTGGTATTTTAAAAATCGGCATAGCAAACAGTTCATCCCAGCTTTCACACTAAACGGTAAAGCGCAATCAATTAAAATCACCGACTACGCAGCGGTCAATGGTCGTTCAATGGCCCGCGTTATGAAAGGTGGGGAAGATTATCATGATTCCGTCTATTTTCGCAGTGAGATCGATCGTCTGGGCAGTTTTTGGCGTCTATTCAAACTTATGACTAAAAGTATTTTTTCACGTATTCCTGGAACAGCTACCAAATGCGATACCTTAGAGTTTGCATGCCCTGCTACTATCACTCTTCAATCCGAAGGAGAATCTTGCCAGTTTAAAGATATCAAAAAAATTGAAATAAGGAAAAGTAAAAAATGCCTGAAAGTAATCGAGAATTAGAACAAATTATTAAATACATGAAATCGCACTGGCCATCCGAAGTCAAACCGGAATGGCAGGTTGGTTTAGCTGAATATCCAGCCATTCTCAAAAAAGTCCTCGAAGATTTTACTCTCTCTGCCACCAAGAATCATCGTCTCATCCGCATTGCAGGTATTTCTGGTTCTGGCAAGACTACTCAAATTCTCCCAGCCGTTGAGGCCTATTGCAAAAAACATAATTATGAGCCAATCCTAATGGCTGCCCGTAAATTTGTCGAATATCACCCACATTATCAAGAAATCAAAGAGTATTATGGGGATGAAAACTTACGCAAAAACACCGATGAATTTGCCACCATTATGCTCTTTTTAACACTTTCAGAATTAATCAAAGGTGGCTACGATATCTTGCTAGATGTTACTTTACTTGACCCTGAGATGGAAGGCATTTTATTAAAACTTCTAAAGGCAGGGAACTATGAAATGTTAATTCTTATGATTGCGGTTTCGCCAACTGTTACCGAAAAATACTTGTCTGGTCGCGCTTGGCGTCACACCAAAGAAACCGAACAAGAATTTATTCGCGCCACCACGAAAGCCCTTGATTATTACGCCAATGAATCACCCAGCATTCGTATTATAATTTGGAGCGTCTATGACAAGCCGCCAGTTTATGATGGTCCTATTAGCGGTTGCATCAACATTTTTGATGAATATTCATCCAAGGATATTTTACCAAAGCAAGACGATGATGCTCGTCGCGATGCCAAAATTAATTATCTCCTTGATTTAGAATAATATAATCCTTACAATTGATTTAAATTAATTTCGGGGAAATGCGTTCGAATATGTTCCGCATAGCCATTATCGATATGTTTCCAAGCTTTTTTCATCCGCTCAATTTCTTTAGTATCATCAAAATAATTTAAAAATGCTTTTTCAAACTCGTCCGGTGTTGGTCTTGATACCATGCGCGCAACATCCATATTGGGATTGCCCGTTCCCGCAAAAGCAAAATCAATTACGCCAATCATTTTATTATTTTCGTCTAACAGAATATTACCTAAGTTTAAATCTCCATGCACTAGTGAATGCCCCTCAGTCTTTTTAATATAATTGTGGTCAGCATCGATATGTTTATCATAATGTTCATAATCTAGTTCATGCAAAAAATCTGAAAGTGGATATTTAACTTCTTTTGGTGCCCCCCTCAAATCTATGCCAGAAAGTTCTTTAATAAATTTGGCCGCATCGTACGCTACGCCTGTGATTGCTGTATGTGATAAATGATAAATTCTATCTCCCAGCGTGTATCCTTCTATTTTTTTATGCACCGAAAATGGCCGCCCATTTTTGTCATAATATAATTTCATCTGTGGAGTATAATAGCTTGTTTTACCGTCTACGAAATTACATACTGTGGCATCCTTTACTATCATTCTTGACCAAAAAGGATTTCTTGGGAACCTGAAAAAATACGACCCCTTATCAGTCGTTACTTCGATTACAATATTTGTCCACCCCGTCAAAATATGCTTTGTTTCCACCACCTTTTTATCATCCATTGTCTCTGCAATTATTTCGTCCAATGGATCTTTGGTCGTAAAAAAACTATCCATTTTTCTATTATATCATATTATAGAGTTAATCGGCCCATTACATAAACTCCAACGGGGTCCACTAATAGTGTGCTATACTATTACTATGGATAACGTAAAAATTCTAGCTATCGTCGGTATGTCCGGCTCTGGTAAATCCGTAGCAGTAGATTATTTAACCGAGCATGGTTACCCAAAAGTATACTTCGGCGGCATGATTTACAAAGAAATGGAAAAACGTGGCATCGAGCGCACCGAAGATGGGGAATCTGAAAAAAAGTTTCGTGAAGAGATTCGCGAAAAAGAAGGCAAAGATTGGGTGGTCAACCAAGTCATTGCTGAAACCAAAGATTTAATTAGCGCCGGTCAAAAACGCATCATCCTAGACGGTGTTTATTCGTGGACAGAATACAAGATTTTAAAACATGAATTTCCGACCTGTCTCACTTTCATCGCTATTGTTGTAGATAAACACTTAAGATACGAACGTGTCGCCAAGCGTCCTGGCCGCGCATTTGATGGTAAGGCTATTCGCGAACGTGATCGTAGCGAAATCGAAAACCTTGAAAAGGGCGGTCCCATTGTTGCGGCTGATTACTACATATTAAATAATGGCACAATCGAAGATTTACAAGAGCAGCTAAAAAGAATAATCAAGGAAATCGAGTTTTGACGAGTATCAGTAAACTATCAAATGTTGCCTACAAAAAAGGGAATTGGATGCGCTACACTTTGTGGGCTCTAGCAGCTCTTTGCATTGGTATTTTGATATATACTTTTATCAATACAATGAATGGTGATGTCTCGGCTGCCGTCCCCGAAGGTTATCGTTTTTCTGTGACAGACAATTATATTGAAGGAAGCAATATTCGAACAAGGTATTACGTATATGATGATAAGATTTTAGTCGAAGACGAAAGTGTCGTCGATAATACCGTTAATCGCAGTCTATTAGTTTATGACAACATCAATACTATCAGTTTAAAATATGATGATGACACTATAGAATTGTGTGAGTTAGGTGCATGCCAAGAGAAACCAAAAATCTTGGCCACTATCAAATCATTAATATCGCGTAAAATTGGACGCGAATACATAGGATTATAGTATGAAAAAACTTGTTCTCATTGACGGCAAATCTGTCTTTTATCGTGGTTATTATGCTATGGGCGCTCTCAGCCTATCCGACGGTACTCCTACCGGTGGAGTCTACGGTTTCGCCGCCATCGCTATGGAAATTGTAAAAAAATTAAACCCTACCAAAGTTGTCGTAGCGTGGGACTCCAAAACATCCGTTAGCAAACGTCGCGCCATCTATCCTGATTACAAAGCCGGCCGTGTCAAACCAGGCGATGATTTTTACACCCAAATTCCTTTGCTCGAAACCCTTATCCACGACTTAGGCTGGGATTTTGTCGAAATCGCCAACTACGAAGCTGATGATATTATTGGTACCCTAAGTAGACAAGCTGATGAAGCCAAAGACTGGGAAACATATATTATTTCTAGCGATTTAGATATGCTTCAAATTGTCGATAGTAACACTCATATGTGGCGTATTCTGAAAGGCTTTACCAATATCGAACAAATTAATGTTCCTGAGCTAGAAGCAAAGTACGGCATCAAAAAGTCCCAATTCTTAGATTTAAAAGCGCTCAAAGGCGATTCATCCGATAATATTCCAGGCGTGCCCGGTATTGGCGAGAAAACAGCGGCCAAGCTTCTCAATGCTTACGGCGACCTTGATGGTATTTATACTCATCTTGATGAGCTCACTGGTTCAGTTAAAACTAAACTTGCATCAGGCAAAGATTCTGCTTATATGTCCAAAACTCTGGCAAAGATTATGTTTGACGCTCCAGTTGTTCTATCTGATATTCCAGATTTTACATTTAATCATGGCCAAATTATCGCTGGCTTAAAAAAGCTTGAATTTAATTCTCTCATTCGTAAAGTTGAAAAGGATTATAGCGGGTCAGTAGCGGAGAATCAAACACCTGAACATACTCAGCCCAATCATTCTGATGCTGAAAGTATAGGTAATAATATAATGAACAGCGCTCAAGATAACGAGAATATGTTAAACAAAACAAATGAGATTGATTTAGGCCCCAACCCTTCCGTTATTGATTGGGACATTAAACACCTAATGCACAACAATAAAAACATAGCAAAAGAGATTTTATCTGGCCAGACTTTTTGGGACCTTGGCCAAGCTGCTTTTCTACTAAACCCACTCGCTCGAGAAGAACCGCGTTTGACGACGCCCGAAGACGCCTATCGGGCTCAGATTGTTGAGTTCCAAAAGTACCCTAAACTATATATTATATATAGTGAGTTTGATCTACCGCTAATTCCAATTCTGTATAAGATGGAAGAAAGAGGCATGCTAATAGATCGAGCGTATTTCAAAACACTTCAAATAGAATATTCTGCCGAAGTTGCAAAACTTGAAAAAGAAATTCAAACTCTAGCCGGCTCAGATTTTAATGTCAACTCTCCGGTTCAATTATCTGAAGTTCTTTTTGCGAAGCTACAGCTTCCCACGAAAGGCATCAAAAAGACTACTCGTGGTTATTCGACGGGCGCCAAAGAATTAGAAAAATTGCAAGACGAGCACCCTATCATCAAAAAGATTATCGAATATCGCGAAGCAGCTAAATTACTCAATACTTATATTGTCCCAATGCCAGATTTAGCCGATGCAAATGACCGCATTCATACTACGTTCACTCAAAATGTAACCGCCACCGGTCGCCTAAGTTCAAAAGATCCAAATCTTCAAAATATCCCAGTTCGTACTGATGAAGGAAAACGCATCCGCCAAGGATTTATCGCCGATCGAGGTAAGATTCTCGTTTCGGCCGATTATTCGCAATTTGAACTTCGTCTTGCTGCAATCCTAAGCGGAGACCAGGCATTAATCGATGATTTTAATCATAATATTGATATTCATACCAAAACCGCATCGGAAGCTTTCGGAGTTCCAATGGAGCAAGTTACCAAAAATCAGCGTCGTGCGGCAAAGGTAATTAATTTTGGCATCTTATATGGCATGAGCGTGAAAGGTTTAGCCGACGCCGCCAAAATGCCTATTTATGAAGCCAAACAATTCATTGATAATTATTTTAAACTCCGTGCTCCCATCAAGCAAAAACTCGAACTCATCCTAAAGCAGGCCAGGGAACAAGGCTATGTAGAAACCTTCTACGGTCGTCGTCGTCCTACCCCCGATGTTAAATCTAGCAATTTTGTAATTCGTCAGGCAGCCGAACGTGCCGCTCAGAATATGCCAATTCAGGGTACGGAAGCAGATCTAATGAAACGCGCTATGATCAAGGTCAATCACGAACTCCCTGAGGGCGCAGACTTGGTTATGCAAGTCCATGATTCACTCATCGTAGAATGCGACGAGAATCAAGCCAAAACCGTAGCGGATATTTTACAACGCGAAATGGAATCCGTGGCTCCCGAACTCGGTATTAAATTATCTGTCGAAGTAACCACGGGCCATAATTGGGGAGAACTGTAAAAAAAACGAACTTGTGCAAAAAATGCACAAGTTCAGTGCTTTCCAAAAAGTACGCATATTGTTATAATAGTCTTAACATGTGTTTGAAACACAAGTTGGAGGCAAAATGAATCAAGAAACCCAAATCTATAAAATCACTAATGGCAATATTATTTTTAATTTTGACATAAAAAAAGACACTTTATGGGCCACCGAAGATCAGGTTTCAAGATTATTTAGCGTTGACCGTTCTGTTATCAATCGCCATATCCGCAATATTTATCGTGATGGTGAATTAGATGAAAAACTTACCGCCAAGGAATCGTATGAGATTCGCTTAGAAGGGAATCGGGAAGTTAGACGCAAAATCAAGATGTATAATCTCGATGCTATCATTTCCATAGGTTATCGTGTCAATTCCAAAAAAGCTACCGACTTTCGTATTTGGGCCACTAAAGTTCTTCACCACTATGTAGTAGATGGTGTTGCCATAAATGAGCCCAGACTAAGAGAGCTTGACTATCAAAAACTTCATGAAATTGAAGGAGCTCTTGGTATTGTTAAGCGCCTAGTTGCATCATCCGATCTTTCTGCCGACGAAGCCGGTGGCATCCTAGAAGTCATAACTAAATATAGCCCCAGTCTCAAAGCCCTAAAAGAATTCGACGAAGGCCACATTTCTTTTGTCAAAGGAGAAAAGGCTACCAAAAGTATTTCCAAAGAGCAAGGTTTAGACATTATTCAGCAACTCAAAAAAACCGTTAGGGGTGATGATTTGTTTGGTAAACCTCGTGGCAATGCCTTTGAATCTTCACTTAGCGCTATTGCTCAAACTTTTAACGATAAAGATGTCTATCCATCCATTTCCGAGAAAGCTGCCAATCTGTTGTATTTAATTATCAAGGACCATCCATTTTATGATGGCAATAAACGTATCGGCGCTCTACTATTTGTAATTTTCTTAACCATAAACGATTACCATCTGACCAAAAACGGCGAGACCAAAATTTCCGACCGCGCCTTAACTGCACTCGCTCTTCTTATCGCCGAATCCAACCCAAAAGAAAAGTCACTTTTGATTGCATTAATCTGTAAATTATTAGAGAACTAAAGCACAAACTATTTCAAAAATAGCGTAACCTTTACCAGCCATTTTTCTTATGCATTTTTTTCAAAACAAAAAGGTTGATTTATTTATTTACATCTATTTTAATGGCACGCATTAAACAGGAGACATCATGCCAGCAACAAAGCATCATGTCATACATGCAAGTTTTCTCGCAGGAAAACATGTTTTTATTTATATCAGTATTATGATTTTATCGATGGCCATAGTACCGATATTCCCACCCGTTGCGACCAACGCTAGTAATTGTCCAGATTTAAAAGTAATCTTTGCTCGTGGTTCAGGCGCGGAGCGTTACAACAATAATGATTATCAAGTGTTCAAATCTACTTTAGAATCAAAACTTAAAACTTCCAATCTAACATACGAATTCGATGATTTAGATTACCCCGCCATCGGTGTTGGCGCGGATAATCTCCAGGTTCTAATTGGGGCCTATTTTGGTGGTGGCGATTCTTATGAATTTGGTGGCAGCGTCAACCAGGGTGCAAATCGACTGATAAATATCATCAATAATGATACCTGTATTAATACAAAATATGTGATAGCGGGTTATTCCCAAGGTGCATTGGCCGTTATGAAGGGGCTAGATTCGATAATACCAGAAAAACTAGTTTATGCCGCGACTTTTGGTGACCCCAAAATTTATCTGCCAGAAGGGAAAGGCGCCATCCCGGCAGCGTGTAGGGGAGATAATTTATCCGAATATCGTATTTACGTTCCAGACTGCCGTGCCTATACCGGTCTTTTGGGGGCTAAAACTCCTTATATTACACCAGCATTATCCGGCAAAGTCGGCACCTGGTGCAATAAATTCGACATCTTTTGTAGCTCGCATTTTAGCATCTCGAGTCATACGTCTTATGACACTGACAATCTCTATGAAGACGCATCAAGACTTATTTTTAGTAAAGTAGCTGCTGAGTTTAATTTTAAAAATGCATACACTTCTCCCCATGATACAGCAATTTTGATTGATTCCACTGGATCAATGGGCGACTATATTGCTAAGTACAAATCCGAAGCTCTTCGCTTAGCCACTAAAACACTAGATGCAGGCGGGCGAGTAGCACTCTATGATTATCGTGACTTAAAAGACCCATATACTCCAGTTAAACGTTGTGGCTTCGATACTTGCACTCTCGAAACATTTAAACAGGGCCTAAACCAAATCGGCGCATCAGATGGCGGTGAAGATGAACCAGAGTCGCTTCTTTCCGCATCATTTCATGTTATGAAAAACGAAAGCTGGCAACTTGGCTCTACTAAGTCTTTAGTTATCTTAACTGATGCCAGTTATCACTCACCAGATTACGACGGTACTACTTTTTATGATGTCAAAGCCCTAAGTAAACAAATCGATCCAGTTAATTTCTATATTATTACGACTAAGTCTCATTTGGCTGATTACGAATCATTAGCCAAGGCTACTGACGGAGCGGTCGTGACGACGTCTAGCAATCTCACGCTTTTAACCGATACCATTATGGAACGCTACGATAGCCTACCGCGCGTAGAAGAATCTCTAAAAGATGAAGCGACTCCATCTCTCGTCATCGACTCTGCTGAAATCATTTCAAATTCAGAAGCAACAGTTTCTTTTACCACAGACGCTAAGTCCACCATAGTGATATTAAATGACGCAATTCTCGGCCTAACCAGTGACACCACAATTACTATTGGTGATTTAAATATCAATTTTAATAATCAAATTACTCTCGTCCCCTTGTCTTCAAATACGCGTGGTGAACCTGTAACCGTAGAGCTAAATGCAGCTCCATCTTTTTTAGCCCAAACTGAGCTTATTACGCAAAAACTAATTCCCAAGGCTCCTAACACTGGGAGAAGATAAATATAACAAAGTTAGCGCCCTTAGGCGCTAACTTCAAAATCATTAATCGTAATCGCTAACATGCTATTGTGCATAAGCAAGATTATGTTCCATCGCTTGAGTTTCAAGCGCTGCCAATCTCTCCGCATCATCAATAGATGAATTTACACAGTGCTTCACACGTGCTTTCTCCTCGGCTTTTTTTGCATCATTCCAGCGATCCAAAGTACCCACAAGATACCCCGTGATTCGGCGTAGTCTTTCAAATTTACCCTCATCGAACCATTCAGAATGCTCGTCAAAGTATTCCTTCATAGCTTTATCTCCAGCTTTAGCACCGATTAATTTCATGCCTGCTTCTACTAAACAGGAAACGTGCATTGTCTCATATTGATCATAATCTGCCAAAACTTCTTTTGCATCCTTTTCCGAAATCTTCGCATAGCGCGATAGAGATTTCAAAAATCTTTTCATATCAAAATTTTCGACTTCATTTTGGTTACGATAGATAATTTTCTTCATGGTTTTCCTTTCTTGTGCTGTTGTTTTCGATTTGCTGTCATGTAGTAGTTGTTATCTTTGGCTGACTATACATACTAGCGCTCGTCTTGCAGGCACTCTTTATTGTTTATAAGCATTACCTGAAATCATTATAACCCCCATATATAGTGGCTGTCAATAGCATTTTCACACTAAATATGGAGTTTTTCCACAATCTTCTCTATTATGATATAATAAAACTAATGCCAAGTTGGAATATTCATTTAGAAGCAGGGAATCGTCTTGCCGATTCCATGAAGCTCTCCGGCCTTAAACGGAAAGAATTTTTGCTGGGTTGTCTATTACCAGACATTAATAACGGTTACATCAACAACGTCAAAACCAAGAAACAACACGACGAAACTCATTATGCTTTCGACCAAAAATCATCACTTAATTTTTATGCCGAAAATAAACCACAAATTGATGCTAAAGAACTCATTTTCTTAGGCTATATATTACATTTATATACAGACGGATTTTTTAACTATGATTTTTATCGCACAATCAAACGACATCCACTCGGCGAAGGTCTTACTCGCGAAGAAAAACGCAAAATCAAGCATCACGATTTTTGGATTTATGACACTAAATTTCATCATTGTCTCAATCTCAAACAGCCCGACTTAGATTATTTGGCTAAAAAAGCCAATCAAATTAGCGTCATCGAACTTACCCCCGCAGATATTATGGACGTAGAGCGAATTCTAAAAGACACAGATTTCCGTTCTGCCAGGAAAAAAGAAAAGTACCTTTTCTATACTGAAAAACGTCTAGATGAACTATTAGAAGACATGCTGGAAAGCTTTAAACACGATTATTTAGGAGAAGAGTATGCCTGAACTGCCAGAAGTTGAGACAATTCGTCGTGGCCTAGCGAAGTTTATTCTTCACAAAAAAATCAAAAAAATTGACGTATTTTGTGAAAAATCCTTTCAAGGCGAGCCATCTACGGTAGAAAATCACATCGTAAAAGGACTTCGTCGTTTCGGCAAAGCACTCATTATTGATTTAAATAACGATACTTCACTCATGATTCATCTCCGCATGACCGGCCAACTAATCTATGACGGGAAAGAGCGTTATGCTGCTGGCCATCCCAGCGAAAATTTCGTGGATAATCTTCCCAACAAACAGACTCGCGTAGTTATTAAATTTAACGATGGCATCTTGTATTTTAATGACCAACGCAAATTCGGTTTTATCAAAATCATTCCAACTGCCGAAATCAAAAATGACCCATTCATTAAAAAACTTGCACCCGAACCTTGGGCCATGGCGCCAGAAGAACTCTTTGAAAAACTTCAAAAGCATCAAAATTCTTGTATTAAAGCTACTCTCCTTGATCAAACTATCATTTGTGGCCTTGGTAATATTTACGCCGACGAAGCCCTATTTGCTGCCGGTATCCACCCTGAGCGCAAATCTGGCTCAATCTCTAGAGACGAAGCTAAATCATTATTAAATTCAGCCCGAAAAGTGATGGAAGCATCCATCAACTCGGGTGGCTCAACTATGGCGACTTATGTAAAAGCCGACGGTACGCGCGGTGATTATCTCGAAAAATTCGCGCAAGTTTTTCGCAAGGAAAATCAACCCTGCCCAAAATGCGGAAATATAATTATCAAAATACGGGTAGCTGGACGCGGTACCCATATTTGCCCAAACTGCCAAAAAAAGGATCAACATGCTTAAAATCTTTACCGGAGATAATCGCGTTCAGGCCAAAGCAGAAATTACAAGAATTCTCGGTCCAGATTATGAAGTTATTGATGGTTTGAGCCTTACCCCAGACGATTTGCCAAGCATTTTTATGGGTGGCACTCTGTTTGCTAGCACTCGCAATATTCTAATTCGTGATCTCAGTGAAAATAAGCCAGTTTTTGAAAAAATCCCAGATTATCTTGATACTCCAAATAACGTAATCATCCTGGAGCTAAAACTAGATAAGCGCTCTACTACCTACAAGGCCATCAAAGACAAAATCACAATTCAAGAATTCACTATGCCAAAAAACCCAAACATGCGCTTAGTTTTTGATATTTATAAAATCGCTAAAACTGACGGCAAAAAAGCAGTTCAAACCTTATCATCGTTAAAAACTGAAGAAGATCCAATTATGTTTTTTGGGCTAATCGTCTCACAGGCTATCAAAGATTACAGTCAGCGCCAGGGAATCAAAGAAAAAACAATTTTAAAAGAGTTGGCCAAGGTTGATCTTCAAATGAAATCCACCCAAATTGACCCATGGCTCCTAGTTGAATCATTTCTACTTCGTTTAAGTACTATCACAAAAAAATAAGCCCGAAGGCTTATTTCCTACTTATTTCTTTTTGTTGGCTTTTAAAAATGCGTGAAGCTTTGCTTTGCGACGGTTTGCAGTATTTTTCTTGAGCAAATCCTTCTTAACAGCCTTATCATACTCGGACTGTGCCTTTGCCAAGGTTTCAGTTGTTGGCTTAGTCTTAAAAGCCTTAACGGCGGCTTTGATATCCTTCTTAATTTCTGCATTATGTGCGGTACGCTTGTCCGCTTGTCTTGCAGCCTTTTTGGCGGATTTAATAATCGGCATTTAACTTCCTATTTAGATTAAAAATTAATATCTTTCCATTATTATACCGCATTCTCCCTAAAAAGTAAAGACTATTGATGATAATGTAAATAGCAATCAATAATTACTTTAGAGTTAGTAAGACTTGGCCTAGCGGAGTCTGAACAGAGCAATCAATAATTACCTTAGAGTTAGTAAGACTTGGCCTAGCGGCCCGGAGCGCTAACTCTAAGGTAATTATTGATTGCGTATTTATTAAACACTAACTCTAGTATAGTATTATTGATTGTAGGCTTCCGATTACGAATAATTCTTCTTGCGATTTTGTAGAGCTTATGCTAACATATAAATGGAAAGGTATCACTATGCCAGAAGATAACACATATACAGCAACATCAACTCCAACCGGTTCAGACGCTTCAGATAGCGTTATGCCGCCAGTCGTTGATGCTAATTATCCAGAACCAGCCCAAATGCCTAGTGACCCTACTGTTACCGGACCAGATTCATTACCGACCCCATCAGATTATCCTTCGACCGCTCAGCCTACTTCTGCCGATGAACCGATTCCGGCTATACCAGAAGTTCCAGATGCCACAGCTCCAGCTATGAACAATGAAACGCCAATTGATAACGGGCCTTTGCCAGAAATCTATTCAGATGTTGCAAAGAAAATCAGTGAATCTCATAATGTTTTAATCGCCTTATCTAGCGACCCTTCTGTTGATGAAATGGCTGCCGCTATTGGCTTGTCTATGTATCTTGACCGATTAGGCAAACGCGCCACTGCTATTTATTCTGGCTCCACTCCGAATGCTCTTGAATTCTTAAAACCAGAAGAAACCTTCGAATCCACCGCCGATACTTTGCAGGATTTTGTCATCGCCTTAAACAAAGAAAAGGCCGATCACCTTCGTTACAAATTAGACGGCGATTATGTCAAAATATATATCACTCCATATAACGCGCGTATTAGCCAAGACGACCTAGAGTTTTCTTACGGTGATTTTAACGTTGATTTGGTGCTTGCCCTAGACGTCGCCAATGGCATTGATCTCGATTCCGCACTTCGCGAGCATGGGCGTATCATGCATGATGCAGTTATTATCAATATCACTACAGGCAAACCCGGTAAATTTGGCGAAATCGAATGGAGTGACAAAAAAGCTAGCTCCGTTTCCGAGATGATTGCAAAACTATTGTATTCAGTTAAAAGCGATATCGAAATTGGCAAAGAAGAAGCAACCGCTTTTCTTACAGGCATTGTTGCCGCCACCAATCGTTTTTCCAATGCACAGACCACACCAGAAACCATGCAAATTTCATCAAAACTTATGCGTTCTGGTGCCAACCAGCAATTAATTTCCAAGAACATCACGCCAGATGTTGATAATGAGCTTTATTCTCTAATCGGTGGTCAGCTAAACGATGCTGGCGCCGGCAAAGATTCTGATCCAACCAAGCTTGATATTAAACACGGTAACGAAAAAGACATCGATGAATCCAAAGAAGTCAGTGGCGAAGTTACCGAAAAAGAGTCTACTTTGCTAGATGATTTGAAAGCTGCCGAAGAGAGCTTGGCTCATGCTGGCACAGAAACTACCCCAGATTTGCCAGATCAACCCGTCAAAATTGACAGCGCAGAAACTGTCTCGCCAGAAGAATTTACCGCTACAGAAGGCGAAGCCTTATCTTCAGCCACGGAGCCTACATCAATAGTAGAACCTGCCCCAGTCCAAGCAGATAATTTGTCAACTGTAGAAAAACCAATAGTTGAACCAGAAGTTACTATCCCAACTCCAGAAGAATCTTCAATTAATAACGATGAAATGAAATCCGAAAAGGTTATCGCTCCGTCGGGCAATTTTGACGCTGCTCCATCCGAAGAAGAGAAGGATAAATATGGCCAAATGCTTGAAGACGCACTTGCTGGACTAGAAGCTAATCCGGCCGCCATGAATGCTCCGACTGCTGCACCAAATCCCGAAATCAACGGCGTTCCTGAAATTAATTATATGCCATTGCCAGGTGATGAAGTATTGCCACCACCTCCAACGCCACCTATTGATATGAACGCTGTCAATAACGAACCTATTGAGCCAGCCTTACCAGTTGTAGAACCAGCTCCAGAGCCACTCGGTTCTCAGCCGGCTATGCAAGATCAAGTCTATGCCCCGCAAGTATCTGATCCTGGCGCTTTCAAAATTCCAGGTATGTAACTCTTGATTATCTACTTATAATGCGCTATAATATATATAGTGGATTCGTAGCTCAGTTGGTTAGAGCGCTGCCCTGTCACGGCAGAGGTCGCGAGTTCGAGTCTCGTCGGATCCGCCAGAAAGAAAAAAATAAAAGCCCTTTGGGCTTTATTTTTTTCTTTCTGTCAAATCCGACGAGCCGCGAACGAAGTTCGCCCGGACAACGCAGCGAATGAATATCGAAAACTTGTTTTCGATATTCTGAGCAAGGCAGTCCGGTGTCCTTTTGCTTTAGCAAAAGGACTGACTCGTCTGTTATCCCCGCTATTGACTTTTTTATCCCGCTAGTGCTATTATTATAATAACGTTAATAGCAGAAAGGGAAGCGATGCCAAGATTAAAAACAAATTTTGTTTTATTAGCGAGCTTTTTGCTCGTCACACTGATTAGCGGCAAAATTCTTTCAGCTCCATCCCTATATGCTGATGACTCATATACGACCACTACCACTATTAGGGTTCCAACTTCTTGTACCATGTCTGGCACTGGTATGGGCACCCATGTCGCTCAAATCCCTAATGGTGTAGATTCTCGTGGCACTGGCTACTATCCAGACGGTATCGGTAAAACCACACTAAAAGTTTTTTGTAATGACGAAGAAGGTTTCTCTGTCTATGCAGTCGGTTATAGCGACGATACTATTGGCAATACCTATCTCCGCGATGCTAATCTAGGCAGTACTCAAGACATTCTCACCGGCACCACTTTTTCTGGTGCTAATTCTAACTGGGCCATGAAGATTGGTGTAACAGCTGGTACTTATACACCTATCATTGCCGGCAGCACTGGTGACAGCGAAAAACAATCAGGCGATACTGACTTCAGCAACTGGGCTTCAGTACCATCTGCGTACGCTAGAGTTGCTTATCGCAATGCTGGCACCGATGTGGATAGTGGTAGTGTCTATGCCGAAGGCTCTTCCATCACCACCACTTACGCAGCCTACATTAGCCCTACCCAGAAATCCGGCGTCTATCTCGGCCAAGTCAAATATACTTTAGTGCATCCAAGTACGGAAGTGCCACTTCAGCCACAGACTACTGCGCCTGGATATATTGGATACTATGCTAATGCCAACGATGCAGAAGGCACAATGGGTAGACAATCAGCTACCGATGGTAACCCAGTACAATTATTTGCTTCAAACTTTAGCCGAGATGGTTATGGCTTTGCTGGCTGGTCTGATGCTTTTGATTACGCTACCAACGCTAATGCTCACTTCTATGGTCCAAATGAAGATATCACTGTCCCTACTGGCACTACAGATAATGGCCTAAGTCTTTATGCTGTGTGGGTTAAATCAGCTGGAACTATGCAAGGCTGGTCTGGTTGTGGTTCTATGCAAGCTGCTACCTATAATAACGAAGGTGATTCGGATGAATCTACTTGGTCTATTACAGCTAGTTTAAGCAACATCACTGCATTAACTGATGCTAGAGATGGTGATACTTATGCTGTTGCAAGACTAACCGATGGTAAATGTTGGATGATAGAAAACTTAAGATTAGCTGATAAAGATGGTAGTAATAATGATGTAATATTATCTAGTGCTAATACCAATAATCCTTCTCTCCCACTTACAAATATATACAACTCTAGCACTACTTCTAATCATTTGTCCCCTACTTCAAATGTAGCTTACAATGTAGATACTGCTCCGGAAGGATGGTGTAATACTAACTCCGCCGCCTGTGACGACCAATCTAGAATCCGTACAGATAATACTGCGAATAGAGCAACCTACACAACCACTACAAATATAACATCCCATGATGCCAATCTCTATGCTTATGGTAACTATTACAACTGGTATTCTGCTACAGCTGGAAATGGCAAATATAGTACAGGTGCTAACGTAACCACGGCAGGTGATATCTGTCCTACTGGCTGGCATCTACCCACTGGTACTGGCTCTGGTGAATTCGGTTTACTCAGTAATAGCCTAGGTGGTTATAAAAATGCTAGTAATGTAGCACAATTTATGGGTAGTTCTTCTACTCCTACGAGCGCTATTATGAGTGCAAGACTTCGTCATTTCCCAAACAATATGGTTTGCTCTGGTTTCCTTAACGGCGCTTCCATCAATAATCGGGGCAGCAACGGAGGCTTTTGGCCGTCTACGGCTCTCAATAATAACTACGCCTACAACATGGTCTTCGGTCTCTCTACCGTTAACCCAGGCACGAGCAATCTTAACAAGTACTACGGGAGACCGGTGCGCTGCATAGCTAGTCCTTCCGCTTAAGAGAGTGTTCGTTTCGCTTCCAAAGCCCCAGAAACAGAACCCACGACGAGAAGATCCCCAATTTTTTTCTCGTCACTTTCACCCCTTGCACTCTCCCCCCATCTGTGATATAATAACCCCAATATGGCTATTAAAGTTACAAGAAAAGATCAAGGTGAAGCCAACGAAAACATCATTCGTCGCTTCAACCGCAAAGTCCTTCAGAGCGGCATGATGCCTCTTAAGAAGTCGCAAATGCGTTTTACAAAACCCATTTCTAAGCGCGAGCGTCGCTTAAAGGCAATCATCCGTGAAGCCCGCAAGGCCGAAAAGACCGAACGCATCAAGTTAGGACTTAAATAAAAATCTCCCCAAAAGGGGAGTTTTTTAAACATAACATGGACGGGTGACGGTCCTGGAAAGGGCTCCCAAAATTGTAGACAATTTTGGGAAGGGAGAAGGACCGGCAGGACCCGTCCAGAGTGTGATATAATTAAAAAAAGGAGATTTATGATTATATTATTTGGTCTAGCAGGTTCCGGCAAGGGAACCCAAGGCAAAGCCTTATCCGAAATTTTTGGTTGGCGCTGGCTTTCCGTCGGCGAAGCTATTCGCCAGGCTGGTGGCTATGAAGAAATCATCAACAACGGCGGTCTCATCCCCGACGAAGACGTTATTAAGCTCATGGACAAACAAATCCGAAAATCCGAAGCCGAAGGGTTCGATCTTATATTGGATGGCTATCCACGCGACCAAAAACAAGCCGAATATATCATGGACACCATGTCAGAAAAAATCAATGGTGCCATTATTCTCGATGTCCCAAAAGAAGAATTATACGAACGTCTCGCTTTGCGTGGTCGTGATGATGACAAAGAAAAAGCATCGATCGACCGCCGTTTTGAAATCTTTGAACAAAATATTTATTCAATTTTACCACTGTTAGAATCCAAAAATATTCCCATTGAGCACGTTGATGGTGTTGGGCCAATCGAAGATGTGACTTCCCGTTTAGTCGAAGTTGTCAAAAGAATGAATCCTGATGCTACTGAGCAAACCCAGGATGTCAACGGTGGAGAAATCGAAAAAAGTTATGGCGAATAAACAGGGAATTATCAATATCGAAACCGCCACCAGAGTCGAAGTGGAGCGCAAAATCACCGCCATGCGTAAAGGTGGTAAAATTCTAGGCAATCTTTTGAAGGATCTAAAAGAATACGTCAAACCCGGCATGACTGGAAAACAAATTGATGCTTGGGTACGCGCCGAAATTGTAAAACGCGGCGCTGGGGTGGCCTATGACATGCTCGACGAAGAGTTCCCAGGTGCAATCTGTATATCCATTAATGACGCCCTTGTTCATGGTGCTCCTACCGACGAACCACTAGAAGAAGGCGACAAAGTTTCCTTCGATCTAGATATATATTATGATGGCTATTTCACAGATTCTGCCTTTACCATGATTGTCGGTCAAAAAGCCAGTCCTGCAGTCAAAAGAATGATTTCGGTCACCGAATCATCTATGTGGGAAGGAATAGAGCAGGTCAAGCCCGGTGCACATATAGGTGATGTTGGCCACGCTGTCGAACAAGTTTTAAGAAAAGGTCATCTTGGTGTTATCGAAAACTACATCGGCCACGGTATCGGTAAAACCATGCACGAAGCTCCCGAAGTTCCAAATTATGGCAAAAAAGGCCATGGCTACCAATTAGTTGAAGGTGACACAATTTGTATCGAACCTATGTCATGTCTAGGCAAACCAGCCAATTATATTGACAAAGACAGTAATTGGACCGTTCGCATGAAAGATGGCTCCACCGGCTGCCACTGTGAGCACACTGTTCTCGTCACAAAAGATGGTTACGAAGTTTTGACTCTAGCAGACTAAGACGGGTGACAATCCTGGAAGGGGACCCCAAAATGTTTGCGATAGCAAAATTTTGGGGAGGGAGAAGGATTGGCAGGACCCGTCGAGAATTTGTTGTGCGAACTAAACTGAGTTATTTTGTTTAAGTGTGATATAATAAGCTTATGGATGACAACAAACGTTTTGTCACGGGCCTAGACGTTGGCACCGAAAATGTCCGCGCCGTGATTGCTACAGTAAACAAATCTGGCGAAATTGCCATAGTAGGATACAACGAAGGTAAATCTGCCGGGATGCGAAAAGGTGTTCCAGCCAATCTCGCTGGCCCTGCCGGTGCAATCGATCGCATGCTTGGTGATGCTGAACGCATGGGCGGTTATGATGTTAGAAGTGCTTATGTGTCTATCAATGGCTCCACCGTCATTTCCACTCACACTGAGGGTATGATTGCTGTCGGCACCGTAGAGCACGAGATAAACGACGAAGATCTAGACCGTGTCGAAGGCGTGGCCGTTTCGGGCCGCATTCCAGCGAATCGTGATGTTTTAGATGTTGTTCCTTTGGAATATGCCCTAGATGGTCAAGGCGGTATCAAAGATCCACTCGGCATGTCTGGCGCTCGTCTCGAAATGCGCGCCAATGTGATTTCCGCTCTTACTCCAAATTGTGAAAATTTAAAGAAAACCACATCAGCTGCCGATGTTCAGGCACTCAGACTAATTCCAAGTCCAGTCGCCGCCGCTCGCGCTGTTCTTACTGAAAGACAAAAGGAAAACGGTGTAGCTGTAATTGATTTTGGTGCATCCACCACATCAATAGCTATTTATGAAGAAGGTGATTTGCAATATGTCGGAGTCGTGCCAATCGGCTCCAACAATATCACGAATGATTTAGCTATCGTACTTGCAATTGACCCCGAACTTGCCGAAGAAATCAAAACCCGCTTTATTACTGGCGATTTTGACTCTGAAAAATCTCTTGCAATCAAAGTAGGGAAGAATCCAGAACGCACTTTTGAACGCAAAGAAGTAGAAGAAGTCGTGAAAGCTAGACTTGATGAAATATTTGCTGAAGTTAGAAAAAAACTCAAATCTGCTCACTATGATCAACGCTTGCCAGAGGGCATCGTACTAGTAGGTGGCGGCGCCAAAATGCGCGATATTGATGTTTTTGCGAAAAAAGCCCTTGAGGCCGCTGTAAAAATTGGTGTTCCACAAGGATTAGACGGCGTAGCTGAAGCTGTCGAAAAACCAGAATTTGCTACAGCCATCGGTTTAGCCATGATTGCCGCTGAAAGCGGTGAATCGTCAGTCGCTGCAACTAAAAAATCCAAGAAATCCGGCAAAAAGTCTTCTGGCCCCAATCCATTTAGTTTTGTCAAAAAAATCTTCTCTAAGTTTTAATTGAGAAACTCTTAAAATACCCTTGAAAAAACCCCGCATTAGGTGTATACTATTCTTAAATTAAAGCGAGGTAGATTATGCCAGAAGTTAAACCAACAGAGGTGGAAAGTAAAGCAAGCATTAAAGTTGTAGGTGTAGGTGGTGCCGGTGGTTCAGCAGTAGAACGCATGAAAGAGGTGGGTCTTACTGGTGTTGAATTTGTTGCTATCAATACTGACGCTCAGGCTCTTCATCATTCTCCGGCCGACGTAAAAGTTCATATCGGTAAAGGCCTAGGCGCCGGTGGAGATCCAGAAAAAGGTCGCGAAGCTGCCGAGGAAGGCAGGGAAGCAATTGACAAGGCATTAGATGGCGCTGACATGGTATTTATCACCCTAGGTGCTGGTGGTGGTACCGGTTCTGGTGCTGGCCCGATTGTCGCTGAAGAAGCTCGCAAAAAAGACATCCTTACCGTGGGCGTGGCCACCAAGCCGTTTACATTTGAAGGTGCTCGTCGCAAAGCCAATGCCGACGTCGCTATCGACAAACTAGCTCGTCAAGTTGATGCACTTATTACTATTCCAAACGATAGATTACTCCAGACCATTGACCCTCGTACTCCACTTCTCGAAACCTTTAAAATTGCTGACGATGTTTTACGCCAAGGCGTTCAAGGTATTTCTGAATTAATTACCGAACACTCACTTATTAATCTCGACTTCGCTGACGTCAAAGCCATCATGAAAAACGCTGGCTCTGCATTAATGGGCATCGGTCGTGCTTCTGGAGAAAACCGTGCCGTCATCGCCGCTCAGCAAGCCGTGGAGTCTCCACTTATTGAAGTCAAAATTGAAGGTGCTCGCGGCGTGCTATTTTCAGTTGCTGGTGGTTACGACATGTCTATGAGCGAAATCCAAGAAGCTGCTGAAGTAATCACTGGCGCTGTTTCTCCTGATGCGAACATTATCTTTGGTGCATCTATTCGCCCTGAACTCGATGACGAGATTGTTGTTACAGTAGTTGCTACCGGTTTTGACTCAGATTATTACAACGAACCAGAGCCAGAACCAGCCGAGACCACATCTAGTTTCAAAGACGAAAAACCATCCACCGAAGCCAAAGATTTCGCCCTCGAGAACAAATCCAATATGTGGGATTCTATCAAAAAAGAGCCGGAACCAGAGCCAGCTGCTAATGATGAAGATATGGATATCCCACCTTCCTTAAGAGAACGTTTTAAAAATCGTAAGAAAAAATAATCAAGGAGAACGCGGATGAACACACTACGTATAGGGGATAGCAAAGTTCTAGAAAGCCGCGAAACTGTCGACGGTACTATGATTAGGCGTCGTCGAGAGTCATCTGATGGGCGCAGGTTTACCACCTACGAGCGGATTGAGATGCCCCAGCTCACTGTCATTAAACGTAGTGGCAATCAAGAAATATTTGATCGCGATAAGCTCATGCTCGCCGTCAAACGCAGTGTCGGTAAGTTCTTTAATTCCGAACTCGAACTCGAAGACGTCGTCAATAAGGCATCCGACATCCTTTATGCCTACAACACAGATCAAATCACTAGTAAACAAATCGGTGAAGCAGTCTTAGATGTATTGGGTGAAGTTAATGAAGTTGCTTATGTCCGTTTTGCCTCAGTGTTTCGTGAGTTTAAAACTCTAGAAGATTTCGAAAACATTCTAAAGGAGCAAAAGAACAAAAAGAGATAGCGATGCGCGTTGTTTGTATTTATCGAGATAATCAAGATTATTCGAGAACCGTGACCGAGTGGCTCGAAAATCTTCGCCGTCAAACCGGCAGGGAAATGGAAATCATGGATCCCGACAAAAACACCGGTTTTTGCGAAGCTTATGACGTCGTGGAATATCCTACTATTCTTGCTCTCGACAACAATGGCGTTGTCCGTGCTTCCTGGCGCGGCAAATCTCTCCCACTCATCAATGAAGTATTATTCTACATGGTATAATAAGCAAAAGAAGCTCTAATGGAAGGAAAAAAATGAAAAGGAAGAAATTCACTAACATGGGATCAATTTCTATCCCTAAACTCAACAAAAAAAATAATGCTAAATCGTCAGAGAATAGCACAAAAGCCGATGAGCTAACCAAGCAAGGCGAATTCGATCCCGAAGCTGCTCAGAAAGCTGTAGAAGACAGGAAGCAAGAAGTTGAAACCACCAAAAAATATATTGGCGCTATTCAAAGTGGCGACGACGCCGCAGCTGCAGAAGCTGCCGCCACCATAGTAGGAGGAAAAGAGTATGCGGCTAACATTAAGGAATTAAACAAAAAAACGAATAAAGCCAATAGAATCATAAATCAGGGAGCAGTGGCGTTTATGGACGGTTTATTAAATGATGATGCAAGGAAGGCCGCAGAAACTGCTGAAGCCATAAGGGCTGGGGAAGAGATAGCGGCAAAAGCCAAAGCCGCCGAAGAAAAAAGACAAAAAGAGCTAGAAGCCGCACAGAGAGAATACGAAGATCTCTATGGTAGTTCGCAATCAGAAGCATCGAAAGAAGAGACTTCAACCAAAAACAACGAAACTTCAACTGTTCCAACACCATCTGACACCGAAACCTATACCCCTGATACTACAGCAAACGCAGAACATGTAAGGCAAAATGTAGTCGATAGTTTTCTTGATTCGCGTACCAAATCACCAGAAACTCCACCTGAGTCAGAAGCCAGTCGACTAGCTGAAAAATACGATGAAGTAATAGATAAAATCAAAACATTCAAAGACCAACAGAACCCTGAATCGCCAGAAGACTCAGACGGATCATCTGAAGCTCCAACGGGGCAGCCGGTAGATGAAGATCTAGAAGCTTTGGAAAGACTTGCTGGTAAACTTGCCGATCCATCACCGTCACCAGAATCATCCGAAACAGAATGGTGGAAAACGTCTTCTTCCGATGAAGACGACGTGGCTGCTTTACGAGATGATGCAAACATGAGATAGCATCTCTTCTTCCGCTCAAATCCTTGCAGATATGATATAATTATGTAATGAAATATAGAGCTGGAGAGCGCCGTAAGGCTATTGAATATGAAAAAGCCATCACAGAATGGTGGAAAAAGAACAAAACATTTGAAAAATCAGTAGAAAATAGGCCAATCGATAAATCCTATGTCTTTTATGACGGCCCACCATTTATCACTGGTAATCCTCATCACGGGACACTTCTCTCCAGTATCGTCAAAGATGCCGTTCCGCGTTTTTGGACCATGAACGGCTACCGCGTAGAAAGACGTTGGGGCTGGGATTGCCATGGTCTTCCTGCTGAGAATTTCGTTGAAAAACAACTTGGCATTACAGACCGCCGAGATATTGGCACCAAATGGACCCTAGAAGATTATATTATTAAAGCTCGCGAATCTATGGTTGCTAACTCCGAAACTTGGCGTTCCACCATCGACCGTGTTGGGCGTTGGGTAGATTTCGACAACTGCTATCGCACCATGAATAAAGATTTTATGGAATCTGTCTGGTGGGCCTTCAAACAGCTCTACGAAGCTGGCAAAATCTACGAAGGCCGCAAAGTTTTAATGTATGACACCAAATTTGCTACCCCAGTCTCAAAAGCCGAAGTTACTATGGACAACGATGCTTATCAGGTGGTGACCGACCCATCAGCGTATGTGAAATTTAAGCTAATAGATTCAGGAAATAGTTTTTCTCGGGGCATTCGCGACAACGGGAGCGAACGAAGCGAGAAGTCCCGTAACGACGGGCGCGACGAAGCGTCCCGAGAAAAATCTATTTCTGAATCTATATATCTCCTAGCTTGGACCACTACACCGTGGACTTTGCCAGGGAATATGTGCCTCGCTGTTAATCCCGATTTAAGCTATGGCATCTATAATATAGATGGCGAAAACTTCATCCTGGCTTCTGATCGTGCCAAGGTTATATTTAAAGACGTTAAACCCGAAATAACCTTCAAAGGCTCTGCTCTTGTCGGTAAAAAATACGAGCCAATTATCGAGATTGCAGATGGACTTTTTGATTTAGGCTTACGCGGTGATAAAGGCACCGTTCAAAGGAATGATACATATACTGTTCTTCCTGGTGACTTTGTTTCCGCCGAAGATGGTACTGGCATCGTTCATATTGCACCTGCCTACGGTGAAGATGACTATGCTTTAGCACAGCAACACGAAGTCGATTTTGTCGACTGTCTCGATGAAAACGGCTATTATCTCCCCGAAATGGCCGATAAGCTCCATGCACTAGGCGTTCGTGATACTGATGAGTATGGCATCCAAATCTGGGCAGCAAATAAATTCATCGCCAAAGTTCTTGAAGAAAAGGGAATCATTTATAGAATTGAATATATTCAACATGAATATCCATTTAATCCTCGTTCCAAAGAGCGCATTATGTATCGCGCTTTTCCATCTTGGTTCTTTGATATCGAAGGCCAAAAACAACTCATGCTAGATGAAAATGAAAACATCAATTGGTTTCCAGCTCACCTTAAGCACGGTCGTTTTGCCAAAAATATAGAGCAGGCTCCCGACTGGAACTTATCGCGCGACCGTTTCTGGGCTACCGCTATGCCTGTCTGGAAAGGTGATAAGGGTTCGGTTAAAGTCGTTGGTTCCTATGCCGAGCTCAAAGAGCTTTCTGGTAAAGAGCTAAACGACTACCATCGCCCATGGGTCGACGAAATCACTTTCGATATAGACGGCGAACATTTCACTCGTATCGAAAAAGTTCTAGATTGTTGGTTCGAGTCTGGCTCGATGCCTTTTGCACAGCTTCATTATCCCTTTGAAAACAAAGAAAAATTCGAACGCAACTACCCTGCCGATTTCATTGTCGAATACGTCGGTCAAGTCCGTGCCTGGTTCTATTATGTTCACGCCGTAAATACCACCCTGGCCACTATTGGTGCTTTTGGAGAAAAAGCTCAAACCGGCCACAAAAATGCCTATAAAAATGTCATTACTACTGGTACACTAGCGGGAAATGATGGCCGCAAAATGAGCAAATCCCTAGGCAACTACACCGATCCAAATCTATTAATGGACCAATATTCGGCCGATGCTCTTCGTTTCTTGCTTCTTTCTAGTCCGGTTCTTTCAGGCGAAGATTTTGCTCTTCTTGATAAAGATGTCTCCGATATTAATCGTAAACTCGCTATGATTTGGAACGTCTACGATTTCTTCACCACCTACGCCGAGGTCGAGAATATCGACTCGATGGAGCTTGAAAAAATTGCCATTAAGGGGATTTCGGAGCCTGGCAAGGCGAGAGTTAGCGCGTTTTCCCCTGTGGCGACAGGGGAAAATGACGCGACCCGAAATGGCAATTTTTCAAGCTCAAATCCGCTCGATGTCTGGATCATCTCCCGTATCTATCAACTAAGAAACGATATCACCGCAGGCATGCAAGAATATAATCTACCAAAGGCCCTAGAAGGTGTCTTACCATTTATCGATGATATGAGTAATTGGTTTGTACGCCGCTCTCGACGCCGCTTTTCCAAAAATAGTGACGAAAATGACAAAAACCAAGCCTTTGCGACTCTTTACTATGTATTAGTATATTTATCCAAACTTCTTGCCCCGTTTACGCCATTCTTAGCCGAAGAATTATATCAAAAGATGACCGGCAGTGATGAATCTGTCCATCTATTAAATTGGCCCGATGCCGGCAAAACCAATCACCTAGTTCTCGATAACATGCAAAGGACTCGCGAGATCATTACCGACGCGCTAGCTCTCAGAATGCAAAAGACCGATGCCGAAGAACAAATCAAGATTCGCCAACCGCTCGCCAAGCTAACCTATGATGGTGACAAGCTCGACAGTTTTTACGAAGGTATCATTGCCGATGAAGTCAACGTCAAGGCTGTCGAGAATTCCACAACATTCAGCCTGGACAAGACTCTTACGACAGAGCTTCTAGAAGAGGGAAGAGCACGTGAAATCATTCGTGCCGTCCAATCTGCCCGTAAACACGCTAGTTTGCGTCAAGATGACAAAATTAAACTATCGTTATCCTGCGATTTGCCAAAGGGTTTTGAAGAATTAATCAAAACCGAGGTTGGAGCTACCGAAATAGTTAAGGATAGCAATTATTCTCACGATGAAATCGCCAAAATAAATGGCAATAATATTACCATCTCACTAGAAAAGTTATAAAAGCATTAGCAAAACAGTATCACTATTTTTTGTTTGCCAAGATTTTTTATGCAATTTTATAGGGGTAAACTTGACAAACTTGTTATTTTTAAGCATAAACACTATTGACAAAATCGTCAAGGTGTGCTACAATGAAAACAAGTTAGAACACAAAACAAACATTCTAACAACAAAAACAAAAAAAGGAAAAACAAAATGAACGGCACAACAATTAAACTACCTAAAAAAGTAATTGACTCAGATTGGAAAGATGACATCGATTACCAACCATACGAAGAAGAAAAAACTTATGTTTCTCCAACCAGTATCAAAAGAGAAACTATCAATAAGATCAAAAAATCCCCAATCAAGCTAGCCATCAGAAATATGGTTGATTGGAACGAAGTTTCCAAACAGATTACTGCCTAATATAGATAAAATAGCGATAAATAAACAGAAAGGAAAACCGATGTAATATCAAAAATCCAAAACAAAAACTAGCCATAATAAAACCGAACAACATGTTCGGTTTTTTCTTGAAAAACTAAACATAATCAAGTTGACCATTATAATTGGTTATGTTAAACTAAGAACAGAAAGGTCAATAATATTAAACAAATTTAAAATATGGATGATTATCTAATTGGTCGAGAAACTCTAGGGAGATTCATCGATGAGCTTTTTCAAAAGAAGCCGCTTCAGGTCAATAGCACCGAAGAATTAAATGAACTACGCGAAAACAAAATGAAAGAGCTAGACGATGAGATTACGGCGGCAATTTTCGGCAAATTAAACGACGAGCAGATGGCAGAACTCGAACAATTGTTAGACCAAAACGAAGAATCGTCAGACGTCTTTCAGTCTTTTTTTGCGAAAGTCGGTATTAACCCACAAGATGCAATCCTAGAAACCATGCAAAACTTTAGCCAAAACTTCCTAGGAGGTAAAAATGAGTAATAATCATGAAGGTGCACCTAGCGGTGCAACCGAAAACACTGGCGAGAATAGTCAGGGAACGCCAGAATTCACCAATGAAAAAATGATAGAATACTACAATATGATTGAACCTAAAGCTAACGAAATCGAGAATGATCTTGATGAACTCGAAGATATTAATGAGAGAATAAAAGAGCTCGAAGCGGAATTAGAAGCTCATAAAGAGCCAGACCAGCCAGATGGTAATAATGCAGAATTTTTATCGCCCGCAGTTATCAAAGAGCCTGATGTCACCGATCTTACAATCTATGAAGCCAGAAAGAAAAAAATAGAAGCTCTTAAGGAAAAGGCTCACAAAAACAAAGCCTTAGGAAAAGTTTTGCTGATTGCTGGCATTGGTGCCTTGTCTCTTTGTTTATTCTTTGGATTTAATGGCAAGAATCACAGGAACGAATCATATGGCACAAAAACTCGGACCGAATCCACCATAGATGATGATCGAGAGATACCCAATCTCGATGATCTAACTGATAGCAGTGGCGAACAGGCTGAGATACTCGGCATTTATGACGGCTATGGCGAAAAAGGTATGTGGTTAGATAACCGAAACGAAAAACAATCAGATTCGGTAAACTTTGCAAACGGTGAAAAAGTTTTGGAAATGTTTGATGGTGATGTTGAAGAAGCGGTTAAATACACAGCCGAAAACGAAGTCGAAGCTTTCGGAGCTTATCTCGGTTGTATTCCGCAGGAAGTAAAAGACTATTATGGTGTAGGACAAACATTCCAAAAGAATATGACAATTCTTGAAGCTGATGAAGCATTAGAACGAGCACCAGATAGCCTTTATGACAAGACGAAAAAAGAGTTCTTTAATCTAATGGATGAAGCCGCCGAAGAAAGAGAAATAGTCTTGAATGGGTGGTATGATAATGCCTACATGGATTTAAGCGATAAGAATGGGTCAGTAGACCATAAGAATATGGAATTAGTAAAATGCACGACATTTGAAACTGGAGCGAAAGCAACTGAATTCGTATGGAAAGATGATAATGGAAATGTATTAGGGAGTTTAATAGTGAAAGAAGCATGCTGTCAGCCAGTCAGAGAAAAGACAAGTGGTCCAAGCCCATTTGATGGTATGAGAGAAATACCAAATGATCCAGAACATCCAGATACGTCAGCTCCAGAACCAAAACATCAAACGGTAGCGGATGAAAACTCCGGCGCAACAGAAGGCATAGTAGAGCCGGAAGGGCAAGAACGGAATATCACAAAAGAACCTTTAGCTGATCAAAACCACGAATACAATTCAGAAACAAACACCTATACCTATACTCCAGAAGATCAAGCTGGCAATATTGGCTACGAAGTAACTAATGATGTCAGAGAAATAGCTCAGGAATCTGCCCCTATTACAGCGCCAGAAGAAATCGCAAAAGCTGAAGAAGCGGTTGTTGCTCAAACTGCTCCAGAAATGGTTGTTGGTACTCAACAAGGAGCTACCGGTGAAGCTGGCGTAGCAAATAATTTTGATGCTGGTGCGACAATCGGTACAGGCGAAGTAACAGGTAACACGCCAAGCAGTGATGGAAGCGGCAATACAATTCAAGAGAATCTAGAGCAAGCTACTGGTAACGAACAAGCAAATCCTGGGGGCGATTATAGTCAAGGTTTCTAACATACATTAATAATATAAAATAAGGAGAAATATGAAACGATTTTTCAGAAACACGGGTGGAGCAATTACTGCGGTAATATTAGCACTCATTGGCGTATCCGCCGCAAATGCTTGGGGTCCAGAGCGTACGACCTTCACGATGGATAAGCCGGCGTCATATGTTACGTTTGATTCGATTACTGACAACCAGAGCAGTGAATCCGTAGGTATTGGCGATGAACGGAATTTCGTACGTGTGCGTAAGACTGGAGAGACCACATTCACGGATAAAGTCGAAATATCTGACGTTGACGCCAGGAATGGTCAAGAATATGAAGTATATGTTTTCTATCATAATAACGCTGCTTCAAATTATAATCTAAAAGCTGAAAATACTAAAATTTTTGCTTATTTCCCAGGTATAATTTCTGGTAGTTCAACCGCTGAAACTGGCGCAAAAATTTCAGCATCTAATGCTAAACCAACAAGCGTTTGGGATGAAGCCGATTTTATTAATAATTCAAGCGTGGGCGTGCGCTTAAGATACGTAGAAGATTCCGCAACAATTTATTGGAATGGCGGAAGGACTACAGCCAGAATCGGTGAAGACTTATTTACCACTGGTGCATTAATTGGTTATTGCGCAGAGAACGAAACTAACTGTGTTTTAAATGGTGAAGTACCGGGTTGTGCAGAATACTCTGGCTATATAATCTATAAAGTTAAAGTTGAGCAAGCTTCAATTTACCTATCAAAAATGGCATCAACTGACGGCGTAAATTATTACGATAATATTACCGCTAGAGTTGGCGACACAATTCATTACAAAGTTGTTGCCAAAAACTTAGGTAGTATTGCTACAACTAAAATTGCTATAAAGGATCAGCTAACCACCGGCCTAAAGGCAACAACAGAAGCCATCTTTAAAGACACCGCAACTAGCGGAGCCACAAAAACTGAAGCGTTATCAAGTGATTTCTTTACATCAACTGGCGCCCAAGCTTATCAATTAAGCGTAGGCGGGGAAGGTTGGTATATCGAATATGACGCTAAAATCACTAATGAAATCTTCGGGGGAAAATCTTGCGGGGCCGCAAAAGTAATTAATACAGTATATATGGATTATGCATTGGCAGATGGCGGGTATGGTTCACTTGGTAATCAGGCGGCAGTTCTAGTCTCTACTCCATGCGAAGAAGAACCAACTCCTACTCCAGAAGATTGTACGACCAACCCGAGCCTACCAGAATGCCAGGAAAAAACTTGTAAGACCAACCCAGAAATGGAAGGCTGTCAATCGCTCCCGAATACTGGCCCAGTTGAAATTATCCTTGCTATTCTAGTTGTACTTGGCATTGGTGGTGGCGGATATTATCTATATCGTACGCGCAGAACACTCAAAGCTGTAGAAGGTGGCGTATCTGGCAAGGATGTCAAGGATGACAAAAAAGTCGAAGACAACAATAATCCAGAAGACTCTTCTCAAAAACCAGAAAACATGGTATAATTAATCACAATTAACAAAGGATTAATATGAAAAAAGCAGTCATTTTGGTTGGCGGTAAGCAATATATCGTCACCGAAAAAGAGACCCTACGGGTGGACCTCCTCCCGGCAGGCACCAAAGAGCTCGAACTTGACGCTTTACTCGTAACCGATGGCAATAAGACAACCGTTGGTACACCAACAGTAAAGGGCGTAAAAGTTTCAGCAAAAGTAAAAACGCCCGAAGTTAAGGG
>JAFWBV010000002.1 GCA_017506895.1 Candidatus Saccharimonadota bacterium | reverse complement strand
TTTCTCCTTCCGCACAAATTGCGAAAATTAAATGTTATTTATGTTAAATATGACCTTTAACAATTTCCATTTTACATAAGCATCATGGTTTTGTCAAGCATTTTTTAAGTACTAGAACTATTCAGTTTTCCACAACCAAAAAATACAGCCCCGTGTGGGGCTGTATTTGTTATAGGCTTAAATTAAGCACCAGGAGCAACCGTGTAAGTCACTTTACCAGTGTAAGTACCAGCTTCCTGAGTAGCGCTTACCCATACCTGATAACCAGTATAGAAAGTGCCTTCAGAGATTGCTGCTTCACCAGATGCAACCTTAGTCGCAGTTCCAGGAACAGACGCCCAGGCATTGTAAGGCGAAACTACACCAGTACCGGCTACCTTAAACATCCAGTTAGACGTTGCGCCAGACTCAGCAGTACCAGTTACGATTGGAGTACCACTACCAGTAGTAGACATTGAAGTTACTGGACTTCCAGTACTAGAACCAACCGCCTTAACGTTCCAACCAGAAGCATCGTTACAAGTAACTTTAAGGGTACCACCCTGAGAACCATCAGCATCCCAAGTATATAGCTGGTTGTTCACAGCATTCTCTTCTTTGACTTCCACGCCACCTCCTTGTACTGGGCTACCTTGAGTTTGGCCAATAGTACAAGAACCGTTAATCGTGAGAATCACGGTATCCGTTACATCGGCAAAAGCGCCAAGAGCTGGCATCGCAGCAAGAGCTGCAGCTACTGCACCAGTCGCAATCACAGTTTTTTTCATTTTTTCTCCTTCCACACTTTTGTGTATTTTTATTTTTTGTTTTTGTGTTAAATATATAACCTTTAACAATTTCAATTATACATAAGCAGTATGGTTTTGTCAATACTTTTCTCACATTTTTTTATATTTTCAAATAAAAGTTTTCCACAACCTACAAATATTGCGCCATCCACCCCTTAAATTTATTATAATCATTATAAATATCCGCATCCTCGTCGCTATCCGCTCTCAAAAAAACCATTATCTTACCCTTATTCACCAATACGACTGACGGATAATATTTCACTTTTTCGTGCATAGTCGTTTCTTTCATGTCCGCAAACATTATTCTATACACCTTAATTCCCTTTTCTAACGCATAATTCCTTGTATAGTCTCTTAGTTTGTCCGCAGTCGTGCAACCATTTTGATCAACCAAAATAATAAAAGATTTTTGATTCTCTACTAGATTTTGGTATTCTTCTGGAGTTAATTCCATAAAACCATCGCTACAAGCCTCCCCACAATAATATTCTTTATCTAAACTCATTTTAGTTCGACTAAACCATCCGCCCGCCGCCGCCACAAACAATAATGTGCCGCACACTACCATAATAAGCGCCAAAACCAACTGCCAGACTTTTAATCCCTTTTTCTTCGGTGCAATCTGCTTGCTTTTACCCACCCCTAAATCTCCGTCAATTCTTCAAACTTGATTCCGTGCACCGGAACCTTGTAAAAATCATAGGTTACCATACCATCACCCAACACGCGCTTTACTTCTATATTATTATCACCTTCATAAAACCAATATCCACCCACATCATAAATCTTTGATTCATCCCAACCAAGCTCTACCAACATCTTTTTCATCATCCCAGAATAACCACCGCCACCACACATCAAGAAAATCACCTTATCTCTCGGGAATAATGCATCTAAAATATCCATCGATTCCTTATAGTTTGCCGAATATGTTCCATCTGAATGTTGGTGAAACAAAGTGTCCCCATTATAAGTCTCGCCAACTTCTTCTGGTAAACCTGCTACATTGACTATATAAGGATATGGCACAAGCTCAAAACCATCCACAAACCCAGATAGATATGAGTCACCACCAATCGCCTCGTAATTTCCCGGATCCTCAAGCATCCGCAAATCCCTATATACCGCATCTTCACGATGTAAATATTGGTCAATCGTCTTTTCGTTAACATTTTTATCTATACCAAGTTCACCCCTTTGTCCTTCTGCTAATTCTGGCGCTGGTAAACCACTAAGTTTATTCGGAAAGGCAAATCTGCCCAGCAAAAACGCCCCAATTATTAAAATTACAGCTATTATACTACTCCACCACACATATTTTTTCATATTATTCTCCACTTATTCTATTTATATTATACACCAATCGCCAACTCATTTGGACAATTAGTCAAAATTCTGCTCATCGCTTCTTTTTCGGCCTCTGTCACCCAAAGACCATATTTGTATTTCACTGAAATTTGTCTCGCTATGTACTGACACCGAAATTTTTTGTTCTTCGGTAGCCAAGTCGCCGCATCACCATCAGACTTCTGTTTATTAGCATCTCCATCTACCGCCAAAAGATTCAAAGGATCTGTCGCAATCAAGTATCTCGTCTCTTTCGGCAAATATTGCGCTCCCTTTTGCCACGCATCCGACAGCGCCACCACATGGTCAATTTGAATTTTGCTTACTTCAGTTTTATTCTGAAAAACCATATGTTCGCCCGTATAAGGCTCATCAAACTCTCCAGCCACCACATTGCAACCATCAAGCACTGCTTTCTCTCCAAATTCTCTCTTGATAATTCTCTGCCTTAGCGAACAACCGTCCACCATCGGCCAACCATCATAAAACTCTTCCCTAGAATAACCTTTTTTCGGCGCCCTCCCTTTTACATCTATTTTATCCAAAATATCGACTGCTTTTTCGGAACCTTCATCCGCGCTTTCATTCTGGGCTTTTTCGGAACTTTCATCCGCGCTTTCATTCGACCCACTCTCCGCCCCGTCATTTTCTATCACGGTAAAAAGCTCATCGTAACTTTCCGGATTTACCGCTAGCCACACCAAAACACTAACCAGCGCAATACCGATTACGGATAATCTACGTACCCTTAATTTCATATTAATTATAGTAGACTACTTATAAGTTTTCTTCAACCTTAACACTCGAATTAATAATCTGATTCAACTTCTGATTATACAGGGCATCCTGATTATACTTTTCAACCCTAATATTATATTCATTAATAAGCCTTTCTATCTCACCATAAAGAGCCTCCAAGGCATTTTGTTCTCCGACCAAAGCTGCCCTTCTCTGGTTAAACGCCCATTGGCTATTAAAGCATCCTGCTGTTTCCGCACATTTATTAAATTCCCCTATCTCCGCGTTTAAAGCATTTGCTCGTTGTTCGTATTCCTGCTCTTTTGCCTCGTATTGAGCTTTTATTTCTTGCATCTCTTGGTCAAGTCTCTCAATTTCATCCATTAAATCCCTAAATACTTTCTTGTACCCATCATAATAATCTACAATCTTGTCTTGATCCTTAAAGAATTTAGCATAGTGTTCCTCTAACTCTAATGGCAAAGTCTTAATTTCTGTACCCGCCCTGACATATAACTCTTCTATTTTTTCGCTGTCCTCATAGGTTTCAATTTCATCACCAATTAATTCACTATTTTGTTCTAATACATCTTTTAAAAGCGCAGTAATCGTAGCCTTTTCTCCACCACTAATTCTCGACCATGCAGCATGCAATAATTCATGTGCAGTTGTGACTTCGCGAATTCCAGATAATTCTTCTTGAGTTACATTATACACATAAATACTATTATCCAGATAACACCCCAAAACCGCCATCGATTCATCACGCGTCAAAGAACATTCCTCGTTAAATTCATCTTGATTTCCCAGTTCCGGCTGCGAAGCATTAAATAAAAACAACCCGTCGCTAGTCAGTTCGAGCTTGTCGCGTATCTGTGCCATCTCTTCAGAAGGCTTATAGGAAATAGCTCTAAAATAATCATAAATAGTAGCTCGGTTCAATACCAACACCATTGCGACAATAGCCACAATCCCACAAACTATACTCCAAATAATTACCTTTTTCTGACTTTTCTTTTTCATAGTATCGTTCTCATTTAGTACATTTTCATTGTTTACCAAAATATCATTATTTTCTATTTCATCCATCTTAATCATATTATATCAAAATGAATTATAATTAGATTATGAAATTCCGAAAACTTGAAACAAGAAAAGCCAAAATCATTTTTTATACAATAATCTCAATTATTGCTCTAGCTAGTTGCGCGACAATAATAGCATTAATTATGCTCTTACGTATAGATTACAAACTGGTCGAGAACCCAACCTACGAAATTAATTCCGAAAACACCGTAGCGTCACTTTTTGCAGAAATTAATGCCGGCACAATAGAAGACGATTCTATTCAGCTCAATACCACAGAAATAGGTGAAAAAAATCAAGAAATTACACTAGTTAGCCAACTCGGAACCAAAGATATTATCATCGTTACCTACGACGTCAAAGATACTATCGCCCCAGAAATAACAGGCGAAAGCGAATTATCTTTTCAGGCAAACGACCAAATCAATATTCTCGGCAATTTCAAAGCTAATGACAATTCTCAAAAAACAGTCAATCTTTCAATCGAAGGAGATTATGATCCATCCAGAGCAGGAGAATATATTATCAATATCGTTGCAGCAGACGAGTCTAACAACACTTCAAAAAAGGAAATAAAACTAATCGTCACTGAACCACCCCGACCAGTCGCCAGAACAACATCTAATGGTTCTCCGTATTATATCGAGGTCAACCGCCAACAAAATGTCGTTATCGTTTATTCGAAAGATCAAAATGGTAATTATACAAATGTATCTAAAGTATTCGTAGCGTCAACCGGTGCACCAGGTTCTGAAACCCCACTTGGCACTTTTACGGTTACAGATAGATATGAATCATTATTCTTAGTTGGCAACGTATGGGGGCATTATACCTTGCGCATCAATGGTCCAATCTTCTTCCATTCTGTACCATATTTTACTAAAGGCGCACCTTGGGACAACCTAGAGTATCTTGAGTACAACAAGCTCGGCAATGGTGCCTCGGCGGGCTGCGTTCGCTTAGCTGCAGCAGATGCAAAATGGATCTATGACAACATTACCTATGGCACTACGGTAAAAATCTACGATTCCCCTAATCTACCTGCAGGAATCGTCAAGCCTTCTCCAATTACAATCGATATCAATAGTCCTAATCGCGGCTGGGACCCCACCGATCCAGACCCAAATAATCCTTGGCGTTAATTATCCTTTGGAGCACTTCATTAATTAAAAAGGTCCAAATCCCATTGTCAATATTTATTGTCTAACGATTGTGTGTTTGAAAAACCGTTCCTGAAACTCCGTCAATGCATCAATCGCTTCATCGCTATAGTTTTTACCTTTCGGCGCAATAACAAGTTTATCGTCATCATCGTCTAACCGATGAATCACAGCAATACATTCTCCATTAAAATCTTTTATTGGCTCAAAAACACCTAGAACATAACAATCCAATTCCTCGCCATCCCCACTGGTCGTATCTGGTATAAACCCATAATTAACCGGATAAATAAAACCGTGTTTTGGATGCTTCGTCCCAAAAGGACGATCAATCTTGACCACTACATCTTTTCCGATATAGTCCCTGCTATTCATATTTAGTATTATACATCAAAAAATGTCATAATTATATCCACAATAACAGATATCACAGGTTGGTTATGAATTTAAAGATCGGAATCCTGTAATTCTAAACCAACCTAATTTTTTATCCCGTTTTCAATAAAAATCCATTTACCAAAACCGAAGTGGAAAAATATCGATATTAAACAAAAAAGACGCGCTTGATATAGTTCAATATCTTGGGCATCTTTTATAACTGGTATTATACTAAATATCTCAAAACATTTCAAGGATTTCTTCGGATTTCGTTAAAACAATCAAGTGACGATTTTTACTACGATGACTTGTAAAATAATAATTAATATTTGAAAGTGCCTTAGTTTGATGCATTTTTATTCGTCTCAAGTCAATAATTATATTAGTAGATTGTTTTCTAGCAGTATGGAGATTATTTTTGATCGTATTCTTTCCGTCACCCAGTGGACTCTTCAGCTCCCACTTCACACCTTTTATATCTAAGTCTGAAGTATGTTGACAAAATGGACGAAGAAAAATGATGTCGGTTTTAAAATAATTGGCAATTATAATTGCAGCCGAAAGTTCATGTTCTTTTGGACGGTTACGAAAATCGGTCTCAACAATAACTCGATACTTCATTTCGCGCATTATATCTAATCTACATCAGGTTTTCAACCCCCTAACTGATTTAGTAACCGCGCCTATTTAATCTTCAGACCCAATATGTCCTTTCTCATTAAACCTATTCTCATATTTTTTTAAAACTTTCTCCAAGGCAACACCTAAATCAACACCGGCGCAATTAGCGGCCGAAACAAACGAGAACAAAACATCGCCAAATTCAGATTCCAAATTGCCCGTCTTGCTAAACTCTTTTTCACCATAATCGGTGCCCTCAAGAATTTCCTTACCAAGCTCCCCGACTTCAGACGACAAATCAATAAACCTTGTTTCAATCGATCCACTAAGATTATATTTAATATTAAAATCATTAACCTTTTTCTGAATACTATCCATACAATACATTATATACCAAATTGTGTTATAATTATACCAATAATAACAGATACACAGGTTGGTTATGAATTTAAAAATCGGAGTCTTGAATTTCTAAACCAACCTGATTTTTTATATTCCATTTCCTCTTTCAACCAGATAATTAAAACCAAAAAGAAAGATTTGATATAATTCGAAACTCTCTTTTTATGCTATAATACAATTAATAATCGTACGCATAAGGATCACTACATGAAGAAAGCTTCTCTAATGACTTTAATAACCATCTTCCTTTCTATATCATTCTTTATTTATAGCCCTGTTAGTGCGGCATGCTATGGAAGAATGATTGTTGACGGCAAAATATACGGTTGTTCCGATTCGTCACCATGGTATGGCAATGAGCCAGTTACTGGCGTGACTATTAGCATTGATAACAAAAAAATCTCACTAGAAAACTACAAAGGTGGACCAATTGGTATAACATCAAACGATTATGGTTTTAGTAGCGCTTACGAAATAGAATTAATCGGACAAAACGAAATTATAGCAAAACCTTTTTCTGAAAAATATAATTCAGAAGATTATAGATATACAGATTATAATGTAGCTTTTTTTAACATTACGCCAACTTTCACCGGATCTGGAACACTAACAATAATCAACGCTACAATTCCATTCGCTTTCGACAATTCATCTCATAACGACTTCTCTATAAAAATAGTAGGAGATAATTATAGCAACAATAATTATCAGCAACAAACGAATCAAAATAGTCCCACTAGCACAATAAATAAAGCTACACAACAGACTACGTCATTCTTTGAAACCACCACTGGGTCTATTTTACTCATTGCTATACCTAGTATTCTGATCATCGTAATAATTATTTTATCTGTTGTCTTATTTAGAAAACAGAATAATGACCACAATCCAATAAAAGACAACGACCCAACAATACTCAATAAATAGGACACATTCACGCTTCACTTTTTTCCTTCTAGAAACAAATCTTAATTAATGTGTTATAATTATACCAACAATAACAGATAGAAAGGTTGGTTTTGAACTTAAAGATCGGAATCTTGAATTTTTAAACCAACCTGTTTCTTTTATCCCATTTTCAGTTAAAATCCACTTACCGAAGCCAAAGTGGAAAGACGTCAATATCAAAAAGTAGCAGAAATATCAGCTAGGCTTATTCCGTCTTTTATTTTCTTGTTTAGTTCCTCGACACTTATCTGCTCATCTTTACCCATAAACCTTTTTATATCTTTTATTGTGTTGAGTTTATTTTCTCTCTTACCACTTTCGCCATCAAATACCCAAATGGCAGTTAAATCGTCTAATGAAAGTGCGCCAATTTGCCCATCTTTTACAGTATCAATAGATGTTTCTAAAATAGGTCTTTCATCTATAAAATTTAGTTTATCACCACCAGCCGACCAAAAAACTTCATTCTCATGTCCACCCTTAACTTTCCCCTCTTTAGACCTTACATAGCCACAATTAATAATATCTGCTATTTGGTCTATGCCAGTAACTCTATAAACTGAATTCTCATCAGTTCTAAAGACATTAGGATTATCATCATATCTAAGACCAAATTCCGATTTGAACACTCTGTTTTTGCAGTTAGTAATCCGCTCGTCATTTTCTGTATTATTTTTGCTTTTATTAAAAGCCTCTAGAACTGCATTCCTAGCCTCATCTACATCTTGCTCATGTTTTTTATCATGATCAACATCGGTAACACTCTCATCATTTGGCAACGAAGATAACAAGTCTTTTAACTCACGCATATGATCTTCAAAAGATTTTGGCTTATCGGCTGGATTATCGGTGTATCCATTTACGCCCTCAGCATTTCGCGGTATATCCATGTTTCTACTTCTGCTCGAACTTTCTAACGATCTCATGCTTATATTATACACCAAAATATGTTATAATTATACCCATAATAACAGATACACAGGTTGGTTATGAATTTAAAGATAGGAATCTTATATTTCTAAACCAACCCACTTCTTCTATCCTATTTAAATTAAAAAACGCCACTAATTAGCGGCTAATAAATAATTAGAAATTTTTTCTAAAGGTTTTATACCATAAATATATCCAGTATCGCGCATCCATTTTACTGAACCATCATCATTATACTCTACAAAAGTCCACGCTTCCCCATCACAGCCATCTGTAAGTACATTTATCTCTTTAGCAAGAGCAATATTATCTACCAAACTATCAAATTCCTCTTGTCTAATTGTATACTCATGAACTTTCTTTTTCTTCGAAGCTTGTCCAATAGTTTCAATTTCAAGATACTCATCCGTTCTAACAATAGACAAATCATCGAATATCTCCCATTTCATATTGTCCCATGAGCCAGGGCCTTTCAAACCCCAATTATGCCGACTTATTTCTAGTTTCTTTTTACTCATTTCATACTCTCCTACTTACTATTAACATTATATCATTAAAATGTTATAATAATACTCATATTAACAGATATCACAGGTTGGTTATGAATTTAAAGATAGGCATTGTCGGCCTACCCAACGTCGGCAAATCTACATTATTCAACGCACTCACCAACGCTGGCGCACTTGCTGCCAACTATCCTTTTGCTACCATCGAGCCGAATGTCGGCATTGTTCCAGTACCAGACGAACGATTAGACGTATTAGCCAAAATGTACGAAACCGACAAGGTAGTCCCAGCCACAGTAGAATTTGTTGATATCGCTGGTCTCGTTGCCGGAGCGAGTAAAGGCGAAGGTCTTGGCAACAAGTTTCTCGCTCACATTCGCGAATGCCAAGCTATTTGCCACGTAGTAAGGGCATTCAAAAACGACGACATAGTAAGAGCCGACAACAAACCCGAAGACGACATTATCAAACAAGCTAAAGATGATATAGACATCATTAACCTAGAATTACAACTCGCTGATGAAGAGACCAAAGCTAAAGTCGAAGCTAAGCGCAAAAAAGACCCACAGGACGAAAACATCCCCTATCTCACCGACAAACCCGTCATTTATATGTTTAACGTCGACGAGCAAGGCTTAACCGACCAAGATTTGCAATTCAGGCTACGTGAAGTTTGCGAAAATTGTTCTTTTGCGAGCATTGCGACCAACGGGGAGCATCTAGCGAGCGAACCCCGTGACGACGGGCGTGAGCGAAGCGGCGAGCAAAAGAATAATTTCGCAAACCATCCCAAGGCTATTTTCGTTAACGCTAAACTTGAAGAAGAAATGTCTAGCATGTCTCGCGCCGAACGCAAAGAATTCCTAAAAAGCTACGGCGTAGAACACGACGCTTTGGAAGAGCTTATTAGAGCCGCCTACGAAACCCTAGGTCTCCAATCCTTTCTCACCGCCGGTAAAAAAGAATGCCGTGCCTGGACCATCAAAAAAGGTTCCACTGCCCCCGAAGCCGCCGGCACCATTCATTCCGATTTTGAACGCGGTTTTATTGCAGCACAAATTTGTAATTACAATGACCTAAAAGAACTCGGCTCCGAACAAGCAGTAAAAGCTGCCGGCAAACTCCGCACTGAAGGCAAAACCTATATTATGCAAGACGGCGACGTTGTCGAATTCAAATTCAATGTCTAAATAACGACAAAATCCTGAAACATAAATCACCACCAAATCTCCTTACATTTGACTATCTTACCAAACTATGCTATAATATATAATATATTCAGTACTTTTACAAAAAAAGGGGGTAAAAATATGGATAATGCTGAATATTTAAGTATTGCTGAAGATTTCGCGATATCGTTCGCGAAAAGCCGAGACTCTAGAAATAGAGAATGGTGTAAAAAGATGTACCAGAATATGGCTGACATCTGGCCTTCTTCTCCTGAAGGTAAAAGAATCATTGATTACGAAAAATCTAATCCCAACACAGGGTTAGACACGTATCCCAAACCCTACAGGATGCCGAAATTTGCAGCCTGGGACGACAAAGGTCGTATCGTCGATCAGTCGGGTTGCACAATAAAAACCGATACCAGTTATGTTTGCTGGAAAATCAGAGAACTAACTGGCGCATGGTTAAATAATGGCACCAAAATCAAACCCGACATTAGAACGATGGAAAACCTGTTGGCCGAAAATGGTTATACCAAAATAGCCAAAAGACCGGCCAAAAAGCATCATTACGTCGGCATACCGAAAGCTACTTATCTTTCGGTAGATGAGGCCATAAACAATCCTCCACTCGTAGTATGGTTTGAACACGAAACCAGTGACAGCAGACAGGTTCGTGTATCGACCTATACGGACAAACATTACAAGTTTTGGTTTGTAAAAGTCGATGATTATAAATGGATAACCATCGATTAAAATCAAAACCCGGGCCGCACCAGTTGCGGCCCTTTTTCTTCCCCAAATATTAGCCTAGCTAGCCCTTGCTAATTTCCAAAGAGTATGATAAAATAACAGGTAATTGTCTAATAGTAAAGGTATAATATGAGTTTTTCAATTTTAAAGCAAATTGGTGACGCACAAAAAAAGAAAGCCGTAGTCGATGTTCGCTCCGGTGATACTGTCAAAGTCACTCAAAAGATTAAAGAAGGCAACAAATTCCGCTCTCAGACTTTCGAAGGCGTAGTTATTCGTGTTGATCGCAAAGAATCACACACCGCTCGCATCGTTGTGCGCAAAGTCACTTCTGGTGTAGGCGTTGAGAAATCTTATCTCATCCATTCTCCGCTAGTCGAAAAAATCGTCATCGTTCGTCGTGCTAAGGTTCGTCGCAATAATTTAACCTATCTTCGCGATCGTTCCGGCAAATCTGCTCGCCTTGCTAACAAGGATTTTGACCGAAATGCCGTCAACGATACCACAGTAGCAGAAGAACCAGTCGAAGAAAACACAACCACAGAAGAAACTCCAGTTGAAACCACCGAAACTCCAGAAGTTGAAGTCGTTGAAACTAAAGCCGAAGAAGCTAACGCTGAAAAAGAAGCTTAGATGTCAATTCTGGGTATAGATGAAGTTGGTCGCGGCCCCATAGCGGGGCCGCTTGTTGTGGGTGCAGTTATTTTGCCCGACAATGAACAAACATGGTTCTCAGAGCTAAAAGACTCCAAAAAACTTACTGCCAAAAAACGTGAATCCCTAAATACTCTTATTTTACAAGAATCCGCCGCTGGTCTCGGCTGGGTTCCCGCCAAAAAACTTGACCAAATTGGAATTTCTAACGCCCTAAAACTTGCTACACGCCAAGCCGTGAAGGCAGTTCAGTCACTTCACAAACCTTTTTCCCAGATTATCATTGATGGGAAAGTTAATTTTTTAAAAGGCACCTCTCTCGAATCTTACACATCAACTTGCGTAAAAGCCGATACAAAAATCCGGGAAGTATCAGCCGCATCCATCATAGCCAAGGTTGCCCGTGATCATTACATGATAGAGCTTTCAGCCAAATATCCACAATATGCTTTTGACAAACATGTCGGCTACGGCACCAAAGCCCACGTTGACGCCATTTATCATTATGGCCTTACTCCAGAACATCGCCAATCTTTTGAACCCTGCAGATCACTTTCTGGTTTTACTACCGAAACCAAGCCACCCAAAAATACAACCAAAATTGGTCAACAAGCCGAACAAGCTGTCGCTGATTATCTCGCACAAAATGGTCACACCATAATCACCAAAAACCACAAAACCTTCTTTTACGAAATTGACATTATTTCTATCAAAGATGATCAAATCTATTTTACTGAAGTTAAATATCGTAAAAACGACACGCATGGCTCCGGTTTTGAAGCCATCACTCCTAAAAAACTAGCACAAATGCGCTTTGCTGCAGACAGTTATCTCAAATACCAAAACACTCAATTCAAAAACTACCAACCACTTCTTGCAGCCGCTCAAGTCACCGGTAATCTTGCTATACCTACATCCTTACAAATCTCTTGGTTTCCAATCAATCACCACTAACCTTTTAAAGCCAGTTTAACCCGTTCTTCTACCGATAGGTCCGTCGGAACTTTTTCTAGCGCTGCCGTTGCTTCCTTCAAAGGAAAGCCCAGCGCAATTAATGCATCCAATGCTTCATCCGGTTCGTCGGTTTTAACGCCACCACCATATTTCACTTCTGTCGCTCCGTATCGGCTCGGAATCCCCACTTTGTCACGCAAATCAACAATTACTCTTTCTGCTGATTTTTTTCCTACTCCTGACGCTTTTGACACAAAAGCAGTATCACCATTGGCTATCGCATTTCTAACTTCTTCAGCATCGGCTAGCGACATTATTGCAATTCCAGCCTTCGGACCCACGCCTTGAACCGAAATCAAAAGTTCAAATATTTTCTTTGCCGCCAAAGACGAAAAACCATACAATTCCTCTGCATTCTCTCTTACTTGATGATATGTATAAAACTTCCGCTCTTCACCTAGATTACTCGCTTCAAAATCCGGCGCCGGCACCAACATCTCATAGCCCACTCCCGACACATCTACAATTATTCCATTTGTTCCAAATTTTTCTTCCACTATACCCTTCAAATGTGCAATCATTTATCCTCCTTTCTTTTTCTTCCCCGTGAATTAGAAAACCTATGTTCATCATTCTGCCCCTGTGTGTACAAAAAGCTACACGTTATCGCTACAGCCAGTGCATCAGCTGCATCATCTGGTTTTGGCTTTTTTTCTAAACCAAGATGCACCCTAACCATTTCTTCAATCTGTGTTTTGTTTGCTGCACCATACCCAGTTAGTGACATCTTGATTTGATTTGGCGTATACTCATATACTGGCAAACCTTTTTGCGCCGCTACTAATAAAACTATACCTCTTGCCTCTGCCACTACAATCCCAGTTGTAATATTTTTAGCAAAAAACAATTTTTCTACAGCTACCATTTCAGGTTTACAATCATCAAATACTTGCACTAAAGAATCGTACAACTCTAACAATCTAGCTGGTATTGGCGCATCCACTCTTGTCGTCACTGCACCATAATCCAAGGCCTTTGCCGAAGCGCTTCCGGAAGTCTCAATCAGCCCAAATCCGCAAATCCCAATCCCTGGGTCAATTCCAAGTATTCGCATATATTATATATTATAACAGATTAACATTTTTACAAACACTTAGTACCACAAAACACTAACCAATTATTTAACATATTTAATTAAAGTTGTTCTTAAATCTTTGGCTGGAATTACAAACTTATCATGAATCGTAGCCGGACCAATTGCATGCAAAAAGCCAAGTTTTTTTGCTTCTGCGATTCTTTGATCGGCTCGAAATGCCGAACGAATCTCACCACCAAGCCCAACTTCACCAAACACTACATATTCTTCGCCAAGTTTTCGTCCAGCCACCGCTGAAGCTATTGCCATACAAACCGCAAGATCTGCCGCCGAATCATTTAATTTCATTCCACCCACGACATTTATAAAAATATCTTGTTCAGACAAACGTAATTTCGTCCTGCGCTCCAACACGGCAATCAAAAGATTTAACCTATTCAAATCAAAACCAGAAGCTGTTCGTTTTGGATAACCATAGTTCGATTTCGTCGCTAAGGCCTGTATTTCCACTAGTATCGGACGATTCCCTTCGAGTGTAGCTAGAATTACCGAACCATCCGTGTTAGTCCTTTCTGCCAATAATGCAGCAGAAGGGTTAACCACTTCCGATAACCCCTTCTCGCCCATTTCAAAAATGGCGACCTCGTTTGTCGAACCGAATCGATTTTTTACCGCCCGTACCGTTTTAAAACCACCATATCTATCACCTTCAAAATTTAGCACTACATCAACCAGATGTTCAAGTACTTTTGGTCCGGCCAAAGTCCCATCTTTCGTCACGTGCCCCACTATCACCACGGCCGTATCGGTTGCTTTCGCCGCCCTAATAATTAAATTACCACAATTCGTCACTTGTGACACCGTACCCGGAGCAGAAGATATTTCATCCATTGCAAGTGTTTGAATTGAATCCACTATCACTAGATCAAATTCACCTGTCTCAATCGTCTTTGCTATATCGTTAGCGGAAGTTGATGCAGCAAATGACAACTTATCACTATTTGCGCCCAGTCTTACTGCTCGTAACTTAACCTGACCTGCCGATTCCTCTCCTGAAACATACAAAACATTATGTTTTTTTGCTACCGTAGCACAAATTTGCATCAAAATTGTAGATTTACCCATCCCGGGCTGTCCAGCCAAAAGACATACCGAACCCATCAAGATTCCACCGCCTAAAACCATGTTTAAATCATTAAACTCAGTTAATAGTCTCGCTTTTGCATCGGACGGCGTAATTGTAGCAATTTTTACATAGTCCAGTTTTTTACCCGAAGCTTGACCTTTAGAAAGTGCTGATTTTTTTTCACTATCAGATTGCAAAACTTGTTCCACCAAAGAATTCCATGCCCCACAATTACTGCATTGTCCCATCCATTTCGCATAGCTAGAACCACATTGCTGGCATACAAACTGACTTTTACTCTTCATGAGTATTATTATAACAAAATTCTAATATCTTGGCGCCACTTCTCTAGTGTATACCGAATCAAATTTCGCCGACGCCGATACCGACGTTTGATTAGCTCCCCACAAATACAATGTCGCGTCATAGTTAATAATTTCAGCAGGAATAATCGAATTTGCACCTTTCGCCGCGCCATAAGTTCTATTAAGTGTTAGAGTATTGGTAATTACAGAACCATTAATAATTAGTTGGTTCGAATTCTCGCTCGCATTAATATCCGCCGAATTACAAGTATTAATATCGCCATCAGATATTAATACGGCATCTATTCTAGAAACATTACAACCAATAGTTATATCTCCAGTTGCATAAAGTATAAGTTTAGGAATATCTTCAAGAGTGCTATAGCCATCAGCATAAGACAAATTACCATTAATCGTCAATTTACCATTAGCTTTTATTACTTTCGTAATACCTTTTTCAACCATACCATTAAAGTTTTCATTTGGAATAATTGTATTATCGCTTACCTCGCTATAATCAATTGAAGAATCCCCACCACCAACAAAACGACTTATTAACGTATTCTTATTTGCACTAATAGAAGCTTGACTCATACCACCAAAATTCCCCACATAACCACTCGAACATTGTGTATTTGCAAAACTAAGCGTACTCCTAAGACAATATTGAATCATCGTACCATCTACATTTCCACCTGGACCATAATTACTCAAAGACTCAGAATTAGAAGCATTATTAGAATTATAACTTGGCCACAAACTACCATTGTTGTTTCGTGCATATCCAGTTCCTGCACCACTTGCCAAACCAGAAACTCTACCAGAAGCCACTACCTCTAATTCTCCCCATGAGCCGAAGACAATATACGGATTATCAGTATTTATAGAGTATTCATTAAACCCATACACATGTTTTTTAGCACTAATTGGTACTGAAACATTTCTCGCAGAATAAATACTTCCTCCCCATATTTGCATATTTGGACGCTTTGCAACCTTATAGCAGACTCTTTCGGAGTACTTCCACGTATTGCTATAATTTTTATCTGAATAATTTCTTTCATCACCGCTATTTGCAGGGAAAACCGCTGATCTTAAACACATTTCTGTGCCAGCATCAACATCCGGAATCACAATAGTTGTATTTTTAATCTCACCTTTTTTACCGTCATAATTATACGAACTATTCAAATTACCACTTGATGGGTTTGTTTCAATACAATTTCCTTCATAACATAATTCAAGTTTCCACTTTGCGTTTCGCACAATTGTAGCATAAGTTCCATCCGTTACAGTATTTTCTCTCGGATTTACATCAATAGCGTATTTGATATCTACACTCTCGCCCGCATATAGTTTATTCTGAGATTCAGAATCAATATATGTATCGTTCGTAAAATTATACGGCACTCTTACGTAAGCTGTTTGTTCTTTACTGTCAGTTTTTATTTGCCCAACATTCATATCACTGATTGACACAAAAGTCACCTGACTTGCTGTCGTCTTAGTTCCGTCAACATTATTTAGCTTAATCTTACCAGACAAGCTCGAACCAGCTTCGCTCCCCATTACCTTATGGTCTTTTACAGTCGATCTCCTTGAAGTATCACCAGCCTTATATGTGAAATTATCATTAAATGAAGGGGTTAGTCCAGCACTAAACACTGAATAAGCATTGTTCCAACAACCTACTTTTTCATTACGACATGCAACATAGTTCTCGTTAAATAGTGTCCCCAAAATCTTATCACTGTTTATCTCTCCGGGGAACATAGTTGTATCACTACCTATCGTAATCTTTTTTGATTTTATATAGTACGTGTACTGAAGCACTGGATTATAAGTTCCACGATAAAACACATTATCGCTCGGCTTCGCATAGACTTCTCTTTGATAATCTTTATAGGCATCAACATCGCTATTTCTTACTTTTATATTAATGAGAGACAAATCACCCGAATCTTTGTCTGGGTCTTCATGAGCATCTGGATCCGGTTCAGGCGGCTGAGCATCTCCTAATGCCGAAGCGCAAATTTTTAAATTAGCTCTTCTCGGAGAATTTGCACTATTATTAGCATCAAACGATAGCTGATCGCACACCACCATACCTGGATACAAAGATATGTCACCACTCTCGTATACTATTGTCCCAGCCCCTTTCGGGAAAATACCGCTCGCCAAATTGTTATTACTAGGAATTGCTCTTGAAGAATTATTGTCTGTCAAATTTGAAGTCCTACTCACAACATAATTGCTCACCCCTAAACCACTTTCGCGCCTAAGCTCTTGTTTAAATTTAACTGTACAACCATAGATTGGCGAACAATTTTCAATTGGTACAGTTACAGCATCATCAGTATCTCTCCAATCAATCACCCTACTCACTGTTCCACTTAATGTTGATTTTCCTTTAAATGTAGTAGTTTTTGCCTTCGCACAAACCTTAAGGGTTGTTAAAGTTACATTATTCACTTCACGCGGATCAAAATTCAAGAAATAACAAACTTGATCACCTGGTTTCAGAAACTCTTTTGCAGTATAAGTATCACTTACACCTGTACTGATTAAAGTTCCATTTATTCCAGGCGTAAACGGACTGCCCGGCGTCGTTGCGACATTCCCTACATTCTCAGAGTTTTTCTGCCTAGTTACACCATACACGACTTTACCATTATTAAGCTTATTTTTAAGAGCCAGTTTAAATGAAGCGTAACAACCACTATCTTCACAATCAATATTCACAGTATCTGCAGTAGCACTTGTATTTCGCCAATCGGTACTTGCGTGATTTTTACCAGCATCTACCGACTCGCCTTCATAAACTTCCGCTAAGCCTTCGTTTTGATATCGTTGCGCAACGTATCTTATCTGCACAAATGTATTATTTGCCACAAAGCTACATCCACAATTATCATCATTGTCACTTGCCAAACATCTCCTAACACTAATCCTACCATCGCTACTTACCTGAGACTGAGTCCTATTTGGAATTGTAATTCCATAATTTAAAGTTAAATCTCTGTCGATTGATCTAGTATCAAAAGTCCAAACCCAAGGTTGATTAGGAGCCGGACCATACGCTGGCAATATTTCTACTTCTCCATTGCCGCTGCTAATAATTTGCGGCGAATTAGAAAAATTCCTATATACTCCATCGATTATAGATTGGTTAAAGGTTGGGCAACTGCTGTTTCTGTTTCGACAAAAACCAATCAAAACGTTTTGATTATTTCCGGTATTCCAAGAATCAGCAATGTTGGTCGACATAATTCTGTAATCCACTGCACCAAATCCTTGTCCTCTGAAGTCGACCCATCTTAAGTATGTATTTACTTTAACTTTAATATTATCATAAGGTATTTTTTCTCCATCTATACCGTAGTACACCCAACCATTCTGCCCATTTACCGATGTTAAACAATCGCCCGAAAACGCCCCCGCTTTATCACTCAAAGTCGTTGGTTGAATGAGATAATCTTTTAAAACACTGGAAATCGGACCATACGTTGCACCATTATCTACACTCGCCGTAATACAAATTCTCGGCTCAAACCTACTCGTCGCTCTAATACTTTGGCCATTGCACGTAGCAAACACGTTTACGCTTCCAAGTACAACTCCAGTGAAACTTATTCCCAGAAACAAAAAACCCAGTAAAGACTTATTACTACCAAGAACACTATTGCGCCCTAATCTCATATATATTATATTAGCACAAACATTTTATTATTTCAAATAAAATTTTTTCGGAACCATCCATCCGCCGGACCTGCCGTCATCAACAAAACTAAATATCCATTCTTTAAATGCTCACGTATTAAAGTTAACAATCTCTCATCCAAATCTGCCGCTTCGGCAATTTCAGGATTAGACAAAGATTTTATAAAATCTTCTGGTTTTAAAACTGCCAATTTTTCATTTTCTCTCGTTAAATATGTCGGCAACCAATAAAGTTTACTAACTCCCAAAAATGCATCTTTATAACCATCTTTTACTTCATGCTGCCTAGTATTCTGATGCGGTTGATATACCACAACCAAGCCCTTCTTGCCGTCCACTGTTACTTGTTCTTTTGCCATTTCAATTGTTGCCGCAATTTCTTCTGGATGATGTGCATAATCCGTATAAACTCCGTCCGCAATTCTTTCAAATCTTCTCCCCACACCAGGAAAATCATTTAATATTTCTATAAGCGTGGCATTATTAAAAACTTTATCTACGCCTTTTTCATTTGCCTTGTCAACTTGTATCATCATTACAGACTCAGCTGCTAACGCCGCATCAATCTTTCGTACTTCCCCGACCAAATTAAAATCACTAGGTTTAAATCCAATCACTTTCTCATTATTTCGCATCACCATACCAGATCTAAACTCCACCAAATTTTCACTCTGACTCTTAAATTGCAAAAAAGCATCTTCATAATCCTTCACGGTAGGATAAATATCTGGGTGATCATAGCTTACCGAAGGAATTACGGCTAACCAAGGATGATATTTCAAAAAGTTTCGGTCGTACTCATCGGCTTCATAAATAAAATATTTGTCTCCATCGTGATACGCTCCACTCGGCGCAAAACCTAGCGTAGTCCCCACAATATACGAAACTGGTAACTTCTTTTTTAATGCTGTCCAAATAACCATCGCTGTAGTAGTTGTCTTGCCATGCGTTCCCGCTATTGCTACCATCTTTAAACCCAACTTCTCAACCAAAAAAGCCGTAAAATCATCTCTCTTCGTACATTTCAAACCGCTATTTCTAGCTAGTACTAATTCTGGATGGTCATCTGATAGAGCCGAAGTATATACAAACCAATCAATACCAGCATCAATTTTATTTTGTAAGAATTTTCCGTCTTGTTCGCCGACAAATACTTCAATCCCAGCTTTTACCAATTCATCGTAAATCGCACCTTGAGATAAATCAGAACCCCAAACATTAAAACCAGCGGCTTTAGCCATCAACGCTAGTGGTCCCATTCCAGTCCCACTTATTCCAGAAATGTAAACATTCATAATTTGACAGTTCTCCCTTCTTCAGTATAGTATATTTCAATTTTAATATGTTTTTCTGGTAAAACTTCTTTTATTGACTCACCCCATTCAATTACTATTATATTATCATTATTATTTAAGTTTTCTACCAAATCATCCACCATTATTCCCGGCTCAGGTAATCTATAAAAATCATAATGAATCAGTCTCCCACCACCAGGCAAAGCATACGATTTTGAAATTGTAAAACTTGGACTTGTGATTGGCTCTTTTATACCTAAACCTTCCGCTAGACCTCTTACAAAAGTCGTTTTTCCTGCACCAACGTCGCCCACCAGCTCTATTATCGCCGGCTTTGTGATTTTTTTTGCAAAACCACGCCCAAATTCCATCATCTCTTGTTCAGAACTTATATTCATTATATAATATTATATCATGAAATTATACCTAGATACATCCACAGAAACTACTATCCTGAAACTCGATGACAAGGAGTATATTTTTACATTCGCAAACGATCTTGCTGAAAAGTTACTTGAATTCATTAACGACAAATTAAACGAAAATCACAAAACTTGGCAAGATATTTCCGAAATCACCTTTATGTCCGGACCTGGCTCATTTACTGGACTCCGTATCGGCGCCAGCATTGTTAACACTTTGTCACATGAATTAAACATTCCGCTCTATGATCATAACGGCAAAAAACACCAAATCATCCTACCAGACTATGGTCGTCCAGCTAACATTAGTAAACCCAAAAAATAGTTATATTATTTCTTGGCTTTCAAGAAAAACTTTGCCATAATCACTGTAAATATCGAAAAGACTATTAGTACTGCACCTTCAACAGTTGCCATAATAATCAAGCCTTTGGTGCCGCTCGGTTTAAATACTACACTTTCACCAAGTGGCGCAACATAAGAAGGATTAGTCGGATCATATGCTACTGTGATTTCATCCGAACCATCTTTCGCTACCTTTGTATCCACCACCGACAAATTCATTCCACTAAATTTTACATTAAAGACCGACTCGCTTGAATCCCTATCGGCATGAAAAATTCTCACAATTGCACCATTTTGCGCATCAATAGAAACACCAGAATAAGCTAAGTCCACTCCATCAACCGAAGAATAAATATCGCCATTCTCGC